>NZ_LPNQ01000056.1:620-8407 GCF_019266085.1 Rhodococcus sp. FH8 | reverse complement strand
GCTGGAGATGTCGGCGGCGTCGGTGTCGGCGCTGTTCACCAAGGAACCCACCCAGATCAAGATGACGACGCTGATCGCGTTGTGCACTGCCTTGCAATGCACTCCGGACGACTTGTTCGAGATCGACGCCACTCCCGTCGAGCGTCCTGCCGATCCGCCAATTCGACCGGCGCCGACGCAGCGCCAAGCCGTCAACGCCCGCGGCCGCTCGCTTCCGCCGATGTGACGCTTCGACCTGGAAGTCATTGCAGAACATGGGTAAACGCCAGCGTGACTGTGCCGAGTGCGGCGGACCGGTGGGCATCATCGGCCGCGACCTGTGCTGCCGGTGCACCGCCCGCGCCAAGGACGCGGCCGCCAAGCAGCCGTGCCCTGACTGCAGCCGCAGTAGGGTGCTGGTCGTCGAGACAGGTCGTTGCGTGATTTGTTCCCGCCGGTGCGCGCAGTGCGGTCACAAGGTCCGCTTCGCGGAGGCCGTGTTGTGCCGGGGCTGCCAACGCAAAGCCGACCTGCAAGCTCGGCAACAGGACTGTCCGCGGTGCGGCAAACCCGGGTATCTGCGCGTGGACACCGGCTGGTGCGGTCACTGTTCGAGGCCGCGCCCTTCGAAGAAGCCCCCGCGCGTCTGCGTCGCCTGTGGCGTGTTGCGTCGCCATGCTTGCCGCGGCATGTGCTCGCGATGCTGGCAGCGCCATCCGGATCGGCCGCATGTGGCCGGCGAACATCTCCTAGCACGTCTTGCCGACCCGCCGGATTGGCTGCCCGGCCTGATCACCTGTCTCGCCGACGGCTATTCGCCAGGCCGTGCGTGTGTGGCGGTCACCGAGCTGGGGCGACTGCTCGACGACGAGCACTCCAATCATCCGCCGTCCCTGCTCGACAGGGCACGCCGCTCAGGCCGTTCCATGGGTCCGCTGGCCAGATCGATGCAAGATTTCTTCACCGAACACGGGCTGGCGATGCCGACCGACCACAACGAGCGACTCGCCGCCGGCCGCCGGCAACGGCGGATCGAAGCGGCCCCTGAACCGCTGCGACCGGCAATCGCAGGATTCGCCGAGTTCATGCTTACCGCCAAGGCCCGTGCTCGCCGGGCCGGAACACTGCCCCGCAGCGATTCGACCATAGAGGCCGCACTGGCGGCCGTTCGAGATTTCGCTTCGTTCTTGAACAGTGAACGCGGGAAACAAGATTGGGCGACCGTCGAGCTCGGCGACGTCGAGGCGTTCCTAGTTTCCCTGCCGAAGTCGCGCCAGCGAAGACTCACCGTGCTGCGCCAGTTTTTCCGATTCGCGCGCAGTCACCGTCTGGTCCTTGTCGATCCGACGAAGAGCCTGGACAGGAAAGAGGCCAAGGGTTTTCGTGGCCGGACGCTCACTCTCGAGCAACAACGCCGGTTGTTCCAGCGGTGGACCACCGACCTGCTGGTGCATCCGCATGAATCCCTGGTCGGCATCCTCGCCTTGCTGCATGGCGCTTCCAGTCGCGAAGTCCGGCTGCTGACCTGCGACGATGTCGATCCGCTTCGACAGACCGTCAGGCTTGGCGAGCGACCGCATCCGGTCCCGATGGACCCGGCGAGCTGGACGATCGTGCAGCGCTGTTTGGCCCAGCGCGCCTCCTGGCGCACCGCCAATCCGCACGTCATCGTCACCAAAGGGACCAAGGCCGGACGGTCACCCGCATCGGTCGCCTATCTGAGTCATGTGCTCGACGATTGCGGGTTCGGCCCGCGGATGATCCGCTGCACTCGCCTTATCGATCTGGTCAACACCATGGATCCGAAGCTCGTCGCCGCGGCATTCGGCATGACCGCCGAGGCCGCCATGATCTACCTGGCAGACTTCGTCGACCCCACCCGACTGCCGAACCCGTGAAACTTCGGCGCGACTACGCACAGATTCGCGCGAACATGTGCGCTTTGGAGAACGACTCGTTCGACGCGATCGCGACGGAATTTTTCTCCTCCCGTTCGGTCAAAACCTGGAAGAGCAGCTCAGCGCCTCGCTTGTCGAGTTCCATGTAACCGAGCTCGTCCAGCAAAAGTAGATCCACTCGCCCGTAACGGGCGATCGTGCGAGCGAGTTGTTTCTCGTCGGCGGCTTCGACGAGCTCGTTGACCAACCGGGTCGCGAGGACGTATTTGACGCGGTAACCGTGCTCGGCGGCCGCAGCCCCGAGCCCGATGAGGAGATGCGATTTCCCGGTTCCGGAGTCCCCGATCAAACACAGGGGTTGGCCTTTGCGGATCCAGTCGCCGGTGGCGAGGGTTCCAATGGTCGCGGGATTGATATTGGGGTTGGCATCGAAATCGAAGTCTGCCAACCACTTTTCGCGAGGAAACCCCGCTCCCTTGATTCGCCGCACCACACTTCTGCGGTCACGGTCGTCGCATTCGGAAAGCAGCAACTCCGCCAGAAATCCGTAGTACGAAAGCTGGTCCTTGCGGGCGGCAGTGGCGGCGTCCTCGACGACGGCACGGATGGTGGGAAGTCGTAGTCGGCGGCACGCTTGATCGACCGCGGCGGTGGCGGCCTCCTCGGTCAAACCTCGGCGGCGCAACGTGGTGGAAACCGTGACGGATTGACGAACCATTCTCGGGCCTTCTTTCACTCGGCTCGGGCAGCGGGCTGGGCGGGATTGCGGCGTTCAGGTAGTCGCAGGAGTTGGTCGTAGTGATCGACCGTCGGCGCAGGCCGAGAATCGGCCGGCAGACCAGCGATGACCGCTGCCGGATCGGCGAGACGACGTTGGGTCAAGCTGACAACGCGTTGCTCCCGGCCGCTGCGACGAGCAACGAGATGACGGCCTGAATCAGACCCAGCCGCATCGACCTCCAATGATGCGTGGCGGCGGGCTTCGACCGCGACGACATCAGCGGTGACTGCGCCGACGGTCAGAGCTTCTTCAATGCCGGCGATCACGTCATCGCTATCGATGGTGCGGTGCAGGAGCAGGACATCGATGAGTTGGCGGGTTCCGCCGGCATCACCGTCAGTTTTTCTGGCCGCGGCCCAGAATGCGTCATGACTCGAGGTAAATGTTCCGTTCCTGCGGGCAGCGGCCAAAGCGCTCGCCCCTGGCAGGGCGCCGGGTTTGGTGCGCAACACTTCGAGGTAGTGGTCGAGATCGAGGCTCTGACCGCCCCGGGCGATGACCCGTTGATGGCGAGCGATCACCGCCCGGCCGTCGAAGACCACCACTTCCGACGCCCGCAACGAGACTCGCACTTGTCTGCCGATGAAACGTGCTGGGACAGAGTATTTCGCCATTCGCACCGTGATCAACGCTGACCGATCGACTCGTGGTTCCAGCGACAATCCCGGGTCGAAGCCCTCGCTTGGAACAGGTAGCAGGAGCGGTGCTTCGACGGCGAAATCCTGCCCGACAGTGCGTATCCGGTCATTGATTCGGCGGCCGTTATCTGCCGTGTCCCAAGCGCGGATCTTCTCGTTGAGCTCATCGAGTGAGTTGACAACGGGCATCGGGGACAACCTGTTTCGGCGGAACCGGCCCACCTCGCCCTCCACGCCGCCCTTCTCGTGCGCCCCCGAGATACCAGGCTGGCAGTAAAACGGGTCGAACCCGAAGTGCGAGCGGAACAGTACCCATCGCTGGTTCTCCACCCGCGCTCGGGAGGAGCCGTAGATCACTTTCTGCACAGCACTGGTCAAATTGTCGTAGCGGATGTGACGGGTGGGGACACCGCCGATTTCCTCGAACGCGGCGATATGGCCTTCGAGGAACGCTTCCTGCCCTTGCGTCGAGTACACGCGGTGCACAGCTTTTCCCGAGTGTGAGAGGCGGAAGGCGAACATATGGCATTTGGTTTTCACCCCGGCCAAGATCACCCACACTTCACCGAAATCGACTTCCGCCTCGGCTCCGGGAGCATGTTCCTGCGGGACGAACACTTCGATGCGACGTCCGGCTTCGACGTCGATCTGTGCTCGCCGAACCCGCACGTAGTCACGCACCGTCGAATACGAAAGGTGCTGCGCTCCATGTTCGTCGGCCAGTCTGGCGAGGATTCGGCGGGCCGTGTGGCGTTGTTTTCGTGGTGCGTCGATATCGGCGGTGAGCATGGCGTCGATCGCGGCTTTGAACGGATCGAGCTTCGGTGAACAACGCACCGGAACTTTTCTCGGCGGCGGCTCCGCCTGCGCCAACGCCATCCGCACCGTTGCCCGGCCAACCTGGTGGCGGCGGGCCAACTGCCGGATCGAACACCCCTCGACCCGGGCATCACGTCGAATACGAGCGAACAACTCCATTCGAGTCTCCATCACTGCCCTCCAGCAGTTGCTGGCATCCGAACAAGCCAGATGCCACAACACTGAGGTGGGCTCAGCTCAAACCGTCACTACCGGTCCGGCGAGTCGCAGATGGGCCTGGGTCTAGCCGTCACGGTGGTCTCGACTCAAGCTGTCATAAACACGCACCCCGACGATCGAGGCGATCACCCGGCCCCAACAGCACCAAGTTACTGCAGATCGAGGTGCAGCCGCAGCGCGTCCTCGAGTGCGGCGAAAGTCTCCATCCCGACCTTGCCGACAGGTTCAGGATCCAGACGCCGAACCGATACCGAACGCACTTGCTCCGCTTGCGCTTTCGACGCTCGCGCCAAACCTGACTCGTCGGACTCGACAATCACCTGAAACGGAAACACGTGCGCGGTATTGGTAGTCAACGGAACCACGGTGATCACGCCCCTGCCGAGATTTTCTGCAGTAGCGTTGGCCCGGTCGTTGCTCACCACCACCGCCGGTCGTCGTTTCGCCGCTTCACTGCCCTGCGCCGGATCGAGATCCACCCAGTGAATGTGCGCGCGGCGAATCATTCGGTGTCTGCCGTGACAGCGTCCCACACTTCATCTACGTCACCTTCAGCAAACGCTGCAGCGTAGTCACGTTCGAGTCCGGACGTCGAGAGTAGGCGGAGTGCGGCTCGAATTCCTGCCGACCGGCCACGAAGTCCGTGATCACGCACATACTCGTCGAGTAGGTGCGCATCCTCGTCAGGCAGACTTATGGTAAATTTCGTGGTCATACTTTAAGCGTACCAAAGTATGATCTGGTGGTCACCGTGAAACGGCTACACCGCTCACCAGTAAGAAAGAGCCCATTACCACCCCGACGCGTCTCCGAACCTCATAGCCACCCGGAGATGCCGTCCTGATTTGATGTACCTTCACGGTCAACAATCCTGCGATCTGGACGAGCACCGTCAACATCATTCAGGAGTGGTGACCCAGGACCAGATCGCGGACGTTTCGGGGACAGCGACCCGCGACTGCGCTAGCGAGGTGGCAGAAGTTGGTCCAGAAGAACCTTGGCACCGGTAAGCGACAACGCTCGATTAGCCCGACGCAACTCACGTAACGCGACCAAAGGTTGCTCCGAAGCAGAAATTCCCTCCGACTCCAGTACGTCTACAGCCCAACGCGTTCCGGCTTGGACCGCTTCATGCTCGGTCCCGCCGAACACGTCGGCCAGATTCTTCCTGCCGCCCACAGGACGGCGCGCCGCGACAGCAACACCCACCACTAAAGCCAGTGCGTATAGAGCGCGATCACACCATGAAGGCCACCGCCGATCTACCGGGAGCGCCCGACGCAAACTCCGCTCTTGCAGGGCTCGGCACTGAACAAGTCTCAGCCAACCGACGGCACTTCGGTGATGGCGTCGGCGGTCACGAGCATGTCGATCTCGACGCTGTTGGTTCCCTCGCCATCGGTGACGCGCACAGTTACCCCTGCCAGAGCCATTGGTCGTCGTGCATTTCCGCCCAGAATTTCAATTCAGATAGCGACTTCCATCGAAACTGGTTGTTACACAGTCACTTAAGAGGCTCTTCGCGCTTGAGCGGGGTGCCCGGTAGTTGATGGGGCTCGTGGCCCCGACATGCTGTTGGTCTCTCACAACGCGACAACAGCGAGGCCACGAGCATGAACGAGGGTACGTCAGTGCTGCTCGGGCTGGAGGACGAGTTCACCGTCCTGCAGCTCGAACGAATCGATGCCGACACGGTGCGTGTCGTCATCGAGGTCATCGACCCGGAGGGCGCCTGCCCCGAGTGCGGGGTGCTCACCTCAAGGATCAAGGAGCGGCCACTGGTTCGAGTCAAGGACTTGCCTGCCTCCGGCCAAAGAACCGATCTGTGGTGGCTCAAACGGCGCTTGGTGTGCCGCGAACCGGCCTGTGGGACAGCGACATTCACGCAGCAGTCCCGCGCTGTGCCGGCACGGTCGCGGCTCACGACCCGGCTACGAGAGAAGAACGGTTCGGCGATCGCGTCGGGCAACCGCGCCGTCAGCGAGGTCGCTAGTGCCGCGCGCCTAAAATTCTTTGACAGTGCGATTTGAGATACTTCAAGCATGCGGATTAAGCCCCTACTCTTGCGAGACGGCGACGATCTCGAGTTGGCCCGACGACTGCGGTCGAGGTCGATCTCCTCCGGTGCGGCGCAGCGAGCGAGGATTGTTTTGCTCGCATCTCAAGGTGAGTCGAATTCGTCGATCGCGGAACTGGTCGGGGTGTCGCGGCCGACGGTGATCTCCTGGCGCGCCCGCTACGACGTAGACGGCTTGGCCGGCCTCGAAGACGATGCGCGTTCGGGGCGGCCGCGTAGCCTCGATCGCCGGGAGATCGTCTCCGCGACCTTGATGCCGCCGCCGAAGAAATACGGTGTCACACACTGGAGTTCGCGCCTGCTCGCGAAACATTTGGGGATCGGGTACGGCACGGTCGCACGGATCTGGCGCGAGTACGGTGTGCAGCCTTGGCGCAGTGAGACATTCAAGTTTTCCACCGATCCGGAACTGGTCGCGAAGGTCACCGACATCGTCGGGTTGTATCTCGATCCGCCCGAGAACGCGATCGTGCTCTGCGTGGACGAGAAATCGCAGATCCAGGCATTGGATCGGACCGCTCCGACGTTGCCGATGCAGATCGGAATGCCCGAGAAGCAAACCCACGACTACATCCGCAACGGCACCACCACCTTGTTCGCGGCGTTGGAGATCGCGACCGGAAAGGTGACCGGGATCTGCCGGCCGCGACACCGTCACCAGGAGTTTCTGGTGTTCCTCAAACATGTCGCACGCGCGTATCCGAAGCAGGAACTGCACTTGGTGATGGACAACTACGCCACCCACAAGAAGGCCGAGGTCCGCGAGTGGCTGGCTGCGAATCCGCGGATCCATGTTCATTTCACCCCGACGTCGGCGTCGTGGATGAACCTCGTCGAGGTGTGGTTCGGGATCATCGAACGCCAAGCGATTCATCGCGGAACTTTCCGCAGTGTCCGCGAACTGACGGCGAAGATCCGAGAGTTCATCAACGGGTGGAATCCGCGGGCGCAGCCGTTCGTGTGGACGAAAACCGCCGAGCAGATCCTGGTGAAAGCTGACCGTAAAACAACTTCAAACTCGGGGCACTAGCGAGTACCAGGTGGCGTGGTCGACCGCGCACCGGGCGCTCATCGCACTGGCCAACCAGTGGCTGCCCGAGCCGGAACCCACCCGCGTGCTCGGCATCGACGAGACCCGCGCCCGGTCGGTGCGCTGGGTGCTCGAAGAGGCCGGCTGGACACGGTCGAACCCGTGGATGACCTCGTTCGTCAACGCCGACCCCACCCTGCCCGGGCACCTTCTCGGGCTGACCCCGGGACGCTCCGGGGCGTGCGTGATCGACTGGCTCGCGCTGCAGACACCCGCGTTCCGGGCCGGCATCGACCTGGTCGTGATCGACCCGTCCGCGCCGTACGCGGGCGGGATCCGCACCGCC
>NZ_LPNQ01000056.1:0-614 GCF_019266085.1 Rhodococcus sp. FH8 | reverse complement strand
CGGGATCCGCACCGCCCTGCCGGACGCGCGGATCGCAGTCGACAAGTGGCATCTCGTCGCCCTCGCCAACCTCATGGTCACCCAGGTCCGTCAACGGATCACCCGGCAACTGCACGGCCGCCGCGGCACCGCCACCGACAAAGTCTGGGCCAGCCGGCAACTGCTGCTCACCGGCTACGAGCACCTCACCGTGAAGCAAAAGGCCCGGTTCAACGCCGCCCTCGCCGCCGAGGATCCGACCAACGAGATCGCCGCCGCGCATGCCGTCAAGGAACGCCTGCGCCTGCTGCTGGCCGAACACCAGCCGCACCAGATCCGGCGCAGGCTGTACGACTTCTACGACGACGCCGCCCGCGCCGACATGGAGGAAACCAGCCGCCTGGCGACCACGATCGACACCTGGTGGCCAGCGGTGCTCGTCGCGCTCACCGAGGACGTGACCAACGCCCGCACCGAGGGCTTCAACCGGATCATCAAGCAAACCAAGCGTGTCGGATGCGGCTTCACCAACATGGACAACTACCGAAGGCGCATCATGGTCCACATCGCCCTCACCCGAGGGCAGAGACCAGCAGCATGAAATCAGCACACGCCCCGCTCAAATGCGGAGAGCC
>NZ_LPNQ01000055.1:0-135955 GCF_019266085.1 Rhodococcus sp. FH8 | reverse complement strand
TGATACATCACCGGGGCCTCCTGCAAATGTAGGCACTACCGATCCAGGCTTCGCCTACTCGGCAACCCACGGCAACTTGCAAGCGAGTCCCCGGCCCGAAACGGGCCGACCCTCATACCGTCTAGCCACATACTTCATTGGCTCTAGGCGATCTCCATTGACCTTGCCAACCGGTTCTTCAATCTGGCGCTGGTGCCCTAGCCGTCATAGCCGCTGGCAGATGGTGATCGGACCACGATCAAAGCGGTGACTACAAACACGTCATTGCGAAGTCCTGCACCGACGCTCAGTCGGCGACCCCCATCCCGATAGCTCCAGAACGGCGAAGCACTTCGTGCCGAACCACCCCACCATGGAGTGAATGTCCGTTATCTTCCTCGATAGTGGTTGCAATCTCCTGGCTGCTTGGCATCCCGCGCACGGATGCTGTCACCACGAAAGGGAGCACATCTGTGAATGGACCCGCAACGCCTACTCGTTTGTCCCGGACCACCGCCGCCCTCGGTGTTAGCGCGCTCGCTGCCGCGATCACCTTCGGCAGTGCAGTCGGTACTGCGTCAGCCGACACTCCGGTCGCCGACTTCGGCAGTATCTCGTTCTCGGTGACCAACGGTCCCGACAACACCATCTACGACATCAACGCCATCATCAATCTCCCACCCGGCACACTGCCGCCAGGGATGATGAACCCTCAGATCACTGCGCCCGCCGCGGCCACTCAACCAGTCAGCAACCCGTTTGCGGGCACCGCATTGGACTTCGTTCTGAACTTCATTCAGGCTGCGGCCAGTTAGTCGACAACAAAAACGAGGCCACCAACTCTTATGAGTTCGTGGCCTCGTCTTGTGGTGGGCGAAGGGGGACTTGAACCCCCACGTCCCGAAGGACACTGGCACCTGAAGCCAGCGCGTCTGCCATTCCGCCACTCGCCCGAGCAACGCCGAAACATTATCACGACAAACTTTGAAAGTTCTATTCGTGCAGCTCAGGGCACGAATCGATGAACATCGAGCACCCAAAAGCCCAGAACCGATACCATGCTGAAACAGCGGCCAGGTACTGCCGAAGCGACATTTGACAGTACCGTGGAACCTGTACAGCAGTTTGGACGACACGCGACAAGGCGGTGCCGGCGCTACTTGCCGAGCATTTTGCCGTCGTAGATGCGAGGCGAGAGGAGGGCCCGATGGGCATCGTGCAGCGTTTCGAACGAAAGCTCCAAGGAGCTGTCGGCGACGCATTCGCGCGGGTCTTCGGTGGTGGTGTTGTGCCGCAGGAAGTAGAGGCGGCGCTCCAGCAGGAGGCACGTGACCGCGTCGAGCACCTCGGCGGCGGAATCCTTCTCGCCCCCAACAACTACGTGATCACCATCAACAACTCCGACCACGAAGAGTTGGCAGCTGATCGCGAACTGACTACCAAAGCTTTCAGCCGACACCTGCAGGATTTCATCCGCGATCAGGGTTGGCAGACGTACGGCGACATCTCGGTCACTTTCGAGCCTTCGCCTACGCTCCACACCGGTCAGTTCCGCACCCGCGGAACCGTCGACCCGGATGGTGACGCCGAGCAGGCATCACCGCCGTCGCATGTTCCGCAGGTTTCGTCGCGGCCTCCACAACGGCCGCCTCAGCGACCCGCACCGATTGTTCCCCCTGTTTCCAATCCAGTCCCGTCACAACCAGGAGCCGGCCCCATGACGCAGAACTCAGGCTACGAACCAAGCCGCGAACCGGCGGGTCGCCAGCCCGAACCGCAGCAGCCGGCACGGAACGGGTACTCCCACGACGACGGCGGTTACGCCGCTCCGCAGGGCCAGGAAGCGCCGTACCAGAACGGTTACGACCGCGGCGACGGTTACCGCACGGGCGACGACCAGCAGGGCTACAACCAGCAGCAGGGTGGCTACGACCAGCAGCAGGGTGGCTACGACCAGCAGGCGTACCCGAACCAGCAGCAGCCGTACGAGCAGGCCGGTTACGACCAGCAGAGCTATGACCAGCAGGGCGGCGGTTACGACCAGCAGGGGTACCAGCAGCAGCCGTACGACCAGCAGGGCTACGGCCAGCAGGCGTACCAGGGTGGGTACGACCAGCAGGGCTACCAGCAGGGCGGTTACGACCAGCAGGGTTACCAGCAGCCGTACAACGGCCAGTCCTACGATCAGCCGGGCTACGACCAGCAGAGCTACCAGCAGGGCGGCTACGACCAGCAGGCGTACACACAGCAGCCGTACGAGCAGGCCGGCTACGAGCAGGGCGGCAACTTCGAGCAGACGCAGGCCTACCCGCAGCAGGGCTATGCCCAGCCGCAGGGCGGTTACGCACCGACGGCCCAGAGCCTGACGGCAACCCTGCAGCTCGAGGACGGCAGCGGACGCCACTTCCAGCTTCGCGACGGCAGCAATGTCATCGGCCGCGGCCAGGAAGCTCAGTTCCGCCTCCCGGACACGGGCGTCTCACGTCGCCACATCGACATCCGTTGGGACGGCCGCACCGCGATGCTGTCCGATTTGGGATCCACGAACGGCACCACCGTCAACGGAGCACCGGTCCAGGACTGGCAGCTGGCAGACGGCGACATCATTCGCGCAGGTCACTCGGAGATTCTGGTTCGCATTCTCTGAGCTGAGAAACGGACGCCAGGATTTTTCCGATAACAATCGAACATTCGGCGGTCCGTCGGCGCGCCGCCGTCACGCGGCTGTCAGTATCGTGATCTTCGGGGCCCAGAGCCCCCTATGATGCTGCCAGTCGACAATGCTCGAACCCCGCTGCGGCGGGGCTCGAGCCATAGAAGGAGGTGGACAGCCGTGCAGGGCCTGATTCTGCAACTCACACGGGCGGGCTTCCTGCTCCTACTGTGGCTGTTCGTCTGGGCAGTCCTCCGCACTCTCCGCTCCGACATCTATGCCGGCTCCGGGGTCAGGGTTCCGCCGCGGTACACCCGCGCCGGAAAGGTCCTGCCCTCGCTGGGCAAGGCGAAGGTGCCTCGGTACCTGGTGGTCACGCAGGGCGCCCTCGCCGGTACCCGCATCACGCTGGGCTCACAGCCGGTGATGATCGGCCGCGCCGACGATTCGACGCTCGTTCTCACCGACGATTACGCGTCGACGCGCCATGCGCGGCTCTCTCAGCGCGGCGCTGATTGGTACGTCGAGGATCTCGGTTCGACCAACGGCACCTATCTGGACCGCGCCAAGGTCACGACTGCAGTACGCGTCCCGCTGGGCACCCCGGTTCGCGTCGGCAAGACGGTAATCGAGCTACGCCCGTGACCCTTGTTCTCCGCTACGCGGCGCGCAGCGACCGCGGTCTCGTGCGCTCCAACAACGAAGATTCCGTGTACGCCGGTGCACGCCTGCTGGCTTTGGCCGACGGTATGGGCGGACACGCGGCCGGTGAGGTCGCGTCGCAGTTGATGATTGCCGCCCTGGCGCATCTCGACGACGACGAACCCGGCGAGGATCTGCTCGGCAAGCTCGAGGCAGCCACCCGCGAGGGCAACGATTCCATCGCCGATCACGTCGAGGAAGAACCCGAACTCGACGGCATGGGCACCACGCTCACCGCGATCCTCTTCTCCGGCAGCAAGCTCGGTCTCGTGCACATCGGCGACTCGCGCGCCTACCTGCTGCGCGACGACCACCTGACGCAGATCACCCGCGACGACACGTTCGTTCAGTCGTTGGTCGACGAGGGCAGGATCACCGCCGAACAGGCACACACGCACCCGCAGCGATCCCTGATCATGCGGGCGTTGACCGGCAACGAGATCGAGCCGACGCTCACCGTGCGCGAAGCCCGCGCCGGCGATCGCTACCTGCTCTGCTCCGACGGCCTCTCCGACGTGGTCAGCGACGAGACCATCGAGAACACGATGCGCGAGGGCTCGCAGGAGCAGTGCGCCGACCGTCTCATCGAATTGGCGCTGCGCAGCGGCGGTCCCGACAACGTCACCGTCGTCGTCGCCGATGTCATCGACCTCGATTACGGCCAGTCGCATCCCATCGTTGCGGGTGCCGCGTCGACGGAAGAGGAAGAGGACTCCCCTCCCCCCAACACCGCTGCCGGCCGCGCCGCTGCCATGCGTCCGCCGCGCGCGACGCCCAAGCGAGTTGTCTCCCAACCCGAACCGGAACCGAAGAAGAAGCGGAACCGGTTGTGGTGGGTGGTCCTCGCCGTGGTGCTGATCGCGCTGGTCGGCGTCGGCGCCGTGATCGGCCGCGCCGTCATCCGCAACAACTACTACGTCGGCGAAGACAACGGCCGCGTGACGGTGCTGCGCGGAATCCCCGGTTCGGTGCTCGGCTACTCGCTGCAAGACGCGGATCTGGTGGGTTGCGTCGGCGACGACGACGTCCTCACTCTCGTCTCCCCCGACGCGATTCCCAGCAACTGCAACATCCTCGAGGTGACGGATCTGCAGCCGTCGGCGCAGGAGCAGGTGCGCGCCGGGCTGCCGTCCGGCAAGCGTGAAGATGCGCAGAGCCAGATGATCCGTCTGATCGGCGGCGATCTGCTGCCTCGTTGTGAGCCGGTTCCGACGACGACGGCCACGCCCACTCCCCCGCCGGCACCGGAGACCACGCCGCCCCCCGCACCGCCCGCGGAGCCGGCCACGCCGACGACGGCGGCACCCACGACTACGCCGACGCCGACCGAAGTTCCCGGTCAGACTTGCAGGACGGTCAACTGATGTCGTCCAACGCAGCTGCGGGGACGGCTTTTCCGAGTCCGCCCGGAGGTTTTGCCCCGGCGCCGGTCCAGTCGACCCGTCGAAACATGGAGCTACTGCTCCTGGGCTTTGCCGTCATCATCACGACGGTCTCGCTTCTGCTCGTCGAGGCGAGCCAGGAACAGAAGATCACGCTGGACCTCGCCAAGTACGCGCTCGCGTACACGGGCCTGTTCCTGATCGCGCACTTGGCAATTCGGCGCTATGCGCCGTACGCCGATCCGCTGCTGCTGCCGATCGTCGCCCTGCTCAACGGCCTGGGATTGGTGCTCATCCACCGACTCGACCTCGCCGACGAACAAACAGCGCTCTACAACGGCGTCGAAGCACCGTCACCGGATGCGAACCAGCAGGTCATGTGGACTGCACTGGCGATCACCGGTTTCGTGCTGCTGCTCGTGTTCTTGAAGGACTACCGCCTGATGGCGCGGTTCAGCTACACCCTCGGCCTCGCAGGCCTGGTGTTCCTGGCGATTCCCGCGATCCTGCCGGCGAAGTTCTCGAGCGTGAACGGCGCAAAAATCTGGATTCGCCTGCCTGGATTCAGCATTCAGCCAGGTGAGTTCGCGAAGATCCTGCTCATCATCTTCTTCGCGTCGGTGCTCGTCGCCAAGCGCGACCTGTTCACCTCGGCCGGTAAACACTTCCTGGGCATGGACTTTCCGCGTGCCCGCGACCTCGGCCCGATCCTGCTCGCCTGGATCGTCTCGGTGGGCGTTCTCGTCTTCGAAACCGACCTCGGTACGTCGTTGCTGCTCTTCAGCACCGTGCTGGTGATGCTCTACATCGCGACCGAACGTGTGGGCTGGCTGGTGATCGGCGGCGGACTGCTCGCCATAGGATTCTTCTTCGCCTACAAGATGTTCGGCCACGTACGCGTGCGCGTCGACACCTGGCTGGACCCGCTCGGCGACTACGCCAATACCGGATATCAGATCTCGCAATCGCTGTTCGGCCTGGCCACCGGTGGTATCGCCGGAACAGGTCTGGGCAGCGGCCGCCCCAACCAGGTGCCGTTCGCGAAGACGGACTTCATCATCGCGACCATCGGCGAAGAGCTCGGCCTTATCGGCCTGGCCGCTGTGCTGATGCTGTTCCTGCTTCTCATCGTGCGCGGCCTGCGTACGGCGTTGGCAGTGCGCGACAGCTTCGGCAAACTGCTCGCCGCCGGTCTGTCGTTCACCATTGCGATCCAGATCTTCGTCGTCGTCGGCGGCGTCACCAAGCTGATCCCGCTGACGGGTCTGACAACACCGTTCATGTCGTACGGCGGCTCGTCGCTGCTCGCGAATTACCTACTGCTGGCCATCCTCGTCCGGATCTCGGACGCGGCTCGTGCGCCGGTAGTGACGAAGAAGAAAGGTCCGCCCCCAATCGCTGACGCCAATACCGAGATGATGCCGCGCGTATGAACACTCCACTGCGCCGCGTCGCGATGGCCGTCATGGTGATGGTCGTCGCGCTCCTCGCCAACGCCACGTACGTACAGGTCATCAAAGCTGACGACCTGCGAGCCGACCCGCGCAACTCGCGCGTGCTGCTCGACGAGTACTCACGCCAGCGAGGTCAGATCTCGGCTTCCGGTCAGGTGCTTGCCGCCTCCCGCGCCACCGACGACCGGTACAAGTACCTGCGCGAGTATCCGAATCCGTACCCGTACGCCCCGGTCACGGGCTTCTACTCGATGCAGTACGGCAGCGCCGGTCTCGAGCGCACCGAGGATCCGATTCTCAACGGCTCGGACAACCGGCTGTTCAGTCAGCGCTTCTTCGACCTTGTGTCCGGACGCGATCCGCGCGGTGGCAACGTCGTCACGACGCTCAATCCGGCCATGCAGCAGGTGGCGTACGACCAGCTGACCAGCAAGGGTTACACCGGTTCCGTCGTCGCCATCGAGCCGAGCACCGGACGCATCCTGACGATGGTCAGCACTCCGAGCTACGACCCGAACCTGCTTGCCAGCCACGACGGCGCCGAAACCACGAAGGCGTGGGACGAGCTCAATGCCGATCCCAACGATCCGCTGGTCAACCGCGCGATCTCGCAGACCTACCCACCCGGCTCGACGTTCAAGGTGCTCACCACGGCCGCAGCTCTTGGCAACGGTGCGACGCCGGACGACCAGCTGACCGCGGCTCCGCAGATCACGCTGCCCGGCACCAGCACGACCCTCGAGAACTACAACGGCAGCACCTGCGGCCCCAACCCGACGGCGTCGTTGCGCGACGCGTTCGCGCGCTCGTGCAACACCGCCTTCGTCGAACTGGGCATCAAGGACGGCGCCGACGCCATCAAGGACGAGGCCAGCGCCTTCGGCATCGGACCCAACACTCCCGCGATCCCGCTGCCGGTTGCAGACAGCACCGTCGGCGACATCTCCGACGACGCGGCTCTCGGCCAGACCAGCATCGGCCAGCGCGACGTCGCGGTGACCCCGCTCGAGAATGCAGTGATCGCCGCGACCGTCGCCAACGGCGGTGTGCGGATGCAGCCCAACCTGATCTCCCAGTTGCAGGCACCCGATCTGACCGATCTCAGTACGCCGTCACCGGTGTCGATGGGTCAGGCGATCTCGCCGGCAGTGGCCGCAACGCTGACTGATCTGATGATCGGCTCGGAGAACTTCACCGGCGGCGACGGCAAGATCCCCGGAGTTCAGATCGCGTCCAAGACCGGTACCGCCGAGCACGGCGTGAACCCGCGGGAAACTCCGCCGCACGCCTGGTACATCGCTTTTGCACCGGCGCAGAATCCGACGGTCGCCGTGGCCGTCATCGTCGAGAACGGTGGTGACCGCGGACTCGCCGCTACCGGTGGCTCGGTTGCTGCGCCGATCGGTCGTGCAGTCATCGCAGCCGGAATCCAAGGGGGCTGAACCGTGGCGTTGAACAACGGCGCTTTGATCGCCGATCGTTACCGATTGATCCGTCTCATCGCCACCGGTGGGATGGGTCAGGTGTGGGAAGCCACCGACTCCCGGCTCAACCGTCGCGTCGCCGTCAAGGTACTCAAGTCCGAGTTCTCTTCCGATCCGGAGTTCTTGGAGCGCTTCCGCTTCGAGGCCCGCACCACCGCGCAGCTCAACCATCCCGGTATCGCCGGAATCTACGACTACGGCGAGACCCGCGACAGCTCGGGCGATTCCACGGCGTACCTGGTGATGGAACTCGTCAACGGTGAGCCGCTCAACGCCGTCCTGGCACGCGTCGGCCGCCTGGCGGTTCCGCATGCCCTCGACATGCTCGAGCAGACCGGCCGCGCCCTGCAGGTCGCACACGACGCCGGTGTCGTGCACCGCGACGTGAAGCCCGGCAACATCCTCATCACGCCGACGGGCCAGGTGAAGATCACGGACTTCGGCATCGCCAAGGCCGTCGAGAACTCTCCTGTCACGCGCACGGGAATGGTTATGGGCACCGCCCAGTACATCGCGCCCGAGCAGGCCCTCGGTCAGGACGCGACCGCGGCGAGCGACGTGTACTCGCTGGGAATCGTCGGATACGAAGCACTTTCGGGTCGACGCCCGTTCACCGGTGACGGCGCGCTGACCGTCGCGATGAAGCACGTGCAGGAAACCCCGGCGCCGATGCCGGCCGACCTGCCGCCGAACATCCGCGAGCTCATCGACATCACGTTGACCAAGGATCCGGCCGGCCGCTACGCCAGTGGCGGCGAGTTCGCCGACGCCGTTGCAGCCGTTCGGGCAGGAAGGCGTCCACCGCCGCCCGGTCTGCTCGCCACCGGTGCCGCGAGCGCGTTGCCGGCAACGGGTGCCACGCAGGTCATGCCGCCGACGTACGCGGGCCCGGTGACGGGCGCCGCTGCTGCGGACGACGCGGCAGCCGGCGGACTGACCAGTGGGCAGAAGGCCGTGGCGTGGGCCGGCGGCGGATTGATCCTGTTGGCGTTGATCATCGGCGGAGTCTGGATCGCGACCGACGGTCCGAGCGACCCGACGCCACCCGTCGTCACGTCCACGACGTTGCCGACCACCACGACGACCAAGCCCACCACCACGACGACTCGGCCGACGACGACGACCACCGAGCCGACAACAACGACGACTCGGCCGACGACAACCACGACCGAGCCGACAACCACCACGACAACGCCGACCACGACCACAACAACTCCGACGACCACAACCACCACCACGACGACAACGACGACCACAACGACCACTGAGCCGTTGGCGGATCCCGGAGACGCTGAAGAACCGCTAGGACAAGACCAATGACGACACCCCGCAATCTCTCCTCCCGCTACGAGCTGGGTGAGATTCTCGGCTTCGGCGGAATGTCCGAGGTTCACCTGGCGCGCGACCTCCGACTCAGCCGCGACGTCGCGATCAAGGTGCTGCGTGCAGACCTCGCGCGCGATCCCACGTTCTACTTGCGGTTCCGTCGTGAGGCGCAGAACGCTGCTGCGCTGAACCATCCGGCGATCGTGGCCGTCTACGACACCGGTGAAGCCGAGACCGACGCCGGGCCGCTGCCGTACATCGTCATGGAGTACGTCGACGGCGACACGTTGCGTGACATCGTGCGCAGCACCGGGCCGATGGCTCCGCGCAAGGCGATGGAAGTGATCGCGGACGTCTGTGCCGCTTTGGACTTCAGCCACCGCAACGGCATCGTGCACCGCGACGTCAAGCCCGCCAACATCATGATCAACCGTGCCGGCGCCGTGAAGGTGATGGACTTCGGTATCGCCCGTGCCATTTCCGACGCGTCGAGCCCGATGACGCAGACGGCCGCCGTGATCGGCACCGCTCAGTACCTCTCGCCGGAGCAGGCGCGAGGTGAGCAGGTGGACGCGCGTTCGGACGTGTACTCGCTCGGTTGTGTGCTGTTCGAGATTCTGACGGGCGAGCCGCCCTTCAAGGGTGATTCACCGGTCGCCGTGGCGTACCAGCACGTTCGTGAAGATCCGCAGACGCCGTCTGAGATCAATCCCGACATTCCGCGCGAGCTGGATTCGATCATTCTCAAGGCGATGAGCAAGAACCCGGCCAACCGCTACCAGAGCGCCGGCGACATGCGCAGCGACTTGGTGCGTGTCCTGGGCGGTCAGCGTCCGAGTGCTCCGATGGTGATGAACGACGAGGATCGCACCACCATCCTCGGCGCCGTCGGCTCCGACACCGGGAACTACCGCACTGCTCCCGATCCGGTCGAGCCGGTTGCTGCGAGGACAACTCGCGCCGCCGAGCCGCCTGCCAAGAAGAAGGGCGGACGCTACGCCCTGATGGGCATCGCGGCGCTTCTGGTGATCGGTCTGGTGACGTTCTTCCTCATTCGGGTGAACTCGCCGAAGGTCGAGATGGTGACCGTTCCGGGTGAACTGACCAACCAGCCCGCCGACGTCGCCGAGGCGACGCTGACCAACGCCGGATTCCAGGTGGAGCGTCAGCAGAAGACGGACAAGGTGATCGCCGCCGGAAACGTCATCACGACGCGTCCGGTTGCCGGGGTGCGCATCGAGAAGGGCAGCACCGTCACCATCGACGTGTCCACCGGCCCCGAGCAGGTCGCGATCCCGCGCCTGACCGGCCTGAGCCAGGACGACGCCGAGAAGAAACTCAACTCCGTCGGGCTCCGACTTGATCCGACCATCGGCAAGGCCGCGTCGACCATTGCCGAGGTCGACAAGATCGTCAATCAGGACCCGGCCGTCGGAGTGTCGGTTGTTCTCGATTCCGCGGTCTCGATCACCGTCGGCACCGGTCCGGAGCAGGTTCGTGTCCCGGATGTCACCGGTCAGCGTGAAGAGGTGGCGAGGCCCAACATCGAAGGTGCCGGGTTCGTCGTCCAGATCACGGAGATCGATTCGGGTCTGCCGAAGGGACAGGTTGTTTCGACCGACCCGACTGGCGGCACGTCGGCCACCAAGGGTTCGACCGTGACGCTGCGAGTGTCCAACGGCAACCAGGTCGCGATGCCGGATCTCACGAACAAGACGGTGTCGGAGGCGTTGACCACGCTTCGCGCAGCCGGTTGGGCGGGAACCGCGTCGCAGCTGGTGCAGAACCAGAGCACGACGCTCACCCCGGAGATGGTGGGCAAGATCATGTCGCAGACGCAGCCTCCGGGATCGGAGATCTCCAAGGACGCGGTCATCACCGTCAGCGTCGGAGCGCTCGGAATCCCCAACCGCTAGCAAAGTGAAAAAGTGCCTCCCGGAGATTTCCGGGAGGCACTTTTTTGTGGACAGGTGTCAGAGAATCGCGGGCAGGGCTCCACCGAGCGCCGACGCCACCTCGGCCTCGAGGGCTGCGACGAGCCCTTCCGGGGGCGCCTCACCGCAGACTGCGAGCCAGTTCGCGAGCATCCGGTGTCCACCCTGGGTGAGGACGGATTCGGGGTGGAACTGGACGCCGTGAATCGGCAGTTCGCGGTGACGCATCGCCATCACGACGCCGCTCTCGGTGTGGGCAGTCACCTCGAGTTCCTCGGGAATGGTGTCCTCGAGAACTGTCAGCGAGTGGTAGCGGGTAGCGGTGAACGGATCGGGCAGTCCGGCCAGAACACCGACGTCCTTGTGGTGCACCAGGCTCGTCTTGCCGTGAAGCAGTTCGGGCGCGCGGTCGACGGTTCCGCCGAAAGCCGCACCGATCGCCTGATGTCCGAGGCAGACGCCGAGCAGCGGGGTCTTGGTGTCGGCACAGACCTTCACCAGATCCATCGTCGCTCCCGCGCGCTGCGGAGTTCCGGGGCCCGGGCTCAGGAGAATGCCGTCGAACTGAGCTACTGCACCTTCGAGGTCTGCCGTCAGTTGTGGATCATCGTTGCGCCAGACCACGGCTTCGGTTCCGAGCTGGCCGAGGTACTGCACCAGGTTGAACACAAAGCTGTCGTAGTTGTCGACGACGAGAATCCTCATGAGAGCAGGGTAAACGCCCGTGCTATCCGCCGGTATAGGCGGGGACCGTGATCTGCGACGGCGTCGCCTGCGTGTACCCGAGGCCGAAGCGGGTCGCGTACTGCTTGTAGATCCGAATGCCCGGTTCGGCAGCGAGTGCCGCCTCGAGGCGCGCAACGTCGCCGATCGCGCTCATCACATACGGCGGGCTGTATGTACGGCCGTGCAGAAGAAGAGTGTTTCCGATGCACCGCGGCGCCGACGTACTGATGATCCGTTGGTCCTGCATGCCCACCGCTTCGGCCCCGCCGGCCCACAGTGCGTTCAACACGCTCTGGACGTCCTGCTGATGCACGACGAGGTCGTCCGGGGTGGCGTCGACCGGATACTTGCCGTCGGCGTTGCGCGGGGCGTCCGTCATGGTGACCACGACGCCGGGGCCGGTCATCTCCGTCAGTCCCGCGTCGGTGGAGATGTTCTTGATGTCACCGAGAGCGGCGGCCACTCCGGCGTCGGACCGAGCGGCGTCTTGCTGCAGGGAATCGAGCTGAGCGGCAAGTTCGTCCCGGTCGGCCGAAACTTTTTCGGCATTGGCCTGGGCGCTGCGGACAAGATCGGAGAGCCTGGTGCTTTCGGTGACCTGGAGCTGGTTTTCCTCGGCGGATCGTTGCGCCGTGGCGACCATCAGACCGGCTACCAGGCAGACGGCAAGTACACCGATGTGCCAGACGGTTCGTGAAGATTCACCCGAAGACACGTGGCTCCTCCCGGATTGTGCAGGTCGGCCGGTGACCAACTGGACACAGCTACGTTAGCGTGTAGGTAACACATGCAGGTCACACCGTAGAGCGAGGACGTCATGCCCAAGTCGAAGGTCCGTAAGAAGAACGACTACACAGTCAACCCGGCAAACCGCACTCCGGTGAAGGTGAAGATGGGTCCGTCGAGCACGTTGTACGTGTCGGTGATGCTCGGATTCATGCTTGTCGGCCTGGCGTGGCTGATTGTGTACTACTTGGCCGCGGATTCGATCACGTGGATGAACGACTTGGGAAACTATAACTTCCTCGTCGGCTTCGGTTTCATGGTTGTCGGCCTTGTCATGACCATGAGATGGCGCTGACCAGCGAGTATCTGATTCGACCCGGATCGTGACCGTCATTCAATTACATGGGTGTCATTCATCCCCATTGTGGATAACTCCTGTGGACAACCTAGGAAGTTATCCACATGCTCGAGGATGAATTTCATCCACAGCCTCGTGACAACGTCACGGAGGTGATCTCGTGGGCCACTCCGATGGGTGTTGTCTACGCGATGTTCGGCGGCGGAATTGCCCTCGCGATCGCCTCGATAATCGCGCCCACGGAGCCTGCCGGACGCTTCCTGCTCGCCCTCGCGGTGATCGGGCTGTTCGTGATGGGCGGACTCGCCCTGCGTCAGCGTCCCCGCCTGGCTGTGATCGAAGGCGCTGGAACCAAGTCGATCGCGGTGCAGCGCCTGCGCGCCCGCCACGAGTTCACCCGCGAACAGATCGACCGGGTCCGTCTCGTCCGCTACCCGCGTCTGGGTCGACGCGTCCCGATGCTCGAGATCGACATCGTCGACCGTCCCACCGACACGGAGAAGCTGTTGATCTTCGGACGCTGGGATCTCGGCACGTCGCCGGAGGACGTCCTGGACGTGCTCGCCGTCCACGGTTTGGTACCGCCCGAGAAGTAAGCGCGGGTTACATGGCCAGTGCGGCGAGGTCCGGCTGCACGATGTCGAGAGCCTGCTGCGGCACCGCGACTGCGTCGCTCGACCATCCCCAGATCGAGTACAGCTCACGGCCGGGGTCGGTGTACCCGTCGCGGCCGTGAAGCACCCGGTAGTTGTCGATGCAGATCATCTCGCCGGCTTCGGCGCGGAACATCGGCCCGCTGTCTCGCACGTGAATCACGGCCTCACTCCACTGCTTCACCAGCGGCCACTGCGCTTCTTCCGATTCGCCGGCGATCGGCGCGAGATATGGGTGATACCGAACCTGGTTGCGTCCACTCGGCACCGTCCGGGCGATCGGCGCGAATGTGTTCTGCGGGAAGTTCGGTTCCGAATGGTCGATGTCTGTGCTCCAACAGAATTCGGCCAGCTCCGCTGTTGCGGGATCGAAGGCGAGCAATCGCGTCAGTTTGACCGCATCGATGAGAAACGAGTCGCCGCCACTCGGGTACGCCGGGCGCTTGCACCACAGAAACAGATAGTCGGGAGCGTAATCGCCGAACGCGAAACCGTCGTTGTGGGCGGTCATCCGCTCGCCGGAGATACCGAACGAGCGCTTGCGGCCGCGTTCGTCCACCGGTTGCGTGTCGACGACAGCGGCTTCGGCATCCTGACTTTTGGCGCTCGCCTCGAACTGGCGGCCGACGCGAATGCACTTCTCACCGAGCAACTTCGACGCGAAGGCAATGGCATCTTCCTCGGTGTGCAGGCCACCGAAGACCGCTGCCCCGTCGAGAGCGATTGCCGCCCGGACGGCCTCGACCGTCTCCACGCGCCGCGGAACAACACTTGCCAGCGTCAAATCGGAAGAGAACATTCATGACTCCATACGTCGAGTTGGCCAAACGGTTCAACTCGAGCGTAGGAACTCGTCATTTCGACGGCGTAACTCCGGAAACCGATTCGGTTACGGTGCCAGCCTTTCAGATCACCTTGCCCGGGTTCATGATTCCGTGGGGGTCGAGTGCGCCCTTGATCGCGTGATGCATCGCGACGACGGCCGGTGACAGTTCTTGCGCCAAGCCGCCCATCTTCAGTAGGCCGACGCCGTGTTCACCGGTGACGGTTCCGCCCAGTTCGAGGGCGTTGTCGATGATCTCGGCAAAAGCCGCCTGAGCACGCCTCCGCGCCGCTTCGTCGTCGTGTGGCGTGATCAGCAGCGGGTGCAGGTTGCCGTCACCCGCGTGCGCGATGTTCGCGATGTGCGTGTCGTGCCGGGCCGAAATGGCCTCGATGCGCGCCAACATCTCCGGGACCGCTGCCTTGGGGACGCAGATGTCCTCGGTGAGCACCGGGCCGAGCCGCTCGAGGGCGGGGTACGCCAGACGCCGGGCGGAGAACAGGGCGTCGGCTTCCTCCTGGTCGGTGGATCTGGCGCTCCAGGTAGCCCCGGAACGGTTGAAACAGGCCAACATTCGCTCGGCTTCGGCGTCGCCGATCTCGCCCGGTGTGTCGATGCGGCCGAGCAGGACCACCTCGGCGTCAGCCGAGAGGCCCATGTTCTTCCAGGCATCGACGGCAAGGAGACACTGCCGATCGATCAACTCGAGGGCCGACGGCGTGAGCCCGTCTGCGGCGACGGCCTCGACGGCCTTGCCCGCAGCAACGATGGAGTCGAAGTATCCGACGATGGTGCGTTCGGGATCGCGCTGAGGACGAAGCTTGACGGTCACCTCGGTGATCACCCCGAGAGTGCCTTCGGAGCCGACCATGAGCGCCGAGAGATCAAACCCAGCCACTCCCTTGGCAGTTCGACGCCCGAGCCGAACCAGCTCACCGGTTCCGGTGACCACCTGCATGCCCAGTACGTAGTCCTTGGTGACGCCGTACTTGACGCAACACAGGCCGCCGGCATTGGTCGCGACGTTGCCGCCGATCGTCGACCAGGGTGCGCTCGCCGGATCGGGTGGATACCAGAGGCCGTGCTCGGCGCAGGCGTCGCGAAGGTGATCGTTGACCACTCCGGGTTCGACCACGGCCAAACGCTCGAGGGTGTTGATCTCCTTGATGGCGTTCATCGCGTCGAAGGCGATCACTACGCCACCGGCGACTGCGTTGGCTCCACCCGACAGACCGGTGCCGGCGCCGCGCGTGACGACGGGCGCACCGTGGGCGATGCACGCCTGCACAACTGTCTGTACCTGCTCGGCTGTGCGCGGGCGGACCACCGCGACGGGCATCTCGTATGGAGCCCACTCGGCGTCGTCGTGGATGTAGCTCGCCATGATGTCGGGGTCGGTGATCAGTCGATCCGCATCGATCTGCGAGCCGAGCGCCTCGAGGAGTGTCATGTCTCCACGATAGTGACGGCCGCTACACCACCCCATGTAGATTTACTCCGAGAAACCGGAAACTGTATGGACATTCTCTCCATACTCATCTTTGGTCAGACGAGTTGGTCTGACAAGTTGGTCTGACAAGGGAGCGCGGATGCACGAGAACTGGCTACAGCTTCTCCTGGCCGAGGCATCCACCGAGGAACTGATCGAACACCGCGATCAGTTGGCCGCTGGGTCAGCCCCCGAGGCCGCTGCCGAAATCGAGCGAGAAGCCCGATCGGCACTTCAACTACGAAGTCTCCTGGCTCAGCGCCGACAGCGCGCCACCGAACTCGGGGCACTCAACGACATCGCGTCGCTGCTCACCACGATGCACGATCACCACGCCCTCCTGCAGGAGATCGTGGATCAGGCCAAACGACTACTCGGGGTCGACCTTTCGTACCTGGCTCTCATTCACGACGACATCTTGATCATCGAAGTCACGAGCGGTGCGTACACGTCCCAACTGCTCGGCCTCACGGTTCCGTTCCGCGAAGGTCTGATCGGTCGAGTGGTCGAGAACTCTTCTCCTGCTTGGTCGTCCGACTATCGCAACGATCCCTCGTTTGCACATATCGGACCGGCCGACGACGCAGCACGAGCCGAGAACATGCGCGGCCTGTTGGCCGTTCCGCTGACTTTGAACGGCAAGATCCTGGGTGCCCTCTGCGCGTGCAAGCGTCAGGAGCGTCGATTCGGCAACGAGGAAGTTGCGTTGCTGTCCGCCCTCGCAGCTCATGCCTCGGTAGCCATCGAGAATGCCCGCTCTCTCGAACGCTATCGCGCGACGGTTGCGGAAGTGAACGCCGCGAACACCGAACTTGCCAAGCGCACAGCACTTCTCGAACAGACACTGACCTGGGACCGATCGCTCACACAAGTTGTCCTGCGCGGCGGTGGAGTCCGTGAACTCGTGGAGGAAACCTCGGCGTCGACGGGTTCGCCGGTGTTCTTCGTGACCGGAACATCCGAGATCCCACCGGGACTGCAACGGGTGAGCGAGAGTGTTCATCGGGTTTTCGACATCCTTGCTGCCGACCGACGCGAGCAGGAAGTGACGCTTATCGTCGGTGAGCAGTTCCTGTTCGCCACCGAAGTACGCAGTGCCGGTGACCAACTCGGAGTTCTGTTCCTACTCTCGCGCCAGGAACCCACCGCCGCCATGAGATTGGCACTCGAAAGGTCTGCTCCCGCCATTGCGCTGGCACTGGTCGGCGAACGGGCAGCCCGGGAAGCCACCCGCCGAGCACGCGATGCATTTCTGGTCGATCTGATCACCAGGCCTGCGCCGACGCCGGCCGAGGTCACCGGTCAGTTCCGCCTGGCCGGGCTCAATCCTGACCGCTCGTACACCGTCGTGGTGGCCCGCCCGGCTGACGCCGTCGACCGTGCGCGTCGCAGTATCGAGGAAATTGCATTCCCGTCAGGAACCGTTGTTGCCGAACATGGTTCACGAGTCATCGCACTGATTCCCGGAATGTCACCGGCAGCAGTTGCGGCGGCGTGGGTGCAGCCGGCGGAGAACCCGACCGTCGGAATCGCCGATCCGGCGGTGGGAGCGGAAGGTCTGGCGCGAGCGTATGTCGAGGCGCAGCACACCGTCGACGTCCTCGAGACTCTCGGGCGGGCCTCCCACGTGGAACCGGCAAGTTCACTCGGCATCTACCGAATTCTCCTCAGCCGCACCGGCCGCGAAGAACTGGAAGCCCTGACAGAGCGTTCCCTCGGTCCTCTCCTCGAGGAGGAGCAACGACGCGGCGTTCCGCTATTGGACACCCTCGCGTCGTACCTGTCACACAATTGCAAGCACTCCGCGACCGCCGCCGCGCTCGCGATTCACGCCAACACTCTGTACCAACGGCTCGAGTCGATCGACAGGTTGATCGGTACACAGTGGCGTCAGCCGGACCAGGCGCTCGATCTTGCGCTCCTGATCCGGCTGCGTGCCAGTGCCGGGAAACTCGGTCAGATCTGAGCGGGCTTGCTCGATCGCTTTGCCAGTGCCACCACAAGGATTGCGGCACAGAGCATCACGGCGCCCACCACCCACAGTCCTGCCTTGGCATTTCCGGTCACATCGGTGAGCCAGCCGGTGATGTACGGAGCACCGAAGCCCGACGCGTTGCCGATCGAGTTGATCATGGCGATGCCCGCGGCCGCGCTGGCACCCGTCAGGAACGTGGTGGGAAGGTACCAGAATACGGGGAGTGCACACAGCACGCCGACGGCGGTGAGCGAGACCGCGATCATGACGGTGAACGGTGAATCCAGGTACAGCGCAATCGGAATTGATACCGCGCCCAGGAGCGTCGGGGCTGCAACGTGCCACATTCGTTCACCGGTCTTGTCGGAATGGCGGCTCCACAGCACCATCGCGACAGCGCCGATCGCGTAGGGGACGGCCACGATCAGGCCTGTCTCGACGAGCGAGAAATCGGTGTCGAACGTCTGCTTGAATCCCGCGACGATGCTGGGCAGGAAGAAGCTCAAAGCGTAAAGGCCGTACGTGATTCCGAAGTAGACCAGACCGAAACCGATGACGCGGGGATCGCGCAGGGTCTTGCCGGCGGACTGGTGACCGGCGTCGCCGAGTTCTTTCTCCTCGTCGGCCATGGACTTCATCAGCCAGGTGCGCTCCTCGAGGGTCAACCACTTTGCGTCGGCGGGACGATCGGTGAGGTAGAACCAGACGACAAACGCCAAGATCACGGCGGGCAGACCCTCGATCAGGTACATCACGCGCCATCCGGCGAGGCCGAACAGTCCGTCGCCGTACTGGATGATGGCCGCCGAAAGCGGGGCACCGAGCGCCGACGAGAGCGGAAGCGTCAGCAGGAACAGACCCATCAGGCGCACGCGGTACTTCTTCGGGAACCAGAAGGTCAGGTAGAGAAGAACTCCGGGGAAGAAGCCGGCCTCGGCGATGCCCAGCAGTATGCGGAGGAAATAGAGGCTGCCGACATTCGGCACGAATGCCAGCGCAGCGGCGAGGATGCCCCAGGTGAGCATGATCCGCGCGATCCACAGCCGAGCGCCGAAGCGGTGCAGGGCCAGGTTGCTCGGCACCTCGAACAGCAGATAGCCGACGAAGAAGAGACCGGATGCGAGCCCGAACATCGTCTCGGTCATACCGAGGTCGGCGCTCATGGTGAGCTTGGCGAAAGCGATGTTCGTACGATCCAGATAGTTCACGAAATAGAGCAGGATCAGGAAGGGAATCAGCCGGCGCGCTACCTTCTTCACCACGCGAGATTCGATCTCGCTCGGCGCAACCCCACCGTCAGTGGTGGTGCTATCGGTGGAGGTCATGGCAGGGGTACTCCTCGGAAAAGGTCAGCGTTGCTATCTACGAAGTGACTCAAGCCACAGTAGAAGCACCGCTGACCTCAACCTATGTGAAGTTCACCCATGAGTTGGCGCGCAACGTGGAGGAAAGCTCCACAACTATCGCGCAAATACCGTCGGCCTGCGATGCTCCCAGGGCATAGCCTTCTCCAGGTCACCCGCCAACGCGAGGAGCTTCGCCTCGTCTCCGTAAGCACCGATGAACTGAATCCCGATCGGCCAGCCCTCGGACGAGGTACGCAGCGGCAACGAGATGGCAGGATTGCCGGTCGCGTTCGAGATTGCGGTGAACGAACCGAACTCGAAAATCTTGTCCGCCCAACCCTGTGCGTCCAATGCATCGTCGTCTGCGTCGAGATGTCCCAATTCGGTATTCGGTGAGCTGGTTGTCGGCGTCAAGATCACGTCATAGGACCCCAGGAACCGCGCATACTCACGTCGGACGGTGTTGAACACGTTCTCCACCGCAAAAACGTCCCGCGCACCGAGTTTCGCGCCGTATTCGGCACACGCGAGAGTGGTCGCTTCGAGGTGATCCGTGCCGGGAGTGAATCCCAGTTGTTCACCCGCACCTGCCACAGCTTGCGCAAGAAAACTGCACCACGCATCGAGGTTCGCACGATTGAACATCTCCATATCGATCGATGGCGCCGCGTACTCGACGAGGTGGCCCATCGATTCCAGTTGTGCGGCAACCTCCTTCACCGACAGTACGCACTGCTGATCGACCGGCCGACGCGGATCACCGGAATCGACGGAGACGGCAACCCGAAGCGGCCTTGACTCCCGTGCGGCACTTTCCGCGAACGAGTCGACCGCACTCGGAAACAGATACTTGTCGCCCGGCTCCGTCCCCGCGACCGCGTCGAACAACGATGCGCAGTCACGCACGGTTCTGGTGACCGCGAATTCAATTCCCATGCCCAGCAGTGGATCCGAGTAGTCGGGACCAGGGCTTACCCGTCCGCGGCTCGGCTTGAGCCCGACGAGCCCGCACGCCGCCGCTGGAATACGAATGGAACCTCCGCCGTCGTTCGCGTGAGCCATCGGAAGTGCGCCTGCCGCAACAAGGGCCGCCGATCCGCCACTGGAACCTCCGGGGCTGCGAGTGGTATCCCAGGGATTGCGGGTCGGCTTGCCGTAGGCCTTTGCCTCCGTCGTCGCGTTGAATCCCATTTCAGGTGACGTCGTAACCGCCATGGTTGCAAGGCCGGCCCGCCGAAAACGCGCCATCAGATGGCTGTCGTACGGATACGTGACGCCGTCTCCGAACAACCTGCTGCCGTTACGCTGCGGGACGCCCGCGGCGTGAATGATCAGATCTTTGATCGCGAATGGCACTCCGGAAAATGGCCCGTCGGCGTTGTAGTCCAAGGGGTCGAATCGATCACCGACCACTGCTGCGAGTTCACTGTCCACCTGATCCAGCGCAGTTGCTGCCGCAGACTGCACCTGAGAAGCGCTCACCTGCCCGCTTGCAATCAGTGAGGCAAGCTCAGTCGCATCGCAGGCTGCGTAATCCGAAACATCCATCGTCGTGCTCCAAGTGCTCGAGGTCCAGTGATGGAGGAGAACCTAGGAGCAGGTGCGCTCGGACGAGTCCGTCGATCAGGGGATGCGGAGACAGCGGACTCGTGCTGTGACCCAAGGCATAATTCAGGGATGGCTGATCCGACCTCGAGACGCTTGGCTGCCGCGCTGAGGCTGCGCGACGCCTTACCCGCGATGGTCCCGGCGCGCGCACTCTTCGAATTGCAGGAAGCAGTGCCGTACCACCACGCCGGACTGTCACGGTGGGATCCGTCCGAACGCACCCACCGAACAGTCGCGAGCCTGGGATACCCGGCGGCATCCCTCGACGTCGTCAATACTCGAATGGCAGCACATCCCGTCTTCGAACAGCTTCAAGGGCAGCGGCTGCCGATCGTTCTGCACGACGTCGACGATCATCTGCGGACCGGAGTTCTGTTCGATACCGTCATCACACCCTTCTACAGCGACGGCATCAGCCAGTGTCTGTTTGCGGGCGACGGTCGCTATCTAGGAATGTTCAACGCGAGTACAACACCGGGGCATTATCTCGACGATCAATCGAAAGTGACGATCGCTCTGCTCGCAGCGTCGTTGGCCGCTGCCCTCGACCCATACGAGCCCAGCCGGAAGGCGTTGCCCGATTCACGGCCGACAGCTCTGATCGCTCCGGACGGCACCGTCGTCGACGGCTCTCGCGAACTGCCGATAGCGGTGCGGCACGCCGGCGCCGAAAGTGCCCGAACGGGTGCCCCCGCCACTTACCTGTCACTCGACGGGACTTCGGTGATTCGTCTCGAGGTAACGCCGACCCAAGGGGGCCTCGCCGTCGTCAAATGGCATTCGATCGAGCCACCGATGGGATTGACTCGACGCGAACTGGAAGTACTCGCACTGATACCGACCGGGGATTCGAACACGGCCATCGGAGCACGCCTGGGGATCGGAGCAGCAACGATTGCTACACATGTCGAACGCGTGATTCGGAAAGTAGGCGTCCCCAATCGAACCGCCGCGGCAGCACTGGCGACCCGATGGGGATTGCTCGCTAACTGATTCCCAGCTGTTCGCGCAGTTGAACGACGCGGAGCACGATGACTCCGATTGTCACCACGGTGACGGCACCAAAAGCGATCCAGCCGATCCGCACCGCCTTCACGCGGTTCTCACCGGCGCCCAACCACTGCGGGGCGTACAGGAATGCAGCGGCCGTTGCGGCACCTGCCACCAGACCTCCCGCGTGACCCCAGAACGAGATCCCGGGCAGCGAAATGCTGATGATCACATTGATCGCGATCACCGAGATGATCGGGACCGGGCTTCGACGCAAACGCAATAGAAGGACGGCCTGTGCGCCCATGATGCCGAAGATCGCACCCGACGCCCCAGCAGTCCAGGACAGGGCCGTGAGCGAAGAGAACACCGGCTGGAATGCCATCACCGAGGCGGAACCGCCGAGAAGCGAAACCAGGTAGATGCCGATGTACCTCGAGCGGCCCATCACGATTTCGGTGTCGCGTCCGAGGATGTAGAGGGCGTACATGTTGACCGCGAGGTGCAAGATGCCGAAGTGCAAGAACCCGGAGCCGATGAGCCGGAACCAGTCACCGCTGGCGACCAGACCCGGATTGAGTGCCCAGTTCGCGAAGATCGACGAGCCGACCTGATTGTTCATGATGCTTCGCGACTGCGCGAAGGTGGCGAGGAACGCCAGGACGTTGAGCCCCATCAAGGTGTACGTCACGACCGGGACCGCACGGGTGGGGCTCACGGTGTTTCCGGCGACGCCCCGAACGGGACGGACATCACGCTGACCGGCAGCTACACAGTCAACACATTGGTATCCCACCGCCGCCTCGCGGAGGCAGTCCGGGCACGCCGGACGTCCACAACGATTGCAGGAAAGTGCGGTGGGTCGATCTGGATGGCGGACGCACCGCGGTTGGGGCGGGATGCCCTCACTCGCACCGCCGCCCCAACCGGGGTTCGTCATCTGCTTGTTTTACCTGTTCAGGAGATGGTGATGCTGTTGATCACGACGGGCTCGACCGGACGATCGCCACGATCGACGGCGGTGGAGGAGATAGCGTCGACAACCTTCTTGGAATCGTCGTCGAGAACCTCACCGAAGATGGTGTGGCGACGGTTCAGGTGCGGCGTCGGGCCGGTGGTGATGAAGAACTGCGAGCCGTTGGTTCCCGGGCCTGCGTTGGCCATGGCCAGCAGGTAGGAACGGTCGAACTGCAGTTCCGGGTGGAACTCGTCACCGAACTTGTAGCCCGGGCCGCCGGTGCCGGTTCCGGTGGGGTCGCCACCCTGGATCATGAAGCCGTCGATGACGCGGTGGAAGATGGCACCGTCGTAGAACGGGCCGGTCTTGGTGCCGGCGGCGTTTGCGGTGGTGTACTCCTTCGAGCCGTCGGCGAGGCCGACGAAGTTCTCGACGGTCTTCGGCGCATGGTTGCCGAACAGAGCGATCTTGATGTCGCCGCGGTTCGTGTGCAGCGTTGCGGTTGCGGTCTGATGAGTTGAAGTCACACCACCATCGTGCCATTGCCGGCGTTCTCGCGGATGTCGCCCCGCAAAAGTCTCCCTGTCCTCGCCCCACTGTTATGGCACAGTGAAGTCATGACACGAGTGACCGAGTCCCTCAGCACGCAGTTGCCCGACACCTTCGATCACGCGCGCGCCCGCGTCGAGGACACCTTCGACGAGACTGCCGCCTACCTCGAAGAGACAGCGGCTCGCATCAAGGAGTCCGAGGCAGCCGACAACGCTCGCCGTATCGCCGCGGTGGTCGCGACGTCGGTCGCTCGCGGCGCTGGGCAGGTCGGGTTGTTCCTGGGCCGTCAGGGCAAAGTCCTCGCCAAGAAGGGCGTCGAGCGCGCAAAGGCTATCCCCACGAAGTCCGCGGAACGCACCGAGAAGCCTCGCGGCCGCAAGCGCGTCACGGTGTTCGTCATCGCCGGTGTCGCGGTGATCGGTGGCGCGGTGTTCTTCAAGAGCCGCCGACGCGAGCATCCGCCGGTCGCTTCCGCACCCCCTCGCCTCGAGGAGAACTCGGCCGAGAAGACCGCTTAGTCGACATACGAAAAGCCCCGGAACAGATTGTGTTCCGGGGCTTTTCGATGTTCACGTTCAGCAGTTGGACGGTGCCGGGACGTTGTTGAAGCGATCGATCATGTATCCGATGGATTCGGGGGTACCCACCAGGTACGGCGTCGCGTGATTGATTGCCAGTCCCGGAATGATCGGGGGCAGTTCGTTGACGGAGAACTGCACCGTCGCGCCCTTGCCGCACCAGTCTCGCGCCAGTTGCTGCCCCTGGCCGAACGGAACGATGTCGTCGGAGCGGCCATGCTGAATGAGCACGGGCGACTCCGGCGTCAGCTTGCCGATCTTCTGCTCGTCGAGGATTGCCTGCGCCATGGGTAGACGCGCCAGAACTGCGGAGAGTGATTCACCGGAATTGGTGAAGCTCGACGACTGCTGGAAGCCGAACTGCAATCCACTTTCGGCGACGCACTGGTTCTTGGTGGCGGCCAACATCTGTCGGCCACGATCGTTGATCTCGGCGTCGAGCAGCGGCTGAACCTCGGGGTACTGCGCAAGGATCCCGTTGAGCGCGTATCCGATCACTCCGGTGAGGAACGTGCCGTCGACCTGCTGCAGCGTCGCCGCCAGATCGGCGGGCGGAGCGCCTGCATACGTGCCCTTGAGATCAAGCTCGGGAGCATACGACGGCTTCAATTCCGTTGCGGCAGCGGCAGCTCCACCACCTTGCGAGTAACCCCACAGTCCGACGGGGCCGTCGGCGGGAATGCTCGTGTTCGGGAGTTGCTGAGCGGCTCGCACCGAGTCCAGAACGGCGTGCGCTTCGGCTTCACGGTTGACGTAGGTGTGATCGCCCGGAGTTCCGAGGCCCTCGTAATCGGTGACGACGACGGCAATGCCGTTGAGCAGCAACGTGTTCACCCAGATGGACTCGTAGCCGACCATGACGTCCGTCGGGAACTGGTACTCGATACCGGTGTTGAACAGCTTGGACGGTGCGCATTGATCGCCCTGCCCATGCGTTCCCACCGCTGCGGCAACCAGTGGACGCGCCCCCTGCCCGGTCCACGGGTTCGACGGTTCGAGATAGGTGCCCGTCACGGCAACGGGGGCGCCCTTGGCGTCCTCGCTTCGGTACATGATCTTGGTGGCGGTTGCCGGCCACGCACCGTTCGATCCGGGCACGCTCAGCAGCAGTGGTGACGGCTCACTCTTGATGAGATCTCCGTTGGCACCTGCCGGAAGCTCGACCGGCGGCGTGTAGAAATCCGCCGGCTCCGCCGTTGCGGCAGGGGCCGTCACAGCACCCATGACCAGTGCCGCGACGGAGACCCCGGCCGCCCACCATGCTCTGCTCTTCACGTTTCGATCTCCCCACGTTCGCTTGCGCTGTGGCTTGGCACACAGCGAACGCAGAGTAACACATACCTCACGTAACACTTTTTCGTGAGGTTTTCGCCTTAACAGGCTGAAATACAACCGTTTACGACTACTTCGTGGGCTCCAGATTGGTGGTCAGCAGCGCACGAAGCTTGTCGGTATCAGCCGAGGTCCAGGCCTCGGGGTGCAGGATCTTGGCCCACATGTCCGCTGCATCCTCGCCGTAATTGTGACCGTGCCCGGACGGGACGTCAGCCGAGAAGACCATGTCGAGGGTTACCTGCCAGAAGGTCACGAGAGGAACCCATGTCATTCCCGGATCCACGTCGCGACCCAGCGGTTCCTTGAGCCAATCCGGCTTGTTGAGCAGCAGGTCGAAGGACCACCACGTGATCGGGTCGCTGGCGTGCTGCCAGTACACGATGCGATCGTCGTCCCAGTCCGACTTCAGCTCCAGATCTTCCGGATCACCGGCAAACCGAATTGCCTGGCCACCGTCGATCACCGGCAGAATCTCCGGTGAGCCCGAGTCACGACTGTCCGTGATTTCCTGCCACTGAGCAGTGAAGTTGGGGGTTCCGACCCACAGTGCGCCGTCGACGCGCGTCATCATGTCCTGGGCGCCGGCGAATGCGGCCTGGCCACCGTAGGAGCCGAGGCTCTCACCGAAGACAACCAGTTCGGGTCGCGTCTCAACGGGCAAGTCGATCCACTTGGCGTACACCGCGTTGAACAGCGCGCGGCCGGCGATCATCGGCGTCTCACGGTCGGCGATGAAGGCCAACGGACTCGGAAGGAATGAGTACTGCATCGACGCGATCGCCGTGTCCCCGCCCTCGACGTACTCGAACGCCGACGCGACGTCCTCGTTCACCCAACCGCGACCGGTGGTCGTGACAACTGCGAGAGTTCCGCGGTCGAATCCGCCGGTGCGCTCCAACTCGTCGACGACCCGCTGTGCGACACCGTTGATCGAGTCCGAGGATTCACGTCCGGCATACACCCGGATCGGTTGCTTCGCTTCACGTCCGGTCAATGCAGAGATCTCGGCTGCAGTGGGACCGCTACCCATGAAGGTGCGCCCCTCCTGACCGAGAGAATCCCAAGCCTCGGCGGACATCGGCGAACCGCTCCGCTCTGCAATCATGGGCTGTTCGATGCCGTCCGGTGTTTCGTGATCCGCACCGGAGAAACTCCAGTTCGCGAAGGCGATCAGCCCGTTGTACAGCGCACCGTTCACGATGAAGATGCCGAGGGCGAAGATGACGATCAAGCTGCCGACCTTCGCCGCCTCGAGGGGAACGAACCGAAGTGCGACGGCGGTGAGCTTGTTGGTGGTGAAACGAAGACCACGGCCTGCCTCGAGCAGGATGAACCAGATTCCGAGCGAAATCATCAGCACCAGAAGATAATTCGCCTGATTGGTGCGTGGAGCTTCCACGAGATCGCGAACGATCTGCTGCCACCACGAACCGAGGACCAAGAACGTCGGCACCAGAATGACGGCCGCGACCAACAGGATTCGCCAGCCGATCTTCTTGGTGCGATCCGACCACTGCGGTTCGACGCCGCACTTGCGGATCATCCAGGCGACCGTCACGCCGACGCCGTATCCCATCGCGAGCGAGATGCCCGTCGCAACGCCCTGCAGGTACCACGCGCGCGGCAACAGGGACGGACTCATCGACCAGGTGAAGAAGACCAGAGCAAAGGCAAGCCCGACCGGGTGCAGCGTCTTGCAGTAGAGGCGCAGCCGTTCCCACACACGTTTCATGCCGGAATCGTATGCGCCCCGTGCCCGAATCAGGTCACGAAGCGCACACGCGTCCAGTCTGTTTACGGGGCGAAGCGCAAAATCGCGGCAACTGCGCCGCCGCCCGGAATGTCCTCCGCGCGAACAGCGAGCACCCGCGCACCCGTCAGGAGCGCACGACGAGCGATCTCGTCGACGACCCCGTAGGTGCTTCCGTTGGTCGACTCACCGGTCGTGAGAGCGCCCGTCTGGGGATCGAGACTTCCGGGTACGACGGAATCGATGTCGATGAAAACGGTGTCGACCTGTCCGTACGTCGCGGCTGTTGCCACGTCGGCGACGTCCGTCTGAGTGCGTCCCTGTTCCGTGCGCACATTGAAGGTGTCCCGCACCGCCGCCAGCTGCTCGGCATGGAAGTCGTCGAGCGCCGGACGCGAACCGTCCGCCACTTCCTGCGTCGACAAGGCTTCGGGGTTTCCCTCGACGGTTTTGTCGACCAGGTGGCGGTACGAATTCACGGAGCGATACACCGACGCGATGGGTTCCGCAGCGGCCAGAATCAAGGGGACGTCACGGCCGGCGAGCACACCGCGGACCTCGTGATCGACTGCGCGGGCGTACTGATTGACGCGCAGCTTTCGGCTGTCCGAACCCGAGAGCCGACCCGCCTCGGTGCGACTGTTGATCGACGACTTGCCCGCGTGATCCGCAGCGTTCTTCGGCATTCCCTGAACACGAACCTCGTCGGCCGGTTGATCGGCGGCGATCTCGATCAGTCGCACCGAACCCTCTGCCAGAGCGAGAACAAACGCCGTCTGGGGGAACGTCACCGAACGGAGCAGTGGCTTGAGATGAAACCGATCGCTGACCGTTTCGAGCGCCTGCAGACGGTTGGGGAGGCGGAAGGTCACCAGACGGTCCGGCGTCGCGTACGTGACCAATGAGCGCGACTGGAAGCGCCAGAAATCGTCGTCGTCGTCGAGCTCTGCGTATTCGGCCTCGAACTGCTTGCGCTCGGCCGGATCCTCCACCGATGCGAGTGCCGAGCGGACCTGGTCCTTGAAGGCTATGCGCGCTTTGTCGTAATCCTGCGGCGCATCTTCAGTCGGAGTAACGATGGTGATGCAGGTGGGCCCCTCCACCTCCGCGAGTGCGGCAATTTCACCGTGGCTGGGAATGTCGTTGTGAAGCACTACGAACCTCCTGAAATTGGGTTCTCCTCACGCTACGCCCGGCTGGTTATGACCACTAGACTTTCCGGAGAATTCGGGACGAACGGTCCATAGTGGGCGCGGTTCCGGCCACCCCACTCCGAGCGAACGGCATGTTCATCGCCTTCAGTGCGCCGGAAGTGCCGTTCGCTCAAAAAGGGGGCACACAAGTCGGGCAAGTCGGGCACCGGCCGGGGCGAGCAGAGATCGGGTACATCGGCATACAAAAACACCCTCCCGGATCCCGGGAGGGTGTTTTCTTACTGTGGAGCCTAGGAGATTCGAACTCCTGACATCTGCCTTGCAAAGGCAGCGCTCTACCAACTGAGCTAAGGCCCCGTTCGGTTTTCTGACCGGAGTCAGAGTACCTAGGTTCTATCCTGTTTCCAAATCGTGCCAAACCTTGTCTCCGCGCTGACTTTTGATCAGCTTGGTGACCCCGAGAGCTACCAGAATTCCGGCCCCGACAAGCAGGAAAACCTTCATTCCAGCAACCCTTCTTCGGCACATGGGAGTGGGCCTAGGAGGACTTGAACCTCCGACCTCTTCATTATCAGTAAAGCGCTCTAACCACCTGAGCTATAGGCCCCTGAACCGATTCCAAAGATTACCCCACCGGGCCGCTGACACCAAAACGGGCCCGGCGGAGCAATGTTTTCGCAGGTCAGTCGCGGTCGGCGAGAGTTACCTCTACGCCGCCAACCAGGTCGCTGCAGAGGTTGTAGATGAACGATCCGATCGTGACGAGTGCCGTGAAAAGCACCATGTTCGCGATGCCGATCAGCGCGGCGTAGCCGAACACCTGGCCGGCCGTCACCAGACCGTCCGAGCCGCCGTCGGCAACGATGTCGGTGAACGCGTTGTTCAGGCGATCCCAGACGCCCATGCCGTCGAGAACGACGTAGAGCAGTCCGACGGCCACCATCCACACGAAGAACAGCGACACCGAGATCACGGATGTGATCTTGAGCGTGGACCACGGGTCGATACGACGGATCTGGACCGTTGCGCGCAGCGGCGCACCGTCCACGACCGAGGCCGATACGGCGTGAGTTTTCTCACCCTTCACCGCAGCAGGCAACGGATGCTTGGCCTCGGAGAGGTCAGGCATGTCCTTCGGTAGATCCTTGCGATCGATGTGCCGAGTCGGCCCGTCGATCGCGGCGGCTTTTGCTTTCGGATTAGCGACCGTGGGATTGGCGACCGTGGCGTTTCCAGCCTTGGGATTTGCGCCCGAGGGTGTAACAGCCTTGGCTGCTGCCGCGCCGGCGACGCCACCGGTAGCTGCGGCAGCCGCCGTTCCCGTCACGACGGGACGTGCCGACGGGTTGCCGGCAGGACGACCCGTCGGTGCACCGGCAGCGGGGCGACCCGATTGCGGCTGTCCCTTCGGCGCACCACCCTGCGCGGGGTTTTTGGCCGGACCACCCTGCGCCGGACCACCCTGCGCCGGGCCGGCCGCTGCAGGACGCTGCGGACCCGCAGGCGGCTTACCCCCGGCAGGAGCTGCCGGTCGACCCGCAGGAGCACCAGCGCCGGCTGGGCGCGTGATGTTGGTCTGCGGCTGACTTTGCGGAGCCTGATTCTGCGGTGGCTGAGCCTTCGACGCCGGGGCCTTGGACGCCGGGTTCTGAGCAGCGGGGTTCTGAGCTGGCTGCCCCTGCGGCTGACCCGACGGCTGGGGTCCGCGTTGCCACGGCGGCGCCTGGCTGCCACGAGCCTGATTGGCAACCGGTTGCGGCGGAGCCTGACCGTCACCCTTTGCCGGAGTTACCGGCGCAGCCGGAGCCACAGAAGGAGCGGAAGGAGCTTGACCCTTGGCCGCACCCGCGGCGTCGGAAGCCCCACCCGCCGGCTTCTGAGCCGACGGGCCGCGAGGCGGCTCCGGCGCCTTGGGCGCCGGAGCTGCCTCGGAAGCTTTGGGTCCGCCGTCCGCTGGAGCTGCAGGTTTCGAGGTCTGCGGCCCCGCCGGAGCAGTTGCCTGCTCCGGCTTCGGTGGCGTCGAACCTGAAGTGCTTTCGCTCTTCTGGTCACTGCCCGGCTGGTTGGGAGTGCTCACTAGGACTCCTTAGCTCCATCGGCATTGTCTGCGTTGTCGGTGGTCTCTGCAGCGAGCTCTTCGGGCTCGTCGGCGTTGCGCGCAATCGCGAGCAGTGTGTCGCCTTCGCCGAGGTTCATCAGACGCACGCCCTTGGTCTGGCGTCCCGCCTTACGAACCTGCTTGGCAGCCGTCCTGATGACGCCGCCGCCCGAGGTGATCGCGTACAGCTCGTCGTCGTCGTCGACGATGAGCGCACCGACCAGAGTGCCACGTTTCTTGTCGTACTGAATCGTGAGCACGCCCTTGCCGCCGCGACCCTGCACCGGGTAATCCTCCATGCCGGTTCGCTTGGAGTAACCGCCCGAGGTGGCGACCAGGAGGAACGTTCCTTCACGAACGACGTTGAGCGAGAGCAGCTCGTCGTCACCGTTGAAACGCATGCCCTGGACACCGGAAGTGGCGCGGCCCATCGGACGCAGTGCCTCGTCGGTGGCCGAGAAGCGGATCGACTGGCCCTGTGCCGAGACGAGAAGGAGGTCGTCTTCGGCGGAGCAGAGGACAGCGCCGACCAGTTCGTCTTCACCGCGCAGGTTGATGGCGACGATGCCACCGCTGCGGTTGGAGTCGAAGTCGGTGAGCTTGGACTTCTTGACCAGACCGTTGCGAGTGGCGAGCACCAGGTAGGGCGCGTCTTCGTACGTCTTGATCTGGATGACGGACTGAATGCGCTCGTCCGGCTGGAAGGCCAGCAGGTTGGCAACGTGCTGACCGCGAGCGGTACGGCTCGCCTCGGGCAGTTCGTAAGCCTTGGCGCGGTAGACGCGGCCCTTCGTGGTGAAGAACAGCAGCCAGTCGTGCGTCGACGTGACGAAGAAGTGCGAGACGATGTCGTCCTGCTTGAGGCCGGCACCCTGAACACCCTTGCCGCCGCGCTTCTGCGAGCGGTACAGGTCGGTCTTGGTGCGCTTGGCGTAACCGGTCTCGGTGATCGTGACGACGACGTCTTCGCGGGCGATCAGATCCTCGTCGTTGACGTCTCCGTCGGCGGCGATGATGCGGGTACGACGGTCGTCGCCGTACTTGTCGACGATTTCCTTGAGCTCGTCACGAACGATCGCGCGCTGACGCTCCGGGCGAGCCAGAATGTCTTCGAGGTCCGCGATTTCGAGTTCGATCTCGGCCAACTCGTCGACGATCTTCTGACGCTCGAGGGCGGCCAGACGACGCAGCTGCATGCCGAGGATGGCGTCGGCCTGGATCTCGTCGACGTCGAGGAGTTCCATCAATCCGGCGCGAGCGATGTCGACGGTCTGCGACGCACGGATCAAGGCGATGACCTCGTCCAGAGCGTCGAGGGCCTTGACCAGACCGCGCAGGATGTGGGCGCGCTCCTGTGCCTTGCGAAGCAGGTACCTGGTACGACGAACGATGACCTCGAGCTGATGCGCCGTGTACAGACGGATCATCTGGTCGAGGCGCAGAGTGCGCGGCACTCCGTCGACGATGGAGAGCATGTTGCAGCCGAAGCTGGTCTGCAGCTGGGTGTGCTTGTAAAGGTTGTTCAGCACGACCTTGGCAACGGCGTCACGCTTGACGGTGACGACGATGCGCATGCCGACGCGGTCCGAGGACTCGTCGTGGATGTCGGAGATGCCACCGATCTTGGCGTCACGAACCTGCTCCGCGATGGAGGTGATCAGGTTGTCCGGGTTGACCTGGTAGGGCAGCTCGGTGATGACGATTGTGGTGCGGCCCTTGGCATCTTCTTCGATCTCGACGACGCCGCGCATACGAACGGAGCCACGGCCGGTGGTGTAGGCGTCCTGGATGCCCTGTCCACCGACGATGAGCCCGTGCGTGGGGAAGTCGGGTCCCTTGATGCGCTCCATGACGGCCGCGAGGGTGGCTTCCTCGTCCGCTTCGAAGTTGTCGAGCGCCCAGTAGATGGCCTCGGCAACTTCACGCAGGTTGTGCGGCGGAATGTTGGTGGCCATACCGACGGCGATGCCGTTGGAACCGTTGATCAGCAGGTTCGGGATACGGCTGGGCAGAACCGTCGGTTCCTGCGTCTTGCCGTCGTAGTTCGGGGTGAAATCGACTGTCTCGTGGTCGATTTCGCGCAGCATTTCCATCGCGAGCGGCGTGAGCCTGCACTCGGTGTAACGCATGGCGGCTGCGCCGTCGTTGCCGCGGGAGCCGAAGTTTCCCTGACCGTCGACTAGCGGGTAACGCAGCGACCACGGCTGGGCCATACGAACCAACGTGTCGTAGATCGAGGAGTCGCCGTGGGGGTGGTAGTTACCCATGGTCTCGGCGACCGGTCGGGCAGACTTCACGTATCCGCGGTCGGGGCGATATCCGTTGTCGTACATCGCGTAGAGCACGCGGCGGTGCACCGGCTTGAGTCCGTCGCGGACATCCGGCAGAGCGCGACCGACGATGACGCTCATGGCGTAGTCGATGTAGCTGTTCTGCATTTCCTGCTGGATGTCGACCGGTTCGATCCGGTCGTGTTGCGGACCGTCCGGTGGCAACGTGGTGTCGGTCATGAGCTCACTTTCTTAAAAGAGGGGGCAAGCCCCTGTGCGCGGAAAAGGAGTCCGGGGACTCCTCAACCGCTCACAGGGCCGCAGGCCTACACGTCGAGGAAACGAACGTCCCGGGCATTGCGGGTGATGAAGCTGCGTCGTGCTTCGACGTCTTCGCCCATCAGCACGCTGAACAGCTCGTCGGCAGCAGCCGCGTCGTCGAGCGTGACGAGACGCAGAACGCGCACCGTCGGGTCCATCGTGGTTTCCCACAGCTCCTTGGCGTTCATCTCGCCGAGGCCTTTGTAGCGCTGGATGCCGTCGTCCTTGTTGATCTTCTTGCCGGACTCGAGGCCGGCCTTGACCATCGCGTCGCGCTCGCGGTCGGAGTACGCGAATTCCGGCTGCGCACCCTTCTGCCACTTGAGCTTGTACAGCGGCGGCTGCGCGAGGTAGACCTTGCCGTGCTCGACGAGCGGCCGCATGAAGCGGAACAGCAGCGTGAGCAGCAGCGTTGCGATGTGCTGACCGTCGACGTCGGCGTCGGCCATGAGCACGATCTTGTGATAGCGCAGCTTGGCGATGTCGAACTCGTCGTGGATGCCCGTGCCGAACGCGGTGATGATCGACTGGACTTCGGTGTTCTTGAGGACGCGATCGATACGCGCCTTCTCGACGTTGATGATCTTTCCGCGAAGCGGGAGGATCGCCTGGTACATCGAGTCTCGGCCGGACTTGGCCGAGCCGCCTGCGGAGTCGCCCTCCACGATGTAGATCTCGGACTTCTCCGGATCGTTGGAGCGGCAATCGGCGAGCTTGCCTGGCAGGCCACCGAGGTCGGTCGCACTCTTACGACGGACCAGCTCACGCGCCTTACGTGCGGCGACGCGGGCCTGCGCCGACGAAACAGCCTTGTTCACAATGGTTTTCGCGTCGGCCGGGTTCGCCTCGAACCAGTGCGCGAGGTGCTCGTTGCACGCCTTCTGCACGAAGGACTTGACCTCGGTATTGCCGAGCTTGGTCTTGGTCTGACCCTCGAACTGGGGTTCACCGACCTTCACCGAGATGATGGCCGCGAGTCCTTCACGGATGTCGTCACCGGTGAGCTTGGGATCTTTGTCCTTGAGCAGCTTCTTTTCGAGCGCGTACTTGTTGACCGTTGCGGTCAGTGCGGCGCGGAAGCCCTCTTCGTGGGTACCACCCTCGTGGGTGTTGATCGTGTTGGCGAAGGTGTGCACGGACTCCGAGTAGCCGGAGTTCCACTGCATTGCGACCTCGAGCTCGTGGCCGGTGCCCTTGGCGGTGAATCCGACGACCGAGTTGTGGATCGGGGTCTTGCTCTTGTTGATGTGCCGGACGTAGTCCTCGAGTCCACCGGGGTAGTGGTAGATACGGGTCTTGGACTTACGCGGCGCTGCCTGAGCAGCTTCTTCGGCTTCTTCGGCAGCAGACTTGGGAGCCTCGGCCACCTCGGCAGCTTCGTCGTCGATGACCTCGGCGCGCTCGTCGGTCAGCGTGATGGTCAGGCCCTTGTTGAGGAAGGCCATTTCCTGCAGACGACGCGCAACGGTCTCGAAGTTGTAGCGGGTGGTCTCGAAGATCTCGGGATCGGCCCAGAAACTGACGGTGGTGCCGGTCTCCTTCGTCGGGTCGCCCTGTACGAGCTCTCCCGGCTTGGAATCGGTGTACGTCTGCTGCCACCGGTAGCCGTCGACCTTGATGTCGACGTCGAGCCGGGTGGAGAGCGCGTTGACCACCGAGATACCGACGCCGTGCAGACCACCGGAGACGGCGTAGGAGTCGGAGTCGAACTTGCCGCCGGCGTGCAGCTGGGTCAGCACGACCTCGACGGTGGGGACTCCGGAGGCGTGCATGCCGACCGGGATGCCACGGCCGTCGTCGATGACGCGGATTCCGCCGTCTTCGAGGAGGGTGACCTCGACCTTGGTGGCGTGTCCGGCCATCGCCTCGTCGACCGAGTTGTCGACGACCTCCCAAATGAGGTGGTGCAGGCCGCGTTCACCGGTGGAACCGATGTACATGCCTGGACGCTTACGTACCGCCTCGAGTCCTTCGAGGACGGTGATGGACGACGCGTTGTAGTCCTTGCTGGAAGTGCTTGTATCTGACTTCTGGGCAGCCACGGGTGGGTAGCTCTCCTTCTCCGTCAATACTCGAGCGCAGCCGTCAGCAAGCCCTTGCGGGTGTCGTCGGAGCGGGTTCGAGAATGTTGCCGCTAGTTACCGTTGACCATCTTACTGGTAAGCACCGACTAGAAGCGGCCAATGACACCCCTGGCTGCGCCGCAGACGAATTTTTACGATCCCCGGAAGGTGAAACGCTAGGAACTTTGCTTCTCCGAGCGACGCTCTCTCAGGCTCGCGATAAATGCCCGCGCATGTTCGGCAACCTCGCCCGGATGTGAAAACGGTGACCAGTGTCCCGCGGCAATTTCACGTCGCTGCAGGTCGGAGACCCATTTTTCGGTGTCTTCGTATCCCACCGGACGAACGGCTTTGTCGTACTTGTTCAGAATGAGCTGAACAGGCACGTCCGTGTACCGATCCCGCGGCTTGCCGAGAGACGGCCGGATGTTCGCGCGATAAAGCTTGAGTCCGTTCACCATGTCGTCGGCGATGGTGGGCGCGGTGTTGACCACACGGGGGTCCAGACCGTCGAAGAAGCCCAGAAATGCCGGCCAGTGCTTGGAGAACCACAGACGCAACGGAAGGGTGCACAGCCCGGGAATCTGGAACAGAACGGTGTAGGCCGACGCAATTCCCTGCGCCGCCGGGCCGAGGAAACGACGCTTGGACGCGCTCGCCCGGATCCACTTGCCGAGATGATCGAGATTGGGGCCCGAGATGGACGAGAACGACGCGATCTTCTCTTCGGCACCCGGCTCGCAGACCGCTTCCCACGTTTCGACGGATCCCCAGTCGTGCGCGAGGACGTGCACCGGCTTGCCCGGGCTGACCGCGTCGATGACGGCAAAAAGATCGCCGGCCAGTGCGCTCAGTTGGTAGTCCTGCACCCTCGAGGGGATTGTGCTCTCACCGGCCCCGCGGCTGTCGTAGCTGACGACGCGGAAGTCGTCTGCCAGCAAAGGCACGATGCGGTTCCACAGTTCATGGGTGTCGGGCCAACCATGCACCAGGACGATGGTCTCGCCGTCCGCCTTGCCCTGCTCGAACACGGCCAGGCTGACGGAACCGTTGGTCACGCGACGCGCGGTCACGGCATGGACAGGAGAGTGCTTCGACATTGTCGAACCCTTCGGAGTCGGGAAATATCTAGAGATCGAGAACGAGACGTCCACCGTCGGAACGGGATACGCAGATGAGCATCTCCGTTTCCTGTTCGGTGTCGGTCAGACGCCTTTCGCGGTGATCGGGTTTACCCGCGAGCACCTTCACACGACAGGTTCCGCAGAAACCCTGCTGACACGAGTACCCGACACCGGGCAATGCCTTCTTGATGACGTCGAGCGCGGACTCGTCGGCGGGCACGGTGAGCACCTGTCCCGAATTGACAAGCTGCACTTCGAATTCCTTGCCGTCGATCACCGGCGGAGCCCCGAACCGCTCGAAATGCAAAGCGGTGGAGGGTGTATCGCGGAAACCGCGGCGGACGGCATCGAGCATCGGCGTCGGGCCACAGCAGTACACGGCGCCGCCGACCGGCGCTCGTCCGAGAAGGTCTGTGGTGGTGGGCAATCCGAACTCGTCGTCCGGGCGCACGAAGACACGCTCGGGTTCCCAGGTTGCGATCTCGTCGAGGAACGGCATGGATTCACGAGAGCGGCCCGAGTACACGAAGTACCAGTCCATCCCCAATTCTCTTGCCGCACGGACCATTGCGATGATCGGCGTGATACCGATGCCGCCGGCGACGAACAACGCGCTGCCTTCTCCGACAAACGGGAAGCCGTTGCGTGGTCCGCGTACCGTGACGTGCTCACCGGGCTGGAGAGCGTGCATCTCGATGGAACCGCCACCGCCGTCGGGGATCCGGCGCACCGCGACGCTGTACCCCGTGCGGTCGGCAGGGTCGCCGCACAGCGAATACTGACGCCGCAGACCCGAAGGTAGATGGAAGTCCAGGTGCGAACCCGGATGCCACGGCGGAATCGGTGAGCCGTCTGCGGATTCGAAGCGCAGGCGAACGACGTTCTCGTCGGTCGCCACCACCTCACGCGTACTGACCACCATGTTCATGGCCGTGTCGGGGTTGTGGCCAGCGATCTCGGGGTTGTAGTCGTAGGCCGTCAACACCCGAAGGTACTTGTCCGCCAATAACTCCGTGATGCGCATGGCACGGTCGGGACGGTTCTTTCCGGACAAATCGGGTGGCGCCGGAAAACGCGGCAACCCGTCGTGCCCGGAGATGACGTCCTTGACCCTCGAGAGTGAAATCACCGTGCAGCCGCCTGAGCTGCGGGTGACGACGCGAGGTATTGCACCGCCTGGGCGGTCGAGCCCTCGTTACTGGGGTGATAGGACTTGCTGAAGTAGGTCGACATCCGCTTGACCAGCTCGAACGACGTGGGAACTGTGCCGCGCTTACCGGCCGCGATGAAATCGGACAGGTGGGGGCGTCGACGGCTGGGAGCCTGAGCGGCAAGCTCGGGATCGTTGCGCATCAAGAACCGGGTACCGCGAATCCACAGCCACACGATTGCGGGCGTGACGAGGATCTGGGTACGGATCCGGCGGGTCTCACGCTTGTCGAAGTAGCGCATAACGTCGTACGCGACGGCTCGGTGTTCGACTTCTTCGGCGCCGTGCCAGCGAAGGAGATCAAGCATGGTCGGGTGCATGCCGGCTTTGTCCAGTCCCTTGGCGTTGAGCACCCAGTCGCCGAGGAAAGCAGTGATGTGTTCGATGGCCGCGATGATCGCCAAGCGCTCCACCAGGTGATTCTCGGCACGCAGACCCGTCATCGGACGCGGTCCGAGCAGCTTCGAGAATGCCCACTCCATCTGCTGGGTGTACGGCGTCGGATCGAGGCCGTTTTCCTTGAGATGGACGAGGACACCCGAGTGCGCGTTGGAGTGCATCGCCTCTTGGCCGATGAATCCGACGACGTCTTCACGGAGTTTCTCGTCCTCGATCAGAGGAAGAGCTTCCTTGAAGGTCTCGACAAACCATTCCTCACCGGCGGGGAGGAGAAGGTGAAGCACGTTGAGAACGTGTGTGCTGAACGGATCGCCCGGAATCCAGTGCATGGGCAGATCGGACCAGTCGAACTCGACATTGCGAGCCTGCAACAGGATGTGATCCGGCTCGGCGAACGACGAAGCGGGTGTCGATATCTTCTGCGACATCTAGCTACTCCTTCATGCCTGCCGATCGGTGGGGAACGACAGCCTTGTGACACAGTTCACTCACTAGCGAGTTTTAACTGTAACACGAAGTAATAGGTAGAACCAGGGCCTGGTTGAGTTTTCCTCAGCCGTACGTATCGCGAGGTCCGCGGCCTTTCACATGCCTTTCTCCCTTGCGCCAGCTAGGCGCACTCGGACCGGTGATCCGCAGTGTCTTCACGACGCCGTCACCGACGGCAGCAGCGATCTTGGCCAGAATCTGGGACTGCATCATGCGCAACTGGGTAGCCCACGCCGTCGACTCGGCGGAGATGCTGAGAACACCTTCTTTCAGAGAGATCGGCTCGGCGTGCGCGGAGATGTCTTCTCCGACGACCTGCGGCCACCGACCGAGGACCGTGCCCTCGGACACCTTGGGGGACCACCCACGCGATTTGGAGATAGCGCTGGTGAGAGCGCCGAACGGCTGAGGGTCCCGCGCATCCGGGCCGGGGCCGGACCAACCGCTGCGTCGACGCGGTCGGCCACTTCCGTATTTGGGCGACGATCGCCCCTGCCCGACGGCCTTGCCGTTGGCCTTTGCCGTCGCGCGTGCCTCCTCGAGGGCACGGCGCGCCAGATCGATCCCTTTGAGCTCGGGCTCCGGAGCCGCGCTGCTGTCTTCAGTCATCGAACTCGACCTCCTGATCTGTCGAGCCTACGGGCACTATCCGGGATATCCGACCGTCTCCGGTATCGGAGGCTTCGACGCCGAACTTGGCCGCCTCGAGTTCGTCCGGTACATCCTCGGGAACGGCGGCCGTGATCAGCACCTGTTCGGCGGTGGCTGCAACGGTGGCGAGCGCACGACGCCGACGACGGTCCAATTCCGCGAAGACATCGTCGAGCATCAGGACCGGGTCGCTGCCGTCGGCGCGCAACAGGGCAAAACCTGCCAGCCGCAGCGAAAGCGCGAAAGACCACGATTCACCATGGCTTGCAAAGCCTTTCGCCGGGCTGTCACCGAGAATCAGCTCCAGATCGTCCCGATGCGGACCGACCAGACACACTCCGCGATCGATTTCCTTCGACCTCATCTGCGCCAACTCGTGGTGGAATCTCTCCTCGAGGTACGCAACGTCGTCGATACCGGAAATCCTTGCAGGATCGGTGAATTCGGGATCCAACGAGGACCCCAGACTGCTCTTGTATCGAATCGACGCCGGCCGGGATTCGGGTGCGATGGAACGATACGACTCCGCCAGATGCGGCGCCAGATCATGGACCAACTCGAGGCGCCCGGCCAACAATTGTGCGCCGTGAGCGGCCAGATGCCCGTCCCACACCTCGAGGGTGGAGAGGACGTTGTCGGACTCACCACCACGAGAACCGCGACGCAAAGCCGCACCAGCAGTTTTGAGTAGGGCTGAGCGCTGACGCAGCACTTTGTCGTAATCCGCACGGACAGCAGCCATTCGGGGAATCCGCGACGTCAACAACTCGTCGAGATAGCGTCGACGATCACCAGGATCACCACGTACCAACGACAGATCTTCCGGCGCGAACATCACCGACTGCAAAATCCCCAGCACTTCGCGTGGGCGACGCGTCGGAGACTGATTTATCCTGGCGCGGTTGGACTTTCCCTCGATCAGTTCGACGTCGATGGTCAGTTCGCGCCCGTTGTTGACCACCGTTGCACCGGCAAAAGCACTGGCGGAACCGCTGCGGATCATCGGTGCGTCCGTGGACACTCGATGAGAGGACAGCGTCGACAGATACCCGAGCGACTCGAGGACGTTCGTTTTACCGTGCCCGTTCGAACCGAGGAAGACAGTTGTTCCCGGCGTGAGGTCAAGCGTCAGCGAATCCCAGGATCGGAAGTCACGCAGCGAAAATCTACGAACGAACACTTAGCTTCCAGAAGCCGAATTCTTGGGCGAAGCGCTCTTGACCGCGTGACCACCGAACTGATTGCGCAAGGCCGACACCGCCTTCATGGCCGGTGAATCATCCTGTCGTGAAGCAAATCTCGCGAACAGAGCAGCGGAGATGACGGGAGCGGGGACAGCGTGCTTGATGGCTTCCTCTACCGTCCAGCGGCCCTCACCGGAATCCTCGGTATAGCCCGTGATCTGCGCAAGCTCCGGATCCTCCTCAAGGGCGTCGACAAGCAGATCGAGCAACCACGAACGTACGACGGTTCCCTTCGACCAAGCTCGGAGCACGCCCGGAACGTCCGCGATCAGGCTTTCCGCCTCGAGGAGCTCGTACCCCTCGGCATACGCCTGCATCAGGCCGTATTCGATGCCGTTGTGCACCATCTTCGCGTAATGACCAGCACCGACGGGGCCGGCGTGGACAAAACCGTCTGCAGCGTCGCCGTCGGGGCGAAGGGCGTCGAAGATCGGCATTGCCTTCTCGACGTCGGGCTCGGATCCGCCCACCATCAGGCCGTAGCCGTTCTCACGGCCCCAGATGCCACCGGAGACACCGCAGTCGAGGAAACCGATCCCACGGGCGCCCAGAAGCTCGGCATGGACAGCGTCGTCGGTGTAACGCGAGTTCCCACCGTCGATGACCAGATCACCGCCCTCGAGGGCATCCGCCAGTTCGGCAATGGTGCTCTGGGTGATTTCACCGGCCGGAACCATCACCCAGACGACTCGAGGTCCCTCGAGGGATGCAGCTAGTTCGGCAAGTGACCCGACATCGGTGACTTCCGGTCGAGGGTCGTATCCGATCACCTCGAGGCCATGAGCGCGCAAGCGCTCACGCATGTTGAAGCCCATCTTGCCGAGACCTACGAGTCCGATCTTCATACTGTTCTCCCTGGTCAGGCGCGAACTGAAGTGCGGGGTTCCACTCAGCCCGGGAGGCGAACCGGCATCAGCAGGTACGTGTACTCGCTCGAGGGCGCAGCGAAGTTACCGGACTCGTCTGCCGTGGGCTCTTCCTCGGCCGCGGGGCGAAGAACAGCCGGACGGCTGGGAGTGGTGAAGCCGAACAGAACGTTTTCGCTGTGAAGCGAATTCAACCCGTCGATCAGGTAACCGGGGTTGAACGCAATGGTGAGTGCTTCGCCCTGGAACGACGCGTTGAGCGTCTCTTCCGCGCGGCCGGCGTCGTCGCCACCCGCAGAGAGGAGCAGTCCGTCAGCGGAGAACTGCATGCGAACCTGTGCGCCACGCTCGGCGACGAGTGCTACACGCTTGATGGCCTCGATGAGAGGCGTGACCTCGACCGTTGCCATCGCGGTGTGCTGAGCAGGCAGCAACTGACGGAACTTCGGGAACTCGGCGTCGAGGAGGCGCGTCGTGGTGCGGCGTCCGTCGTTGACGATGCCGAGGAGTCCGTCGTTTCCGATCGTCGTACCGGAACCGAGAGCCAACTCGACCGGCGAATTTGCATTGCCGGCAAGCGTTTTCGCGGACTCGGACAAAGTCTTGGCCGGGATGAGAACAGCTGCTTGGACGTCGGGATTGGCCGGAGTCCACTCGAGTTCACGCACGGCGAGACGGAAACGGTCCGTAGCGGCGAGGACGATCGAATTCTGTTCGATCTCGACACGGATACCCGTGAGCATCGGAAGGGTGTCGTCCTTGCCGGCTGCAACGGCTACCTGGCTGATGGCTTCGGAAAACAGGTCGACGGGAATGGACCCGGACTGCTGGGGAAGCGTCGGAAGCTGGGGGTAGTCCTCGACCGGCATCGTGGGCAGGGAGAACTTGGCGCTTCCGCAGGAGATGAGCACGCGAGTGCCCTCGAGGGTCACATCGACCGGCTTGTTGGGAAGCGACTTGGTGATATCGGCAAGGAGGCGTCCGGAGACGAGTGCCTGACCTGCAGTTGTGACATCTGCCGAGACACGGACCTGCGCGGATACCTCGTAGTCGAACCCGGAAACGGTGAGGCCGGCTTCGGTTGCGTCGAGAAGAACTCCGCCGAGAACCGGCACGGGCGGCCTCGAGGGCAGGCTACGAGCAACCCACGCTACTGAATCAGCGAACTCTTCCCGGGAAACGCGAAACTTCAGGCTTCCAAGCTCCATCGCCGGGTTATTCCTCTCGGTAGGCATGTTCGTCTGCTGCGGATCTGCATCAGCTCACTTGAAGTCTGACACAGACCAAGCGATGCCCACCGTATGCCCTCGAGGGCGCAAGTGGAAAGCCGAAGCCGCGGCGAGCGCAGCCTGAGGCGAGGTTCTCAACAGGAGTTGTCCCCAGAACTATTTTCAAAGAGCTTTTCCTAGGAAATTCTCAGTAGTAGTAATAAGTCCTGTGCAATCTGTGGAGCAACGGTTGTCGACGCTGGTAGGTCCCCTCGAGGGCCTGTGCACTTCTCGAGGACAGACTCGAGGACCAATCGACCCCCTCTGTGCACTCTCTGAAAGTTTTCGGATTCCTCCTCGAGAACTCCACAGACTTTCGGAGTTATCAACACACTTATCCACAGATGTGAATACTTTTCACAAGAAACGAAGAGTTTGTTCTCATCGGCGTGTCTGACTCCGGCGTGTCGTCCCTCGAGGTGGCCAACCGCCCTCGACTCGAGGGGACCGCACGTGGAACCCTTCGAATACACCGATGCCGCTCGAGGGAACCTCTGCCTCGAGCGGCATCGATCGAAATAAGTGCAGGTCAACGCTTGGAGCGCTGCTTGATCCTTGCGGTCAACTCCTGAACCTGGTCGTACACCTTGCGGCGTTCCGTCATTTCCTTACGGATCTTCTTGTCGGCGTACATGACCGTCGTGTGGTCACGGCCGAACGTCTGACCGATCTTCGGCAAGGACAAATCAGTGAGCTCACGGCACAAATACATCGAGATCTGGCGGGCCTGAGCGAGTGGCCGGGCCTTACCCGGCCCACACAGGTCGTCGATCGACATGTTGAAGTATTCGGCCGTCACCGCCATGATCGTCGCCGCGTTGATCTCGAGGCTCGACGAATCGGGCATCAGATCTCGCAGGACCACCTCGGCCAACGTCAGATCCAACGGCTGGCGGTTGAGCGAGGCAAAAGCGGTGACGCGGATCAACGCGCCCTCGAGTTCACGAATGTTGCGCTCGATACGGCTGGCGATCAACTCGAGGACGTCGTGCGGGACCTCGAGGCGATCCATCCTCGCCTTCTTGCTCAGAATCGCGATACGCGTCTCGAGCTCAGGCGGCTGAACGTCGGTGATCAGGCCCCATTCGAAGCGCGTCCGCAGACGCTCCTCGAGGGTTGCCAACTGTTTGGGCGGACGGTCCGAGGAAACGACGATCTGCTTGTTCGCGTTGTGCAAGGTGTTGAAGGTATGGAAGAACTCCTCCTGAATACCTTCCTTGCCTTCGATGAACTGGATGTCGTCGACCAGCAGGACATCCGTTTCCCGGTAGCGACGCTTGAACGCGACCTTGCGGTCGTCACGAAGACTGTTGATGAAGTCGTTGGTGAATTCTTCGGTCGAGACGTACTTGACCCGCATGCCGGGGAACAGCCGCTGTGCGTAGTGGCCGGCCGCATGAAGAAGGTGCGTCTTGCCCAGGCCCGAAGCTCCCCAGATGAACAAGGGGTTGTACGCACGCGCCGGCGCCTCCGCGATCGCGACGGCAGCGGCATGAGCGAATCGGTTGGACGATCCGATCACAAAAGTGTCGAAGGTGTACTTCGCATTGAGGCTGTTGGCGCCGGACCCCGAAGCAGAAGGAGTAGCGGGCGGCTTCGTGAAGTACGACGGCCACGATTCGTGAACGCTCGCGAGTGCTTCGCGGTCGTCGTCGACTTCTTCGGTCTCGGCAGTCTCGGAGTCCGAAGGTTCGCCGTCGCCTTCGGTGAATCTGCGCCGACGGTATGCGCCCGATGAGTTGACCGACTCGAACTGACGGCTGCCCGTGCGCTCCTCGACCGGTTCGGCGGGTGCGTCGGCATCGTCTTCGAGTGCAATGCGGACACCGAGTCCCTCGACCTGGCCGCCGAGATGGCGTCCGAGTGCCTGCAGGATCGGCTCGCGTAGATCGCGCTCGATCGTCTCTTGAGCAAATGGCGATGGAACCGAGAGGAGTGCAAAACCCTGAGCAAGTGTGAGAGGCCTCACCAGACGGACAAATGCCTTCTGCTTGCTGCTCAAAGCCGGAAGATTACTTCCGGGGTCATCACTCGTGAGTTCTGCAACCACGTCGACCCAGACCCGTGCGAGCGCGTTGGGATCGTCGTTCACGTGGTTCCTTCCCGTGTTTCGCCGACAGTGGGTGTGCTGCAGCTGCCGAGCGTATGGCTGCGGCGTCGAATGATTCGGTGGATTACCACCCGGGGTGAGAACCCCGTAACAGGCTACGAATATGCCACCTGGGCTGTGTTTCCACACAATTATCCACAGATGTGGACAAACCTGCATCGAGTCGGTTTTTTCGTCAACCAAATTCGTCAAAGTGACCGAGAAATTGATCTACCTGCAACTTTGTCGGAACTCGAGGCGTTCGCCACTTGGTGTCGGGGATGCGTCAACACTCACAGCCCTGTGGATGAATGTGGAAACTCGGGATTCGGGGTCGCGTCCGGTGCTCGTGCCCGTATGTGCTGATGAGGCCTTGTCGAGAGCGTGCGCGGGTGGAACTGTCCGGGTTGCCTTCGGGTCACCTGCGTTCCGTAGCGGAACTGTTGCCAAGGTCACACTTGCCGGCCCGCTCGAGGTCACGGCCGTATGCACACCGCGAACGGAATCTTCGGAATAATGGAAGTGTCGGCGTGTCGCCGCAGTTGCCGCGGGAGGGCCCTGAATCGGGCTGGTTTGACCTTGGCAACGGTGGTAAGTAACCTCGAACGGTCACCCGCTGGTGGTGATCGCTTCGTGCTGGCTACATATGTCAGGTCGGAACGGTCTTCCAAGCCACAACGAGTGAAGCTGATTGTTCTGTACCTGTTGTATCCAAAGGCGCCGTAAGGCGTCGATCACTGAATGACGCCGGGAGGCGTCAATGAACTTCGAGGAGTGTTGACCGTGGCCAAGGGCAAGCGGACGTTCCAGCCGAATAATCGCCGCCGCGCGCGTGTTCACGGCTTCCGTCTTCGTATGCGTACCCGTGCGGGTCGTGCAATCGTTTCGGCGCGTCGCCGTAAGGGCCGCGATTCCCTCACCGCCTGATCTGATTTCGAGTTCAGGAGCTCGGGGTGTTGCCTGAGCCGTTCCGGTTGCGTCGCCACGCGGATTTCTCCGTGGCGGTGCGACGTGGACGTCGTATGGGAAGACGCGACCTTGTCGTGCACGCGTTCGATCGCGAGCAAGTAGAGGCGCTGGTAGTAACAAATCACGGTCCCCGGTTCGGGCTGATCGTGAGCAAGGCTGTCGGGCCGGCGGTGATTCGACATCGAGTCGCACGCCGGCTTCGTCATATCTGTGCAGATTTCGTCGGACAGGTTTCACCGGAGACAGACGTGGTTATCCGCGCACTTCCGGGTGCAGCTACCGCCAGTTCAGCCGAACTGGCCAAGCAGTTGCGCGGGGGCCTGACCAAAATGAACCTATTGGTGTCGGTAAGTGAAGAGCCATGAGTACTCCGCTCTCTGAGCAGATCGAGACTCCCAGAGCCTCCCGTGTCATCACGGTGTTGAAGGCTGTGCGTCGCGCTCCCGCCACTGTTCTCATCTTCTGTATCGAGTTGTACCGGACGTATGTGTCGCCCTTGAGGATGCCGACCTGCCGGTTCACCCCCACCTGCAGTGAATACGCAGTCGAAGCGCTGCGCACTCACGGGGCGATCAAAGGCCTTTTCTTGACTGTGGTGCGGTTGGCGAAGTGTGCCCCCTGGCATTCTGGAGGGTGGGACCCTGTCCCTGCCCGTCGTGACCGTGATGCGGGTAGCCGCCATAGCTGTCCGGAAGCACGCGCAGCGTGTCACAGTCCGACGGACGAACAGAGGAGTACTTAGAGCCGTGCTCAATTTCATCTACTATCCGGTATCCGCGATTCTGTGGGTCTGGCACAAGGTCTTCGGGTTCATTCTCGGCCCGGACAACGGAATAGCCTGGGCGCTTTCCGTGGTGTTCCTGGTGTTCACCTTGCGTGCGGTTCTGTACAAGCCGTTCGTGAAGCAGGTCCGCACGACGCGTCAGATGCAGGAACTGCAGCCACAGATCAAGGCATTGCAGAAGAAGTATTCGGGCGACCGTCAGCGCCAGGCCGTCGAGATGCAGAAGCTCCAGAAGGAGCACGGATTCAACCCGATCATGGGCTGTCTCCCGGTCTTGGCTCAGGCTCCGGTGTTCATCGGTCTGTTCCACGTCCTGCGCTCGTTCAACCGCACCGGCACCGGCATGGGCCAGCTGGGCATGAGCGCCGAAGACAACCTCAACACCCCGAACTACGTCTTCTCGGCCACTGACGTCCAGTCGTTCCTGGATGCTCGTCTGTTCGGCGCGCCCATCTCGGCCGCGATCACGACGCCGGTTGCGCAGCTTCAGGCCTACGTCACCGAGAACGTTCCCGAGCTTCCGTCACGGCTGAACATCATTCTCGTGGCCGCTCCGCTGATGATCATCGCCAGCATCGCGACGCACTTCAACTCACGCGCTTCTGTTGCCCGTCAGAGCGAAGCAGCTGCCGCGAACCCGCAGTCCGCGATCATGAACAAGCTCGCCCTGTACGTCTTCCCGCTCGGTGTTCTGGTCGGTGGACCGTTCCTTCCGATCGCGATCCTCCTGTACTGGGTGTCGAACAACATCTGGACCTACGGTCAGCAGCACCTCGTCTTCCGCAAGATCGACGCGGAAGAAGAAGCCAAGAAGCAGGAAGCGATCACTCGCCGCAACGACAATGCGCCCAAGCCCGGTGCCCGTCCCGATCCCAGCAAGAAGAAGGGATCTCCGGCTGCGCTGAAGACCGCGGATTCAGCCGACGACGACGGTGACGCCCCGGAAGTTTCGCTCAAGAAGCCACAGCCGAAGCCCTCGGGTTCCAGTGGTGGTTCCACGTCGAAACCGAAACAGAACCGGCCACAGAGCAACCGCGGCAACTCCCCCAAGCGCAATAAACGGCGCTGATCCAGGAAAGAGAACGACCAATGTCCAGTGAAGCTGACATCGTTGTGGATGGAGAGAACGCAGACGTGAGCACCGAGACCACTGCGCCGGTTACCGATGTGGATGTAGACATCGACGATTCCGATGACGACCTGATCGAAGAGGGCGAGATCGCCGGCGACTACCTCGAGCAGTTGCTCGACGTTCTCGATTTCGACGGAGACATCGACCTTGACGTCGAGGGCGATCGGGCGATCGTCAGCATCGACGGCGGCGACGACCTGACCAAGCTTGTGGGACGTAAGGGTGAGGTTCTGGATGCTCTCCAAGAGCTGACTCGTCTGGCTGTTCAACAGTCGACCGGCGAGCGCAGCCGCTTGATGCTCGACATCGCCGGATGGCGGGCGGGCCGCCGCGAGGCACTCAGTGCTCTCGGTGCGGAAGCTGCACAGCGTGTTCTCGAGACCGGCGAACGCGAAGAGCTTGCTCCGATGACGCCGTTCGAACGCAAGATCGTGCACGACGCCGTCGCCAAGGTCGCCGGTGTTTCCAGCGAGAGCGAAGGCGCTGAGCCGTCTCGCCGAGTAGTTGTCCTCAAGGACTGACACTCCCCCCTTGATCGAATGCGGGCCCCGGATTTTCCGGGGCCCGCTTTTGTGTCCGAGAGTGTTTCACGTGAAACCGAATCCGGCGGCACGGTGAAGGTCAGGTGCCTATCGTTGTCGACACGGCCTATCTCTATTTCGGAACCTGTCGTCAATGAAGCGTCGTGAAGGGAAGCAATCTTGCTGATACGACCCGCGACACGGGCCGAGCTGGAAGAGCCCGTGGGGTTCGCGATGAACGATCCGGTCGAGTTCGTCGACACTGACTCGCTCCGGGAAGAGGTGGCGGCCGGACGGCTTCGTCCGGAATGGAGTTGGTTCGCCGTTGACGGCTCCAGGATCGTCGCGCGTGCCCTGTGGTGGGGGCGTGAGGACAGTGAGCGTCCGCTCGCCCTTGATTTCCTGCACGTGCTGGCTGACGTGCCGGATCGTGCTGCGCTTGCCGCCGAACTCATGTCGCGGGCGCACACCGAGTTCCATGCGAAACCTGAGTATGTGCTGGTCGTGCCGACCGCCGGGCAGGACGCGAATTCCGCCGTCGCAGACGCCGTGTCCTGGCGTCGTGAGGCGGCCCAGGCGGCCGGACTGACCGAGATCATCGAGCGGCTGCGTTTCGAGTGGACGCCTGCGGCCGGTGTGCCCGCCCCCTCCGAGCGTCTGACTTTCCGTCCCGCCACCGATGAGGAGTTCCTCGCGGTGTTCCAGCGGGTCGCTGTCGGCAGCCTGGACGTCGCCACGCAACGAGGCATCGCGGCTACGGACATCGTCAGCCAGGCCCGGGACGATCTCGAGTTCTACCGGTCGTGCCCCGGCGAACGATCGTGGTGGCGGCTGGCGGAGACCATGGACGGGACGCTGGTCGGCTTCGCGATCCCGTCCGCGACGCCCTACCACCGCAACGTCGGATACCTCGGAGTAGTGCCCGAGCTACGCGGGTGCCGCTACGTGGACGACATCCTCTGCGAGATCACCCGCTTTCACGCAGCCGATGGCGCCAATCGCATCACCGCGACCACGGACGTACCCAACACACCCATGGCCGCGGCGTTCAAGCGGGCGAACTACCAAGTGACCGAGGTCAGGATGGTGTTCGAGGCCCCGGCGGGCTGATCCGGGCCTCAACCGGAGGTTCGCTGCCGTCGTGCCGGCGCGGGCCTTTCTGTCCAGCTTGTCCGACGGTGTACGGGGTGACGCGGAGACCGCCGTGTACCAGGGGGTAAAGGTGGCCAGGTTCCAACTCGGCCCACATATCCTGCTGCAACGGTGTTATACGAAAATGGCTAGCGACCGAGACTTCGATCCCGAACATATCTCGCAGGCGGGCGGCGATGTTGGGTGCTTTGAGCGGGATGCTCGTGTGCGGCCTGAGTTGTTGGCCCGTGGTCTTCGAACTGCAGCAGAGAATGGAAGTCCAGTCTTTCCCGCCCGGGCGGGGTGGAGTATTGGCTCTGCTGGTTGTTGCCGCTGGGAGTTGTCGCCGTCGTATTCATTCCACTTGCACTGGCATGGCGATCCGGGAGAGCAGTCATGCTCAGCTTGCCTCATTGCCTCATTGCCTCATTGCCTCATTGCCTCATTGCCTCATTGCCTCATTGGCTGTCGGCGGCACACTGTGCACGTTCGGATAATCGATCGACAACACGGCGTACTACATGTGAGCCCCTCCCCTCCCCCAGCGGAAATAGTCGGCCCTTCGTTTCACGTGAAACCGGATCGATGGTTGTTGCCCCGAGCCCTCGATCTCCATCCCAGATTGGTATTGGATGTCTACTGGATGGCGATCACGACCCAATGGCTTCTGGTGTGCCATCGTCAGCGCGAACCCCAACCTGACGGATGCGGCCGTGAACCAACTTCAGCCCGTCACCGTTTGCTTGCTCGATCATCGCGATCTGTGGGGCTTCGGCGCCTAGATCGCCGAGATCGGATCGTCTTCGGATATTTCGAATGTCGCGAACGGTTCGTCGTGCGCCGGAGTCGACGATCGTTCCGGAGATGCCAAGTGGCGGATCTCGTGTTCGAGTCCCACCCAGTGTCGAGCCGGCATGGAACGACGGTGCAGTTCGATGAAGAAATTTATGTGGTGCGGATTGCTCAATGCATCTGCGAACGGAGTCGAGGGCGAGCCCAATGCTGCGGAGTGCGTTCACCATCAGTCCAGAGGAGAGGGTGAACTCTCGGATGCGCATCGGTAGGTGCGAAGCTCCTTGGATTGATTCTCGTTTTGTGATGACAAGTCTCCGGTGTTCCGCAACAGGAGTGTCAAGCCGCCGGATATATGGCTCGCAACAACCGGCGATGAGATACCGAAGCTGTCCGAGATCTGGAATCGAAGTCTGTTTTCCGAGTCGACCTACAGAGAGGATCTGACTGACCGAGTCCGTTCTGCAGTCCGACGTCGGCGATCTTTTGCAACGACTTTTCATCGAAAATTGGTCTTTTTGGGTCAGAATTCCATCCATGTAACTACCCGTGACAGTTTCGTCACTGTGATGATATTGATAATCGACCTCCTATCTGCGTTCGATCGCCCGGCTATGTTTCACGTGAAACGCATCAGAATTGGAAGATTTGTCAGCGCGATGTTTCACGTGGAACGTGAACCCCTCCCCTTCCCCACTTGAATTTTGGGCGGAATACTTCCCAAAGAATGAACGAGTCGGCAGACTCACAGCGAGTCGGTGTGCAGAAGCGAACACATGTCGGCTCCAGAGCGGATAATGATTTCGGTCTTGATTGTTGATTTCGCGGTTTACGCGGGAGGATGTTTCACGTGGAACAGAATGGTGCGGCGTCGGTTGACTGGGACGAACAAGAGACTGCGCGCGCAGTGTTCGGTGACAGATATGAGATCGCGGAACGGTACTACCAATCCCTGGCAACGGATGGTGTCGAGCGCGGGCTCATTGGTCCCCGTGAGGTTCCCCGACTATGGGAGCGTCACCTTCTCAATTGCGCAGTGATCGGTGAACTGATCGCCGAAGGTGAGTCGGTTGTGGACGTAGGAAGCGGTGCCGGCCTACCCGGAATCCCTCTCGCGATCGCCCGCCCGGACTTGAAGGTGACTCTCGTCGAACCGTTGCTTCGACGCTCGGTGTACCTCGCGGAGTTCATCGAGTCCAACGGATTGGACGTATTGGTTGTCCGAGGGCGAGCCGAGGAATCGGGTGTTGTGAAGGAAGCGGGCGGCGCGGATGTAGTCACCTCGCGAGCTGTGGCGCCTCTCGAGAAGCTCGCACGTTGGTCCCTCCCACTCATTCACGAGCACGGCCGGATGTTGGCACTCAAGGGTTCGAGCGCCGCCGAGGAGATCGAGCGAGACCGTACGGCGCTCACCAAGTTGGGCGCAGGTAAGTTGGAAATACTCGAATGCGGAGCCAAGATTCTCCGCACCCCCACTGTTGTGGTGAAGGCCGAACGTCTCCCGAAGCGCCGCCAGCGTTGATGATTTACACGCATGCAATCGAGAGCAATGTACAGATGATGAGAGCACCTAGTGATCGATTCCCAATCGAAGGAGCAGTCAATGTCGGGTCGATCTGAATCCGCCGTTTCACGTGAAACACCGAAGCAGCACACGAGTGCGGGTGCGGATCAGATCGTCAACGACGACGACAATTTCACCGCCCCCTACGCGGCGATCTCCTCGGAGGAGACCCCCATCGGGGCGGCCGCGCATCGAGCGAGCCAAGTGCTTCATCCCCATTCGGTGACGCTGCCGAAGCCGGCGTTCCGCCGCGTGATCACCATCGCGAACCAGAAGGGTGGCGTCGGCAAGACGACGACCACGGTGAACCTTGCGTCGGCGCTCGCTCTTCAAGGGCTCACTGTCCTTGTGGTCGATTTGGACCCTCAGGGCAACGCCAGCACCGCTCTGGGCGTCGTCCATACCTCGGGCACCCCGTCGAGCTACGAGCTGCTCATAGGCGAAGTGAAGGCCCCGGAGGCGATCCAGACCAGCCCGCACAGTGAGCGCCTTCTCTGCATCCCGGCAACGATCGATCTGGCGGGCGCCGAGATCGAATTGGTCTCCATGGTTGCCCGCGAGAATCGACTCAAAGGCGCGCTCAACGACAAGGTGCTAGCAGAGCTTGACGTCGACTTCGTCCTCATCGACTGCCCGCCCTCGCTGGGACTGCTGACTGTCAACGCGATGGTCGCTGCCAAGGAAGTTCTGATCCCGATCCAGTGCGAGTACTACGCCCTCGAGGGGGTCGGTCAGTTGCTCCGCAACATCGAACTCGTCCAGGCTCATCTCAACCCGGATCTGCATGTCTCCACCGTCCTTCTGACGATGTACGACGGGCGCACCAAGCTGGCCGACCAGGTCGCCGAAGAAGTACGCAAGCACTTCGGTGAGGCCGTTCTGCGCGCTGTGATTCCGCGCAGCGTGAAGGTGTCCGAGGCTCCCGGATACGGGATGACAGTTCTCGACTACGACCCGGGTTCGCGTGGCGCCATGAGTTACCTCGACGCCGGCCGTGAACTTGCCGCCCGCTCTGCCACCACGACGACCCAGGAGCAGTGAGATGAGTCAAGCACGCAAAGGTGGATTGGGCCGCGGCTTGGCTGCTCTCATCCCCACTGGGCCAGCCACGGCGCCGGGTCTGGGATCGGCTGCAGCGGACGTCGTAATCGGCGTCGACAAGCGCAACCCCTCCCCTCCCCCACCGACCAAAGCGGCCCCGAAAACGCCGAAAGCCACCAAGGCGTCGGCTGCGAAGGCTCCGGTGGAAGCTGAGCCGGAGACCGAACTCGAGCCGACCGGCGCGGTCTATCTCGAGATCGAACCGAGCCTGATCGAGACGAACCCGAAGCAGCCTCGCAGCGTTTTCGACGAGGAAGCACTCGCGGAGTTGGTTCACTCGATCCGCGAGTTCGGCTTGATGCAGCCGATCGTGGTCCGTCGTCACGGTGACAAGTACCAACTTGTCATGGGTGAGCGTCGCTGGCGTGCGAGCCAGGAAGCCGGGCTGGAGAAGATTCCGGCGATCATTCGTGAAACAGATGACGACTCGATGCTGCGCGACGCGCTCCTCGAGAACATCCATCGAGTGCAGTTGAACCCCCTCGAGGAGGCAGCGGCGTATCAGCAGCTGCTCGAGGAGTTCGAAGTCACCCACGAAGAATTGGCTAATCGGATCGGACGTTCGCGTCCCGTCGTGACCAACATGATTCGTCTGCTGAAGCTGCCGGTGGCGGTTCAGCGTCGCGTTGCGGCTGGAGTACTTTCGGCCGGCCATGCTCGCGCATTGCTGTCCCTTGAGGCGGGTGCCGACGCTCAGGAGGTCATGGCGGCGCGCATCGTCGCGGAAGGAATGTCTGTTCGCGCGACGGAGGAAGCAGTCACTCTCGCCAACCGGGCGGATAATGAGATCGCTCCCCCACAGAAGCGCAAGCCCATCGTGATGCCGGGTCTGCAGGATGTGGCCGAGCGGTTGTCGGACTCGTTCGACACTCGGGTGACTGTCAGTCTGGGCAAGCGGAAGGGAAAGATTGTGGTCGAATTCGGCTCGGTCGACGACCTACAACGCATCGTCGGAATGATGGAAGCGCAGAAATCGACGTAGTGAACTCGGATGCCCGTTTGGTGACGTAATGACGATGACCGGGCACACCACCTATTTTCGTCACTGTGACGAATTTAGGTGGTCCGACCTTCTCGAAATCTTGAACCGGGACGAAAGATGTTGAACAGCAATACATTAGAGCGATCAACTCTCGCGCCACTGCCGACTCGGTACAGCTGGCCTATCCTGGAGAAGAAAAAAGCGGCGGGCGAACATCAAAACCGCTTCGGGGACCTACGGAGAGTGAGTTAGTCAGTGTCGACTCACGTCATCACCTCTCTCACACTCGACAGCCTCGATCAGCTTTCCGCCCATGCGCGCCGATGCGTGTTCTGGGAGATGGACCCGGGCGCGCTTCATGACGCCCGAGGATTCTGTGATCAGGAATTCGAGAAGGAAGCCTGGCTGTCGATGGTCATGCTCGAGTGGGGTTCGTGCGGACAGGTCGCCGTCCGCGACGGAAAGCCGCTCGGCAGTGCGTTGTACGCCCCTCCCCGCATGATCCCGCGCGCGCAACTGTTTCCCACCAGCCCGGTCAGCTCGGACGCAGTGCTTCTCACAAGCCTTCGCCTCGAGCCCTCGGGCATAGAGGAAGAACTAGGGCCGAGCCTGCTGGCCGCTGTCGTGACAGATCTGGTCCGACGAGGAGTTCGTGCGCTCGAGGCATTCGGTATCCGTAGCGGCGACTCGGGGCCAGCTTCCGACGTGGCCAGCGCAACCGCAGCTTTGGAATGTTCACCCGCAGAATGCATGATCAATGCCGAGTTCCTCGAGGATTACGGTTTCGAGGTCGTGGCACCGCACCATCGTTATCCGCGCCTTCGTCTCGAACTCAATCGAGATCACGAATGGAAAGTCGACGTCGAAGAAGCCCTCGACCGTCTATTGAAGGCCGCAGCTCTCGAAATGGTGGAGATCAGCGAACTCGCCAGAGTGTGAGCAGGTGCCGACCGCAGGACCTACGAAATGCGGTCGGCTACCGAAAGTTCTTCTGCGAGAAGCTCGGCGAAGGTGAAGGTGCCGGTCGGCTGATCGTCTTGACCCAGTAGGTACAGCCGCTTGACCGAGATCAAGATGGCTTCGGCGATGGTGTCACGCATCCGCGGATTCGTCAGTACCGCAACGTCGGACGCGTTGGACAGGTAGCCGAGATCGATCTGTACCGTCGGCATGTTGGTCAGGCGCAACAACTCCCACGTTCGACCGTGAGTTCTGCAGTCCCGCAACGGAGTTCGCGCAACGATCTCGCGCTGAACGAAACCGGTCAACACCTGCCCGATCATCGAGACCGAACCGTGCGAATTTCCGAAGTGGAAGCTCGCGACGCCGTTCGCCGACGGGCTCGAGTTGCTGTCGCAGCGCAGGGAGATCATCAGATCGGCGTCGAATGCGTTGGACGTCAGCGCGCGCTCGGCCTCGCTCGGATCGGCGTTGTGCGGGCGGGAGAGGAAGGTTTCCATCCCGGTTGCTGCCATCCGCCCCTCGAGGCGCATAGCCAGATCCCACAGGATGTCGGCTTCGGAGATGCCGTTGACGATGGTGCCGGTGGACGGACCACCGAGGCCTGGATCGATGACGATGCGCTTGCCGCCCAGTTGCGGGCCCTTGCGCCGCACCAGTTCCTCTTCGCTGATCGCATGTGGGGAACCACCGGTGACGCGGGTTCCCAGAAGTTCCAGCGAACGGAGTGTCTGCGGTCCGCAGATACCGTCGGCGGCAATCCCGATTTCACGCTGGAAAGACGAGAGAGATTCGTGGGTCTGCGGGCCGAAGAAACCGTCGACCCGACCTGCGTAGAAGCCGAGGTCCTGCAGTTTGGCCTGCAGAGCTGCGACGTCGTCGCCGTACAGCGGCGCAGAAAGCTGGTAAATCAACGTACGGGCGCCCAGGCGGTACGAGGCCTCGCGAAGTGACCGATAGGTGGCCGGGCCCACGATGCCGTCGACAAGGAGCCCACGCTGCTGCTGGAAGGCGCGAACGGCGCTGTCGAGTTGATGATCGAAGATGGCGTCGGGTGCAACCCAGTGGGCACCGTCGGCGCTTTCACGTCGAATACCGGAAGTTCCGTGATGGAGGTATCCCAGCTTCGTCAATGTGCCCCGAATCTCGGCGACGGCCGGGCCGTGATCGCCGTGTCGGAGTCTGTGCATGCGTGAAAGCCTCTCGGATCGGTTAACGAATTCGATCGATGTGCCTGGTCGTAGACCCGATCAGGCACATCGATCGATTATCTCAGAAATTCTGTGGATTGCGAGAATCCACGATGCTCATCCAGCCGTCAGAGAACGTCTGCGAGGTCCTTGAGCAGTGCGGCCTTGCCCTTGGCGCCGACGATCGTCTTGATCGGCTTGCCGTCCTTGAACAGGATCATCGTCGGGATCGACATGACCTGGAAATCGCGGGCGGCCGCCGGGTTGGCGTCGATGTCGAGCTTCGCGACGGTCAGCTTCTCGCTGTTCTCACCGGCGATCTCCTCGAGGACCGGGGCGACCATCTTGCACGGGCCGCACCAGGTTGCCCAGAAATCGACCAGAACGGGCTTGTCGCTGCCCAGGACGTCCTGCTTGAAGGAATCGTCGGTGATGGTGACGGTATTCGACACTGTTACTCCTCGAGGGTTGGGTACGACAGCTTGATGAATCAGGGAGCGCCGACGACGTCGACCGTGTGGCCGGCAGCGTCGAGCGTGTTGGCGGTGATGTCGCCGCGGTCGGCCAGCCAGCGTTCGGCGTCGATTGCTGCGGAGCATCCGGTGCCGGCAGCGGTGATCGCCTGGCGGTACGTGTGATCGACCAGGTCACCGGCAGCGAAGACGCCGTCGACGGAGGTCGCGGTGGAACCGGGAGCGACGCGCACGTATCCGGCGTCGTCGAGATCGATCTGGCCCTTGACGAGCTCACTGCGCGGGTCATGGCCGATGGCGACGAACATGCCGGTGATCTCGAGTGTGGAGGTCTCACCCGTGACGGTGTCACGAACGACGAGCCCGGTGACGCTGTTCTCGCCGAGGACCTCGACGGGCTCCGCGTTGGTCAGGAAGCGGATCTTCTCGTTGGCCTTGGCGCGCTCGAGCATGATCCGTGAGGCGCGGAATTCCTCGCGGCGGTGCACCAGGGTGACCGAGCGAGCGAAGCGGGTCAGGAAGGTTGCCTCTTCCATCGCGGAGTCGCCGCCGCCGACCACGACGATGTCCTGGTCACGGAAGAAGAAGCCGTCGCAGGTGGCGCAGGCGCTGACGCCGCGGCCGAGGAGGCGTTCTTCACCGGGAATGCCGAGGTAACGGGCTGCCGCGCCCATGGCGAGGATGATCGCGTGCGCGGCGTACGTTTCGCCGTTCGCGACGACCGTCTTGATCGGGCCGCTGAGATCGATCTCTTCGACGTCCTCGGTGCGGATGTCGGTATCGAAGCGAAGTGCCTGCTCACGCATCTGTTCCATCAGGTCGGGGCCCATGATTCCTTCGCGGAATCCGGGGAAGTTCTCGACCTCGGTGGTGGTCATGAGGGCGCCACCGAACTGGGTTCCCTCGAAGAGCACGGGCTGGAGCTCAGCACGCGCGGTGTAGACACCAGCGGTGTAACCGGCCGGTCCGGAACCGACAATGATGACGTCATGGACCGCGGGCGTGTTTTCCAGCTGGGTGGTCATGCGAGCCTTCCAATAGTGAGTGCAGACCCTCCGCTTCTTGGAGAGCCGTACCGATCAACACCAGGATAAGGGGTGTTGTTCCCGCACTCGGCTGGAAAGTGGCTCACAGCCGGCAGCTCACAGTGTGGGACTCACTGGGCGGGGCGCGGTGCCTCCCGAACCACAAGTGCGTCCCGAACCACACAGCGCGTGCCGGTGTAGATGGTGGGCATGCACTTGTTGCAGTGGATACACAGCCCCTCGTCGACGCTCTCGGCTTGGAATTTGTTGACCAGCTGTGGGTCCCTGAGGAGCGCACGCGCCATGGCGACGAACTCGAACCCTTCGTCCAGCGCGTGCTCGATGGTGTCGACGCGGTTGATGCCGCCGAGCAGGATCAGCGGCATCTTCAGCGCTTGCCGGAACTGACGGGCGAAGGGCAGGAAGAAGCCCTCCTCGAACGGGTACGTCGGAAAGAGTTTGGGACCGTAGAACTTCAGCCCGTACCCGACGAGTTTGGGTTGGGAGGCGACAAACTCAGCCAGTGGGACCTCGCCGCGGAAGAAGTACATTCCGTTGAGAAGTGAACTGCCACCGGTCAATTGCATCGCGTCGAGGTGGCCGTCGGCTTCGAGGATCTGGGCGATCGGCAGGCTCTGGTCGAGCCACAGACCTTTCGGCACCCCATCGGACATGTTGAATTTCGCGGTGACCGCCACGCTGGATCCAGCGGCCCGTCGCACCGCTTCGACGACTCGACGCGGATACTCGGCGCGCTTGGCGACGCTGCCACCGTATCGATCGTGGCGCTTGTTCAGATTGGGGCTCATGAACGAACTGAGGAGGTAGTTGTGGCCGAGATGGACCTCGATGGCGTCGAATCCTGCGTCCACGGCGACGTGAGCGGTCCGTTCGAAGTCGGAGACGACACCGTCGAGTTCGGCGAGTGTCGCGCCCTTGACGAGGCCCATCGCGGGCGGACTCAGCCGGGTCGACGGCGCCAGAGTCTTCGTCTTGTTGGAGAGCGTGTTGGCGACCAGTCCCGCGTGGCCGATCTGTGCCGCAGCAAGTGCGCCTTCGGCGTGGACGGCGTCGGTCAGTCTGCGTAGTCCCGGCAGCGCGCGCTCGTCCATGACAAGGGTGTCGCGGTGGACTCGTCCACCTGGTGAGACGGCGCAGTAGGCGACAGTGGTCATCGCGGCCCCGCCGCGGGCCACCTCGGCGTGGAAGTTGATCAGATCGTCCGAGACCGCTCCCCGGGGCATGACGCCCTCGAACGTTGCAGCTTTCACGATGCGGTTGCGCAAGGTCAGAGGGCCGAGACGTGCGGGTTCGAATATCGACGGTGTGGGCGCTGTGGTCATTTTCAACTTCCTGCGGCGGCCTGATCTTTACGATGCCAGTGGACTCGTAACTACGACGATATAGCGCCTACTCCCAATCTGTCCGACAATTCGACACGATGAATGCCACAGGATCAGGTCGCCCACGAGACCCACGCATCGACGACACAGTCCTCGAGGTCACCCGAGCGATGCTCCTCGAGGTCGGTTGGGATCAACTCAGTCTCCGGGCGATCGCGGCACGGGCAGGGGTCAGCCGAGCCTCGATGTCGCGGCGATGGCCGTCGAAGGCACATCTTGTTCTCGGGTCGATCCTGGGGGCGACACCGGACCTGACACCGTTCGAGGGCACCGATCGCGACGGCTGGATCCGTTGGGTGGTGGAGGGAAGTGCTCAGCTCTTCTCCCGTCCCGAGGTTCGCGCCGCGTCGCCAGGATTGCTGGCGGCCCTGCGCGACCACGACGATCTGCGCAACGAATTGTGGCGCGGGTTCAGTGGGCCGAGTACGCAACTCTTCCTTCAGAACGCCGAAGATCCCGAATCGGCGCTGCTCGACGCCAAGGCCGTGCTGGTTTTGGCGGCCGGAGCAGCGATGTTCTCGAGTCTGATAGCGGTCGAGGACGATACGGATGCGTTGCGCGGGAGAATTCTCGAACTCCTGCTACCCGCCGCAACGCCGCGCTGACCGTCGACCTCAGCCGATGTTCTTGACCGACAACGTATTCGGATTCCCGTCGCTGCAGTTGATGCCAACAGTCAGTGCAGTGATCTGACGCGGCTGCGATCCCGTGAAGAGTAGGACTATCGCCGGCGCCCCGTCGATGCGAATCTCGCCGGAACCGAGCAGAGGCCGGCCCTCGCCGATGCCGTTGGCGCGTAGGCATCCGGCAAGTTTGGATGGATCATCCAGTGGTCCAAGGTTTTTGGATCCGACGAGTGAGAGCAGGGACGCCGAATCCGGATCGTCGACAGCAGACGTCGCCGGTGTGCTCGGTTGAGCGACAACACTTTCGGCAGGTTCGGAATCTCGGGTTCCGATAACAACGATCACGAAGGCTACCAACACGGCTGCTGCGGCACCGAGAACCCACGCTTGTGGGCGCCGCCGGAACGGCACGACAGCTGCCTCAGCTGGCGGCTCCAGCTGTTCTGACTGTAGATCCAGTGCCGAATTGATTCGCTCGGCAAGCGAATTCGGAATCCGTTCGTGAGTGGCCTTGCTCGAGTTCAGTGTCGCGAGTGATGCCGTGACGCCGTCAAGGGCGGTGACAAATGCATGGGCGTCAGGATCTGCGTGTACCACCGGCCACAGAGCCGCACTGGTTTCGGAATCGAGAACCCCGGCGTGAAGATCTGCGAGTAGGTCTTCCGAAAACGGAGGCGACGGAACGCGAACAGACGGATCTGTCATGAACCCTCCCTCGGCAGTCGGTGCGGACCCTTACAAGATAGGACGCGGCCGGTTCACGAATGGTTCCCGCCTTCGCGAAAGTCCTCCAACTGGGCGGCGAGACGCTTGCGCGCGCGGGCGCAGCGACTCTTCACGGTCCCTACGGGCACTCCCAACCTCTCGGCGGCCTCGGCTACCGGATACCCCTCGACATCGACGGCGACGACGGCAGCACGCTGCTCAGGCGGCAGCGATGCCAGTGCCTGTTCGACGGTCAGGCTCATGTCCACTCCTGCCGCGTAATCGCGGTGATCGCGGGGTTCCTCCGCATTCTCGGAAGACAGAGAAAACGCGGCCCGCGATTTGTTGCGTCGGATCCGGTCGAGGCAGGCATTGACCACGATGGTGTGGAGCCAACTACGCACCGCCGCGTCGCCGCGGAACTTCGCGGCCTTGCGGTGCGCGGACAGCAGACCCTCCTGGAGAGCGTCGGCCGCATCCTCGTCCGAGTAGCTCGTTCGCCGGGCAACGTGCCACAGATGATCCTGATGCCTGGTCAGTAGTTCACGGAACGCATGCCGATCGCCCTCGACATGAGCAGTCAACAATTCGAAATCCGTCGCCTCGAGATTCTTGTTCTCGAAACTTCTGGATTCGAATTTTCCGGCTCCGCCCCCGGTGCCCCCCCGATAACTGTGCACGGGCGGATATTAGCCCAGTCGGTAGGTTTCAGAAGGGCCAAGGGCGATCACTTTGCAGCAGTGAATGCAATCTCCGAGATGGATGTCTGGTTTTGTCCGGATTCGGTGCTGAGCTGCGTAATCCAAACCAGGACATACTGACCCGAGCCGTCCGACGTGACTGGAATGTCGGTCACGCCGTTCTTCAGGACACCCGATCCGATTTCCTTGGTCTGATCCAGCGAAGTATTCGCAGAAGGGGCAGAACGGATTTCAACGACGGTTCCCGGCGAATCAGACGTGATCGCAACGTTCTTCAGGTTGGCGGCATCGGCAAGCGTCACCATCAGGCCGACACCGTTCTTCAGCGACGGGAACGGCTGGAAGTACGAATCCGACGACCATGCGGTGGCCGGATTGCCGTCGATGGCGTTCTTCGCTGTTGCCGGCTGATCCGGCGTTCCCTGGGGTGAGAACACCGTTACGGCCGAGGAAGCTACCGGAACGGTTGCTGCCGCCGGTGCGGGCGCCGGTGAATTGTTCTCGGGCGCAGTGGCTTCGGTGGTCAGTCCGAAACTCTGCTCGCTGAGCGGGGTGTCGTTACTGCCACCCGAGAGGAAGCTCGCTACCCACACCACAAGGAGAATCAGGACGATCACGGTGAAGACACCGAGCGCCGTCAGTGCCGCGAGCATCCGCGTCGACTTCTTCTTCTCGGCCTCGATGGCTTCGGGGTCGTTCAGTGCATGACCCGACGCACCCTGTTCGCGGTGGCCGAGACGAAGTGCCGGAATCATTTCCGTCTTGTCGTTGACGACGGACGCCTGATCGAGGATGTGCTGCACGGTGGCAGCAGTGCGGATTCCACTCTCCGACTGCAACGCTCGAACCGCAACGGCCGAGATGTCGAACGGAACCTCCGGACGGACGACCCGAGGCTCGACGATGTTCCCGTCGGCGCCGCGGCCGGCGGGAAGCAAACCACCGACGGGACCGGCGGACGGATCGGCGAGCGGCCAGCGCGCCGTGATGAGCGAGTACAGCATGGCGCCGAGACCGCGGACGTCGCTGGTGGAATCGGCGTCGGCAAGCGTCGCCGGGAACGCCAGTACGGCGTCACCGTTGATGCTGATGCGAACGCGGTCCGGGTGATCGATGGACAGCGCACCGCCGGTGCGGTGAGCAGCTTCGGCAGCCGCCGCGAGGGCGCGGATGGCGCGGGCTGCACCGATCGGCGACGGCGTCGTCTCGGCCATCTCACGCAGCGAGCGGCCGGGAGTCCATTCGGCGACGACGATGCCGCCCGAGCTTCCGCGGACGACGTCGAGGACGCGAGCCAGACCGGGCGAGTTGATTCGTCCCAGGCGCAGAGTGCGTGAGAGAACTGCCTGCGGTCCGGACTGGCTGTCGTCGTCACCGCGCTGATCGGCGTCGACGAACGTCAGGGCTACTTCACGGTCGAGCTTGACGTCGAGAGCTTCCCAGAACTGCAGTCCGCGGGTTCCGCCGTGCGGCGCGAGCAGACGGTAGCGTCCGCCGGCGACAGATGCGCCGGGGATGAGCTTGGGTCCACGTGGCATCGGTCGCTGGGCCGGTCGTGATGCGGATCCGGCGGAAGGTGTGCGAGGTGCAGCGGGCGGTGGTGTCTGAGCGGCAGCCGTCTTCTGAGATTCGGGTGCCTTCTTGTCCGGAGCAGGCGTCTTCGGCGCGGGTGTCTTCGAGACAGGTGCTGAAGGTGTCTTCGACACGGGCGCCGAAGGTGTCTTGGACACACTGACCGGAGGTACCGGCGGAGCGGCCTTCTGCACCGGCGGCTGCGGCTTCTGACCCTGCGGGCTTTGGCCCTGCTGCGGTCGCTGTGCGGGCTGCTGTGGCTTCTGACCCTGCTGTGGCTTCTGACCCTGCTGTGGCTTCTGACCCTGCTGTGGCTTCTGGCCGGCAGATGCGGAGGAACTCGTGGATGCAGGTGTGCCCGACGATGCCGTTGACTTCTGTTCGGACGCTTTCACGGCAGAAGTCCCGGCACTCTTGTTGCCGGAAACGTTGTCGTCGCTCACCCTCGCTCCTTCTCCATCGATAGCCCGTCCCCGAATACGCGCGGGTTGCGATCCTGTACGCCCACGACCAGGGTACGGGAGCGCACCCGGTCGTTCTTGCTCGTTTGATTCCGTTCTGATTGCAGGAATCAGCTCGGTGACGTCGTCGTCGGTGTTGTTACGTGTGTCCGGTTCGGCGCGACCTGTCAGTGAACGAATCTTGCGGGAGACCGCAACCGTTACCGACAGAACCTCCGGAACCTTCTTGAAGTAGAGAATCGTGAAGGTGATCGCGAGCATCAGAATGCCGCCGACGGCGACGCGAACCATCGAGCCAGGTCCGCCGAAACGCTCGGTGAGTTGATCGAATCCGAGGACCCGGTCGACCGCGAGCATGGTCAACGACCCGGCTAGCGAGGCGAGTACGACGGACCAGACTGTCTTGCCCACGTTGGCCATCTGCAGGTTTCCGAGGCTGCGGTGCAGGAGGTACCCGCCGATGACGGCGCCGGTGATGTAGCCGAGACCGTTGGCCGCACCGAGCAGGATCACGACCTGATCGCTGTTGGACGCGAAGACCGGAGCCAGCGCCGAGAAAGCGATCTTCACTGCAGTGATGCCGAGAACGATCCACGTCGGCGTCCAGGCCTGTTCGCGGGCGTAGAACACTCGAAGTTGGATCAGGACCAGTGCGTACGGAATCAACGTGAATGCCGACCAGCTCACAGCGGTGCCGAGTCGTTCGGCCTGTTCGGGTCCGAAGCGGCCGTAACCGTAGAGCGCTTCACCGACCTGCGGACCCATGAAGGTCAGGAACATGATGATCGGAACCAGCGTGATCATGGTCAGACGTGTTGCGACCGACAGATCGTCCACGACGGCCGGGGTGTCGTCGGCCGCAGCGTTGCGGCTCAGGCGCGGCATGATCGCGGTCAGAACCGTCACTCCGAGCACGCCGTACGGGAGTTGCAGGAGCAACCAGGCCTGGCTGTAGATGGCAGGGCCGGCTTCGTCGGCATGTGAGGAAATCTTGGTCGCGAAGATCATGCCCATCTGGCTGATCAGGACGTACAAGACGATGGCGACGGCCATGCCGCCGAACTGGCGCAGGCGATCGTCGAGACCCCACAGCGGCTTGAGCGAGATCTTCTCGCGGCGAAGCGCGGGGATCAGGCTGGCTGCCTGCACGATGACGCCGATGGTGATGCCGATACCGAGGGTGAGCAGCTTTGCGTCGCCCATCGAGACCGGATCAAGCGAGATCTCGCCCGGAGTCAGGCGGTAGATCACGAGCACCACGAGGACGACGACGTTGTTGAGTACGGGAGCCCAGGCTCCGGGCTTGAAGATCTGCCTGGTGTTCAGAAACGCTGTGAACAGCGCCGACAGCCCGTAGAACAGGATCGCCGGCAGAAGTAGATACGACAGCGCCGTGGTCAGGTCGGTGCTGACCTTGCCGTCTTCGGACAGGAAGACGTATTTGGTGAGTACGGGTGCTGCCAGGGTCGCGAGCAGCGCGGCCATGCCCAGTAGGACGAGCGACGCCGTGAAGAGGCGTCGGACAAACGCTTCGCCGTGATCGGCGTCCTCCCGCTCGGCGCGGACCAGCACGGGGACGACGATGGCAGTCAGCACGGCGCCCAGAACCAGTTCCGCGATCATGTTCGGAATCTGGCTGGCGACGGTGAACGAGCTGGCGATGGCGGGGCCGAGGACCATCAGGATCATCAACTGCTTGGCGAATCCCGTGATACGGCTCGTCAGCGTCGCGATCGCGATGGAACCCGTTGCCGCGAGGAGTCGAGAGTTCGTCTCCTTGCGTTCCCCGACCTGGACATGGGCGTCGGTGTCGAACTCGTCCGACGTGGTCGTCTGCCGGTCGGCGAATTCCATCTCGGCTTCGCGGTACCGGGGGTAGTCGCGGATCACCGGGATGGTCATGGTGGGTGCGTCGTCGAAACGTGCGTCCGGGTTGACCGGCTGGATCGGGTAACCACGCTCCCACGGTGGCATCCGAGGATGCGAGCGGGTCGTGGCACTCTTGCGGGTGATCGCCGAGCGGCGACCCTCCTCGGGTGGATTCCCGGTCATGAGCGTTCGTACCCTTCATCTGCTGGGTCCGGCTGACCCTTGAATCGATGCCACAGCCGTCGCCCTGCCAGGAACAGCAGCAACCCTCCCGCTGTCGCCGTCACGGCGGCCAGGGGACGACCGTACGCATTCGACCGTACGGTCACGCTGGTCGGCGTACCCAATTGGCGGCCATCTGTCGTGGTCAGCGAGAAGTTGACTTCCAGCTTGCGAGAATCGTTCATTTCCGCGGGCACAGTCAACTGTCGGCTACCTCGCGGCGGAAGCTGTTTGGGACCGATGTCACTGATCTGCATCTCGGGTGGGGCTTCCACACGCAGGTCGACGTTGATGGCGATGGGCAGCTCGTTGCGCGCCACCAGGAGGAGCGGACTCTGCCCCGACGCGAGGGTGTAGACGCCGCCCGGCGACACCACACTGACGGCCCGGTACATCCCGTCGACGGCTTCGGTGACGTTGTCGGCGCGGATGGTCGCAGCGCGCTCCGCCCGATTGACCGAAGCGGAGTCGACGTTGCGGCGATCGGCCAAGGTCATCGAGCGGAGCAGATCTTCGCGGAGCGGCGCCGTGAATCCCCGGGGGGTGAGCGAAGCCGCCGGATCGTCCACGAGCGAAGCTTCGAGCCCGTCGATACGCGGAAGTTGGGTGGTTGCGGTCTCGACGACGGACGTTTGCGGACCGTCCTGGGTAGCCCGGTCCGGGTAGTCGAGAGTGGCAGCGTCCGTCGCGCCCGGTTGCCTGCCGAGCAGTGCCGGCAGGGCCTGAGGTGAGGCGAGCCCGGACCGGATGAGGGTCGCGAGCATCGAGAGCACCGCCGTGGCGTCGTTGCTGTCGGCGGTCCACAGTTGCGGCGGCGCGAAGATCTGATTGCGCGGCAGCGACGTCGGCGTCAGCGCGGCCCAGGCCATCGCCCCCAGCGCGTCCTGACGCCGGGCGCTGCGCGATTCGATGTCGATGGTCGGCGCGGTGTCGTCGGGGATGTACGACGGGACCTGCGGCTCCGAGCCGGTGGCGGCCAGCGCCGCTGCCGCCGAGGTGTCGAAGGCAAGCGCGTCGAGTGAGCCGGTTATCCGCGACGACAGCTGCGGAGCTGCCGAGTCGACGGAAGTGTCAGCCACCATCGCTGTGGTGGGATTCACGCTCAGCACCTCTGCGGTGGCCGAGTCGAGGACACCCGAATCCGGCCAGACGAAATCTCGCAGTGAGGTCACGCCGAGGATGTTGTCGACGATGTCCGCCGGCCGTGTGAGCGCGGTAGCCGTCAACTCCGGATTGGCCACCGAGGTGACCGCGGCGAGATCGGACTGCGCGAACGGAACCGCCGTCGTGCACATCGAGGACGCGAGCGTCTTCACCCGGCCGAGCCACTGGTTGGCGGCGTCGCTGCCGCGGCCTTCGTGCGACGGCCCGGTGGGGTCGGACGAGTTGTCGGCCACGAGGTATCCGCGAGTCATGTTCTCGACGGTGATCAGAAGGTCGGGGTCGATTGCCAGGCAGAGCGCATCCGTGACGCGGCGATCGGTATCGCTCTCGGGCTTGGTGGCGTTCTCCACCGCATCGACCAACGCGTCCAGACGGCCGCCGTCGGAAAGTTCGGTGGCAAGTTCGTCGTCGATCAGGCGTACGGGCTCGTTGACCGCGCCGGGGATTCCGCCGACGAGGCGTGGCGCATCGGCCAGCGGCCACATGAGCGTGACGCCGATCGGGGCGGACGTGTCGGGGGGAACGACGGCCGTGGCGGACGAACTGGGGGTTCCGGCTGTGGCGTTCGATTCGGCTGCGGCCGGCACACCGAGGACGGGGAGCAGGAAGCGTGCGTCGTCGAGTCGGGCGGCACCGCCGTACTCCGGGGTGCCGTTCACGTTGACGAGCATCGGGTAGACGCCCGGTTCGGTGATGTCGAGAGACAACCCGGTAGTGCTCCGCAGCGGCAAGGTGAGCGTGAACTGCTTGGACTGGCCGGTGTCGAGGGTGGTGGCGACGGTGTCGAATTCGCCGACCGTGTCGAAAACAGCCTGGTCGAAATCGAGTGCTGCGCGCACGTCGGAACTGGAGTCGATCGCGGGAGCGCGTTGCAGCCTCACCCCGACGTCCTCGACGGGACGGTCACCGACGTTCTTCACCGTGCCCTTGACCACGACGTTGCGGTCGCTGGTGGTCGTCACGGTGGTCGGTGCGGTGGAGTCGATGGTCAGTTGCAGAAATTTGGCATCGTTGGTGTTTCGCGCCGGGGCGCGCTCACTGGGCTGGCTGGACGGCGCTGCACCTGCGACGGCCGTCGTTGCAGGCCCGAAACCGACAGCGGCCATCACCAGAGCGGCCACACCGGCCCGCCGCAGAGCCATTCTCATCCGGCGTCCGGTTCCTTCGGGTGCTGTGTTCGCAGAATCTCAGGTCGCGGCATTTCGGCGATCATCTGCGATGCAAGTTCGGCCAGCTTGCGCTCGTCGGCGTATGCGAGTCGCTTGTGCAGTTCCGTCAGCGGCACCCAGGCGACTTCGGTGACCTCGATGTCCTCGTCGGAGAGTTCACCGCCGAGAAAGCGGAGGAGATAGTGGTGCACGGTCTTGTGGACGCGTCGACCTTCGGTCACGAACCAGTAGTCGATGCTGCCCAGCGGTGCCAGGACGGTTCCCTGGATACCGGTTTCTTCTTCGACCTCACGCATCGCGGTCTGCTCGGCGGTCTCACCTTGTTCGATATGGCCCTTGGGTAGCGACCAGAGCAGGCGTCCGCGGCGGTCGGTTCGGCCGATCAGTGCAGCGCAGAGGCGTTCCGGGGGTCCTCCCCAGCCGTCGACGACCAAGCCGCCCGCAGAAGTTTCACGGACGGTTCGCATCAAAGGTTTATCGGGGTTGCCGACGGCAGGTCGACGCCGCGGGTTGCGGCGACTCCTGTTTGTTCGTTCGGCACCAGACACCTCATCGATACTAGTTGGCGTTGCAGCGTTGCCCGGTAACCCGCGCAAAGCGGTCTATCGCGTTCGTATGCGCGTTCTGCTATTTGCGCACCTTAAGTAAGCTCCTTTCACGTGACTGTCCCTACCTCCGACGCTGATCGCCGCCTACGACTGCTTGCCGACGCCACTGCAACGCTCGGCACGTTGTCCGACGTGTTGAACCCGCTCGGTGAGCGTTTTGCTGCGGCCGGTCACGAGCTGTTCCTGGTGGGTGGCAGTGTTCGCGACGCGATCCTCGGCCGCTTCAGTGGCGATCTGGACTTCACGACGGACGCCAGGCCGGAGAAGGTTCAGGCTCTGCTCAAGGGCTGGGTGGACAAGCAGTGGGACACGGGCATCGAGTTCGGGACCATCAGCGCCATCAAGCACGGCCAGGAGATCGAAATCACGACCTTCCGGGCCGACGCTTACGATCGCGTCTCTCGTAATCCGATAGTCGAGTACGGCACGACGTTGGCCGACGATCTGGTGCGCCGCGATTTCACCGTCAACGCGATGGCGATGAAGATCGGCGCGGACGGTTCCTACACATTTGTCGATCCGCTGAACGGCATGGACGCGCTGTTGGCCGGAGAGCTAGATACGCCGTCGGCGCCGGAAAACTCGTTCAACGACGATCCGCTGCGGATGCTGCGCGCAGCCCGGTTCGTCTCGCAGCTTGGTTTCACGTTGAACAATCGCGTTTTCGAGGCCATCAAGGAGATGGCGTCGCAGATCGAGCGGATCACCGCCGAGCGTGTGCAGGTCGAGCTGAACAAACTGATGCTCGGCATGTACCCGGTGGACGGCATCAACATGATGGTCGACTCCGGACTGGCTGCATACGTGCTGCCCGAGGTTCCGCAGATGAAGCTCGAGATCGACGAGCATCACCAGCACAAGGACGTCTACCAGCACTCCCTCACGGTGCTCCAGCAGGCGATCGATCTCGAAGAAGGCGATCCGGACCTCGTATTGCGTTGGGCAGCACTGCTTCACGACATCGGAAAGCCGGATACCAAGCGTAACGAGCCTGGCGGTGGGGTCAGCTTCCACCACCACGAGGTGGTCGGCGCCAAGCTGGTGCGCAAGCGCATGCGGGCACTGAAGTTCTCGAAGCAGATGGTCGACGACGTCTCACAGCTCGTGTTCCTGCACTTGCGTTTTCACGGCTACGGCAAGGGACAGTGGACCGACTCGGCGGTGCGGCGGTACGTCACCGACGCGGGCGAGCTGCTCCCCCGCTTGCACAAGCTCGTGCGGGCCGACTGCACCACACGCAACAAGCGTCGCGCCGCGCAGCTGCAGGCCACGTACGACGACATCGAAGAGCGGATCGCGCGCATCGCCGAGCAGGAAGACCTTGCTCGGGTGCGTCCGGACCTCGACGGCAACGCCATCATGGAGCTGCTGAACATCCCGGCCGGCCCGCAGGTGGGCAAGGCATGGACGTTCCTCAAGGAATTACGTCTGGATCGCGGCCCGCTCGAGCGTGACGAGGCCGAGGCCGAACTGCTGAAGTGGTGGGCTACCCAGCAGGGCTAGTTTCTCGTTTCTTGCGGTTGATCAGCACCGCTGACAATCCGGCGGCATAGACACCCGCACCGGCAACGGCCAGGCCGACGCTCTTGCCGTCGGGTGCGATCACCGTCGACGCTGCCGCGATCGCACCGATGAACGCGACGTTGAACACGGTGTCCTGCAGGGCGAATACCTGACCTCGACGGTCGTCGTCGATGTCGATCTGCATGGCCGCGTCGCCGCTGAGTTTCACGGACTGGCCGGCGATGCCGAGCAGGAAAGCGGCGATCAGCAGCGACCCCTGAGTCAGCGTGGTCACGAAGACGAGCTGGACGAGAACCGCGCACACCAGGGCGTAGGTGATCGTCCGTGAGCGACCGATCCGCGGGATGAGGAACGGTGTGATCAATGCCGCGATCAGCATTCCGATTGCCGTGGCGCCGACGGCGACGCCGAATCCGGCCATCCCTCCAGGTAATTGGGAGCCGTTCGAGGTGTCGCGTAGGACCAGCACCATGATGAGGGTGTTGATGCCGAAGCAGATGCGGTGCGCTCCGATTCCGATCATCGCCGTGGTGACGCCGGGCGCCTCCCAGACAGCGGTTGCCCCGGTGCGCAGTCCGGCCGTCACCGAACGGACGGCACTGGCGCGGACCACTTCGTCGGCGACCGGACCAAGTGAGCGGGCGGTGAACCTGGCCGCGGCGAGGGCCGCGATCACCGATCCCAGTGCTGCGATGGCCACGGCGGCGCCTGACGCTCGATCCCCCGCGCCGATCATGCCGATGATCGCCACCGCTGCCGAAGCACCCAGGGCCGCTATCACCGAACCAGCGGTTGTAAGAACGGAATTGGTTGCCACCAGCCACGATTGCCGGACGACCTTCGGCAGGGCTGCGGATACGCCTGCCCCGACAAAGCGACTGACTCCGATTGCAGCAAGCGCACAGGTCAACAACAGAGTGTCACCGCCGCCGGCGACCAACAGCACCGCAGTGGTCAGGATGAAGAGCCCGCGGAGCACGCTCGCCCACAGGAGCACCAGGCGGCGGTCCCAACGATCCAGCAGAGCGCCGGCAAAGGGGCCGATCACCGAATAAGGAAGGAGCAGTACGGCAAAGCCGGCCGCTATCGCCACCGGATCGGTTTCGCGTTCCGGGTTGAAGAGGATTGCGCCGCCGAGCGCGGCCTGGAACATTCCGTCGCCGAACTGGCTGGAAAAGCGGACGAGCGCCAGCCTTCCGAGGCCGGGTGATTCACGCAGGGTGTGCAGTACGCGCTGCCAGGCCTCGCGGCGGTTCGAGGCTCGGTTCATAAGCGGAAACTGTAGTGGGTGGGTCAGGCGCCGATCTTGACGGTGGCCCGCTCGAGGATCGGCGCGACGTCCACGCCCCTCGGCAGCGTTCCGAACACACTCCCCCAGCTGTTTCCGAGCCGACTCGCGCAGAACGCGTCGGCCACCGCGGGGTGCCCGTAGCGGAGCAACAGCGAGGCCTGCAGTGCGAGCGCCATGTCGCCGACGATCTTCCGTGCCCGGTATTCGATGTCGTCGAAATCGCCGAAAGCCGCCTGGAGATCTCGCACGGCCTGATCGAAGTGGCCGTCCACTCCACTGGCTCGTTTCAGCTCGTCGAAGAACACCTGCAGTGTTTCGGGTTGCTTGGCCATCGCCCGCAGTGTGTCGAGCGCCGCGACGTTGCCGGAACCCTCCCACACCGAAAGCAGCGGAGCCTCGCGATAGAGGCGCGGCATCCGGGATTCCTCCACGTATCCGTTTCCGCCCAGACACTCGAGTGCCTCGGCAGCGTGGATCGGTCCGCGCTTGCAGACGAAGTACTTACTCACGGCCAACGAAATGCGTCGTAGTGCGCTGGCGTGGGCATCGCCTGCGGTTGCGCGGTCGGTCAGAGTGGCCAGCCACATCGCGACGGTGGTCGACGCTTCCGATTCCACCGCCAGATCTGCCAGAACGTTTCGCATCAAGGGTTGGTCGATCAGGTTGGCGCCGAAAGCACTTCGATGCGTCGCGTGGTGAACTGCCTGCATGGTGCCGACGCGCATGCCGGTGGCCGTGCCGATCGTGCAGTCCAACCGGGTCATGTTGACCATCTCGATGATGGTGCGCACGCCCCGGCCTTCTTCGCCGACCATCCACGCGAGAGCGTCGCGGTACTCGACCTCACTACTCGCGTTGGAATGATTGCCCAACTTGTCCTTCAGACGCTGCAGGTACATGTTGTTGAGCGAGCCGTCCGGCAGGACCCGAGGCAGGAAGAAGCACGACAGACCACCCGGTGCCTGGGCGAGGACGAGGAACACGTCCGACATCGGCGCGGAGGTGAACCACTTGTGGCCCGTCAGCAGGTAGCTGCCGTCGGATTGTGGCACTGCCCTTGTGGTTCCGGCACGAACATCCGAACCGCCCTGTTTTTCTGTCATCGACATACCGGCGATCAATCCGGGTTTGGTGAGGGGAGCTTTCAGCGCCGAATCGTAGTGCCGCGTGGTCAGGAGGGGTTCGTACTGCGCGGCCAGATCCGCGTTGTGCCGCAGCGCGGGGATCACGGCGTACGTCATGGAGATGGGACAGCCGTGACCGGCGTCGGTTTGACCCCACACGGCCATCTTCGCGGCGCGGACGAGGTGTGCGTGTGGATTCGGGTCAACCCACGGAGCGCCGTGCAGTCCCAATTCCACTGCGGTGCTCATGAGTTGGTGATAGGCGGGGTCGTAGCGGACCTCGTCGATACGGTTGCCGTAGCGATCGTGGGTTCTCAGGACGGGTGGGTGCTCCTCGGCCAGATCGCCCCACTCCTGGGCCTGAGCACTGCCGGCGCGGATCCCGACGCGATGAACCCCCTCGAGTGCGTCCGATGCTCCTTCGCGGTGTAGTGCCTCGAGGATCGGCGCGTATTCGGCTGCGTCGTAATCGATCAGGGGCGGAACCTGATTGGTGACTTCATGCGTGGGTGTCATCGAAGCTCCCTAACGATCGAAGGGTGAAGGCGAGAATGGCGTCGATCGCAGCGGGATCGGTGGTGCCGCCGCGCAGTGGAAGGATCAGGGCCTCGCCGATTGCCCCGACGATGCACGCTGCCGTCAGAGTGGCGTCCTGTGGCGGTATCTCACCGGATTCGACTGCCGAACGAATTGCGGTGGCCAGGCAATCGCGGAACGATTCGCGAAACATGAGACGCTGTTCGTCGACGAGTGGGTCCACCGGTTCCACCAGCAGGGCATAGGCGAGAACCGGTGCGCGCATGGCACGTTCGGCGAAGGTCCGAACCGACGCCGATACCGCGGAGCGGTGGTTGCCTTCCAGATGTCGGGCGCTGTCTCCGGCGTCCCGAGCTGCGGATACCTCACGGCTGCAGACTGATTGGAACACTTCGGCGAACAATTCGCCCTTGCCGTCGAAATGTCGATACAGCGTCCCGGTGCCGACGCCAGCGTTCTTGGCCACCGCGGCGATGGAACATCCCGCATAGCCGTGAGTTGCCACTGCCGTCGTGGCGGCCTCGAGCAGTCGGGCGCGTTGGGCGTCCAATCTTTCCTGTACTGCCGGAGTGCGGCGATAGGCCATGTGAAGAAGTGAACACCCGTTCCGTTCTTGCGTCAAGAGCTGACTGGAGCAGAACGGCGACATGACTACTGGAGCATCGTTGAACTTTTACACGCAAACCCCGTGGGTGAGCATTTCGATCAGCCCGTCGGCCGCCTTTCGAAACGGTTCTTCGGATTGGGCAGCACGAGCGAGGACGTAAGCACCTTGCCGCACTGCGAGAATGGTGGCGGCGAGAGCTTCGATGTTCGCATCGGGACGGATTTCACCGTTGCTGCGCCCGTCTTCGAGTGTGGATGCGATGTTCTGTTGAATCCACACGAACATGGTCTGGATCGGTGCTCGCAACTCGTCGTTGGATGCGACCTCGGAGTCTTGGACCAATCTCCCGAGCCGACACCCGCGGAGGACGTGTTCGTCGATCGTGAGGAAGGCAGCGATCTTGTCGACGGTCGTCTCGCCGGAGCTGAGTCGTTCGGTGATTTGCGCTTGTAGTTCGCGCCCCATGAGATGCTCTGCGGCCACCGCCAGGTCCGCTTTCCCCTGGAAGTGGTGGTACATGCTGCCTTGCCCGACGTCAGCCATTTTCTGCACGGCACGTGGGCTCGTTCCGGAGTAGCCACGCTCCCACAACAGTTCTTGCATGCTTGCGATCAGCCGTTCCGCGCTACCCATACAGACATTGTACCTATGGGTATGTACAGTCTCTGTGAAAGCTGTTGTACTTGCAGGTACAGAAATTCCGGAGACGGGGGCCTCCTATGGGCACGAGCAACATCTCTGCTGACAGCTCGGTCGGTGACGCAGTCTCCGGCGGCACGAAACATACTGCGCTGTTGGGTGATTCGAGAGATCAGGCACTGGCACTCACTGCGGTTTGTCTTGGATTCTTCATGATCCTGTTGGACGGGAGCGCTCTCAACATCGCGTTACCGGCAATCGAACGCGACATCGGTGGCTCCGTTGCCGCTTTGCAATGGTTGGTGAACATCTACACGGTTCCTCTGGCCAGCCTGTTGCTCACAGCGGGAGTTCTGGCGGACCGAGTCGGTTCCCGCAGTGTCTTCCTGTGGTCGTTGGGCGGCTTCACGGCGGCTTCTCTGTTGTGCGCCGTCAGCCCAAACCTTCTATCGCTGGCGGCATTTCGTTGCCTGCAGGGTATCGCTGCTGCCGGGCTTCTTCCAACGACACTGGCGATCATTGCACGCACCTATCCGGATCCGATCGCGCGTGCCAAGGCAATCACGATGTGGGGAGCAACGGGCGGAATCGCATTGGTCGCAGGACCGATCGGAGGAGGCTTGCTCACCGAGTTCATCGGTTGGCGCTCGATCTTCTTCGTCAATGTTCCCATCGGCGTTCTAGCCCTCTGGCTGTGCTGGCGGCATGTCCGTGAAACCGCGACGCGCGATGCGGAATCCTATGACGTTCCCGGGCAGGTCCTCGGCATCGCCGGACTTGCCCTCCTGGTAGCCGGTTTGATCGAAGGCGGCTCCCGCGGGTGGGGTGATCCGTTGGCGCTGGCGTTGCTACTCGGATGTGTGCCAGCGCTCGTCGGGTTCTTCGTCGTCGAGGGCCGAACCCGGCATCCGGTTCTGCCGCTGTCGATCTTCCGTAAGCCGGCGTTCTCTGCATCCATAGCGAACGGATTCGCCTTCCAATTCGGGGCCTACGGCATGCAATTCATGCTCGCGATATTCATCCAGTCATACTGGGGCTCTTCAGCGCTGCGGACAGGACTGTTCTTTCTGCCGTTTGCAGTGTTGTGGACGTTCGGAACGCTGGTCCTCAATCGCGTGTGGGCAGGTCGCGGTATGTGCTGGCTCCTGACTGTCGGTGCTTCCACTGCTGCGATCGGCGCGCTCCTGTGCACCGCGATCGGGGACAGCGATACCTGGCCTGTGGTCATGGCGGGGACCGCCCTGGTCGGTCTCGGGTGTGGTGTGTTCGGCCCCAGCTGCAATGGAGCGGCCATGGCAGTGATCGACAAATCGTTCGCCGGACTTGCCTCGGGGGTACTGAATACCTCCCGTCAAACGGGCATGGCGATCGGCGTCGCGGCCCTGGGCATCGCTCTGAGTGCGTCGAACTCCGTTGGTGGGGCACGCATCGGGATGATCTTCGTTGCAGCGTGTTTCGTGGCCATCGTCGCTCTCAGTCGACGCTATCTCACGCAGATCTGAGTGATGCCCGGCCCACCGCCAGATTCAGGCAGCAGCGGCGCGAGCCTGTTCCTCGCGCCACCACGCGACGGTCGCTTCGGCGGCCTGATCGAGCGGCGTCGGCGAGAGTCCGAGCAGCACTTCGCTGGCGCTCGAGTCCATGACAAACGGCTTGGTGAACTGGTAGTTCATCTCCGCGAGTTCGCGGCTGTCGGTGTTGATCTTGCCGACGGCGTCGAGCACCCAGGCGGGGAGTACACCCACCTTGGCGGGGGATGCCCCGGCGGCGCGGGCGAAGGCCTCGGCGATCTTGCGCTGAGTGAGCGCGGTGCCGGTGGGTGCGTGGAGGACGGAGTTCCAAAGCTCGGGGTTGTGTGCCGCCGCGATCATCGCTGCTGCGAGATCGGGGATGTAGGTGAAGGAGTGCGGCTGATCTGCGGAACCGATGACACGAATCTTCTTACCTGCCATGACCTTCGGAACCATGCGCTCACCGGCGTGGGCGGTGCGGACGCGGGGGCCGAAGAAGTCCGAGGCCACGACGCTGACGGTGGGTGTTGCAGAGGCCTCGCGAGCGCGCAGCAGCGCGGTGCGCACGCCGCGCTTGCCACCGGTGGCGTTGCGTGGATCGGATTCGGTCATCAGGGTGTCGGAGTTGTAGGCGTAGAGGCTTTCGGGGAAGACCACGACGGCACCGATGGATGCGGCCGCGTCGAGCACAACCTCCTCGGCCGCCGGGAGTTCCCGCTCCCAATCGGCTGCGTTGTAAGCAGCGTGGATGCAGTGGTAGATGGCCGTGGCGCCCTCGCTGACCGAGCGAAGGGCCTCGGAATCCGAGACGTCGACGCGTCGGCGGTCGATCAGCGGGTGCTCGGGCCCGCTGCCGGACCTGGTCAGGATGCGGACGTTGATTCCCTGCTCGGCGAGCTGTAGCGCGACGGCGGATCCGACGGGTCCTGCTCCGGTGACGATTTCGAGGTTCGACATGGTGTGCTCCTTCTTGTTTCGAGTGAACTGAGAGCACTGCTCTCGTTTTCAAGAATGCACCTGCACCCGAGCGCTGTCAAGAGCAGTGCTCTCTTTTGTTGATACTGCTCTCGGGAATGGGGCAAGATGGACCCATGGTTGGAACTCCCCGCGAACGGGCGCGCGAACAGACGCTGCAGGACATCACCCGTATCGGACGCGAGCATCTCGCTGCCGTCGGCGCTGCAGCCTTGTCTCTGCGGGCCGTCGCGCGTGACCTGGGAGTCGTGTCCTCAGCGGTATACCGCTATGTCGCCAGTCGGGACGAACTGCTGACCTTGCTGGTGGTCGACGGGTACACGGAACTGGGCGCGGAAGTGGACGCAGCCGTGAATGCCGTTGCAGCAGAGGATTTTCGCGGACAGTTCATTGCTCTAGGGCGCGCCGTTCGGAGCTGGGCGATCCGGGAGCCGGCCCGCTACGGTCTGTTGTTCGGCAGCCCCGTCCCCGGCTACGACGCTCCGGGCGAGCAGACCACCGGCCCCGGCACCCTCGTCGTGACCCGGCTGATCGGGATCATCGACGCCGCCCATCGCGCGGGTTCACTGACGGTGCGAGAGGGTCCGGGCCTGAGTGACACGTTGGCAGCGGACCTCGAGGGAGTGCGGAATGAACTGGGTACCGACCTGCCGCCGGATGCCGCGGTGCGCGCAACTCTCGTCTGGGTATCGCTGTTCGGTTCGGTGAACTTCGAGGTGTTCGGGCAGTACGGAAGCGATACGTTCACCGACGCGAGCGAGATTTTCGAGCGGCATTTGGCACTACTTGCCGATGTGGCGGGTCTGACCTGAACACGCTTGTGTCTCGTTCCTCCGCGCGCAGTTGTCGGTGAGATGATGACCTTGTGGCGCACGCAGAAGAACCCGAGGATCGAATGGCCTGGATAGAACCGGAGGTTCGTCCGGGCAGTTTGTTGGTGTCGTCGACCGATCTCACGGAACCCGCATTTCGCCGCACCGTCATCTACATGATCGAGCACAACGACGCCGGGAGCCTGGGCGTCGTCGTCAATCGGCCGAGTGAGACGGCCGTGCAGAACGTGTTGCCGCAGTGGTCACCGCTGACCGCGCATCCTTCGGCCCTGTACATCGGTGGACCAGTCAAGCGTGACTCGGCGCTTTGCCTGGGCATCGCTCGCAACGGTGCGCGGATCGACGGCGTCGCCGGCCTGCGGCGGGTGGACGGCAAGGTAGTCATGGTGGATCTGGACTCGGACCCGGAGGTCATTGCTCCTCTGGTCGAAGGGATCCGCATTTTTGCCGGGTACTCGGGTTGGACTCTGGGCCAGCTGGATTCGGAGCTCGAGCGTGAAGACTGGATGGTGATCAGCTCGCTGCCGTCGGATGTGCTGACGCCGCCCCGAGTCGATGTCTGGGCACGGGTGCTACGACGCCAGCCGCTACCCGTGGCGATGCTGGCCAGCCACCCCATCGAGGTGGAACGAAACTGACTTGTCGGAGGTCGATGATATTCCTGTGTCATCGTTTTCGAGAGAGGTGGCAGCAATGATCGCTGAGCGTCAGATCCAGTGCGCGGATTGTGTTTCGGATGTCGATCACTGCCACGATTCTTTGCTACGGCATGCCGACGGGTCACTCGAATGCACCGGCGCGAACTGCCTCGACCTGGCATCGGTCCGCCATGCGCTGTCCATCGATTGTGCTGAACTGCAGGGCGGTTGCGGCTGCGTCGACGCGACCCGAGGCGAGTTGCTCGCTAGCTGACGCTGACCGGATCCCGATTCGCGAAGCGTTGCGCCATCGCAGCACAGACGATCAGTTGGATCTGATGGAAGATCATCAGCGGCAACACGATCAGGCCGACGGGCTGGCCCGCGAACAGTACAGCCGCCATCGGTAGGCCCGTTGCCAAGGACTTCTTCGACCCGCAGAAGATGATGACGATCTGATCGGGAAGATCGAACCCGAGCTTGCGCCCCGCGAGAGTGGTCACGCCGAGAACCAGCGCGAGAATCAGGCAGCACACGATTGTGAGGATCACGATCTGCCAGATCGTGATGGTGCTCCAGATCCCCTCTTTCATGCTTTCGCTGAAGGCGGCGAAGACAACGAGGAGGATCGATCCGCGATCGACGTACTTGGTGGGTTCGGCGTACTTCTGCAGCCATCCGATCACCAGCGGGCGGATCAGCTGACCGACGATGAACGGGATCAGCAACTGCACGACGATGTCGAGGATCGACGAGAAGTCGACCGTCGCCTGGCCGGTGGTGTTCATCAGCAGAACCACCAGCAGCGGTGTGACGAAGACGCCGATCAGGTTGGAGAACGACGCACTGACGATCGCGCCCGCGACGTTCCCCTTGGCGATCGAGGTGAACGCGATCGAAGACTGAACCGTCGACGGAACCAGGCACATGTAGAGGATGCCGGTGTAGAGCTCGTCGCTGATCAGCGTCGGTGACAGGAATCGCAGTGCTAGGCCGATCAGTGGGAACAGCACGAACGTCGCGGCGAGGACGACGGTGTGCAGTCGCCAGTGCTTGACGCCCTTCCAGGCTTCCTGCGGCGAGAGCCGTGCGCCGTAGAGCAGGAACAAGAAGCCGATGGCGATCTTGGTGGCCCAGTTCAGAATGCTCTCCGCGGTACCCGATACCGGGAACACACTTCCGAGCACGCCGGCGATGATGATGCCGAGGATGAACCCGTCGATGTAGAACCTACTGAGAAACTTCACCTGGCTAAGGATAACGGCGTGCGTCGACGGGCTCTCGAGCCCCACGAAGGTTGAAGCCCATCACGGCCAGGCACAGCAGCGTCCCGACGATCGACAGTTCGATGATGGCCGTCTGCATTCCCTGGATGGTGATGGCGATACCCGCGATGATCGACGGGATCGCCAGTCCCGCGTAGCTGACGGTGAAGAATGCCGCCAGGACTCCGCCGTGGCTCTCGCGGGCGTGGATTCGGGCGGCGGCGTTGACGCGCTTCATGCCGCCGGCAAACGCCAGACCGTGCCCGGCGCCGACCACGACGGTGATGACGCCAAGCAGTGCCAGGCTCGGGACGAGGTCGACCACGAGGAGGCCGATCATTCCCAGAGCGAGGATTCCCAGGCCGGCGGTGACGGACGTGCGCGGGTCCATGCGGCTTCCGCCGAGTTGCGCGACCACCGAGCAGATCATCACCAGTGCGGCCGCCCCGCCGCCGAGTAGAAGGTTGTCGATGTTCAGCAGGCTGGTCATCCACGACGGGACCACCGACTGGAAGAGCCCGACCGCGCCCCACGACAGCGCGACGGCGAGCGAGCTGAGCCAGAAAGTCTCGCGAATAGTGGCGGGAACATGTGGCATTTGGAAGAACCGCTTCGGGCGTGTGACGTCCCCGATCCGCGGAAGTAGCAGCAACACGATCAGTGCCGGGATGAACGCGACGAGGAAGATCAGATACGGCAACCGCAGCGGTTGTGGAAGGTACTGGGCGATTGCACCGGACACGAGTGGTCCGAGCGCACCGCCCAACGCGCCCGTCACCGTCGATACGAGCGCTGCTCGTCGGTGATCGAACTTCGGTTCCTGCTCCACCAATGCGGCGCTGCCCGCCGCACTGGCCGCGCCCACCGCGATTCCCTGGGCAATCCGGCCGACGAACAACCACACCGTCGCGTCGGCAAATGCCAGAACGAGCGTGCCGACGACGCTCAGAGCGAGTGCAGTAAGGAGCACGGTGCGTCGGCCGAGGGCGTCGGACAGCGGTCCGAAGAACAGCAATGCCGGAACGAGGCCGGCGACGTAGACGCCGTAGATCAGCGTCTGGATGGTGGGCGTGAATCCGAACTCGGTCCGGTACAGCCCGTAGACGGAGGTGGGCATGTTCGCGCCCAAGAGGATCACGGTGAGGACGTAGCCCACGCCGTAGAAGTGTCGATTGGTGCGGCGTGTGCGTTCTTCGGTGGCGACAGCTGTGGCGGACGTGGGAAGCCCCTCCTGAAGACAGAGTGCGAAAATACATGGGTCGTCCTACGTATCGTAGGTGAGTGGAATGATCGCCGCTAATGCTGTGAGGATGAGCTGATGACCGTTGTTCGCAAAGAGTCCGCGTACGAGCAATCCCTCGACTGGATGCGCACGCAGATCTCCGACGGCGTCTGGACAGTGGGCAATCGTGTTCCGACCGAGCCGGAGCTGATGAGTGTTCTCGGCGTCGGCCGGAACACCGTGCGCGAAGCGATCAAGACATTGACCTCGACGGGAGTTCTCGAGATCCGTCGCGGATCAGGGACCTTCGTGCGCGCTCGGACCGACATCGGCGGACTGCTCGGCAAACACGCGTCCGTCGACGAGATGAAATACGTCTTCGAAGTGCGTCGTGCGCTCGAGATGGAAGCGGTCCGGTTGGCGTGTGAGCGTCGCAGCGACGACGACGTTCGGATACTTCGTGAACTGGCCGCCAAGCGTGATGTCCCAGCGGAGAACTTCGTCGACGTCGATCTCGCGTTTCACATTGCCGTTGTCGATGCCGCCCACAATCCCGTGCTGAAAGATCTGTTTGCCGGAATCCTCGAAACAGTTCGAGCCACCTACGAGGTGACCGAAGGGGTGCATCCGCCGTCGCTGACGTCTTCGCATCATCAGGGAGTTGCCGAAGCCATCGCCGAACGCGATGTCACCAAAGCCAGGGCTGCGGCGTGTGGGTATCTCGAGAAGACTCAGGAAGCGATCGGTTCAGGCTCGGCGGTTACCGAGTCCGGGCGTCGGCCAATCGATTGAGTGACCCCGCGATGTCTTCGGCTTCGGGTGTCGTGATCGTGAGTCGGTCGCCACAAGCGAACGTGATGACCACCGCTGGTCCGGTGCGGGTGACGACGCCGTAGTTACGACGACCCTTGGTCTTGAGTCCCCAGCCGCCGAAGTCCGCGAACGGTTTGATCTCCGCGACGTCGGCTCCGACAACTTCCTCGATGCCGTAGGTCATCGCAGCCATCCCCATGTTGATCACCCGGATTTCCCGTTCGTCGACGATCACCCGGAAGCGAACCAGGCTGACGACGAGCAGTCCGAGTGCCCCGAAGATGAACAACGGCCAGAGTGACCGCATCGCCAACGCCATGATGACTCCGGGCGCCAGAGTGATCGCAGTGAGGATCACCGACCCCTTGGTGCTGAATCCGACGTCGTCGGAGATGGGGAGAGCGCAGCGGCTTCGCGGCAACCCGGCCGAGGGTTCGATCGTGGCAAGAGTGCGGACGCGGTAGTCACGCAGGAAGGAGGCGCCGATCCACCCCAGCACCCCGCCGACTGCAAAGCCGACACCGAGAGACCACAGCGGGAGTGACGTCGTGGACGGATCGGCGACATCGAGTTGGGTGTAGAGCAAAGCGAAGTTCACTGTCGTGACGAGCCCGACCATGCTCAGCCCGACAACCAACATGAAGCGACGCATCATCAACATCGCGGGAGCAAGAGCAGCAATCGCGCTGAGACCGCCACCGAAGAGCAGTGTCAAAAGTGCAATGGTCCATGCGTTGGCCGACGGGGTGGAGAAGCCGTCCGGCGAGGTGGTGGTCCAGTGAGTCGCGATCTGCTCCGGGAGGCGAGGCTCCCAAATTTTTGTCAGGACGAAGCCGAAGACCGCACACAACAGCGGAACGACTAGCCCGAATACGACCCCGGCCGGGTCGACCACGCGATGTTTCACGTGAATCAATGAGCCGGCTGGCAAGCATCCTTGAGCGCGCAGGCACCGCAGGAAGCGGTGCCGCAAGCGGCAGCGTTCGCCTTAGCCTCGGGGGTCTCCGCCACCGGCTCGTCGGCGGCAGGCTCGGAGTGGCCGCCGCAGTTGCAGTCGTTACCGCATCCGCTCTGTTGTGGGAGTGCGGCGGCTGCGCGGGTGCCGATGCCTCCACCGAAACCGGCAGTGAGGACGGCGACGACGACGGCGATGATCGCGACCGCGACGCCGAAGACTCCGCCGATGGTCAGTGCTGCGACTCCGCCGATGACCAACATTCCAGCGGCCGCGAGCATGGTCGGACCGGCCACCTTGTTGGCGAGGGCGAACGACTCCTCGCTCCGCAGGGAATCCTCGGTGCGGACACCGGCCCAGCGGTTGCGCGGGAGTTTGCCGATCAGACCGGCGACACCAACTCCACCGACGGCGACAGCGAGCACGAATAGCACCACAGCGACAACGATCACCCATACAGGATAGGCGCGAGTGGAGTTGATGGTATGCCCGGGTCGTGCAGGCTCTACCCTGGTTATCGGTATTTCCGTCAGCCAAGTAGATAGCGACCACAGTGACCGAGTCTCCGCAGTCCCCCGATTCACCAGCCGACGCAACTCCGCAGCACCGCTACACCGCGGAGCTCGCCGGCCAGATCGAGCAGCACTGGCAGGACCGCTGGAGTGAGGAAGGCACGTTCAACGCGCCCAATCCGGTCGGTCCGCTCTCCTCGCCCGACGGTGTTCCCGCCGACAAGCTCTTTGTTCAGGACATGTTCCCGTACCCCTCGGGTTCGGGCCTGCATGTCGGTCACCCGCTCGGATACATCGCTACGGACGTCTTCGCGCGCTTCCATCGCATGCAGGGCCGCAATGTCCTGCACACCCTCGGTTACGACGCCTTCGGTCTCCCGGCCGAGCAGTACGCCGTGCAGACGGGTACCCACCCACGGACCACCACCGAGTCCAACATCGCCAACATGAAGCGCCAGCTGCGACGCCTGGGTCTGGGCCACGACGAGCGTCGTAGTCTCGCGACGACGGATGTCGACTTCTACCACTGGACGCAGTGGATCTTCCTGCAGATCCATGGCGCCTGGTACGACAAGGAAGCCGGCAAGGCGCGTCGTATCTCCGAGTTGGAAGCCGAGTTCGATTCCGGTGAGCGCGCTCTGGAAGACGGACGCGAGTGGGCTTCGTTGGACGTGGCCGCGAAGGCCAAGGTTCTGGACTCGTACCGCCTTGTCTACCAGTCGGATTCGATGGTCAACTGGTGCCCCGGTTTGGGTACCGTCCTGGCCAACGAGGAAGTCACCGCCGACGGTCGTAGTGACCGCGGAAACTTCCCAGTCTTCCGTAAGCATCTCCAGCAGTGGATGATGCGCATCACCGCGTACTCCGATCGCCTGGTCGACGACCTCGAGTACCTGGATTGGCCGGACAAGGTCAAGGCCATGCAGCGCAACTGGATCGGACGCTCGTACGGTGCCGAAGTTACCTTTGCTGCAGGCGAGTACGGCGTCGATGTGTTCACTACCCGTCCGGACACGCTGTTCGGCGCCACCTACGTGACGCTGGCTCCTGAGCACGACTTGGTGGACAAGCTCGTCGCGGACGAGTGGCCCGAAGGTGTCGACGCGCGCTGGACTGGCGGTGCCACGACTCCAGCGGAAGCTGTTGCTGCATACCGTAAGTCGATTGCCGCCAAGACCGACCTGGAGCGCCAGGAAAACAAGGAGAAGACGGGCGTCTTCCTCGGTTCCTACGCCGTCAATCCGGTCAACGGACACAAGGTTCCGATCTTCATCGCCGACTACGTTCTGACGGGTTACGGCACCGGTGCGATCATGGCAGTTCCGGGACACGATCACCGTGACTGGGAGTTCGCGAACGCGTTCGGTCTGGATATTCTCGAAGTTATTGCCGGTGGCAATGTTTCGGAGGCTGCGTACTCCGGTGACGGCCCGCTGGTGAACTCCGACTACCTCGACGGGCTGGACGTTGCCGAGGCCAAGGCGACCGTCATCAGTCGCCTCGAGGAGAGCGGGCAGGGCAAGGGCACCATCCAGTACAAGCTGCGCGACTGGCTTTTCGCGCGTCAGCGTTACTGGGGCGAGCCCTTCCCGATCGTCTACGACGCGGACGGCAACGCACACGCTCTGCCGGATTCGGCTCTGCCCGTGGTGCTTCCGGAGGTCGAGGACTACGCACCCGTGTCCTTCGATCCGGACGACGCCAGCTCCGAGCCCTCTCCCCCGCTGAACAAGGCGACCGACTGGGTCAACGTCGAGCTCGATCTCGGTGACGGTCTGCAGACCTACCACCGCGACACCAACGTCATGCCGCAGTGGGCAGGTAGCTCGTGGTACCAGCTGCGCTACATCGATCCCACCAACCAGGACGCCTTCTGCGATCCGCAGAACGAGGCGTACTGGACGGGTCCGCGTCCGGAACTGCACGGCCCCAACGATCCCGGTGGAGTCGACCTGTACGTCGGCGGCGTCGAGCATGCGGTGCTGCACCTGCTGTACTCGCGCTTCTGGCACAAGGTTCTGTTCGACCTGGGCTACGTGTCCTCGAGCGAGCCGTACCGTCGCCTCTACAACCAGGGCTACATCCAGGCATTCGCGTACACCGATGCCCGCGGCGTCTACGTGCCGGCAGAAGAGGTCGTCGAGCGTGACGGCAAGTTCTTCTTCGAGGGCGCCGAGGTCAACCGCGAGTACGGCAAGATGGGCAAGAGCCTGAAGAATGCCGTTGCGCCGGACGAGATCTGCGCCGAGTTCGGTGCAGACACCCTGCGTGTGTACGAGATGTCGATGGGTCCGCTGGACACCTCGCGTCCGTGGGCTACCAAGGACGTCGTCGGTGCTGCGCGATTCCTGCAGCGAGTGTGGCGCGTCGTCATCGACGAGGAGACCGGCAAGCCCCGTGTCACCGACGAAGCGCCCGGTGAGGAGACTTTGCGTGCGCTCAACAAGGCGATTTCCGGTGTCATCGAGGATTACACGGCGCTGCGCGACAACACGGCCGCCGCGAAGCTGATCGAGTACAACAACCACCTCACCAAGGCGTTCCCGGGCGGTGCGCCGCGTGCTGCTGTCGAGCCGCTGGTGCTGATGCTCGCTCCCCTGGCGCCGCACCTCGCGGAAGAGCTGTGGTCGCGTCTGGGTCACACGGAATCCCTTGCGCACGGACCCTTCCCCGCTGTCGAGGAGAAGTGGCTCGTCGAGGATACCGTCGAGTACCCGATCCAGGTCAACGGCAAGGTTCGTAGCCGCATCAGCGTCCCGGCGGATGCCGATCGCAAGGCTGTCGAAGAGATTGCGCTGGCCGATGAGAAGATCGTCGCTCTGGTCGAGGGCAACGCACCCCGCAAGGTGATCGTTGTGCCGGGCAAGATGGTCAACATAGTTCTGTAGGGCCTTCGGCCCCTGTGCGCCGTTTTGGTAGTAACCGCTACCGAAACGGCGCACAGTCGTTTCTGGGGATGATTCCCGACGTTGACACCGAGGGGGGAACCTCAAAGGCGGGATCGTCAAGTACGGGGTGGTCGGTATTTCGTAATGGGAATGGCTCCACGTTCAAGTTCGAACCGAAAATCGTTGCCGTTGCTCATAATCCAAGGCCAGGTTCGAGTTTGTGACGCCAATCAGTCGTTGTCCTGAATGTCCCGCTCCACGGAACATTTGGTAGCGCGTGTTCGATGTGAGGGCTGTGATGCACGTAACACGTTGCCGAGAGCGGTAGCTGTCGTTCCACTGCACTTCCCCGCAAGGCCCCCGTCGGCGGTATTCGACAGGGGGTCAATCGAATTTGTAGGTGTCCCGAAAGGATCTTCCAGCCATGGCGTCTCACGTCCACAGCTCCGGTTCGTCTCCTAGTGCGCCCGAACCGACATCGATACCGGAGCGTTGGACTCCGCGACTGGTGTTCTCTCTGGCGTCGATCGTTCTACTTCTCGAGATGCTCGCGGTGAGCTACATGATGATTTCCACTGCGCTGCCGGCCATCTCGGCGCATTATCAAACGCCGCAGGGAGCTTGGCTGCTCACGTCGTTCTTGCTGCTGGGGGCGGTCGCGTCTCCTCTGCTCGGAAAGCTCGCCGACATGTACGGCAAGCGAAAAGTCCTGCTCTTGGCGGTCGCCGGCGCAGCGGTCGGATCCTTCATTTCGGCGGTTGCGCCGAGCTATGCCGTCCTGATTCTGGGCCGGTCATTGACGGGTCTTCTCGTTCCCTGCCTCTTCCTGAGCTACTCCCTCATTCGAGATGTCTTCCCGCCGAAAACTGTTGCGCTGGCAGTCAGTATCGCGACTTCCGGTATGGGTCTGATCGCGATTCCGGCCCCGTTCGTCTCCGGTTGGTTGATCGACAACCACGGGTTCCGGAGCATCTTCTGGTTCTTTGTCGTCGGGCTGGTTCTCCTCGGCGGCATGATCTTCGCTTCGACGGCGGAATCGACTGTCCGACTTCGCTCTTCGCTGGACCTGATCGGCGCGGTACTGCTCGGATCGGGCATCGCCGGAATTCTGATCGGCGTCAGCTTCGGACCGACCTGGGGCTGGAAGAACGGTTCGACACTGGCCTACCTGATCGGCGGCGTCGCACTGTTGGTGGCTTGGGTTGCCTCCGCCCGAGCCATCCGAGAGCCCCTGATCGACCTGCGCTACTTCGGCAAGCGTTCGGTGATGCTCACTGCCGTCGGTGCCGGGTTCTGCTACGGCGCGTCGGGAGTCTTCACGATTTTGCTGCCGATGATGGTGATGACCCCCGCAGTTCTCGGCCTGGGATACGGATTCGGCGTGACGGCAGAGGGATTCGCGATCTTCCAGGCGCCCCTTGGCGGCATGGTGGTGGTCGGTGGTTTGATCGTGGGCTTCCTCGTGGGGCGCAACATCCGGCCCCGTCTGCTGATGATCATCGGAATGATCCTCATGGCAGTCGGATTCACGTTGACGGCAACCATTCACGACAACAAGCCTCTGCTCATCATCTTTGCCGGAATCTTCGGTGTCGGTATGGGTATGGGCTACGCCTCCATCCCGAACCTGCTCATCGAGGCAGTGCCGCCGCAGTTGCAGGCAACCACGGCGAGCATGGTTGCGGTCTTCCAGAGCATCTTCCCCGCAGTGCTTCCCGTCATCGCCTTCACGGTCTTGAACTCGCACATCGCGATGGCGATGGAGGGCGCTGTCTTCTACACCGACGAGGGCATGCGTATCGCGTTCCTGATCGGTGCTGCTGCAGCAGTTCTCGGCGCGATCGCAGCCGTGTTCCTGCCGCGAAACATCGTCCAGATCGGCGCAGAAGACGGTGTGCAGCAGGAGACGTCCCTTCTCCCTGCTCACTGATCGGAAATGCTGCGCGTGTAGATCCGGGCTGACAGGATTGGGTGTACCGACGAAAGGACTCCCATGACGTTCGCGGATCTGGACGGCGATGAACTGTGGAGTTACCTGACGGAGCGTTCAGGATTGCCCGGCCCGCGCGCGAACCTTGGGCTCATGCTCGAGTTCGCGCGCGGCGCCGATGACGACGACATCCTGCTGGCGGCGGAGTCCGAGGACGAATACATCCGCTGCTGTGGGATCGTCGGGCTCGGATTCATTCTTGTTCGTTCACGCGACAAGGCTGTTCTGAACAGTCTGACGGAGGCAACCACCAGTGCGTCGTGGCGTGCACGTGAAGCTGCCGCGATGGCCGTTCACGCGATAGGTGACACGGATCCGGAATTATCGGCGGTGCAGGGAAAGCCAGGCGAGCGGTACGCGTGAAGTCGCCGAGTTCACCGCCTTCGGCGGACTCCGCCGAAACCTGCGGCCGGGTGTCGGTGAGCGCTTTGTCCAGCAATACTTCCAGGCGGTCTGCTCGGGTGGTGGATTACTTGTAGAAGCGTGCGTGAACGAATTTTGTTCGCAGTGACCGGTTTTCGGTGAACTGCGTGACGTCGAGTTCGTACCCGGCGTGGCGGGCGAGTTCGGAGAAGAACACGAATTGTGTTCTGGTGTTCCTTCTCTGAAGCTGTGGATGGTGTTGATTTCTCCCCAGTGTTCGGCGAGGCCGGATAGGGATTCTTCGCGGTCTCGGCCGCGCAGGCGATCGTGTTGGCGAGTCGACGAAATTGGAGGTTGGCGGCATCGGCAATGGCCGGGGCTGGGTAGTAGCCGTAGTTCACCATGGGCGCGAGGATCGCTGGCGGGTAATAGACGAAGGCGGGTCCGGCCTTTTGCGCATCTCGCTGAGCGGGCCCGTGCGTTCTTATACGGCCCAGCCGTACACGTCCTGAAAGAGTGCTCGGTGGATGGCTTTGAGTTAGTTGTGTCGAATGAACCGCGAATGGGGTCGAGTTTGCGGCGACCAGGCGCACAGACGCGGCGCGCTCTTCGAACAGTCTGAGTTTGTCGGGATCGGTGGTTCCGTAAGGTCGGTTGCGCCGGTCAGATTGTTGCGTAGAACAGTTGTTCCGGCGATGTAATAGTCATCCCAGGAACGAAACCATGGAGTTTTCCGCGGGAAGGGACGTCAGTACCCCAGTTCGCGGCGAAACGCGGCGACTTCTCCTTCCGGGGTGCGAGTTTTGGAAGCGACCCGGCGAGCGGCCGCTTCATCGGCCGGGGTGAAAGTTCCGCCGGCCAGGCGAATTCCCGCTGCGGCGAACTTGACGGAATCTTCGATGTCGCGAGAGGCGGATTTGCGTGCTGCGGTCATGGGCGCTGCTCCTTGCGTTCGTTCAATGCTGCGGCGAGGGCAAGTTCGACGGCTTCGTCGCCGGTGATTTCTCCGCGTAGTTGTCGGCGTCCGATGGCGATGTCCGCGGCGGTGGGCTCCATGTCCGCCATGCGGTGACCGGCTGTGGCGGCGGCGATCGCGCGGTCGATCTGGGCTTCCGTCAGGCGTGGTTGCGGGTTGGATGCGGTGCTCACCGGTGCTCCTTCGCCGTCGCAGGGGACAGTGCGGTCACACAGAAGGGATCTATTCCCTATATAACCTGATCATTGCTATTTTCCTGCGGCATCCGGGACTCACGGAGGCAGTCGGAACCGGTTCCCTGGCTGTTCTGGCGGAGCTCGTACGGGCGATGTCAGTGGAGCAAGGCAGAATGCCATGAGAAGAACGTGAATATGCATTCGCATGGGCGGGTGGAAGGAGTCGCACGTGGGTGACCTGTCGCCGATCGAGCCGGACGGGCTGGGCATCGAGGACTCGATGGAGCTGATGGTCATCGACGACGAGCTCGGTACCGCGCTTGTCGGTACCGAAGATGCCATTGCGGCCTTTGCGCTCGAGTGGGACACAGCGCTCTCACCTGTCCCGATCGACTCCGGCACAATGTTGCCGAAGATGGCCAGTCAGGCATTTGGGGGCCGCGCGGTCGGAGCCGCATACGCGGTTGGCAAGCGATACCACGAGCTGTTCGCTCGGCCGAAATCCGGGGCAACCGTCACTTATCACAAGATGGTGCGTAATCCACAAAGCGGCAAGATCATCTCCAACGCGCGGATCGCGAACCCTGGCGCGATGGTGGCGGGGGTAGGACCGCAGATGGTTGCGATCGCCGCGTTAGAAGCGGCGATCAGCGCCCAGTTCGACCAGGTCCATGAGCACCTGGACGTGATCGAAGACAAGGTGGACGAGCTACTCCGATTGGCCGAGGCTCATCGGATCGGGGACGTGTACGGACAGCACCGTCTCCTCTCGGCCAAAGTGCGGGACTTGGCGTCGGGGCATGCATTGACCAACACAGATTGGTCATCGATCGCCTCGCTGGGGGCAGATTTGGAAGTCGGGATTGAGAGACTTCGGGTCCATGCCGTCAAACAGTTGGAAACGCTGGACGGACGCGCTGGCCCAGGCAAGCGATCCGAGCAGCTTGAGCAGCTGTTGAACAAGAACAGACTCGGAGAGACCCTGCAACTGCTGGTCGTAGCCCAAAAATCACTGTTTCAGTGGCACAAGCTCAGGCTGGAACAGGTGCGAAACACTGAGCCGCAGCACGTGGACCAAACCATCACCAGCGCGCGCACAACCCTCCGCGAGCAGCATGAGGCCGACATACAGCTAGTTGCGCGGATGCGAGAGGTCTTGGAAATTAATGCCGTGCTGCGCCTGAACGAAGCGCATCACAAGATTGCCGCCGCGGTCTTGGCCGGCACCGCGACGCGTTGCGCGAAATTCTGGATCACTTCATCCAGGCTCGGAACCTGCAGATTACGCAGTGGGACAGCCCGGAACACGCGCGGATCGCCGATGTATTGGTCGCGGCAAAGGACCGGACGTCTGAAGTATTGACGTCCGGGCGACGGCAGTTGGCACGAGGTGCCGCCAACGTCGCCGCGTGGGCCGAGCCCGAACCCAAGGAACCCAAGGACTCCTGACAGCGACCATGCGAAACGTACGGGAAGAGCTCAGCTCCTCGATCTAGCTACGTAGGAGTTCCGTGCGGCGAGTCCGCCGGGACAGTCTCATGAACGTCCCGCTCGATGTTCAGGCACGTACTTCCAGCCCAGTTGGCCATCGACCGACGAACATCGATCGTCGCCGGAATCGGAGTCGCGCTGCTCTTCGGAGCACAACCTGCCGTTGCTTATCGCGATCGACGTGGTATTAACGGGGGCCTTACGAGATCCTGTCAGGCCGGCCCGTTTTTTCAGTAGCGCGTTCGGCACGGCCGTCGAGGTAGCTGGGTAGAGTAGCCAGACTTGGTGTTTCACAAGCCGTTTCCGCTGGCCCGGGCGATCCCTAAGGCGCCTTCGAAGGGGCGCGGAACCGGAGCCGTCCCGCGGAGTAGCGGCGTGTCGCCCCCGGAAGCGTAGAGATTTCCCCGACGATTTATCGGCCATCCCAGACCCCAGCCGCTTCCCGCCTCTCGAGCGCACTGCTCCTGTGCGCAGCGCCTGCACCGTAACGCGCCACTATCAGGCGCGATGAACGAAGTAAGCCAGGGAAGGAAATATGCATGATCGGACGCCTACCTGATTTTCCCGAAGAAGTTCTGTTCTGGTACGCATTCTTGCTGCCACTGGCCGCCTGGTGGAATCCACTCTGAGGAGACGAAACGATGATCGGATACTTACCTGACCTGTTTGTCATGCCTCCCGTCTGGGGGTGGACCAGCACAGCCTGGAACGCATTTGCCACATGGTGGAATCAGTTCTGACTTCGCTTAATCACCATCGACTCCGGCGAATTATCGACGTCGAACATGCCATGAATCAAACCATCCGTTGGTTTTCACTGTGATACCAAGGGACAGTAGTGCGGGGAACAATCAACATCGCCGCGATCTGCGCGTCCGTCTTCTCCCCCGCGTCGTAGAGTCGCTGGGCGAGTGCGATTTGATCGTCGTTGAGCTTCGACGGACGGCCGCCCCATCTGCCGCGCACCCGCGCAACGGCCAAGCCGTCCCGAGTGTTGGCCACGATCAATTCACGGTGGAGTTCCTCAAGGACGGACAGCATTCCGAACATCGCTCGCCCTTCCGCTGTGGCGGTGTCGATGCCCTGCTCGAGACTTTCAATCCGATCTCGCGCTCGCGTAACTCGGCGCCGAGAGTGATCAGATGTAACGCCGATCGCCCCAACCGATCCAGTCGGGTGATCACCAACGTGTCACCGCTACATAGTCGGGTCAGCACCGCATCAAGTTGCGGACGTGAGGCTTTCGCGCCGCCCGCGTGACCGGTGTGAATGTTCACGGCTGTGAATTTTCACGGCGTCGACATCCGCCCGAGTCAGGGCATCGACCTGTGGAGCAGGGTTCTAATCTGCGCTTGGAACCCTTGCGTAACCGAACCGCATCTGTCGGGAACTGCACTAATTTAAAGTTTTCCGACAGATATGGAGTCGTCGGCATCTACCAGAATCAGGCCGGGGAGAGCACATTCGGAGTCTCCCCGTGTATGTGCCGATCAGGGCACTGGACGTTCGCTTGTCTTCTCGCACGCTGCTTTGTACAGACCTCGATGACGATCCGCAAGGATCATGTATCCGGTGATCGAACACTAACGCAGTACCGATGTGCTGAAATATCGATGATGCACAGGGGTAGCTGGGATCGGTTCAGCGCCCTCGACAGAGGACGGCTGATGTGGTGAGAGATTCCGATGTGAAGCAGATCGGCGTGGTCGAAGATCACTCCGCAGTGGTCCTGGGGTTGCAGGCTATGTTGGCCGAACATCCCGATCTGGAAATCGCGGCGTCGGCCCCCACAGTCACAGAGCTGCTGGATCAACAGATTTCGTTGGATTTCGTGCTGCTAGATCTGAGGTTGGCGGATGGTTCCTCCCCGACTGCGAATATCGACCGACTGCGGGCTGCGAATTTGGAAGCGTTGGTGTTCACCGGCGCGGAAAATCCCTACCTGGTCAGATTGGCTGCGAAGGCGGGTGTGCTGGGTGTTATCCGTAAGTCAGCGCCGACCGAGCAGGTTGTTGACGCCATCGCTGCCGCCGCCGCCGGCCACCCTGTGGCGACCACCGAATGGGCCGCCGCGATCGACGGCGATCCCGACCTACCCGCCGTCGGGCTCAGCTCGCGACAACGAGACGTCCTCACCTTGTACGCGTCCGGAGAGAAAGCCGATCGCGTAGCGCGGATGACCGGGCTGACTCCGAATACAGTCAACGACTACCTCGCACGGATCCGCACAAAATACGCCGACGCCGGCCGGCCGGCGCGAACGAAAACAGACCTCTACAAGCGCGCCGTCGAAGACGGCTGGCTACCTGTGCCGGAGCATCCGATCCGATGACCCATCAGTCGCTTCGCCCTGAACAGAAGGCCGTACGGACGGAAGACACCGACCGGATCTTGCGAATGTTCGCCAGGTTCACCAGCATCGGATACATCGCATACCTGGTGATCTTGTCGCCATCGATCACCGAACTCGCTCCGCGAATGGCTCCGTGGTGGACGCCGATCATGGTCGTTGCCGTGTTCGGGTCCGGACTCATCCCCGGCGCGCTGTCGTTTCGAACCGAGACGCAGGCGATGCGCGCCGCCGCTGCCTTAGCGGCGACGGTGTTTCTTATCGCGGTGGCCACCTGGCCGGCAGCATGGAACGGACCGGACCTCCCCGCCAATGATGGCGTGTGGCTGGCCGCGTTCCCCGGTCTGGCAAGCCTCGCCGCTGTACTTGTCTGGTCGACACCGGCCGCATTCGTTCACCTGGCGATCGGGTGCACGGGTGTACAGCTGATCAACCTCGTAGCCCGCGACGGCGCGCAATCAGGGATGTTGGTCCCGGAGATCGCCTTCGCGATCATGTTCTGCACCTTGTTCGTCGGCGGCGCCGCGATGGCACTACGCACCGGGCGGGTACTCGATGCCACCACCGACGAGACATACGCCGCGGCAGCTGACGCTGCCGCCCAACGTGCTCGTATCGTCGAGCGTGAACGTTTCGACGCGCTCATCCATGACAGCGTGCTCTCAACGCTTCTGGCTGCCTCACATGGGCAGCCGCATTCACTTCTCCGCGACCTCTCCGAAACAACGCTGGCGGAACTCGACGATCTCCGTATCGGAAGCGAACCAGCACAACCGTTCTCACTCGAACACGCACTTGTCCATCTGAGGACCGCGGCCACCGACGCCGACGCCCAGGCCAGGTTCGAAGTCATTGACACCGATACCGAGCCGCTGCCGTTCCTGCCTGCCGAGTGTGTTCGCGCGCTGGGGTCGGCATTGTCCGAGGCCCTGCGCAACTCTCGCCTGCACGCCGGACCTGATGCACTGCGAACGGTCACCACGGCAGTGACCAGGACCGGCGTCCGAATCGAGGTCGCTGACAACGGGTCCGGCTTCGTTGCTTCCGACGTCGCGCCGCACCGACTCGGCATCACCGTCAGCATCCTCGGCCGCATGCGCGCCGTCCCCGGCGGATCGGCACACGTGGATACCAGCCCCGGCGTCGGCACGACAGTACATCTAGGGTGGGAATCCGAATGACTCACCACTACAACGATGTTCACGATGTTCGAGAGTTGCTCGGTCTGCGCACCATCGCAGCGAAAACCGTCCTCACCGCGTTCGTGGCGACGTTCGCTCTGGTCGCCTGGTCCACGAATCCACCCGGAGGTGGATGGTTCGAGTTCGCAGCCTGGATCGTCGTCAGTATCGGCGCAGTGGGCCTCATCGGGGTTCCGGGCGATCCGCTTGCGGCTCCGGCTACCGCATACCTGACGCTGTCCGGGCCGATCGCTGTCAATCTGATCTTTGTCGTCGTCCCCGTTCCGATCGACGGGCTCCTGCAGTTGTGGCCCCTGGCGGCGTCGACGGCGATCTACACCTACATGTGTGTCCGAGGCCGCACCGTGTGGGCGTGGATCGGTATGGCTGCCGTCCTTGCCAGCTGCATGCTCTGGGCGGAGCGGACCGGTCAAAGCGCCGCTTACGGGCTGTCGATGTCGGCGATCAACCTCGCACCGCTATTGATGGCGACCTTCTTCGCCTGGACCATCCGGCCCGCCGCCCGCGAGATCTTTGCCCTCCGCCGACAAGCGACGTTGCGCATCGCCGCCGAAGCAGCCGACACCGCCGTTCTCGACGAACGCGACGCCCAACTCACACGCCTGGACGACCTTGCCCGACCCCTCCTCGAACGCATCACCGACGCCGACCCACTGACCGGCCAGGAACGCCTCGACTGCCAGCTCCTCGAAGCGCACCTACGCGACACCTTGCGAGCTCCGACCCTCGCCGTCCCCCACATCGCCGTCGAGGCGCGCGCGGCCCGTACACGCGGAGTCGAGGTCATCCTGCTCGACGACCACGCCCTCGACACCGCATCCGAAGAAGTACGAGACCGCGTCATCGCCGCCGCCGCAGACGCACTCATCACCGCGCATTCCGGCTCACTGACGATCCGGATACTTCCGCCCGATCGTGACGTTCTCGCCACCATTCTCCACAGCACCCGCGACGACATCGTCCGAGTCGAATACGACCCGGACGGTCAACCGCTCGCCCCACGTATCTGATCAGGTCTGCTTGCTTATAGAGGCTGTGCCACCATTTTTGGGGTCTGTGCGCCATCGATCCATTCGACTACTTTTGACCCATTCCAGGTGGATCGACTGGTCGGTTTCAGCTGGTGCAAATGATATGCCGCTCCCTCACACGCTGACACCTAGCTCCCGCTGACAAACACACCTCGAGAAGCGCACGTCGGCCAACACTCCTCCCGAAAGGACTTCCCCATGCGCAAAGTTTGCGCTGTCGCAGGATTCACCGCTCTACTCGTCGCCGCAGGAACCGGGGCCGCAGCAGCGGATCCCTTCCTCACCGGACCCGAATCCGATATTTACACCATCACCACCACCGAAAACGCAGCGACCATCACGCTCACCGCACCCGCCTACCAGGTGTGCAACGCAGGTCTGATCCTCCCCGGCACACCCGAAGACCTGAATGCGCAGGCCGAAGGCAACTTGCCTGTAAACCCGACATCAGGTCCGGGATGGACTGGAGCGTACGAGTTCCTCGCACATGACCCGGCACTGTTCGAGACCCCGAGATTCGCGGGAGTACGCGACCTGGGATTCACCAGCCCAAGAGTCAACACGATCCCGCTGTCCACCGGCACGTACACGATCATCGGACAGTGCACGCCCTACGACGAGAACGGCAACTATGCCGGCGACGACGTCACCCACTTCAAGTCGTTCACCATCGGCGGCACCGAAGAACCTGGGGGGCCTACCGACCCGGGAAATCCCCCCACCGGCGGCGGAAACTCCGGCTCCCTCGGATCCTTGTTCGGCTCGTGACCCAACGGATCGACTAGACCGGATCACATCCACGCAGTATGTCTCGAGCCAGTCGATGCGTGTCGATCACTGGACTTCCGTTGTCTTGCACATAGTTCAACGGTTCTGAGGCGCTGACCGGTACGAACGAATTCTTCAGTTTCACGAACGACACCCGACCCGAAGGTACCTTTCATGTTGCGTCGCACAGTTTTCGATCATCGGTTGTCGCGGTTGGTTGCGGCGGTGATTGCGATTCTCGTGGTATCCGGGATCGTGATGCTGTCGGGAGTTGCGGCGCAGGCGGGTGCAGATCCGGTGACCACCACCTCAGCGGAGTCGGCAGGCGCCACCGCCCTCGCTTTAGGAAACTCTCACACATGCGCCCTTACACCAAGTGCCACCGTTAAATGCTGGGGAGACAACCAGTACGGCCAATTGGGCGATGACACTCCTTCGAACCGGAGCACCCCAGCGCAGGTTGCCGGGGTCTCCGGCGCCACAGCCATCACCGCCGGTGACAGTCACACTTGCGCCTTGATGCCTGCCGGCACCGCCAAATGCTGGGGTGGGAACACGAACGGAGCTCTCGGCGCCAACACGGAATGGAACTTTTCAAGTACACCGGTACAGGTTGTAGGGATCTCCGGCGCGACGGCCATCACCGCCGGTAAGTATCACACGTGTGCGCTCACCGCCGGCGGTACCGTCCATTGCTGGGGAGACAACCAGTACGGCAGGTTGGGAGATGGCACTACCGAGAACCGGAGCACCCCAGTGCAAGTTGCCGGGATCTCCGGCGCCACAGCCATCACCGCCGGTGGCCGTCACACTTGCGCCTTGATGTCCGCCGGAACCGCCAAATGCTGGGGCAACAACCAATACGGCCAGGTAGGAGATGGCACCGCCATTGATCGGTGGACGCCGATCAATGTGACAGACATTTCCACAGCCACCTCGATCTATGCAGGCTTCGACAGCACATGCGCACTCGTCGATAGCGGCACCGCGAAATGCTGGGGATACAACGGGACCGGGCAGGTTGGTGATTTCACGACGCAGAATCGGTTGACACCGGTTCAGGTTTTTGGAATTGCAGACGCCACCGCCATCGTCGTCGCCGCTACACATACATGTGCGCTCACCTTCGCCGCCACTGTAAAATGCTGGGGATACAATGATTACGGCCAATTAGGGGACGGCACTTACCAGGACAGCTTCCGTCCACAAACGGTTAATAACATCGCCGGCGCCACCTCGATCGCCACATACAACAGGCATACTTGTGCGCTGATGGCTGCCGGCGCCGCCAAATGCTGGGGATACAACGGGACCGGGCAGGTGGGCGACGGCACCACTACCAATCGACCCGCACCGGTCGACGTGGTCGGCCTGACAGGCATCATCGATCCGGGTGGTCCGCAGGATCCGGAGGAGCCCACTAACTGCAAGAAGTTCCATTTCGTCGGAGTGCGCGGGTCCGGGGAGGACCCGCAGGACAAGTCGATCGACGATTACGAACGGGCCTCGGCGGCGAATTCACCGTTGCCTATAACGAATCCGACCGGTACCGGTCTCGGCTCAACGATCTACTCGACCGAACGGGATGTGACGGATCAACTACGGAAGATGCCCTACATTTCTGCGGATCCTACTGAGGCCAGTTCTATTGCCTACCCTGCCATTCCTGTCAGCCAGTACGTCACCAACTTCGGTAACTACAAGCGTTCGATCGTCATCGGTGCGAATAACTTGCGTGCCAAACTCAAGAACATCGAAACGGAGTGCCCGGGAACGGAAGTTGTGATCGCCGGGTATTCCCAAGGCGCCGATGTCATCAACGCAGCGATGGGCCTCGAGCATCAAGCGAATTCAGCGGGCAAGGTGATGAGTAAGGTCAAGAAGATTGTCATATTCGGCGATCCCTCGCATCTGCCCAACCGCGCCGAGAACATCGGTTCCGGGAACGGGAGCGGAGCTTCCATCGCCTTCGGCCTTTCAGTTTCCGACGCGGTGGCCTACAAGGACTCTCATCCTGGCTTGGTGACCTCGATCTGCACTATCGGTGACGTGGTGTGTGATACCAGCACCGGCAACCTCGCCGATGCTCTACAGCCTGTTACAGGATTGTCGGGCAACCACACCTTGTACCAGTACACAAAGATGAAGTGCCCTGCAATGGGTAATGCGTGGCAGTTGGCAACCGATTGCGCCGCACAGACCGTCGTCTCCGCACTCGGGTACACGCCGATAGCCAATCCTTTCGTCTCGGATCCGCTTCTCGGTAATTTCTCCGTCAACCCGGGCAGTCATATCGTGGCCGCCATCGCCTATGTTCCGGTAACTGCCGGTACCGCTGTCGTGGGCGTCGGGAACAAGATTCGCGGCTGGTTCAAATCCGACCCGATGGACCTCGGGGAGTTCGAACTCGACGATCAAGGCCGCGGCGTCATCTCCTTCCAGGTTCCCGATGTACCTGTCGGGCAGCATCACCTCGAGTTGGTTGCCAGCGATGGCAGCACCTACGTCGTCCCGATCACCGTCACCGACGAGCCCGTCGATCGGCCAGTGACCGTGTTCGACATCGACGGCCACACCCCCGACAGGCCCGCACCCACAAACCCCGGCGGAAACCCCGACAATGGTGGTTCGGGCAGCGCCGGTAGTTCGGGATCGGGCAGCCTCTTCGGAAGCTGACGCACCCACCTGCAGAAGAGCACAACTCACCAGCCCGACACGTAACACTCCTGTGGCCCCGAGATCCGATGACATCTCGGGGCCACACCCTCGCCACGCACCTTTGTGTCGATGCACCATCACCGGCCGCCGCGACCAGCCATAACCATGTTCCCCTCTGCCATCTCCCTGCCCCCACCCGCACTCCGAAGCGCTGGTGTAATCGAGGTGCCGAGGAGCGAAGATATTATCCTTGACGTACTGTGATGACACGTCCCAGTGGTGAATTCGGTGGTCGGCACCTCGAGTCCGGTTTAGCGCAGCGAGCCGATCCAATAGTGGGGCGTGTCAACCAACTGCGGGGCATGACGGCGCTCGCTGAAATTGGATCTGGCACACTTTCCGTGATTATGTTGTGCTGCTTGGCTATACGGCATGAAACGCACGTTTGCGGAGCAGGTCGAGATTGGCCCGCCCGTACATTTGTCGTTTGAGCATTTTGATCCGATTTACGTGACCTTCTACAGCCCCGGAGTTGTACGGCAGTGTCAGTCCCGCAGTGACGGCATCGAGGTCTCGGCGCAGTCCTGCGACGAACGATCGCAGCGCCGGTTCTTCGCTGGTGTCGACTGCCCGCATCCAGTCGGAGAGATTATGGCCGCGGCGGTTGGTCATGATCTTGGCGAACTCGTGGACCAACTCTCGGATGGCGGCCAGGGCAGGGCTGCGTCCCAGGAGTGCATCGAACCGCGTTCAGTCGTCATTGGTGAGTCTGTCCGGGTGGCGGGTCAGCCAGCCGGTGACCTGCCGGACCGTGGGAGCAACAGGTGGCGACGGCAGCTCCGCGTGCGCGTCCCGCAGAGGTTGCAGGTAGCGGCGGACGGTGTTGTCACTGCCGCGATAACCCAATTTCACAATTTCCCGGGTGAGTCGGGCGGCGTCGGTACACCCGGCATGGAAGCGTTGATGGAGATAAGGTTTGAACTCGTCGAGCAGGCTGGTGCGGGACTCCGCCGCGGTCAGGAGCTCCTCGACCTCGGGGGCACGGGCGAAGCGTCGCACTGTTCTGCGGTCGAGTGAGAGTTTTCGGCTGATCGCTGACAGGGACGTGCCTTGCGAGACCAATTGCTGTACAGCGAAATAACGTTCGCGGATCCGCACCGCCAGTCGCTGGTCCGATTCCGTCTCGGGTGCGGGTGGATCCACGACAGCGGTGGGGCCGCTGCCGTCGACTGCGGAGGGTAGACACAGGTCGGCGCGGTGACGTATCACCGTCTTCTCTACCGCCTCGGCAAGGTTGTGCCACAGATGCCAGCGATCTGCCACCTGCACCGCATCCGGCGCGCCGGTCCGAATGCCTTCGGCGTAGGCACCGGCCCGGCACACCACCTCCACACCCGGATGCTCAAGAAGCCAGTTCGCGACGGTGCCCGCGGTGCGGTCGGCTGCGTCAGATTTGGGATCTGTTCGGCGAAAGTCTGTGCCGTGCAGTCGATCGTGTCGCAGAAGAAGCGGCGGACCTTGATATAGATCACGACTGGGTGTCCGCCGGTTGCGGTGTCGGAGAGTTGTCGTCGGTACCGGGAATGGGTCCGGGTGGATTTACCTCCGCAGCGCGGACACCGTCCTCGCTCGCCTCGGGATTCGGCGGCGATGCGGATGGTGGAACCGATCCGCCTGACACCGGAGACAACGACATCGGCGAGATGGGGCAGCAGTATCTTCACACTTTCGAAATCACACGCTGATGATCATCCCTGCCTGGGTCAGCGCATGCCGACGACACGCCCACAGTCCTCACGGAAAGTGTGCCAGATCCAATTATCTTGAGCCTCGTCACGCGCTTAATGCCGTCGAAAACCCCCGGTACTCGGAACGATTCGACATTGATTGTCGACACGGGTTTTCGACAGATCTGACCTGCACAAATTTAATCGCCGACAGGGTGACGTAAACAGATCGGTTTTCGACAATTGGTAGTGGGATCGGCGTTCCCTATCCAACCGCGCACCTTCAAAGACGGAAGACTTATTTCCGCAGCGGGAGCTGGCGTACGTACAGCCCGCGACTTCGGTAGCGCCAGAGAACCGCGAGAGCTAGAAACAGAGCTGCGCCTCCAGAGACGTAGAGAGTCCACTGCAGTAGGCGGTGCTTCCACCAATTAGGACGACTCATATTGAGTAAGTGTTCGGCGAGCTGCTCATTTTCATCGTCAGAGGACCACGCACGGAATCGGGCTGCCAGAGCGCTCGTTTGGCTATTCCAGTGCCTCAGGTGACCAAAGTAAATCAAGTGATCTCGGTAGTCCTTCTTGTGTTCTCGGCTCAAGCCGAGAGATGGTCGTGGCAACGCGGGACGAACGAGAATACGTACGGCTTGCTGCGTCAGTACCTGTGCAAGAACGCTGACCTGCGCAGTTTCAGTCAAGATGACTTGGACACGATCTCGGCCAGGCTCAACGATCGACCTTGTCGTGTGCTCGATTGGGACAGTCCACGCCGGCGATAGGAACGGGTACTCGGTTCCTGCGCAACCGGATAGCGAAGCCGGCCGCCGATGACGGTTAGCATGATGGGGGCATGACTGCCACCGGACTTCCCGAACTCGATGTCGCGCGGGTCGTGAAGTATTGCGCAAGTAGGGTTCCCGACCGTCTGTGTCATGAGATTCGGGTCGAAGGCGACATTGCACCCCGTCATCTGACGATCTGCGAATGCCAGCCGCCGTGGCGAGAGGACCTCGGCCCTGAGTGGACGCGTTTCCCGATCGCCCGGCTGCATTTCACGAAGAAAACCGGGTTGTGGAGTTTGTATTGGAGGGACCGGACCTCAAGTTTCATCGCTACCAGTTCTTGGAGCCGAGTCCGCATGTTCAGGATCTGCTCGATCACACTGACAGCGGTGGGGACCCGATCTTCTGGGGCTGATCGGTTATCGTGGGTGATGCGTTGACCTGTTGAGACCAAGATCCATTTCGGAAAGATGTGAAAGATTCTTGGTGAGCCGGCACTACGAATGTTCCGAAACTCATGTCCAATATCGATGGTTCACTGTGTGGATTCCAAAAAGTTGTGGAACATAGCTACTTTCCGGATACGCGAAGATCTCGACTCCGCATCTTCGACCGAGCAGGCCTTCCCTTCACTTCAAGAATCACCTCGATCGCTTCGAACCGTCTTTTTTTGGGAGCTCCACCGACTTCAATAACTAGGTGGAGCGCTTGGCGATGGCAAGCTCGGTCTCGACTTCTGCGATACGACGGCGAGTTCAGCGCCTTCGATCGAGCTCAGCCCCCGACTTCTGGCCGGTATCGATGAGCCCTTGGTTCCGCCTGTAGGCGGTCCGCTCGGTGACATCGAGAAATGAGGCGACTTCGGCGACCGTGCGACCTGACTTCAACAGGGCGAGGACTTTTCGGGCGGAATTCGGATGGATAGCGTCGGGGCATGGTGGACCTCTCTCGAGTGCATCAACGCCTGAAGTAAACAAACGAACTCCCGGAAAACTCGGGGAACATCAAAGTCTCCGGAAACTCCGGTGCGATTCAAAATGAGCCAGCGGTCCAGGATAAGTTGGAAGAGCCGAAAAAGATCCAGCTTTGTGTCATCTAATCGAATGAATTTAGTCTTAAAACCTTCCGCGTCGCGTAAGCCTTCATGTATCAATTGATCACATCTGTCGAACGAGGATATTGCACCCGCCCGGACTGGCGATCCCTGGTCCGCGTTCGCCCTCCAACACGAACGAAGGAAGCCGCCGCATGCCTACCCCATTGCTCGAACACCCCACGCGTGTCGGAGGTCGGTCCCGTCTCCTACGCGCTGTCCTGGCCGGTCTCACCGCCACCGGCATCGCTGTTGCCGTTGTCGCCCCCGCCGCTGCTGCCCCGGTCGGGGTCCCGGTCTCACCCGGCGGCCAGGCCATCGGGTGGGGATACAACGACCTCGGGCAGAGCGCGGTGCCCACCGCGCCCGCCGGGCAGACCCACACCGCTATCGCCGCCGGCTACTCCCATTCCCTTATTCTGACCGCTGACGGCCACATCAAATCTTGGGGGTACAACGGCTTCGGGCAGGTCAGCAGCACACCGACCGGCAGCGGCTACACCGCCATAGCCGCCGGTGATGATCATTCCCTCGCGCTGACCGCCGACGGCGACATCAAATCCTGGGGAAGCCTCGATAACGGGCAGGTCAGCAGCACACCGACCGACGGCGGCTACACCGCCATCGCCGCCGGCGCCTTACATGCCCTTGCACTGACCGCCGACGGCCACATCAAATCCTGGGGAGACAACGGCTTCGGGCAGCTCAACGGCACACCGACCGACGGCGGCTACACCGCCATCGCAACAGGCGTCGGTGCCTTACATTCCCTTGCGCTGACCGCCGACGGCCACATCAAATCCTGGGGAAACAACGATTACGGGCAGGTCAGCGGCACACCGACCGACGGCGGCTACACCGCCATCGCCGCTAGCGGCGACTATTCCTTCGCGCTGACCGCCGACGGCCACATCAAATCCTGGGGAAACAACAAATACGAGCAGGTCAGCGGCACACCGACCGACGGCGGCTACACCGCTATCGCCAGCGGCAACGGCCATGCACTTGCACTGACCGCCGACGGCCACATCAAATCCTGGGGAAACAACGATTACGGGCAGCTCAACGGCACACCGACCGACGGCGGCTACACCGCCATCGCCGCCGGCGCCTTACACTCGCTCGCCGTGGGTGCGCTGACAACACCGCCGTCGACCAGCCCTCTCGGATCATTCGAGGGCTTCGGGTCCTGACTTCGATACCCTGACCCACCGGGTCTCACCGCACCACCGAAACGTGGCCGCTCACCCACAGGGGTGAGCGGCCACCCTCGTTTACTCGCCGACGAAACACCTGGCAATGGCGAGAAGGTTTCCGGTAGTCCGGTTTTTCGATGGTCAAACGCATACCGAAACCCGCAGCAAGTCATTCTGCAGGTGACTCCGTGCCACATAGTTCTGTAAGAAACGTGCCGATGATTCCGAGAGCCACAGGTATTGATTTTTGGTGATCTGGAACGAAGTATGTCCCGAGCATTGTGTCCGGAAGTGATCAGTGACCTTATGGATTATCGTCAAGTTGCGGAGCGTCGCTACTTTTAGCTACGCACGGGTCTCTGCCTGCGCCGTCGGGCGCAAGGACCTCTTCGCTCAGGGCTCCTGTGCGTTTTCGCTCTCCCGATCCACAGTCCCCCAGGTCTCGGAGACGACACACCGAGGGTGTCTATGCGTCGGACTTCGGTTTCGCGATCCACAACTTCGAAAGTTCGCTGAGTGGCTTCCTGCGGGTTTCGGTGCACGTTTTGACCATCGCCGAGACGGACGATTCCCATCCCAACGACGGAGACTCGCCTACTCTGCTGCCGCCGACTTCAATACCTGCAACAAATAGCTTTCCGGAATCGACGAATTCACATCGTTTCGATTCGCTAGCCGGCCACGGATAGAAACCCGCATGGTGTACGTACCCGGACCGTCAGAGGTGATGGGTTGTTCGACACCGCTCGTGTACGAAAACGAATTCATGTCATACACGTACATCGGACCGTCGGCGGTCGAGAATTCGAGATCGAACGACTCATCCCAACCCTCTTCGTCAACTGGTGGCGATTGCACCTAACTGACGGTGACCTCCACGTGGGTTCCGTACTGATTTCCGAGTGAATTATGACAACGCCGTCATCGGCGGATGCACCTATGCGCAAGTCGTCGGCCGAGAATACTGAGTATGGCAATTGCGGCATGCCCGTAGGGCCTTCCGGCCAAGTCGCGATCGGCCCGGCGATCATCAGGGGTTTCAACAGAACCCGACTGGGTGTAACGGTTATCAGACGACTCGATTTCGTTTTCACGAGGCGAACAGGCCGTCAGTGCTCCGGCCAACATCAAGATCGTCCAGGCAGTACCCAACGAGATTCTCATGCTTTCGAGCTTGCCGTGTCGGAGCACACAAGAAATCCGATAATCCTTCAATAGACGAGCATCTCTCAGATCGCCCCTGCGAGTGCGGGTGTGCGATTTGACCATCGTCATACCGGACGATTGCAAACACACTCCTGCATGCGATTCACCTGGGGAAATTTCGGCGCGTTCCGTTCATTTCTACCGTCCGTTAAAAGAATCCTGTATGGCATCGAAGGACCTTCACGAAACGCGGGCGACTGGCGGATAAGCATGTTGCGCAGTCGATCGACGGGAAGATCTACGAACCCGCCGATCCGATGGGCACGATGTTCATCGGCGTCCTCGGATTGATGGTCGAATTCGAGTCAGACCTGATCCGGTCGAGGACGCGGGATGCGGCGGCGGTTGCCGGAAAGATGAAGGGCCGTCAGCACAAGCTCACGCCGGAAGAGTGCGCGTACCTGTTGCAGACTTACGGGACTGGACAGTTCAAGATCGAAACACTCTGCAGAAACACGGTCTCTCGAATTCCATTGTGGTTTCGCATTCTGGCATGAAATGCGGTCGACCGGGTGTGCGTGCAGGTGCGATACGACGAGGTCCTCGATGCGGGAGGTGATGTCGATGTCTTCGTGCAGTGCAGCGGCGCCGTGAGCGGCTCCGATGATGCTCGCCACAGGGGCCGGGCGAGTCGGCGCACAGTGGGAGTGTCATTGAATTCGGATGAGGTGATGACATTTTCGGCGATGCCAGTGATGGCTGGGTTTTGCGCGCTCAGCACTTCCGCGTATCCGGTCCTTGGCGTTACTCATGCCGCATCCTCGGTTCCGATTTCCGAAAGCTCTTCTACTGCATCGCCGTAGAGGGTGGTCGCTGCGTTTCGATCGGGAGGCTGAATGCCTGAGCGAACTGCTCGCGCCGGCCGACTGTCGGCTTGAGGATGTGATCGCCTGGCTCAGTGATCATTTCGCGGAACACTTCGGCGGAACTGGCGTTTCGGTGCGATCGCAGCCGTGTTCCTGCCGCGAAACATCGTCCAGATCGGCGCAGAAGACGGTGTGCAGCAGGAGACGTCCCTTCTCCCTGCTCACTGATCGGAAATGCTGCGCGTGTAGATCCGGGCTGACAGGATTGGGTGTACCGACGAAAGGACTCCCATGACGTTCGCGGATCTGGACGGCGATGAACTGTGGAGTTACCTGACGGAGCGTTCAGGACTGCCCGGCCCGCGCGCGAACCTTGGGCTCATGCTCGAGTTCGCGCGCGGCGCCGATGACGACGACATCCTGCTGGCGGCGGAGTCCGAGGACGAATACATCCGCTGCTGTGGGATCGTCGGGCTCGGATTCATCCTTGTTCGTTCACGCGACAAGGCTGTTCTGAACAGTCTCACGGAGGCGACCACCAGTGCGTCGTGGCGTGCACGTGAAGCTGCCGCGATGGCCGTTCAAGCGATAGGCGACACGGATCCGGAATTGTTCCGGGCGATCATCGAGCAGTGGGCGCGCTCCACCCATCCATTGACGCTGCGCGCAGCGCCTGCCGGTATCTGCGAGCCACGGTTGCTGAAGGACAAGACCAACGCTGCGCTGGCCGTTCAGGTGTGCCGAGACGCTACCGAGTGGATCGTCTCGCAACCGGATGACGCCCGTCGTGACGCCGATACACGGACTCTCCGGCAGGCGCTTGGATACTGCTGGAGTGTCGCGGTTGCGGCGGATCCGGAGAATGCACTGCCGGCATTCCTCTCCCTGGAGGCGTCGGACGACACCGATGTTGTTTGGATCGTGCGGGAGAACCGGAAGAAGGCTCGCTTGCGCAAGGTGCTCGAAACCTGACCCGCGGACGGGAGACGTGGGTTATCCTCAGAATTAGAACCTGTTCTAACTACGAGGGGTAGACCATGGCACCGTCCGCAGAGGTAATCCGCAAGACCGTCGACGCCTACATCGAGACCGTTGCGACGGGCACTGCTGCCCAGGTTGTGGCCCTGTACGCAGAGGGTGCAACGGTCGAAGACCCGGTTGGTACCGACGTGCGCACCACCCGCGAGTCCATTCTCGAGTTCTACTCCGTGATCGAGAATTTCGACCAGGAAGCTCATCTTCAGACCCTCCGCATCGCCGGAAACGAAGCGGCATTCCACTTCTCGCTGATCACCAAGCTCGGCGAGCAGACCCTGACCATCGCACCCATCGACGTCATGACCTTCGACGACGACGGAAAGATCCTGTCGATGCGCGCATTCTGGAACCAGGAAGACATGATCACCGCCTGACATGACGGTCAAGACGATCGACGTCGACGGATTCTGTTGGCAGATCGACGATTCCGGTTCCGGGACAGCTGTGGTCATGTGCCACGGCTTTCCCGGCCTCGGATACAGCTATCGCCATCAGTCGGCAGCGTTGGCGGAAGCGGGTTTTCGGTCGATTGCACTCGACATGCCCGGTTACGGCGGCACTACCCGCCCCGACGCGATCGAGGACTACACCAACGACGCCGTCGCGAACCGGCTGATCGACCTACTCGACGCTCTCGGAATCGACAAAGCGGTGTTCGTCGGACACGATTTCGGCGCTCCGGTTGCGTGGACGACAGCGCTTCGTCACCCCGATCGCGTTGCGGGACTGGTCTCCTTGGCGGTTCCCTATGCGCCGGACAGATTCCCGGCCAAGCCCTCGGCCATCTACGCCGCCTTGGCGCGCAAGCACTTTCTGCACATTCACTATTTTCAGGAACCGGGTGTCGCGGAGCGCGAACTCGACGCCCGTCCACGTGAATTCCTTCAGCGGCTCTTCCACGCCTTGTCCGGGGCTTACCGGTACCTCGATGTGTGGAAGAACCCCTCCGAAGGAAACGGCTATCTCGACGTACTTCCCGAGGCGCCGGCGTTGCCGTGGTCGTGGCTCACCGAGGATGATTTGGATGTCTATGTAAAGGCCTTTACTGCAACAGGTTTCACCGGTGGCTTGAACTGGTACCGAGCGTATGACGCCAATTGGGAACGCAGCGCGGATCTGGACGGCGCGCACGTCGAGGTCCCGACGCTCTTCGTTGCGGGCGCGGAAGACCCGGTCATCGCGATGAGCGGTCCCAAGGCACTGGACCGAATGAAGGACACTGTCCCCGACCTGCGGGGTGTACATCTCCTCGGCGGTGCGGGGCACTTCGTACAACAAGAACGCGCCGTCGAGGTCAATGAACTTTTGATCTCTTTCCTTCGGAGTCTCTAGGCGAAATCGGACAGAGGGTCTAGCGTTGCGCAGATGCGCACCAGGATCTTCGATCGCGGTATTCGTGTTGGTATCACCGGTGCTCTTGTTGCCGGTTCGCTTCTGGCTCTGGGCGTGTCCGGTGCCGCCGCCGCTCCGCCTTGCCCTGGATCGTCACCCGCCATACTCAGCGCCCAGATTCCGGGTGCGGCCCTCGAGGGTGTCACGGTGGACGGGCAAGGGCGCCTGTATACGACCGACCTGGTGAGTGGGCGGATCTTCCGCGTCGACGGGCCTGGTCAGGCCGCAGTTCCGATCGCGACGGTTCCCGGCGGTGCGGGCGCACTCGCGTGGAGCCCGGACGGTTCACTGCTGGTGGGTACCGGAGCAAACGCCGGCGTGCTGATCGGCGATCTGACGCGTGCTGCGTCGGTCGCGCGGGTGGACGTGAACTCGGGCGCCGTGACGCCGATAGCCGGTGGTCTGAGCGCTGCAAACGGCCTTGCCGTCGCGCACGACGGGACAATCTACGCCACCAACGATTTCGGTTCGCTGATCGGAAAGGTCAGCCCGAATGGTTCCGTCGACCCGGCGTGGGCAACCTTCCCGAGTGCAAACGGCGCTGCCCTGAGCGCCGATAATCGCTGGCTCTACGTTTCGCGCACGTTCGCAAACCCGGGTGTCAGCCGCATCTCCGTGGACAATCCGGGATATTCGGAGTCGTTGGTCGATCTCGGTGGTTTCGAAACCTTTTCTGCTCCAGATGGTTTGACCTTGGACTCGCGAGATCGCGCAATTGTTCCCACGGACATCAGTGGTGAGGTGTGGCGGATCGACGGACCCGGCCAGTACTGCTCGCTCACCAGCGGACTGCAAGCGTCGAGTGTGTTGACCTACGGGCGTGGCAATTCCGGTTTCGCGGCCGGGCATCTCTACCGCGCCGGGTTCGACGGAAAGATCTTCGAGATTCCGGCCGGCTTCGACGCGGGCGCCCAGGCCGCAACACCCTGACGCGACACCCTGACGCGACTTACCCACTACTGATGCCGGGACTGCCGGAATCGTCCATACTGGTCTGCATGGCGGAAACGAGTGAGATCGACGAGGCCGAAGTGGCCCTTCCCGCGATACCGCAGCCGTTGCTGACCCCGCTCACGGAAGCTGCGATCTTCCTGGTTTTCACCATCGACGAGGGTGGTGAGCAGGCAGTTCACGACGTTCTGGCGGATATTTCCGGGCTGCAACGCTCGATCGGATTCCGGGTTCCCGCCGGTGGCTTGGCTGCCGTCGTCGGCATCGGTTCGGATGCGTGGGACCGACTTTTCGACGGTCCACGGCCGGCGGAATTGCATCCGTTCGTCGAGTTGACCGGTGACAAACACCACGCCCCGCGCACGCCGGGCGATCTGTTGTTTCACATCCGGGCCCGTCAGATGGACCTGTGCTTCGAGTTCGCCACGGTCGTGACCAACAGGTTGGCAGGGGCCGCGTCGGTGATCGACGAGGTCCACGGGTTCAAGTATTTCGAGCAACGCGACCTCATGGGTTTTGTCGACGGTACCGAGAACCCGTCCGGGCAGGCCGCTTACGTCGCGGTCACCGTCGGTGACGAGGATCCGGATTTCGCAGGCAGCAGTTACGTCATCGTCCAGAAGTACCTCCACGACATGTCGGAGTGGAACTCCCTGCCCGTCGAGGAGCAGGAGAACGTCATCGGACGCTCCAAGCTCGAAGATCTCGAGATGGACGACGACACCAAGCCGGCCAACTCCCACACCGCACTCACCGTCATCGAAGACGAATCCGGTGAGCAGATCCAGATTCTGCGGGACAACATGCCGTTCGGCCACGTCGGCTCCGCTGAGATGGGTACCTATTTCATCGGTTACTCGGCGTCGCCGACGGTCACCGAGCAGATGCTCACCAACATGTTCATCGGGAATCCCGTCGGCAATTACGACCGCATTCTCGATTTCTCCACCGCCGTCACCGGAATCAATTTCTTCGTTCCGACGGCGGACTTTCTCGACGATCCCCCGGACTTGCCGACCAGGCTCGTTCCCGAAGCGACGTTCACAGCGCCCATCTCTGACGGTTCTCTCGGAATCGGCAGCCTCAAAAGGAGTGCCCAGCAATGACAAACCTGCACCGCGACCTAGCACCCATTTCGGCAGCAGCCTGGGCCGAGATCGAAGAAGAGGCGAGCCGTACATTCAAGCGTCACGTCGCCGGTCGTCGTGTCGTGGATGTGGAGGGACCGTCGGGTGACGATCTCGCGGCCATCCCACTCGGGCATCAGGTGCCGATCAATCCCTTGGCCGACGGCGTCATCGCACATGCTCGTCAGTCCCAGCCGATCATCGAACTGCGGGTCCCGTTCACCGTCAGCCGTCAGGCCATCGACGACGTCGAACGCGGCGCCAAGGACTCCGACTGGCAGCCCGTCAAGGACGCGGCCAAGCAGATCGCGTTCGCCGAGGACCGCGCTATCTTCGAGGGATACCCCGCAGCCAGCATCACCGGCGTGCGGGCCAGCGGTTCCAACCCGGAACTGAAGCTCCCCATCGACGCCAAGGACTACCCGGAAGCCATCAGCCAGGCGATCACGTCGCTGCGCTTGGCCGGTGTCAACGGACCGTACTCACTGCTCCTGAATGCAGATGCGTTCACCGCGATCAACGAGACCTCCGATCACGGCTACCCCATCCGCGAGCACCTGCGACGCGTACTCGACGGCGAGATCATCTGGGCCCCGGCCATCGACGGCGCTTTCCTGCTGTCGACGCGTGGCGGTGACTACGAACTGCATCTGGGCCAGGACCTGTCCATCGGCTATCTCTCGCACGATGCGAACTCCGTCGAGCTGTACTTCCAGGAATCGATGACGTTCCTCATGTACACCAGCGAAGCTGTTGTCTCACTTGCGTGAGAGCTTTCGAAACCTCTGATACCAGGGCGGGCGAGGCAGTTCGCCGATGTCCTGGAGATGGGCGACAAAGGCCTGGGCATCCGAACGCGAAGACGTCTTCGGCCGTCCGCCCGCCCACGCTGTGAACAACTGAAGATAACGATCGCCGAGAGTGTGGCGCACGACCGGAAGGTGGTGCGCCACTTCTCCTGCGCGCTTTCGGAGCAGTGCCGCCGAGACAACGGCGGCTTCGTCTTTGTCGAAGCCTTCGGGCAGTTCGCCACCCGCCACCAGTGCGCGAATCAGCGCCTCTTGACGCTCACCGAGCGTGCTCATGTGCGTGACCAATCGGTGCCCGCGGTGATGCGATCCAGACCAGCTGCGTCGGCGATGGCATCGAGCTCGTCGAGCAATTCCAGTGCCGGCGGATAGTTTCCGTCGCGCTCGAGCATGATGGCGGGATGGTGACCGGCGGCGGTGAACTGCGCAAGGAGTTCCAGCACGGCTTCGGGTACCGGATCGGTGTGCGTGTCGTGGTATTTGCCGTCGCTGATGCTGCCACCGGCGATGTGGCAGTATGCGATTCGCTCGAGTGGTAGCCGGCTCAGCTCGGCCCAGGGATCACGCCCTCGGTTGAGGGCATTGGCATAGACGTTCGCGATGTCGAGAACCAGCAGGGCTCCGGTGCGCTCGACGATTTCCGCGAGAAACTCCCCTTCGGTCAACTCGTCGTCCGGCCAGTCGAACAGGGCGGCAACGTTTTCGACGGCGAACGGCACCGGTAGACCGTCCTGAGTCCGGGTGATGTTGCGTACCAGGGCGTCGACGGCTTCGTAGGTGCGCGGAAGTGGGAGCAGGTGGCCGGCCTCGATGCCGCCTGCACGCACGAATGCGATGTGCTCGCTCGCCAAGGGAGCGCCCAGTAGCTGGGATGCACGCGCAAGGTGATCGATCCGTGCCTGATCTACCGCCTCGGCCCCGCCAAGTGAGAGCGAGATTCCGTGCGGGATCACCGGAACTCCCAGCGAGCCGAGGTGCGGCGGTATCTCGTTTCCGACGGATTCGGCAATGACTTCGCAGAATGCCAGGCCGTCGAGTTGCGCGATGATTCCGGAGACCTCGGGGCGCCAACCGATTCCCAGGCCGTACAGGGTCATTCGAGTCACCTCCCGTGTGCAACTGCTAACGGCGACTATAGACGGATCAGCCGGGCAACCAGTTGGGTCCCGGACCGTTGCCTTCTTCGAAGATCAGCCACGTTTTGGTCGAGAGAACCCCGTCGAGTCCCTGGAGTTCTTCGAGAACGGTGTGGCGTAGTTCCTGGTTGTCCGGGGCTCGAACCAGCACCAGAACGTCGAAGTCGCCGCCGAGGAGGGAGAAGTGCTCGACAAACGGCAGGGCCTTCAAGGACGCCGCCAGACCTCGCCACGAGTGCTGCCTGATCGAGAGTGCCACGTATGCCGAGGAGCCGAGTCCGGCCTTCTCGTGGGCGATCCGCGTCGTGAATCCGGTGATGATTCCGGCGTCCTCGAGCCTTTCGATGCGGACGTAGGCGTGAGCGCGGGATATGTGCGCCTTCTCGGCCAGTGCACGCATGGAGATGCGACTGTCTGCGACCAGCTCGGCGATGATGCGACGGTCGATCGCATCGAGAGCGTGCGGTTCGGTGGCCATCTGTCCATTCCTGGTTCGGTAGTCGAGTCGGTTGATGGACATATTGCTGCCCGAATCCTCATGATAGGCCGTTTGTCTTGAATCCTCGACGCTTGCTGCCATTACGTCGCCGAAGTGCGAATACTGATGGACACAACGTCTTCTGGAGGTAGAAGTGACACTTGTCGAACCCTTGGGGGAACTGCGGTATCAGAAGTTCCTGCCGGCCGATTCTGCGGTGCAGTACCTCGACCCTGCCGGAGAACTGACGCGCAGCGAGGCCCGCTACGCAAAACCGAGCGACGATCGCCTGATCGCGATGTATCGAAAGATGTTCCTGGGCAGGCGTTTCGACCAGCAGGCGACGGCGCTGACCAAACAGGGGCGCCTGGCCGTGTATCCGTCCTCGCGAGGGCAGGAGGCATGTCAGATCGCGGCAGCGATGAGTCTGGAGCCGAGTGACTGGCTCTTCCCCACCTACCGGGATTCGATGGCGTTGGCCGCCCGGGGTGTCGATCCGGTGCAGATTCTGAGCATGCTCGCCGGCGACTGGCACTGCGGATACGACCCGGTCGCACTGCGCAGTGCGCCGCAGTGCACCCCGCTGGCAACGCAATTGCTGCATGCAGCGGGGGTGGCCTACGGGGAGTCTCGACGGGGCTTGAACACCGTCGCCTTGGCGCTCTGTGGTGACGGCGCCACCAGTGAGGGCGATTTCCACGAGGCGCTGAACTTCGCCGCCGTCTTCAAGGCGCCGGTGATCTTTCTGGTGCAGAACAACGGATTTGCGATCAGCGTGCCACTGTCGCGCCAAAGCGCAGCACCGACGTTGGCGCACAAGGGCGTCGGCTACGGGATCGGCAGCGAGCAGGTCGACGGCAACGATCCCGTTGCGATGCTGGCCGTCATGGACGAGGCGGCACGCTTCGTCCGCAGCGGAAACGGACCGGTGATCGTCGAGGCACACACTTATCGCATCGACGCACACACCAATGCCGACGACGCCACCCGCTACCGCGACAGCGCCGAGGTGGAAGCCTGGCTCGGGCGAGATCCGTTGCCGCGTCTCGAAAAGTATCTGCGCGCACACGATCTGATCGACGACGCCTTCGTGGAATCACTGACCGCGGAGGCCGAGGCAGAGGCCGCCACACTGCGCGCCGGCATGAACGTCGACCGCCCGCACGATCCGCTCGATCTGTTCCGGTACGTCTTCGCCGAGCAGACACCGCAATTGCGTGAGCAACAAGCCCAACTCGAAACCGAACTTGCTGCCGAAGCCGCTGACACAGGGGGACACTGACCATGCCCATGCTCACGATGGCTCAGGCCCTCAACACCGCGCTACGCGACTCTCTGGCTGCGGACGACAACGTTGTCGTCTTCGGTGAGGACGTCGGCACCCTGGGCGGCGTTTTCCGCGTCACCGACGGCCTCACCCGCGACTTCGGCGACGACCGATGCTTCGACACTCCCCTCGCCGAGTCCGGCATCATCGGATTCGCAATCGGCATGGCCATGACCGGTTTTCGTCCGGTCGTGGAAATGCAGTTCGACGCGTTTGCCTATCCGGCATTCGAGCAGATCGCCTCCCATGTCGCGAAGATCCGCAACCGCACCAAGGGCGCGCTGTCGATTCCGATAGTCATTCGTGTTCCTTTTGCCGGCGGTATCGGCGGGGTGGAGCATCACTGTGATTCCAGTGAGGGCTACTACGCGCACACACCCGGACTGAAGGTTGTGGCGCCGTCCACGGTGGAAGATGCGTACTCGCTGCTACGTTCGGCAATCGAGGACCCCGACCCCGTGATCTTCCTCGAGCCCAAGAAGCTGTACTTCGCGCGAGCAGATGTCGAACTGACCGCACGTGAGCCGATCGGTCGCGCCGTCGTCCGTCGCCCCGGTCGTGACGCGACGCTCATCGCCTACGGTCCGTCCGTGGACGTTGCACTGAGGTCCGCCGAGGCCGCTGCAGCCGAGGGCCGGGACATCGAGGTGATCGACATCCGCTCGATAGTGCCGTTCGACGACGAGACGGTCACCGCATCGGTGCGAAAGACCGGACGCTGCATCGTTATCCAGGAAGCGCAAGGTTTTGCCGGTGTGGGTGCAGAAATTTCTGCCCGCGTGCAGGAACGGTGCTTCCACCATCTCCATGCCCCGGTGCTCCGGGTCAGCGGCTTCGACATCCCCTACCCCGCTCCCAAGCTCGAGCGTCACCACCTGCCCAGCATCGACCGGGTCCTGGACGCCGTCGACCGTCTGCAGTGGAACGACGCCCCGGACACCCGTTGGGCGGTGACGGCATGAGCAATCAGGTTTTCATGCTCCCCGACCTCGGCGAAGGACTGGCGGAGGCCGACATCGCGGAGTGGCACGTCAAGCTAGGCGACGTGGTCACCATCGATCAGATCGTCGTCGAGGTGGAAACTGCGAAAGCTGCTGTGGATGTGCCCATCCCGTTCGCCGGGACCGTGATCGAACTACACGGTAAAGACGGAGACACCCTGAAGGTGGGCACACCGCTGATCACTGTGAGTGGTGGCGAGAGTGTCGACGCGGTCGTTTCGGCCAACCACGAGCGCTACCGCGAAGAGGAACGCGCCGGTTCGGGCAACGTCCTGATCGGCTACGGCACCAGCGAGGATGCACCGAGACGCCGTCGCAGAGCGGCTCCGTCGGTACGCGTGATCTCACCAATCGTTCGTAAACTGGCCTTTGACAACGATATCGACCTGTCCTTGCTCTCCGGGTCGGGTGCCGGCGGGGTGATAACGCGTGCTGACGTCGAGGCCGGGTCGAACACCGGCCCGGAGACGGAAACGTCGCACGTGAGCGACCAACGCATCCCGATCAAGGGACTACGCAAGGTGGTGGCCGACAAGCTGTCCACCAGCCGCCGTGAGATCCCGGACGCAACAACCTGGGTTGACGTCGACGCCACCGAACTGTTGGCGGCGCGAGCCGAGATCAACAAGTCACTGCCCGATTCCGACAAGATCAGCCTGATGGCGCTCCTGGCTCGGCTGACCATCGCGGCGTTGGCGCAGTACCCCGAACTGAACTCGTCGGTCGATACTGCTCGAGGCGAGATCGTCCGACACGCCCGCACCCACCTGGGGATCGCCGCGCAGACACCGAAGGGATTGATGGTACCGGTCATTCGAAATGCGGACGCCCTGAGCACCGTCGAACTCGCACAAGCACTTCGGGTGACCACCGACCTTGCGCGCGACGGCAAACTCGAACCCGCCCGCCTGACCGGCGGCACGTTCACGCTCAACAACTACGGGGTATTCGGGGTCGACGGATCGACTCCGATCATCAATCACCCCGAGGCGGCAATTCTGGGGATCGGACGCATCATCGACAAGCCGTGGGTCGTGAACGGCGAGTTGACCGTTCGTAAGGTCACTCAGATCTCGTTGAGCTTCGACCACCGCGTCTGTGACGGAGGCGAAGCCGGCGGATTCCTCAGGCTGTTCGGTGACTACATCGAGAACCCGATCCGCGTCCTGGGAAGGCTCTGATGACAACTGCAGAACCCCACAGCGACGTCGTGATCCTCGGTGGAGGATCGGGCGGCTATGCCTGCGCCATCCGCGCCGCCCAACTCGGATTGTCGGTCACGCTGATCGAGGCGGACAAGGTCGGCGGAACGTGCCTGCACCGCGGATGCATCCCGACCAAGGCGCTGCTGCATTCCGCCGAGGTGGCCGACTCGGCACGCACCAGTGAGCAATTCGGAGTCCGGGCATCTTTTGACGGCATCGACATCGCGCAGGTGCACGACTACAAGAACGGGACAGTCGAGCGGCTGTACAGCGGTCTGCAAGGTTTGTTGGCGCAACACAAGATCACTATCGTCAACGGATACGGAACGTACGTCGGTGGGCGAAGCATCGACGTCGACGGAACCCGCTACACCGGAACATCACTCGTTCTGGCCACCGGCTCGTATCCGCGGGAACTCCCCGGCATCGAACTCGGCCGACGGATCGTCACCAGCGACCAGGCACTCGAACTCGACCGGGTGCCCACCAGCGCAACGGTACTCGGTGGCGGTGTCATCGGCGTCGAGTTCGCAAGCCTCTGGCGCTCGTTCGGCGCCCAAGTCACGATCGTCGAGGCACTCCCCCGACTGATCGCCGCCGAGGACCCGTGGTCGTCGAAGCAGCTCGAACGGGCCTATCGTAAACGCGGAATCGTGTGCAAGACAGGTACGAAGATGGTTTCCGCGAAAGAAGCAGCCGATTCGGTCCGCGTCGAACTGGGCGACGGAACGATATTCGACACCGACCTACTGTTGGTCGCCGTCGGCCGCGGACCCCGCACGGACGGTAGCGGTTTCGCAGAAAACGGAATCAACCTCGACAAGGGGTTTGTCGTCACCGACGAACGCCTCCGTGCGTCCGTGGACGGTGTGTACGCGGTCGGTGACATCGTGCCCGGTCTTGCATTGGCGCACCGAGGCTTCCAGCAGGGAATCTTTGTGGCCGAACAGATTGCCGGCAAGGATCCGATACCGGTCGCCGAACATCTGATTCCTCGCGTGACGTACTCACATCCCGAAGTTGCATCGGTCGGGCTCGGCGAAGAGGTGGCGCGCACGCAGTACGCCGACGTCTCCACCGTCATCTACGACCTGGCAGGTAACGGCAAGAGTCAGATCCTGCGAACTACCGGCGGAATCAAAGTGATTCGAAGCGGAACGAAAGGCCCTGTTGTCGGAGTTCACCTGGTGGGAGACCGCGTCGGCGAACTGATCGGTGAGGCGCAGTTGGCCGTTGCCTGGGAAGCACTTCCCGATGAAGTGGGGCGTTTCATCCACGCGCACCCCAGTCAGAACGAAGCGTTGGGCGAGGCCATGCTCGCACTCGCGGGAACACCACTGCACGCCCACAACTGACCCGGAGACAGAAAAGGAGATTCAATGAGTATCGACGACGAACTGCGCTGGGACGGTGAACTGACCGTCACTCGCCATGATCGGGAGACCGGCACGACTTTCGTGATTCGAATCGACTCCACCCGTCTGGGACCGGCGTCGGGTGGCACGCGGGCCGCTCACTATCCCTCGATCGGCCACGCTCTGGCGGACGCCGGGAAGCTCGCCGGTGCAATGACTTTGAAGATGGCTGTCTCCGACCTGCCGATGGGTGGCGGGAAGTCGGTGATCGCACTGCCAGCACCGCGCAATCAGATCGACGCCGCAACCTGGTCTCGTATCCTCGGCATCCACGCCGAGAACATCGACAAGCTCGAAGGAAACTACTGGACCGGTCCCGACGTCAACACCAACTCTTCCGACATGGGTCAGCTCAGTCGCACCACCAGATACGTCTTCGGGCGTTCGGTTGACAACGGTGGCGCCGGTTCCAGCGCGCACGCCACCGCTCTGGGTGTGTTCGAAGCGATGAAGGCCACGGCGCGTCGCCGAGGACTCGGAACACTCGACGGCCGAACGGTACTGGTACAGGGGCTCGGCGCCGTCGGCGGCGACGTCGTCCGTCTCGCAGCGCAGGCTGGCGCACGTCTGCTGGTTGCCGATACGGACCCGCAGCGCCTCGAGGCGGCTTCTCTCGCGGGGCACACGGTCGTTCCTGCCGGCGAGGTCCTCCGAACACCGTGTGACCTCTTTGCCCCCTGCGCGATGGGAGGCATCATCGATTTCGCTGCGGCTGCGTCGATTCCGACTCTGGCCGTGGCGGGCGCAGCAAACAACATCTTGACCGATGCCGCTGCCGGTGAGGTTCTGCGAGACCGCGGGGTTCTCTGTGCCCCTGATTTCGTCGCGAACGCAGGCGGAGCCTTTCACCTCGTGGGGCGAGAAGTCCTGGGGTGGAACGAAGACGACGTCGTCGAACGAACCCGAGGCATCGGTCGAACCTTGGACGAGGTGTACTCGTTGAGCGAGGAACGTGGCATCACTACCGAGGCCGCAGCGCTTATGCTCGCCCGGGCGCGGCTATCCCCCGCATCCACCGCCGCCGCCGCCACATCCGCCGCCCCCGCTGCAGCTGCTGCCTCCCCCGCCTGAACCGCCACCGTCCGAACCCCCGCTACTTCCGCTGCCGTCGGCACCGATTCCGGCGGCGGAGGCCAAGGCGGGATTGATCATCAGCATCGCCGAACTGGCGAAGAGAGCAGCGGACATTCCCGCCAAACGCGGTCCGTAGGCGGAGAAGGCAGGCTTGTTGCGCGGGGACAGGTAGGCGTGTGCCGTGGTCAGTTCCGAACGTGCCGCCTTGCCAGAGGTGGTTCGATCGAAGTTGAGCCCGAGCAGCGGGATGCTGAACCCGGTGACGAGTACGGCGAGAATCAGAAACTCGACGGGCTTGTCGTTGTGCAGTCCGAAAGCAATGCGGACGATACCCACGGCCACCAGGATCTTCAGCGGAACTGTGGAGAGAAAGATTGAACGCCTGGCGCTGTCGGAGGTCAGGTATCCCCGGTCCGCCAAAGAGTTTCGTAGGCGAGCTGTTTCCACCGTCATACGCTCGGCGAGTTGCCGCCGACGATGGGGTAGAGCCTGCTGGGCCAGGCGCTGGTACACGGTGAGGGTGTACCAGTCCAGGGTCTCGTCGCCAGGGCCCAACGGGCGCAGGACAGCGCCGTCGGTGGTGATCAGGTCAGCGCTACGCAGGATTGCCAATGATGCTGCGATGGCGCGTGACTCGCCGGTGAGCATTCCGACTTCCGGAGGCGTCAGTTGCTCGGCGGAATACCCGTGCTCGGTTGAGTACCCGTGCCGGCGTGCCCGGATCATCAGACGCCACCCCAGAGTGAGAACCATGAGCGTGGCCGCAACGGCTATGTAGCCGTAGAGGAAATCCTCGCTGGGGATCCCCCACGTGTCGGCTGCATGCGTGCTCATCCCCCACACCCCCCGCCGCCGCAACTGCTCCCACTGCCGCCACCGCCGTCCGAGCCGGATGATCCGGATGAGGAGCCACAACTGTAGTAGCTCGAACTTCCGCCGCCCGGGCTGTACGCGGCGCCCGCAGCTACCGCTCCCGCCAGCGCCGGATCGATCAGAACCAGAGCGCCCGCACCGAAGAGCGCCGCCGACAGCCCGGCGAGCGAGGGACCGTAGCTCGTGTACGCGGGCCGCAGTTTCGGTGAGAGGTAAGAGTTTTCGTGCTTGAGGCGTCGAAGCTCGCTGTCTCCCAAAGCTGTCCGACGACGCTTGATGCGAAGAAGTGGAATCATCAGAGCGAGAACGATGATGGTGAGGAGCAGGAACCCGACCGGCTTACCGCCGGCGATTCCGGCGACGAGACGGACCAAGCCGAGAGCAATTACCGCCACGATCGGAACGGTCCGAAGGGCAGCGGTCAGACCGTCCTGCTGGCGTTGCAAATATCCCTCGTCGATCAACGTCGTACGTAGTTGTGCGAGTGCGACGTTCAGCCGTCCCATCAGACGCACCTGCCGCAGCGGGACCTTTCCGTTGCCGAGCCGCTTGTGCACCGTACGGGTGAACCAGTCGAGACGATTCTTGTCCTCCGCAGTGAGTGCCAGCTTGGTTTTGCCTTCGGTGCTGATCAGCTCGGCGCTACGCAGAATAGCCATCGACGCCAGCACCGCTTGGTAGTCACTGGTCAAGGCACCGATCTCGGGAGGAGTGAGCGGCCGACGGACCGAGTCGACGACCACCGGTGACCGGCGCGCAGTCATTCGGCTGTACAGCGAGAGTCCGATCGCGACGGCAGCCGCCACCAGGTACCACTGAAGGAAAGTCTGGCTGGGGATCCCCCATGTATCCGTATGATCATGCATCGCACACCACCTCTCGATGAACTCCTGAGACAAGTCCAGTCTCTTTGTCCGACAACTGATGTCAGTATCGGGCCAGTGCCCGGAAAAGCGATATCCGGATGGCCATCGTCACCATTCCGTTACCGCCGAACTGGGGATTTACCGGCCGGTAGGTCGAAGCACGATCTCCGTGGGGTGTGCGTCGGACGGTGTTTCGACGGCAGTGAGTACGGCACGCGCCACAGTGGAGGCTTTCAGGAAGCGCTCAGGGTCGTACTCGTCGCCCTCACCCGCGACGATGTCGCGCTGCATGTCGGTGTCGATCCGTCCGGGGTGAATGGAGGTGACCCGCAGTGCCGGCTCTTCCAGGCGCAACGCATCTCCGAAAGCGCGCAGGGCGAACTTGCTGGCCGCATACGAGCCCCAACCGGCGTTGGCGCGCAGTCCGGCACCCGAATTGATCAGCACGACGTGACCTCCAGCCGCACGAAGCGCGGGCAGGAGAACCCGCGTGAGTTCGGCGACGGCGATGACGTTTGCCTCGAGGGTGCGTCGCCACTGATCGACCGAGGATTCCTCGATGGTTCCGATGTCGGCCACGCCGGCGTTGTGTACCAGCACGTCGAGCGTCGTGATGGACGAGGCGGCGGCGGCGACGGCGTCGTAGTCCGTGAGGTCGAGGGGTAGGGGCGTCGATCCGGGCAGTTCGGCGCAGATCGGCTCGAGGGCCTGTGCGGATCGTGCACCGAGCAGCAGGTCGTGTGTCGGCGCCAGTTCGCGTGCGATGGCAGCTCCGAGGCCGCGACTGGAACCGGTGATCAAGGCAGTAGGACGCATGGTGCGAGCCTATCGAGTGAGGATTGTTCGGCCAGACGAACTTGTGTATTTGTTTACCCACATATTAGAGTTCGACCATGACGACACGCGACGCGAAGAACTTCCGCCGCCTGGGAATTGCCGCCCTCGCCGCCCTGCTTCTGTCCAGCTGTTCTGCGGTGAGTTCTGGCTCCGGCGACGACCGCCCGGTGGTGCTCACCACGTTCACCGTGCTGTCGGACATCGCCCAGAACGTTGCCGGCGATCATCTTCGCGTCGAGTCGATCACCAAGGCGGGGGCCGAAATTCACGGCTACGAGCCGACGCCCGGAGACATTCGGCGGGCGAGCGAAGCCGATCTGATCCTCGACAACGGCATGAACCTCGAGGCGTGGTTCGCGAAATTCGTCAACGGACTGGACGTGCCACACGTTGTGGTCAGCGACGGCGTCGAAGGCATTCCGATCGCCGGCGACGCGTATGCGGGCAAGCCCAATCCGCATGCATGGATGTCTCCGTTGAATACGCAGATCTACGTCGACAACATGGTGACTGCTTTCAGCGACCTCGACCCGGACAACGCCTCGGCATTTGCGGAGAACGGCGCGAAGTACAAGGCGGAACTGCAAGCAGTTCAGGACGGCCTGGTCAGTGGGCTGGCGGCATTGCCCGCAGGTCAGCGTGCACTCGTCAGTTGCGAGGGTGCGTTCTCCTATCTGGCCAGGGACGCGGGACTCAGCGAGGCGTACATCTGGCCGGTCAATGCCGAGCAGCAGGCGACGCCGCAGCAGATCATCGCCGCGATCGACTTCGTCCGAGCCAATTCCGTTCCCGCCGTCTTCTGCGAGTCGACGGTCTCGGATGCCCCCATGCAGCAGGTTGTCGGGGCGACCGGCGCGAAGTTCGGCGGAACGCTGTACGTCGATTCGCTGTCCGAAGCCGACGGTCCCGTGCCCACCTATCTGGACATGATTCGCCACGACACCGACGTCATCCTCGGCGGTCTGACCGGCGGTAAATCATGAACGAAGCCATTCGCGTCGAAAACGTCAGCGTTCACTACGGCGAGGTCCACGCACTGGACCACGTCGATCTGACGTTGAACTCGGGTAGCGTCTGCGGACTGATCGGCATGAACGGTTCAGGAAAGTCGACTCTGTTCAAAGTGATCATGGGGATGATCAAGCCGGACAACGGTTCTGTCAGAATCGCCGGTCTCGACGCAGCCACTGCGCGCAAGAGCGGCCGCGTCGGATACGTGCCGCAGAGTGAAGACGTCGACTGGACCTTCCCGATCAGCGTCCGTGACGTCGTGATGATGGGCAGGTACGGTCACCTCGGATTCTTGCGACGTCCGCGGCGTGCAGATCGCGAGGCGGTGGCAGAGGCCCTCGAGCGGGTGGAACTCACCGAATTTGCGGATCGTCAGATCGGTCAGCTCTCGGGTGGTCAGAAGAAGCGCGCGTTCGTCGCACGCGGCATCGCGCAGGACGCGTCGATACTGCTGCTGGACGAGCCGTTTGCGGGCGTCGACAAGCGTTCCGAGGCAACGATTTCTACGCTGCTACGAGAGTTGGCTTCCGACGGCCGGTCGATCTTGGTCTCGACCCACGATCTCCACGCTGTGCCGAAACTTTGCGACGAGGCGGTACTGCTCATGCGCAAGGTCCTGGTGCATTCCGACCCGGACACCGTGCTGCAACCGGAAAACCTCGCCCTGGCTTTCGGTCTCGACGTGATGGACAGGACCTGATCGATGAACCTCGTAGAACTCCTACTTGATCCTCTCCAGTACGGATTCATGGTGCGCGCGTTGGCCGTTGCGGTTGTGGCAGCGGTTGTCTGCGCGGTGCTCAGTTGTTGGTTGGTGCTCATCGGGTGGTCGTTGATGGGCGACGCCGTCTCGCACGCCGTGCTGCCGGGTGTTGTCCTCGCTTACGTCGTTGGCGCTCCATTTGCTATCGGGGCCTTGATCTTCGGGTTGATCGCCGTAGCGCTGATCGGACTGATCCGTAACACCAGTCGCGTCAAGGAAGACGCCGCGATCGGTATCGTCTTCACGACTCTCTTTGCGTTCGGTTTGGTTCTCATCTCGGTGACCCCCAGCCAGACCGATCTCAACCACATCATTTTCGGCAACCTGCTGGGGGTGAGCTCGTCAGATCTTCTGCAGGTCGCGATACTTGGCGCGTTGGCGTTGAGCATTCTGTTGATCAAGCGTCGTGATCTGACGTTGTTCGCCTTCGACCCGATCCATGCGAACGCGATAGGTCTTTCGCCCAAGCGCCTGGGTGCGCTGCTACTCGGCGTCCTCGCACTCACGTCCGTTGTGGCGTTGCAAGCCGTCGGCGTCGTGCTGGTGGTGGCGATGCTGATCATCCCCGGCGCGACGGCCTACCTCCTCACCGACAAGTTTTCGCGGATGCTGGTGATAGCTCCCGTCGTTTCCGCAGTCTGCGCGATTGCCGGTATCTACGTCAGCTACTACCTCGACACGGCTTCCGGTGGCATGGTCGTCATGACGCAGGGCATCGTGTTCGCTCTGGTGTACCTGTTCAGCCCCTCGCAAGGGGTGATCGCGAAATGGACTTCGCAGCAGCGTAGGACCCGAGCGGAATACAGCGCCGCGGGGCGTACGAGCCTTCCTGATCGTTCGTCCAGTTAACAATCCGCTACCAAATCGGGTAGGTTCGTACGGGCATTCGTCACCACAACATTCCGGCCGCAACGATGCCGGCTGCAAGACGATCGGTGGTGACGCCTTGAACACCGATGGGTTCTTCGATGACGCAGTTCCGAGCGCGACGCACGTGGCTGGTTCTCGGCGTCGTTGTCGCGGTCATCGCTCTCGCCGGATCCGGGCTGCTCAGCCCACGAACTTCGGTTCTGGTGGACGATATCGCCCAGCTCGTCGGCGGAGCCACCGCAACTGCGGTCTGTTGGTGGACATCGCGGCGCTATCACGGCGTCGAGCGTCGTTGGCGAACTCTGATGGCTCTGGGTATGGCCGGCTGGACTCTCGGGATGTTCTTCTGGGCGTTCTACCGCTCGGTTCTCCACGTTCCACTTCCGTCGCCGTCGATCGCGGATATCGGTTTCTTCATGTTCCCGGTGTTCGCCGTGCCGGCGCTTCTGTCGTTGGTGCGTCAGTCGCCCCGGCGTGAGGCGATCGGTCCGATCCATCTCTGGCTCGTGCTGACGCTCGACGGCCTTGTCGTTGTCGGTGGATTGTTCATCCTCACGTGGACGACGGCCCTGGGCGCCGTCGTTCATACCGGTCCGACGGGATCTCTCGGGTTTCTTGTCGCGGTGATGTATCCGATCACCGACTTCGTTCTGATCGCCATGGTCTTGCTGATGGTCATCGGACCGAAGGCCGTTGCCGAGATCCGCGAACCGCTGACGTTCCTCGGGTGCGGGTTGGTGATGCTCTCCCTTTCGGACAGTCTTTACGCGTACTTGGTGGCGATCGGCGCCGAGAGTATGCCGACCATCGCCGATGCCGGGTTCATCGCGGGGCCGCCGTTGATCGCCTTGGCGGCGCTGACGAAGCGAACCGAGCCTCGGAACCGCAACGCGCCGCAGCAGTGGCGAAGCGATCGGACTCAGTTGCTGCTGCCGTATCTGTTGATCGCGGTGATCGCGACGATCGTGACTGTTCAGGCGCTGATCGTCGGCAACCTCGATGCCGTGGTCGTGATACTCGGCGTCGGCGTGTTGGTTCTCGCGCTGGTGCGCCAAATACTCACGCTCCTCGAGAACGACGCGCTCCTTCAACAGATCTCCGCTGCCCAGGACGAGCTGAGGTACCGAGCACATCACGACCCACTCACCGAGCTTGCAAACCGGGCCGCGTTCGACGAACACTTTGCGAGCGCCATCGACGACTATCGCCAGACGAACTCCGATTGGGTGCTGATGCTTGTCGATCTGGACGACTTCAAACAGATCAACGATCGATACGGGCACCCGGCCGGCGACCGGTTACTGGTTGCTCTCACAGCACGTCTGCGCGAAGCGGTTCCCGAGGGTGCGTTTGTCGCCCGATTCGGTGGCGACGAGTTCACAGTGCTCCTGCAGGGCACGATCGACGACGCCGTCGTCGTGGCTCGCCGGATCGTCGACGCGCTCAGGTCCGATCAGACTGCAGACACATCGGTGTCGGTGGGTGCGAGCGTTGGTGTCGCGCATTTCGAGTCCGCGCAGTTCGAGTTCGGGGACGAACCGCTCAGCGCGCACACTCTTCTTCGCCAGGCCGATGCGGCGATGTACGAGGCGAAGAGAAGTGGGAAGGGCGCGGTCGTTGTCTACGGCGACCGTCGCAAATGGTTATCGCCGTAGGAGTGCGAAAATCGTTGCCGGTGAACCCGATCCGGCCTTGTTGATCGCACCACCGACAAGGATGCTAGCCCCGGTGGTTGGCAGGGCGGCAAGATTGTTCAAGTTCTCCAGGCTGATTCGATGCTTGTCGTACAGGATTGTCGAGACGGGGTAGGTTTCGTCGTTTCCGAGGTCGGGACCGAACGTGTCGGTTCCCAATGCTCCGCGGGTGCCCAAACGGCCGGTGTCTATCAGCCACCGCGCCGCGTCCACCGAGAAGCCGGGCTGGTGGGTGACGCCCTCGGCATCGGAGTTGGCATATTCTTCGCTACCCCAGCGCGATTCCCACCCGGTCCAGAGAACTACGGCCGCTCCATCGGGGATCTTGCCGTTGCGCGTTTCCCATTCCTGCAGGTCCGCGACCGTGAGCGCATAGTCCGAATCGGCGGCAGCCTTGTCCCGGATGTCGATCTTCACTGCGGGGAGGAAGAGGTCCGCCGGATCGAGTTGGTCGGCTGTGAGGCCGCCTTCCTGGAAGTGTGCGGGTGCGCCCCAATGCGTGCCCGTGTGCTCACCTTCCTTGACGTACTGGAGGTAGTAGCCGTCGTTTGCGATGGTGGCCGCTGTGTCGAGAGTGAACTCGGGGTCGCCTGGAAAAACCGGCGTCGTCGCCGGGTCGTTCACGTGTGAGAGCGAAACAACCGACAACTGTTCGTTCAACGGGCTTGTTGCGTCTTGACTGCTTCCGGAACTGCTACCCATGTCGATCACCTGAGGTCCCGCTACCAGCGCCAGACCTGTGGCTGCGCGCTGAAGTAACTGCCGTCGTTTCATCGATCCCCCGCCAATTTGTCCGAATTGAGAGTGTTGCAATCACTTTCGTTCCTTGAACACTAGGACAGAACCTTAGGCTGCTGCGGACCACGACGACCACTCCACATCGCGGACAGCTATCACCTGTCCGTGCGGTCGGTGATCTACGTACTGCGGATACTTTGCGGCCAAAGCATCGATCGCGCTCTCGGACTCCTTGGTGCCCGGGTTGAGAACCTCCGCATGTCCGTCGACGCGGACCCACCAGAGCGCGGACCAGTCGTCGTCGTAATGATCGACCAGCAGGCTTGCGCGCCCCGTCTCGGTGATGTTCCGGAGCCTGCGAAGAGCGGTCGTGGTTTTCGGTTTGTGGTCGACACAGGAATAGACGGTGCCGCCGACCAAGACGAATACCAGCGGCACGATGTGCGGAACGCCGGCCGCATCTGCCGTTGCCAGGTGAGCCACCCGCGCAGCTTCAAATCGTGCTCTCGGGTCGTCCATATTCACAGCGTAAGGGGATCAAGGGTTGCCGCGAGCCGCTGCTGACGGAACAGTGGTCTCATGGAACCGGATGAAGCGCTTCGGGAGATCGCCTACTGGCTCGAACGATCACGCGCTGAAACGCACCGCGTCAAGGCCTATCGCCGAGCTGCGGAGGTCTTTTCAGGATTGTCCGACGAGCAGAAGGAGTCTCGCCGGAAAGCCGACAGTTGGAAGGCCCTCACCGGCATCGGGCCGAAGACTGCCACGATTATCGCTCAGTCGTACGACGGCATCCCCGAGTATCTCGAGGAACTGCGGGGGCAGGCTGAGCCCATCGGCGACAGCCCATTGCGACAAGCCCTCCGCGGCGACCTCCACACCCACTCCGACTGGTCCGATGGTGGAAGCCCCATCGAAGAAATGATGCGACGCGCAGCAGCACTCGGCCATGACTACTGCGCCCTCACCGACCATTCGCCTCGCCTCACAGTTGCCAACGGGCTGTCCGCGGAGCGCCTACGGTCTCAACTCGACGTGATAGCCGGGTTGAATGCCGAATTGGCTCCCTTCCGCATTCTCACGGGAATCGAGGTGGACATCCTCGAGGACGGTTCACTCGACCAGGATCCCGATCTGCTCGACGAACTCGACATCGTGGTGGCGAGCGTCCACTCCAAGCTGCGGTCCGAACGTGAGGCGATGACCCGCAGAATGCTTGCTGCAGTGCGAAACCCGCGTGTCGATATTCTCGGACACTGCACCGGGCGTCTTGTCGAGGGTGCTCGCGGAACCCGGCCCGAGTCGCAGTTCGACGCGGAGAAAGTGTTCGAGGCCTGCCGCGAATCAGGCACAGCCGTTGAGATCAATTCCCGACCGGAGCGTCGTGACCCGCCTTCGCGTTTGATCGAGTTGGCCCGCGATCTCGATTGTCTTTTCTCCATCGATACCGACGCCCATGCCCCCGGTCAGTTGGCTTGGCAGGGCTACGGCTGTGACCGGGCCGAAAAGTGCGGCGTCGAAGCGGATCGGGTGATCAATACTTGGACCGCCGAAGATCTTTTGGAGTGGGCAGGCAATTGAGAGCACGCCGGAATGGGTCACCGAGGCGTTTGCTCGGTGACCTCCGGGTTCAGAGTCGTGTGGTGGAGCGGCGGGGTTTCCGGTCGGGGTCGATGCCCGGTGGTGGGATGAACCAGGGCAGGTGATCGGTGCCCATTCGGATTTCCCATTGTCCGGTGAATCCGGGTTTTCGGTGCATCAGGGTGTGGTGGGTTCGGCAGAGTAGGACCAGGTTGTCCATGACGGTTGGTCCTCCTTTGGCCCAGTGTTTGATGTGGTGGGCGTCGGTCCAGGCGGGGACGCAGTCGCAACCGGGGAAGGCGCAGCCTTTGTCGCGGGCGATCAGGGCGGTGCGTTGTGCTGCGGTGACAAGCCTTTTGAGTGGGGTGACGTCGAGTGGGGCACCGTTTTCGTCGAGGAGGACGCTGGAGAGCATGCAGTCGCAGGCGATCATGCGGGTGCGGCCGACGCTCAGTGGTCCCATCCAGGGCATGTGGCCGACATCGAGATCTTGTTTGTCGAGATCGTGAAAGTCGAGATCGAGCATGCCGGGATCGTCGTCCTCGGAGGGGACAGGTGTTGAGCCATCACCCGTTGTGGCGCATTCACGGTGGTAGGCCAGGTCTTTGGCGTTGATGTGCACGTTCAGGTGTGGGCGTTGGCCGCCGTCGATACCGGTGGCAGCGTTGTCGAGGTAGCGCCGGATGAGTTCTGCCATGGCGTCTGCGTTGCGTGTGGCGGCGGGTCGTTTGTCGGGTGTGCCGTCCTTGGCGGGGGTGGGCATGGAGAGGCTGGAGAGGGCGGAGAGAAGCATCTCGCCGGTCACTCCGTCGAAATCGCCTCGGACGGCGACTCTTCCGTTAAGGGTCGGGGAGATGCGCAGTTCGTTCCGATCGGTGTCTTCGCTTGGCGGTATGTCGTCGGATTCGAACATGTGCTCGAGGACGCTGATGGCGTAGCGCAGTTTGACGGTGGTCGCTTCGACGCCGGATGCTGCGGCGAGGAGTGTGTCGCGGCAGTACGGTAGCGCGGCGTCGGGCATTGTTTTGGGTGGGGATTCGCAGAACGCCACGATCAGTGCTGCGTGCTCGAAAGTGAGGTCGCCGGCATCGAATTGGTCTTCGATCTCGGGAAACGACCGTAGGGCTTTGCCTAGGGTTGCGATTCTTCTGCCGGTGGAGATTTGCAGCATGGTGTGGTTCGCGAGCCATTGTCCGGTGCCGCGGTAGCAGAGTACTTGTTCGTCCGGGTTCAACGTCAGGGTGTCGACGGCGGCCACTCGAATGGCTTCCAGGCGAAGGATTTCCGCTGACGCGGTGATGGCGATCTCGCGGACGTCGCTGGGGTGCAGCCGCCACAATCGTCCGCGCACACCCACGGCGGAGTTGTTGACCACGTCGGTGACGGCATCGTCGGTGATGTTGATCGTCATGAGAACCCCCCGTTCCATCTCCCATCGTACTCGAACATACTTTCGAGTCAAGGACGTTTTCGAGAAGGTGCGGTGGGCCCGGCCGTCGTGATTCTGTTGTTCGAGAGCATATTCCGTCGCTAGAGCATCAGCGCCGGATCTGTAGTCAGTTCGATGTTCAGCCACGGTTCGTAGGGGAGATCGGCGAGGCTGGTGGCGAACGAGCGTCGAACTGCGTCTTCACCGTCGATGTCCCAGCTGTGTGGCGCGACCATGAACGTCGCTTCGATATACAGCTTGCGACCCACCTTGCTCATGGTGAGAGTCGGTTCGTCCAAGCCGAATTCGTCGCGGACGGCGGTGATGGCCTCGTGCACGCGGGCCTGAACGATTTCGCCGGGAGCACCTTCGAGGAGTTCGATCAGTGCGGTTCGCAGAAGTGCGTACGGTTGCGGGACCAACAACGCGCAGCCGAGGAGGACCAAGACGGAGTCGACATATCGGTCGGCGTCGGAGAAATCGGTGCGGCCCAGGATCATTGCGACGACAGCACCGACTGCGACCAGCGCGCTGAAGGCAGCCGACGCTCCCCATTGCCTGGCTTCGGCGACGAGCAGATCAGATGTGCGGTCGACTTGTCCGACGTAGCGCCAGATGATGATCGACACCACTGCGCTGACAGCGCCGTATGCCACCAGCGATCCCGCGGTGACGTCGGCCCCGCCCGCGAGGATGACACGAACTGCCTCGACTGCGGCGTAGGCGAGCGTCGCCAGTAGCGCCATGCCCTGGACAGCGATGACTACCGGGATCAATGCCTCCTTACCGAAGGGGAAGCGTGCGGTGGGGCCCGAGTCGGCTATCCGCGAGACCCGCAGCGACAGCGCCGTCAACACCATTCCGATGAGGGCGTACACACCGTCGAGCAGGATCACCTGGGACTGCGAGATCCAGCCCCAGAATGCGGCGAGCACAGCCAACGCCGTTGCGACCACGAGGGAGTACCGCAGGGCCTTGCGTTCGCGGGTAGCGCTGTCTTCCTTGGTGCCCATGAAATCCAAACCGCCTGTCCGTTTCGATATTCCTTCACGTAGGAATACCAGCAACGACGCGCAGGCACGGCATCAGTGGACCAATTGCGCTGCCAGATCCAGAAAGTCCTCGGCGTTGATGTCGAACTCGTCGGAGAATGACACATCGGGATTGCCCCTGGCTCCGAATTCGAGTGGTCGAGCTATGAAGGCTGTGCGGAACCCGAGAGCTTTGGCCGCCCGGATGTCATATTTGTGGCTGGCAACCATCATGATCTCGGCCGGGTCGAACCCGAGATATCGAGCAGCCAGGTGGTAGATCTTCGGATCTGGTTTGAAGACACCGGCCATTTCGGCGGTGAAGACGGCATGCCATGGCAGATTTCCGTGCCGGGAGATGCTGACTGCGGCATTCACATCGGCGTTGGACAAGGCAGCGATTGTGTACTGCTGGCGCAGGGTTGTCAGGCCGGCGACGGTGTCCGGCCACGGGTCCAGGAATTTCCAGGCGGTGGTGAGTTCTTCCTGTTCGGCATCGGAAAGTTCGATGCTCTCGCGGGCCAACAGCTTGCGCAGAGCCTCGCGGTACACCGAATGTACTGTCACCCATTCGCCTGTGGAGTCGTCGGCCTCGGAGGTGTTCGCGAAGTACTCAGCGCGCCAGAGATTGACGAATCTTGGCCAGTCGACGTCGGCGTCGGTGATCCGACGGGCCTCGCGGCACAGGGTGCTGTGAAAATCGGTCGCTGTGCCCTGGACGTCGAACAGCAGTGCTTTGATCTTCTCGCGCACAAGCCCTCCACTTCGAGATCGCCTGACGGTGTTGCCACATTATCGCGGTTACGGCGCCCGATTCGTGCTCGATGAGCGCAAAGGCGCCGCGCGTCGCAAAATAGACATCTATGGCCGACCGCGGATTTACCCCGACTCAGCTCGCCGCCCGAGCTGCCTACCTGCTGCGCGGAAACGACCTGGGCACGATGACCAGCGCTGCCCCGAAGCTGTATCCCCACATGTGGAGCTGGGACGCCGCGTTCGTCGCGGTAGGTTTGGCGCCGCTCAGCGTCGAACGGGCGGTAGTAGAGCTCGATACCTTGCTCTCGGCTCAGTGGAAGAACGGAATGATTCCGCACATCGTGTTCGCGAACGGTGTCGACGGCTACTTCCCCGGCCCGACGCGTTGGGATGTCAATGCGTTGGCAGCGCATGCTCCTTTGGGTACAGCTACATCGGGAATCACCCAACCCCCCGTTCACGCGATTGCGGTGCAGCGGATTCTCGATCATTCGCGTCGGCACGGACGTACGACGCGTGCGGTCGCGGAAGAGTTCCTCGACCGGCGCTGGAGCGATCTGGTTCGGTGGCACCGCTGGTTGGCGGAGGCCCGCGATCTCGACGGCAACGGCCGCATCGCGCTCTATCACGGGTGGGAATCGGGAATGGACAATTCTCCGCGATGGGATCTGGCGTACGCGAATGTTGTTGCGGGACAAGTGCCTGCGTATCAGCGCGCTGATCTCGCTGTGGTGACCGACTTGTCTCAGCGACCCACGGATCACGAATACGACCGCTACCTTTGGCTTCTCGAAGAGATGAAGGCCGTGAGGTACGAGGATTCTCAACTCGCCACTGCCATGAGTTTTGCCGTGGAGGACGTGTTTGTCAGTGCGGTTTTCTCGATGGCATGTGACGTTTTGGCAACTATCGGTGAGGAGCATTCGCGACCAAACTCCGACGTCCGTGATCTGCGCGGTTGGGCAGATCGATTCCGGCAGGGCGTAATTGCCACCACCGATGAACGATCGGGTGCAGCAAAGGATTTCGATCTTCGCACCGGACGATGGGTTCATACCGAGACCATCGCGATGTTTGCGCCGTTGCTGTGTGGCGGCCTGAGCCGCGATGCCGAGCGCGCTCTGTTGCGCACTTTCGAGGGGCCCAAATTCTGTGGCCACCCGGACATGCGATTTGCCGTCCCACCGTCGACGTCTCCGGTTTCCGGCGATTTCCGTCCTCGGGAGTATTGGCGCGGCCCGGTGTGGCCGGTGATCACGTGGTTGTTCTCGTGGGCGTTCGCGCGTCGGGGGTGGGCCGAGCGATCGCACGTCTTGCGTTCGGAGGGGTTGCGGCAGGCCAGTGATGGCAGTTTTGCCGAGTACTACGAGCCTTTCACCGGTGAGCCGCTGGGCAGCATGCAACAGTCGTGGACCGCGGCGGCTGTTCTCGATTGGCTCGGTTGAGTGAACATTCCCTGAATTAGCGGACAAAACGGACTAGTCGACCTTACTCTCGGGAAATGGTCGAGCGACGGATCGTCAGGACACTGGGCAAGCTCACCCCGATCGCGATGGCAGTTGCCATCGCGATCACGGCACCTGGCCTCGCCGCTGCCGACGCTCCCCGCGGCCCGGACGTCTCGTCGTGGCAGCACGTGGACGGAACCGGAATCGACTGGTTCCAGGTCAAGGCGTCAGGGCACGAGTTCGCGATGGTCAAGGCCACCGAGTCGCTCAACTACGTCAATCCGTACTTCATCCAGGATTGCCTGGTCATGCGGGCTGCCGGCGTCTCGCGCGGGGCCTACCACTACGCAGATGTTCGCCAGTCCCCCGAAGCCCAGGCCGCCTTCTATTCGGCGATCGTCCTGGGTATCAACGGACCTGGTGACCTCCCGCCCGTTCTGGATCTCGAGGACGCGAAGGGACTTCCCGCCGGTCAGGTCATCGACTGGACTCATCGCTACCTGAATACAGTCCAGGCACTCACCGGGCGGCAGCCAATCATTTACACGTACCCCAACTTCTGGCGTACCCAGATGGCCAACACCACCGAGTTCAACCACTACCCGCTGTGGATCGCCGATTACAACGGGCAGAACGCACCGGGCCCGCTGCCCGGTGGTTGGTCCAACTGGACCTTCTGGCAGTACACCAGCACCGGACGCATCCCCGGGATCACCGGAAATACCGATATCAACGTTTACAGCGGGGCGCAGGGCGATTTCGATCGCTACGCCAACAGTGTGGGGTTCGGCAGCAGCTAGCTTGCGGCGGGGCCCTTGGCTCCGTGGTGCCCGGTTCGGGCCCTTTCGCCCTCGAGGCATTTGTCTCGAGGCACGCGGAAGGGCCCTTTTTGGCACTCTTGTGACGCTTGGCTGGTTAGTCCGGTTGTTGCTCGTCAGTTACGAGAATTCTGCCGAGTGGTAGCCACGGTCGCTGAACTTTCGACTAGCTGAGCAGGATCAGAAAATAGCTATGGCAGAAAATGAGCAGGACTGCTCCAACCGAAAAGCTACAAAACGGACTTGAAGTTGGGTCTGGATCGAAGGCGCCGACCCGGTTTCGGTCGAAGATGGCGCCTCGCAACCCAATTATCGGAGCGCCGGAGTGCTTCGTTACCGGCAGCCGTCGCCGGGTGCGGTCTGGACCAATTCGATAAATTTCTACGTGCTTGCACGGGCGATTGGACTCCATTCAGTACGGAGTTTCCGTTCATGGTTCGAGGGGCTGTGGCGCATCCAACAGGCCTTATCCATATTGGGCATTTGTCCAGATTCCTGGTCGCCTCGAAGTTGGTCGTCACCCGATCTGGTCAGCGGAAACGCTGAATGCCATCGCGTCCGGCGCAGTGCCGTGCGCCGAGGGCTGAATTGTTCGCTTGAACAACGCTGCTCCTCGAAGCTTGTCCGATCTACGAACAAAAACGTCGATCGGTCTGCTTTGTCTGACTTTCGATGGGCAAGCTCCCGGTTATCTGTTATCTTGAACCAGATAACTGGAAGGTTGCTCTCGATTTGCACGGATTTCGAGGGCCAAGGTCCTGTTCAGGGCGGCTCTTCCAACACGCAGGTGTTTCCGAAGAGGAGCTCGAATGACAGGACCGGCAACAGCGTCCGGTGTGAGGTCGATCAGCCGAAAACAGGCGGATCGACCCGAACCAACCGATCAATCGGGAGTTCGCGCCAGCGCTCTCGCATCTCCGTCCACCGAACATCGATCAGGCACATCCTGGGGAGTAAGAAATGCCTAACGACATACCGCCGACAAGGTCGGCCTTATTCACCGCAGGGCTCCCGCCCTGGGTGCGAGCGTGGACGGTGGTGTGGACCGCCATCGCGATGATTCTCGGCCTCTCCGGCGCGACGGCAGTAGCTGCATCAGCGCAGCCGGCCGCGACGCTCGGCGGTCCCGTTCAGGCTCAGACGCCGGCTCGTGCTGCTGTCCTGCCGGACGAACAGCCCGCAAAGGGCTGTGCCTTCAGCGCCCCTAACACTGGCCCTTTCTCGCAGAACATCTGTTGGATCGACATGTCGGCGCTCAACGAAGCCGCGGCCACATCCGCGGCCGGGCAGTCGATGGAAATCCAGCTCACCGAGGGCTACAAGATCAACTTCAAGGCTTTCCTCACCGACTCGGTAGCAGGAAAGACGCATCAGGGGGTCGAAGCGAAGGCACTCCCCACGTTGAGTTACTCAGCGCTGGGAACGTCCGCCTACACGGGTGTGCCGTCGACGATCAAGCCCGCGATCTACCAGAAGTCCTCCGTGAATGGACAATCCGGCGGGACGGTGTCGCTCAAGAACATCGTGATGACCGGGCCCAATGGCACGGTGTACAACTACGGTCTCGTAGCAGCCGATGCCGAGTCGACTGACGCAAACACATCAACCGACAAAGAGTTCCTCACCTTCAATTCGGACAAGCCGCTGCGACAAATCGCGCGCACAGTTGGTGTTGACGAACCTGGCTATCCCGGAATTCGCGCTTGTGACGGTGGGCTGACGGCTATGCCCGCCACCACCGTCCGATGCGATTCTTGGAACCTGGTCAACAACCAGGAGTATTCGCCGGGCACTTTGGTTGTTGCATCGACCGCTCCAACCAACTTCGCGGCGACGTTCGGTAATACCGTTCTGGCGACCTCTCGTCAGGGTCTGGCTTTCGGTGTCCTGCTCTCGAAGGTCAAGATCGACAAGGACCTCACGCGCGTCACCCCCGGTGACGATTTCACTATCGGCATGAGCACCGGCCACCACGCAAACGCGGGTGCTGCTGCAGCGACCGAGATCAAGAGCACCACGACCGGCGCTACAGATACGACGGCATCGACTGGCTGGCGTACGCTCCTCGCAGATACGACACCTACTCCTGTCACGTTCTGGGAGAAGCCAACTACCTCGGCGACCAAGACCGCGAACTATGCGACGTCATGGGATTGCCAGGTAAACGGTGTGACCCAGGCGCTCAGGGTCGGGGACGTTGCGCAGGCAGCACTCACACCGGGCGACAACGTGTACTGCAAGGTCAAGAACACTCCGGTTCTCGTGAAGAAGTCGTCGTCACCACCTACCGGTGAGACGGTCAATATCGGCCAAACAATCACCTACACTCTGAATTTCGAGAATCCCGGCACTGCGCCGGCAACGATCGACTACACGGACTTCCTTGCCGACGTCATTGATGACGGAACGGTTGCGGTCGGTGCTGCTACAGGCGGACTCACCGCTGCATTGGACGGCGCCGACAAAATCAAAGTCGGCGGCACATTGCCAGCCGGCGGCAAAGGGACTGTCACCTACACCGTCACGGTCAAAGACGGTGGCAACAAAGTCCTGAACAACTACCTCGTTCCGGGGACAACAACTCCTCCCACAACATGCGATCCTGCAACCAATCTCTGCACGACGCATCCCATGCCCGGGTTCACGGTCGCGAAGACCGCTGTGCCCGCGACAGGTTCGACGGTTCAGGCCGGCGATACCATTACGTACACGGTCACCGGTGCTAACACCGGCAAGACGGCCCTAACTCCCGCGACGATCAAAGACGATCTGAGTGCGGTTCTCAACAATGCTGCTGTCGTTCCGGGCTCGCTGAAGGCGACCGTCGACGGTGCTGCTGTCGCTGCTCCGACCCTGTCGGGCAGCATTTTGTCGTGGTCCGCCAATCTCCAGGCTGGTAAGTCTGTTGTTCTGACCTACCAGGTGAAGGTCAATGCCGGCGTTGCCGCGGGCACGGTTCTGAACAACAAGGTCACCGGTACTGCGAAGCCACCCACCGGTCCGGACATCACTCCTCCTACGGTGGAGACGAATCACTCGGTTCCCGGCTTCAAACTGGAGAAGACTGCTGATCCGATTTCCGGTTCGACGGTTCAGGCCGGCGAGTCGATCAAGTACACCGTCACCGGAACCAACACCGGTAAGACGAAGCTCGATCCGGTAAAGATCAACGATGATCTGGGTGCGGTTCTCAATAACGCCGCTGTCGTTCCCGGTTCGCTGAAGGCGACCGTCGACGGTGCTCCTGCCGCTGATCCGACCCTGTCGGGCACCACCCTTTCGTGGACTGGTTTTCTCGAAGCCGGTAAGTCCGTCGTTCTCACCTATGAGGTGAAGGTCAACGACGGCGTTGCCGCGGGCACAGTCTTGAACAACAAGGTCACCGGTACTGCGAAGCCGCCGACCGGTCCGGAGATCACTCCTCCTTCTGTGGAGACGAATCACTTGGTTCCGGGTTTCACGGTCGCGAAGACTGCGGATCCGGTCTCAGGTACCAATGTTGCTGCTGGTCAGACGATCACGTACACGGTGACGGGTGCCAATACGGGTAAGACGACTCTTGATCCGGTGGTGTTGACCGATGATCTGTCGAAGGTTCTCGACAACGCGGCGTTGGTGGACGGTTCGCTCAAGGCGACGGTCGATGGTGCTCCTGCGACTGTTCCGACTCTGTCGGGCACCATGCTCTCGTGGACGGGTGCACTCGAGGCCGGTAAGTCGGTTGTTCTGACCTATCAGGTGAAGATCAACGACGGTGTTGCCGGCGGCGTTCTGGTCAACAACAAGGTCACCGGTACTGCGAAGCCGCCGACCGGTCCGGAGATCACTCCTCCGCCGGTGACGACTGAGCATCCGGTGGTGTCTCCGAAGATCGCTGTGGTGAAGTCCTCTGATCCGGTGTCGGGTTCGAATGTTGTTGCCGGTCAGGACATCAAGTACACACTCACGTTCACGAACACCGGTAACGGTGCGGGTGAGGTCGCGTACT
>NZ_LPNQ01000054.1:0-60416 GCF_019266085.1 Rhodococcus sp. FH8 | reverse complement strand
GCGCGACGTCGAGTTCGCGTGCCTGCGTGATCGGCTTGCCGGTGTCCGCCATTTCCGCGGCGACAAATTCCTCGAATCGCTCCTCGATCCGGTCGGCGGCGCGTCGCAGCAGAGCCGTCCGCTCTCGGACCGGCGTATCGGCCCAACCGTTGTCCAGAGCGCGTCTGGCCGAGGTCACGGCCCGATCGACCAGGGCCTTGTCGGCCTCATGGACCTTGGCAAGAACACGGCCGGTTGCGGGGTCCACCTGGTCGAAGCTCGACGACGCGTCGGGTTCGACGTAGGAGCCATCCACGTAGTTGCGGATCCATCCGTCGCATTGTGAGGTCATGGACTAACTATTGGCCCGCAACATGTTTCAAACAAATGCAAAAACTGCGATCTCGTATGCACCAATGACATAGCCTGTGTATGGGACTGGGCGTCCACGATAATTCGTTGCCTTCATCACAGATTTCAGCCTGGAAGAGAAATATCTACGACGAACCCAAACTCCTGAAGCGGATGTACGTCTCTTCACCGAATAACATTCACTCCTCGAGGTATCTGACGGAATTACGTTGTCTACCGCCGATACTCGATAGGATCAGGACAACAGTTCCCGGCAATCGCGGATCGATACTGGCGTAGCAGGATCTTCCCTTCTTAGCCGCATACGAAATGACTGACGCCGTCCCGGATCCGGGACGACGTCGATGTTGTCTATACGGCTTTTTGCTCGCTACAGCGCGTATTCGGATTCGCGTTCCGATTCACGGCGTCGTGCTGGGTCTTGCTCGAACGCGACTTCGTTTTCCTCGTCCGGAGTCTGCTCGATGTTCAGTAGCTCTTTGATCGATCGAGGGTGGCTGCCCATTGCCGCTTTCATGGCCGGGGCGATGGATGCCGCCAGTTGCGCGAGTTCCTCGGCGGCCTGCGTGAGGTTAATCGGTGAGAGGTTGGCGGCGACTTCGTCGTCGCCGGCGACCGGACCAACGGCTTGGGCAAGCCCGCCACCGACGGAGTCGAGCACGCCCTTGACGTTTTCGGTTTTGGACGGTCCACCTTGTGTCGGTGTCTGCGGATCTGTTTCCGGGGTCGGCGCTTCGGGGAGAGGTCCGAGTTGGGAGTCGGACAGCTGTGCGAGCTGATCGTAGGCCGGTAGTCCTCGGGCTGCGACGTACCCCGCGGCGACGGCTGCGGCGGCGTTGAAGACCTGGCGATCGGTGGATGCATCGCGTTGGATCCGTTCTTGATCCCAAGCGTCGATCTCTTCGCGGGAGGATCCGTTCGCTTTGTGTTCGAGAGCTGCGCTGCGGCGCTCGTGGTCGCGTATTGCGTTCAGTCGGGCGTCGTTGTCCTGGACGAGTTGGTTGAGTCGCTGTGCGTTGGTTGATTGCTCGCCTTCGAGATGGCGGGCAGCGGCGGCGGCGGCGAGAACCTGGATTCGGGTCTGGTCGATCGGTGCGCTCTTGAAGTGTCCGAGCACTTCTTTGATGGGTTTGGCGGCTGTGACCTTCTGTCCGCTGTTGCGGCGTTCCGCGGTTTGGGTCAGCCACGCGGCTAGATCGTGGACGCGTGATCCGGCTTCGGCGCGGTGGGCTCGGACCTGCGCTTGGACTGATTCTTCGCTGGTGCCGCAGCAGCCGCGAGTGGATCGATGCGGACTCCGTCATCGACCGCGACAGTGTTCAAGCGATCTTTGGCGACCGTGGGAGCCTGTTCTCCGACAGGTTCAGCACCACTCTCGGCAGGCTCACGTGGTGCGTCGGTATAGGAACCAGAGGCGCGTGCATGTGACCTGTCTGCCCCGCTTTCTGAAGAATCGTCGGCTACATCGAAGTCACGATTGACACGATTGTCGACCGCGGGTGGCAGATCCCTCACGACTGCCTGTGAGCGTGCCGAGCCCAAGTCGAGGTCGCTTGAGTTTTTGCCTACCTCGGCGAGATACCTGGAGGAATGGACATAGACCACGGCATCGTGGGCGTCCTCGAAGCTGACCTCCATGCCTCGTTCTTTTGCGACGTGCTGAACTCGGTTGGCTAGCGAAGCGGACTCGTCGCGCACCGTTCCCTGGACGAGCCGAGAACGCATCGAATCGACGCTCGGTTGCAAGATCCATGGGGCGTCAACGAGTTCAATTACCCGTCGTTGACGCCGTCGTCCGCCGTTGCACTCACGCTGCGCGCTGTCGGTGGGCTGACCACTCGCCAGATTGCGCAGGCCTACCTGGTGCCCGAAGCGACGATGGCTCAGCGCATCAGCCGAGCCAAGCGCACGGTCTCCGGCGTCCGGTTCGAGCAACCCGGCGATGTCGCCACCGTTCTACGTGTCCTTTATCTGGTCTTCAACGAGGGGTACTCCGGCGACGTCGACCTGGCTGCCGAGGCCATCAGGCTCACCCGGCAGCTCGCCGCTGCGATCGATCATCCCGAGGTGGCGGGGTTGCTCGCTCTGATGCTGCTTCATCACGCTCGCCGCGCCGCGCGCACTGCCGCAGACGACAACCTGATTCCGCTTGCCGAGCAGGACCGCGGACGGTGGGACACCGAGACGATCGCGGAAGGGGTCGTGATCCTTCAGGGAGCCCTCGCTCGCGACCGACTGGGCGAGTTCCAGGCCCAGGCCGCGATTGCCGCACTTCATGCCGACGCTCTCACAGCAGACGAGACCGATTGGGTGCAGATCGTGGAGTGGTACGACGAACTCGCAGCCCTGACCGACAGCCCGATCGTCCGGCTCAACCGAGCGGTGGCGGTCGGCGAGGCAGACGGACCACGCGCCGGCTTGGCAGCTCTTGCAGCGCTGGACGATTCACTTCCACGCCATGCCGCAGTCGAGGCCTATCTCCGTGAACGCGACGGAGACGTGGAGACGGCGGCGAGGTTGTATGCCGATGCAGCGCACAAGGCATCCAACCTCGCCGAACGTGACCATCTGATGCTTCAGGCGTCGAGGATCAACGCCCGTCGATCTCTGAAGCGTCCTGGGTCAGAGAACCTGTGACAGGAACGCCTGCAGTCGATCGGTCTCGGGATCGTCGAAAAGCTGTTCAGGAGTACCGGTTTCGACAACGGCGCCGCGGTCCATGAAGAGCACCTTGTCGGAAACGGAACGCGCGAAGCCCATTTCGTGCGTCACGACGACCATGGTCATACCGGACTTCGCGAGATCGGCCATCAACGCCAGAACACCCTTGACCAGTTCGGGGTCGAGAGCTGACGTCGCCTCGTCGAAGAACATGACCTCGGGCTTCATCGCCAAGGCGCGGGCAATGGCGACGCGCTGCTGCTGACCACCGGAAAGGTTGCCGGGCCGCGAGTCCGCCTTCTCCTTGAGCCCCACCAGATCCAGCTGCTCGAGCGCGAGCGCCCGAGCTTGTTCCTTGGACAACCCCTTGAGCTTGTTCGGCCCGAGCGCGATGTTCTCGGCGACGGTCTTGTGCGGGAACAGGTTGAAGTGCTGGAACACCATGCCGATTCGCTGGCGAAGCTCGTCGGGATTGTCCTTCAGGACGGACTTCCCGTCGAGCAGCACGTCACCCTGCTCAGGCTCGTGCAGACGGTTCAGCACGCGCAGGAGCGTCGACTTGCCCGAACCGGAGGGCCCAATGACGGTGACGGTGTTTCCGGCGTCGACGTGCAGGTTGACGCCGCGAAGAACCTTGTTGGCACCGAAGGACAGATGCAGGTCCTTGCCGGTGAGTGATACGGACTTCAGTTCAGAGCTGGTGGTCATGTCCTCAGCCCCTTTCCACGACGATGGCCTGCTCGAGCGGATCCAACGTGCCTGAAGTGTCGGCGCGTCCGGTCCGGAGCCGGTTGTCGATGTAGTTGACGAGGTGCGTCAGCGGGATGGTCAGAGCAAGGTAGAACAAGCCTGCCGCAACGAGCGGGGACAGGCTGCCGGTCTGGGCGTTGAGATCACGTCCGACGGCAAAGAGCTCCCGCTGGGTGACGAGGAGACCGAGGAAGTAGATCAGCGACGAGTCCTTGATCAGCGAGATGAACTGGTTCATCAACGCCGGCAGAACGCGTCGTACACCCTGCGGGATGACGACCAGCGACATGGACTTGCGGTAGCTGAAGCCGAGGGCGCGGGAAGCCTCGAGCTGCCCGGACTCGACGCTCTGGATACCGGATCTGAAGATCTCACCGATGTATGCCGACGCGAGCAGTGACAGCGCCGCGACGCCCAGCCAGTACGGATTGCTGCCGGTGATTCCCTTGACGATCGGTCCGACGCCGAGCCCGATGATCAAGATGATGACGACGGCGGGCAGGCCACGGAAGATATCGGTGTAGACGCGGGCCGGCCAGCGCAGCCAACGGGTGCGCGAGATACCGGCGACAGCGAGCAGCATGCCGAGGACCGTGCCGATGATGCCAGACGCGAGCGCAAGGATCAGGGTGTTGGGAAGACCGGTCTTGAGGAGATCGGGGAATGCCTTCTTGTACAGATCCCAGTCGAAGAACGTGTCCTTGAGCTGTTCGAGCGTCGACTTCGGTTGGTACGACGCGGTATCGCCACCGTCACCGTTTGCTGCGTTTTCCGCGGCAATGGCTGCGAAGTCGGGCAGTTCCGGAGTGGCCGCGGCCTTGGATCCGGGCTTCCAGCCTTCAGGGAGTTGGCGCGGTACCCAGTCGGCGTACAGCTGAGACCAGGTTCCGTCGTCGATGACTGCGTCGAGGCCCGAGTTGAGGGCGTCGATCAGCGGCTGGTTTTCCTTGTTCACCGCCCAGCCGACGAAGTTGTTGACCGAGAAGGTGTTCTGGATGATCGAGGTCGGGTCACCGGGAGCGATTGCGCCTTCGGCCTGCTGAGACGGAGCTACCCAGGCGTCGATCTGTCCGGATTTGAGGTTCGCGTACGCCGTGGCGTAGTCGGGAAACTTCACGGGATCGAGCTTGAGAGTGTTCACGACGTAGTCGTCCTGCACGGTTCCCTGCACGACGCCGATGCGCTTTGATGCGTCCAGGTCTCCGAAGCCGGTGATCGGGCTGCCGTTAGGCACGACGAGGGAGAAGTATCCGAAGTCGTAGCCGTTGGTGAAGCCGACGGTGTTGCGACGGTCGTCTGTGGTGGTGATGGACGACGAGCCGACGTCGAAGCGTCGACCGGCAACCTGGGCGAGAAGCCCGGCGAACTCGGTGCCGACGAACTCGACCTTCAGGCCCAGCTTGTCCGCGACGGCCTTCAGCAGCTCGTTGTCGTATCCGGTGTACTGATTCTCGGAGTTGACGCAGATGCTCGGGGGCGCGTCACCGAGCGTGCCGACCGTGATGACCCCGGGTTTGATCAAGTTCAGCTTCGAGGTGTCGATCCGATCGACCGGGGTGACGGTGGCCGTGGTGTAGCGGTCTTCGGCGCCCGCACCCGCTGCCGCATCCAGATTGGTGGGGGCCGCGGTTGCGGCTCCCACTCCCGGAGGTGCACACAGGTCTGTGGGGGCTGCCGACGAATCCGAACCACTCGAGCACGATGACAGAGTCAGCGCCAGGAGGGCAGTGAGGAGCAGTGCCACCACCAGGCGGATCTTCGCTGCGACGGAAGAAAACATGCGAGCAGCGTAAACCTAAGGGTAGCCATTTCTCCGTGTAGAACTGTTGACAGTTTTCGGACAAGCGGCCGCTGCGCTGCGGGCATGCCTTCAAATCAGCGTGATTTTAAGTATCGCCAGGTCGGAGAATCCCGTCTCGAAGAGAACGGAGTTACGGAACGGGTGCGAGTTCGACGCCCGCCGGAGGTACCAGGCGGCGCAGTGTCCCGTCGAAGCCGGTGACGTAGAGCGCCCAGCCGTCGCCGTCCCGGCCGATACGCACTGAACTCGGCCCGGTCCACCCACCCGACAGACCCGAAGCGACGACGCAGGACTGCCCGGTCTCGGGATCTACACGATAGATCGCGCCCTCGAGGTGAGCAGCGACGTAGAGCATCCCATCCCGCGACACGGTCAGATCGTCGAGACCGGGTACCGGGCTCGGGACGGTTGCGACAACGGCCCACGCATCAGGGGTATCCACAGGGACTCGAATGATCTGACCTGTGAACAGATCATCGGTGTACACGGCTCGATGATCCGGACTGAGCGCGAGCCCCTCCGAACGTGGCACTGCGGCCCAATTGGGTACGACGGTTCGGGAGTCAAGTTGATAGCGCGACACGCCCTTCGACGGGCCGCCCTCCGTTCCGACCCACGTCGTCAGAAGATCGCCGTCAGGCAGGCGGAGCAAGCCGTTGCCCGCGAAGTCGACGGGTGCGGACAGCCGATCCGTCGTGGTGTCCAGTTGCCACAGCTTGCCGTCCTGTCTGGTGAGGAAGGACAGCCTCGAACCGTCGAGCTGCAAACCGCCAGGAGCAGCCATGCCGTCGAGGACGGTTCGTACCTGTCCTTCGGCGTCGACGTGATAGATCTTCGACTCGCCGGAGAGGTAGAACCCGCCGTTGTCATCGGTCTCGAGGTTTTCGAGCTGTTCCAACCCCTGGGCTACGGTCTCGACCTGCCAATCGCCGCACATCGGCGCGGTTGTCCAGGTGGCCTCCGCCGGCGTCGCCGCGGCAGCGGTCCCGGCTGCGATTGCCGCGGCAGCGGTCCCGGCTGCGATTGCCGCGACGATCAACAACGCCCGAGTTCGGTTGCGTGATAGCCCCATTGCGCACAACTTACGGCAAATCGGACCAATATCAAACGGTCTGGTCGGTATAGCCGACGCCCAGGGGGTCGCTCCAGGTGGTTCACACGTCTGGCCCGAGTTCGATCTCGGCTGTGGTGAGTAGACACGCGTCGAGTTCTCGGTGCAGTCGAGACGGGTCGATGGCTTGGCCGATGAAGGCGAGTTCTTGTCGGCAGTCACCGACAGGCAGTCAGTACCAAGGACCTGGGTAGGCCCCGTTCGGGCTGTGCACCAAGACCGCTCGCTCTTTGCACATATAGAAACCATCCCCGTCGAAGCAATTGACATACTGATTTGTCACCGGCCCTTTGATTGACAAGATCCAATCCGTGCCGATTAGATCCATCGGTCGCGCGCTCCACCCCTGAGACACTTTGGTGAGCGTTCGAAGGTCGGTGACGGAACTCTCGGTGTCGTTCTTGATGTAAAGATAGTTTCCTGCAACGTAGATTTCGCTGAAGTTCAGACCGGAAACTTCAGAACCAATTTTACGTAGCACGTAGTCATTCTTTTTAATATCGAATATGTTGATAAAGTTGTTCTTATCGACATTGTCCCGACGGTATGTTAATAATAGGTCACCATGTCGCTGCATCCCCTCCGCATAGGGCGATAACGGTCCGATCAACTTCTTCGAAGAAGCGTCGAAGTAGAAGACGTCGTTGTCCGGGTTCTTGTATCCATGCCTCAGGAACCAGCCATAATTGGACTGCCCTTGAAAGTCCTTTCCTTCGGTGGCTCGCTGGAATCCGCTCAGATTCTGAAGCTCCGACCCAGTTGAGGCGTCGTTGATGACTACCTTCAGCCCACTCTCGAAACCTATCTCGCGAACAAAGGCCAACCCGTTGAAGCTCGAGTCGTAGACTGGGCCATCGTTACGCTCCCATGTCGGCTCTAGGGTGTCGAGATCGAAGCCCGTGAAATTGTTACCAACGCGTACGATAAATCCGAAATTGGTCGCAGCAATTTCGTCGATCGAAGTTCCGATCGGTGCTGGCCACGCGTAATTCGCAACTGCACCTGGTGTATCCAGTGCATACGAGACAGTTCTGGTTAGGGGTTTTTCGACCTCGAGTCCCGACGCGGGAATGCGGAGGGACAGGATGTAAATGATGCGGAGGCGGTCCGGTGGTCCAGCTACTGTGCAATACGCTTTCACAAGCTCTTCGGACGACGTAACAGATGGTATGGGTAGGGGAAAGAATTTTCCACTCAGAGAGTCGAAGACTACACCGTCCTTGGGTAACTCTTCACTGTTGTTGCACCCCAGGGAGAAGGTTCCAGGACTTCGATTGATCGTGAAAGTGTCATTTGTATGTTCATCTTCTGGAACTTGGACGGATTTTGGGATCGACTTCTCTGGTGGCATCACTGTCGAGGTGCTGTTCTGATTTGAGGAATAGCTGGAAACGGATGGAATCGAGGTCGGAGAAGGGTTCGACGCGTCGATGTTGCGAGCTTCGGAGCATCCCGCCGATAACGCCGAAATCAGCAGGAGTGAAAATAGAATCCACGGCTTCGACCGCGCCTGGGACATAGGTTACTCCTCAAAGTCTTACGCAATTGATGCCGGAAGATTGTGTTCAGAAATAGTCTGTGGAGGGTAGCAATCATTTTCAGATAAATGACCGAGGTTGAAGAAATTTCATCTGAACAGACGACAATGGCAGCATTGCTTGGTCAGATGCTGTCGCGTAGCAATCGTCCGGACTCGGTCGACAGTCAGAAGTGTGGAGGAATGCACCCGTCGTATCGAAGCGCAGCCAGCGCAGTCGAACGTTCCCGATCGCGGGGTTGATGTGAGTGTTTCGCAGCAACTTTGGGTCGTACCGGGAGAAATTGTTTGCCATACAAACAACGCCGAGTTATTGTTTGTCATACAAACAAGTAGGAGTTCGTGATGGTCACCGAGTCAGTTCCCGCAGCGCGCGCGACGCGTGAGTCGGGCAAGCAGACGCGCATGGCGCTGTTCAACGCTGCAACCGAGCTCTTCCTCGAACATGGCGACAGCGTGTCCATCGCGCAGATCTGCACCGCCGCCGGCGCCCATCCAAACCAGGTGACCTACTACTACGGCTCAAAAGAGAAGCTCTTCGTCGAGGTGGCGTGTGCAGCCGTTCTGCGCGCAGGCAAGCGTGCCGAGGTCGATGCCGCCGACGCCGACACCGTGGGCGACTACACCGAGAAGCTGGTCGGATCACTCCTCGGCTCGGGCGCTCCCAGTGTCGAACTGTTCGTGGAAGCGATGATGATGACGGGTCGCCGTGGTGAACTCCGCGATCTGATCTCCGAGACGCTTCGCACTCTGCATTCCTCGGGTGAAACAGCCCTCCTCCGTACCTTGATCCGCACCGGCTGGCAGCTGCGCGCGGGCATCGACGTCGAATCCAAGGCCTTCTGGTCTGCGATCTTCGGCCTCGTCATTCAGAAAACTGCCACCGGCGAGAGCTTCGGTTACTCCCTCGAGGAGGCGGTCGCCGTCATCTTCGCCACTCTCCAGATACCCGACGCCGTACTCAACAGCTCGATGGAATGAACTCTCTTCGAGCGTGATTCTCCGACAAGGACTTCGATGAACATCGTTCGCGTATTCGACAGCAACGTCACCAAGACCCCGGACAAACCCTTCCTGATATTCGACGGTCACGATCACACGTACTCCCAGGTTCAGGACGGAAGTCGACGCGCCGCAGGCTATTTGCAGTCGCTGGGCGTGCAGCCGGGCGACCGCGTCGCGCTGATGTGTTACAACACTCCGGGATTCGTGTACGCGATGCTCGGTGCCTGGCGCTTGGGCGCCGTCGTGGTCCCCATCAACCACAAGATGCAGACTCCGGAAGTTGCCTACGTGCTGGGACACGCGAAGGTGTCGGTGTGCGTCTTCGACGGTGAGTTGGCGCCGGTTGTCGGTCGACTGGAGACAACGGCCAAGCTGATCAGCACGGACTCTGTCGCAGACGGTTTCGACTTCTTCGACGACGCCATCACCCGCCAGGAGGGCGTTGACAGTATCGACATCGACGAGAACGATCCGGCTGAAATCCTCTACACCTCGGGGACTACCGGCTCACCCAAGGGCTGCGTCCACAGCCACCGTAACGTCGTCGGTGTTGCCGTCACCGCGGCCCTCGCCGTGTCGACGACTCGGGACGAGCGCCTGCTCATGGCCGTCCCGATCTGGCACGCTTCCCCGCTCAACAACTGGTTCATGTCCACGCTCTACATGGGCGGAACCGTCGTGCTGCTGCGCGAGTACCATCCCGTCAAATTCCTGGAAACTGTTCAGGAACAACGTATTACCCTCTGCTTCGGCCCGCCGGTCATCTACACCACTGCACTCAACCTCGTGCCGAACTTTGCCGACTACAACCTCGGTAGCGTTCGTGCGTGGTTGTACGGCGGCGGACCGATCGGCGCGGATGTCGCTCGGCGACTGGTGGAGTCGTACGGCACCACCGAATTCCGGCAGGTCTACGGCATGACCGAGACCGGGCCGGTGGGCACTGTGCTGTACCCCGAGGAGCAGTTGAGCAAGGCGGGCTCGATCGGCCGCGTCGCGCTGGCCGGCGTCGACCTGCGCCTGGTTGCCGATGACGGCACCGACGCGGAGCCCGATCAGATCGGTGAGATCTGGCTGCGTGCCGACACCGTCATGCAGGGTTACCTCGACGACCCCACTGCCACGAAGGCTGCTTTTGCCGACGGAGGTTGGTATCGCACCGGCGATCTGGCGCGCAAGGATGCGGACGGTTACCTCTTCATCGTCGACCGCGCGAAGGACATGATCATCACGGGCGGTGAGAACGTCTACTCCAAGGAGGTCGAGGACGTGATCTCCGGCCACCCGGACGTCGTCGACGTCGCCGTTGTCGGAAAACCCAACGAAGAATGGGGCGAGACCGTCGTCGCACACGTCGTCTGGCGTGAACCGGATGTCATCAGCGCCGACGACATCAAGGACTACCTCTCGGACAAGTTGGCGCGCTACAAGATTCCGCGTGAAGTGGTGTTCGCGACCATACTTCCGCGTACACCGACCGGCAAGATCCAGAAGCACCTCATCCGCGCAGCGAGCTGAAAGGCCTGTCATGACTGATATTTCCGAGAAGACCGTCACCCACCCGGCTCCGCATCGCACCCATGCAGTGCTCAACCAGTCGGTACCGCGCACGGACGTCAACGAGTTCCAGCTCGATACGGTCCTGGCCGAAGGCGTCGCGCGCCACGACGCCAATTGGGCCACGAGCGAACTCACCGATATTGGTGAACTGGTTGGCAGTGCTGGATTCCAGCACGACGCCGAGCTGGCCAACACGGTGATCCCCGAATTGAAGACCTTCGATCGCTGGGGAAACCGCATCGACGAGGTCGAATACCATCCGTCGTATCACCGGATCATCTCTGCTGCCGTTGCGCACGGTGCGCACACCTCTGCCTGGGCTGACCCGAAGCCGGGTGCCAACGTGGCTCGGGCCGCGGCATTCATGCTCTTCTCCCAGGTCGAACCGGGCCACGCGTGCCCAATCTCCATGACGCACGCCGTGATCCCCTCGCTCGAGCTGCAACCCGATGTAGCCGCCATCTGGACCCCGCGTGCCCTTTCTCGGAGCTACACCCCCGAGTTGGATGCTCCCGGAAAGGCATCCGCGATATTCGGAATGTCCATGACGGAAAAGCAGGGCGGCTCCGACGTGCGAGCCAACACGACCATCGCCAAGCCGGCCGGACGTGGCGGCCCGGGTGCGGACTACCTGCTCACCGGACACAAGTGGTTCTGCTCCGCGCCGATGTCCGACGCGTTCCTGGTTCTTGCTCAGGCCGAAGGTGCTGCCGGTGAGGGGCTTTCCTGCTTCCTTCTCCCCCGCATCCTGCCTGACGGCACGCGCAACGTCTTCCGCATCCAGCGTCTGAAGAACAAGCTGGGCAACAAGTCCAACGCGTCGTCCGAGATCGAACTCGACGGCACCGTCGGCACCATGATCGGCGAACCGGGTCGTGGCGTGCGGACCATCATCGAAATGGTGTCCCAGACGCGACTCGACTGCATCCTCGGCAGCACGGCAGGTATGCGTCAGTCGGTCGCCGAAGCGGTGTGGCATGCACGGCACCGCAGCGCTTTCGGTGCCGTCCTGGCAGATCAGCCGGCGATGACCTCGGTGCTTGCCGATCTGGCTCTCGAATCCGAAGCCGCCACCATCACCGCACTGCGATTGGCTCGCGCGCAGGACGAGGACGCGGACGAGCAGGAAAAGGCGTTCCGCCGACTCGCGACGGCTGTTGCGAAGTACTGGATCTGCAAGCGCGGCCCGCACCACTCCTACGAGGCACTCGAATGCCTGGGAGGCAACGGCTACACCGAGGACTTCCCGCTTGCCCGTCGCTACCGTGAGCAGCCCGTCATGGCCGTGTGGGAGGGGTCGGGCAACGTCATCGCGCTCGATGTCCTGCGCGCTATGACCCGTGAACCCGATTCCGTTGCCGCCTTCGACCACGAGGTCAACCTCGCTCGCGGCAACAACCCGGTCCTCGATCATCACCTCGATCGGGTACGACGCCAACTCGGTGAGCTCGCCACGATGGCACCCGCCGACGCCCAGTTCCGCGCTCGGACCGTCGTCGAGGCAATGGCGTTGGCGCTGCAGGCTTCGCTCATGGTGCGCCACTCCCCGGCCGCCTCGTCCGATGCGTTCATTGCCGCTCGCCTCGGCGCCGACCGTGGTCACGAGTACGGAACTCTGCCTGTGGGAACAGATTTCGCGGGAATTCTCGCTAGAGCCTAAGGCTGCTCCCTCAGTACCCTGGTGACGGTGTGTACTGCAGGCGTCGGATTGTTGGGTCGCCATGCCATCGCGATTTTCAGCGTGGGCGTGGCCCCGGCGATCGGCAGGTACACGACCCCGTCCATGGACAGATGCGCCGTCGACTCCACGACGACGGCGATCCCGACCCCCGCTCCGACCATGGCCAACAGGCTGTACGGATCGGGGGCTTCGTGCGCGACGGTGGGCGTGAAACCTGCTGTGGCGCAGACGGACAACGTCGCATCGCGCACCACCGAGCCGTGCTCGGCGGGATACATCACGAATCGCTCGGTTGCCAGGTCTTCCGGTGACACCGAGTCCCGGGCACTGAGGTGATGCCTGGCCGGAACCGCGACCATCAAGGTTTCCTCGCGCACAGTGTGAGTCTCGAATCCGCGCGGAATGGGCAGGCCGACTATGCCCATGTCGAGTGTTCCGCGTCGGAGAGCGTCGAGCACCTCACCCGAGTACATCTGCGGCCGTAGGTCCAGTTCGATTCCCGGATGGGAGTCGGCCAGCGATCGTGTGAGGGCCGACAGCACCGTGTAGCCGCCCGTTCCGCCGAAACCCACCGTGACACGGCCTGTTTCCCCGGTTGACGCCGCCGATGCGATATCTCGTACGACGGCGATCTGCGCTTCGATGATTCGTGCGGGCGTGACCAAGGCCTCGCCGGCTGCGGTCAATTGCACTGATCTGGTGGTCCGGACAAACAGGTCGGTGCCGAGTTCGCGCTCGAGCGCCCGAATGGTCTGGCTGAGCGGGGACTGCCCGATGTGGAGTCGCTCGGCAGCCCGGCCGAAATGAAGTTCGTCGGCGACTGCGAGAAACGCGCGCAGCTGACGCAATTCCATGTCGCTCCTCCCGGGTTTCATTATGTGGTTCTTCCACATAAATGAGTCGAACTAAGTCTTGGACTCTACATGGATTTCGGACGATAGTGATTCACGCCTCACATTGCATCCCTTGGTGATGCCCGACGCGAGAATCAGGGAGAACCGTGGATCAACACCCAGGTCAAGACACCAATCCGCCTGAATACAACACCAAACAGGCACGCAAGGCCGGAATCACGGCGTTTGTCGGAACGACTATCGAGTGGTTCGACTTCTACATCTACGGAACCGCATCTGCCTTGGTGCTCGGCCCGCTGTTCTTCCCGGATGCGTCGCCGGCGGTGGGAACACTCGCAGCCTTCGCGACTTTTGCCGTGGGATTCGTGGCTCGTCCTGTCGGCGGAGTGGTGTTCGGTCATTTCGGAGACAAGTTCGGTCGCAAGAACGCCGTGATCATCACCCTCGCGCTCATGGGGTTGGGAACTGTCGGTGTCGGTCTCCTCCCTACGTACTCCCAGATCGGGATCTGGGCACCGATACTGCTTGTGGCACTGCGTGTTCTCCAGGGCATTGCCATGGGCGGCGAATGGGGTGGCGCCGTATTGATCGCCACCGAGTTCGCTCCCCCGAAGAAAAAGGTGCTCTACGGTGCGTTTGCGCAGCAGGGTTCACCGGTCGGCAACCTGCTCGCGACGCTGGCCTTCCTCGGCCTGACGTTGATGTCGGATTCCGTGTTCGAGTCGTGGGGTTGGCGTCTGCCGTTCCTCGGATCCGCAGCTTTGGTGATCGTCGCTCTCTACATCCGACTGCACATCTCCGAGACACCCGAGATGAAGAAGGCTGTTGCGGCACAGGAACGTACACGGATGCCGCTGGTCGAAGTGTTGCGTTCGCATCCCGTCGAACTTGCTCTCGGCGTCGGCGCTGTGGTTGCCGGTGTTGCCATCACGTACGTCAAGACAACCTTTGCGCTCTCTTGGGCGACAACGGATCTCGGCTTCGAGCGCAGTGACTTTCTCCTCGTGATCACCGTGGCACTGGTAGCCCAGGCGCTCGTACAGCCTTTCGGTGCTGTGCTGGCCACGCGGATCGATCCGTCGAAAGCGGTCCGTTGGATGCTGCTTCCGGAGATCGTGCTCCTACCACTGATGTTCGTGCTGGTTCAGACGGGCTCCGTGCCCTTGGCGATTCTGGGTATGGTCCTCGCGACGGCGCCTCACGCAATGTATTACGCCGCGTTGGCCGGCATCCTGGCGCAGGTTTTCCCCACCAATGTTCGGTATACCGGCATCTCTCTGTCGTACCAATTGTCGACAGCCGTATTTGCCGGAACGGCCCCGATGGTCAGCCAGTATCTGCTGACGCGAACCAACTCGATCTGGCCGGTCGTCGCTCTTGGGCTCGTGTATGTCGTTCTCTCCCTTGTCTGTATGACGGCACTGTTGCGCAGGAGTGCGCTGCACGCGCAAGGGCTGGAGTCGACGAGCTCCTCGAACATGACCGATGTTTCCACCCTGAAAGGCGTTGACCACTGATGAACTTTGCATACACCGACCCCGCTCTGACAGCGGTAGTGGACAGATGGACCGCCGGGGCGGACCGAGAGACGTTGAACGGATTGCTCGACCGACTGGGCCGAGATGCCGCCGGCCGTTTGTCCGAGCTTGCCGACATCGCAGACAAGAACCCGCCGGTGCTGCAGCAATTCGACAAGGCCGGTGACCGCGTCGACCGGATTTCCTATCACCCGGCCTACCTGGAACTGTGCCGGGCGGCGTACAACGAGTACGGCCTGTCCGCCATGTCGCACCGAAAAGGGTTGCACGGATGGGACTCCGTGCATCCGCCACTCGCGAAGTACCTCGCGTCGTACATCTTCGTGCAGGCAGAGTTCGGGCTGGCCTGCCCGGTGTCGATGACAGATGCTGCCGCGCGGACCCTGCGTATGTTCGGTGATCCGGCCGTGTTCTCGCCCTGGATCGACGCGTTGACGTCGACGGACCCCGAGCAGGCGAAGACGGGTGCGATGTTCATGACCGAGATTCAGGCAGGCACCGACATCGCCTGCACCGAAACACGCGCCGAGCGCGACGGTGACGGATGGGTTCTGACGGGCAAGAAGTGGTTCGCCTCCAACCCGGATGCCGATGTGATCATCACCCTCGCGAGATTCCCGGGCGGACAGGATGGTTCGACGCGTGGAGTCGGAATGTTCATGGTGCCCAAGACCTTGGGATCCGGCGAGCGCAACAACCTCACGATCGATCGTCTCAAGGACAAGCTGGGTACGCGTTCCATGCCGAGCGGCGAGGTGACGCTGAACCGCGCGTACGCACTCCAGGTCGGCGAACTCGATCGAGGATTCCGCCAGATGGCGGAGATGGTCAACACGTCTCGCCTGTCCAATGCGATGCGTTCGAGCGCTCTCATGCGCCGAGCAGTCCGCGAAGCCGTCGAACATTCGAAGAGTCGAGTCGTGTTCGGTAAGAAGCTCTTCGACCAGCCGCTGATGCGGGCGACGCTTCTTCCCCTTGCACTCGATGCCGAGGCTTCGCTAGCCCTGGTCGCGTACAGCGCACAGTGTCTTCAGGCAGCAGACGGCGGCGACGAACAGGCGCGCGCACTGATCAGGGTACTGACACCGATCGCCAAACACTTTGTCTGCAAACGCGCGCGGGTGGTCACCGGCGAGGCCATGGAGGTGCGCGGAGGAAACGGCTACATCGAGGAATGGGCCAACGCGCGACTAGTGCGGGATGCCCACTTGGGCTCGATCTGGGAGGGCTCGAGCAATGTCATTGCGCTGGACGTACTTCGGTGCCTGCGCAAGTTCAACTCGCACCGCACGGTCGCGGGAGCTATGACGGACATCCTGTCCACCGTCGGACCGGACTGCGAAGCCGGGGCCGGAGTTCTGTTGCGGCGCTGGGAGGAACTGGTAGAGGAAGGAGATCGTCTGATCTCCGGATCTGACGATGCCGCCCAGGCCGCCAGCGCAAAGTATGCCGACGAGCTCGCTCGTGCCGTCATGGCGACCCTGCTTTTCGATCTTGCGGATCACGGCATCCGACACGGTAATGGGTACCGGTCACTGCTGGTGGCTAATTCCTACCTGGCCGGTCTTGCCGGGAAGGTGCCGTCGGCTGCGCTCGGCAATCTCGACGTGATCACCGACGGCGGTGACGTCGAGCTGGATGATGCACGTGACGTCGTAGCCGAGTTCCTCTCTGTAGCAGGTGGTCATCGGTGAACTCGCCAACAGGCCCCACACCCCTCGCCGGCGTCCGTGTTCTGGATCTGTCGAAGATCCTTGCCGGGCCGTACGCAACCATGTCGCTTGCCGATCTCGGTGCCGACGTCACCAAGATCGAACACCCTGAAGGCGGCGACCCCACGCGTTCGTGGGGACCTCCCTTCGTCGGGGTAGATGCCGCCTACTATCTCGCGATCAACCGCGGTAAGAAGTCGGTCACGATCGACCTCAAGTCCACCGAAGGACAGGAGATCATCCACCGCATGCTCGAAGAGACCGATGTAGTCGTCGAGAACTTCAAGCCGGGCAGCGGATTACAGAAGATCTTCGACTACCAGGCGCTGTCCGAGCGATACCCGCATCTGATCACCCTGCACATCTCTGCCTTCGGTGAAGAAGGACCGCTGCGCGACGAACCGGGGTACGACATGATCGCGCAGGCCGCGGGTGGGCTCATGTCGCTCACCGGTGAACCGGGTGGTGCTCCGATGAAATCCGGGTTTGCGTTGGGAGACTTGGGCGCAGCGCTTTTCGGACTGATCGGTGTCCTGGCTGCATTGGTCGAGCGAGGCCGGACCGGGCGCGGACAGTACGTGACCACGTCGCTGTACGAGTGCCAACTCGCGATGCACGTGAACTGGGCGACCAGTTACTTCGCCACCGGTGAGCGCCCGACTGCGTTGGGCTCCGGTCATCCGAATCTTGCTCCGTATCAAGCATTTCCTGCCAGCGACGGGTACTTCGTCATCGCTGTCGGCAACGACGGGATGTGGGCGTCGCTGTGCGAGGCCATCGGAAGGAGTGAACTGGTCACCGATCCGCGTTTCGTCCACAACCGCGACAGGGTGGAGAACCGCGAGAGTCTGGAACGAGAACTCACCAGCGCCTTCACATCGGAAACCGTCGAACACTGGTGCGCTCTTCTCGCCGAACGCGCCGTGCCGGTGTCACCGATCCGCCATCTCGACGAGATCTACTCCGATCCCCACACCGCCGCGCTCGGAATGGTCGGAACCGTCGACCATCCGACGCTCGGACCGTTGAAGCAAGTGGCCTTTCCGGTCAACTTCTCCGGCCAGAGGCCACGTCTGACGTCGGCGCCGCCCGTTCTCGGCGCCGACAACGACGAAGTCCTTGGTACCGCTCAGGCCAGCCCGCTCAACGCAGGCGGTGTGTTGTCGTCGCGCCAAGCGATGGCCTCGGCAAGCGTCGTGAGGTCGTAGTCCGGTCCGCTGACGCCGACGGTGAAGAGCGAGACACCGTCGGCGACCAGGTCAGCAGCATTCTCGAGCCCAGGCCACGGAACCGAGTGCTCTACTTCCAGCGGGTTCCGGCCTACGTCGGCGCAATGGTCGGAGAGGATGCCTGACTTGCGCAGGTGTGTCTCGCGGTCACCGAAGCTGTGCCAGACGTCGGCGTACTCGGCGACCAAGCGCAGGGTCTTCTTCTCGCCGCCACCGCCGATGAGGACCGGGATGTTGCGCGTCGGCGGCGGGTTGCCCTTCGCCAGGCGGCCTGTGATGCGGGGGAGGTATTCGCCCAGCAGTTTCAGCCGTGAACCGGGAGTGCCGAAGTCGTATCCGAACTGGTCGTAGTCCTTCTCGAACCAGCCGGCACCGATACCGAGGATCAGGCGTCCGCCGCTGATGTGGTCGACGGTTCGCGCCATGTCGGCCAGCAGATCCGGATTGCGGTAGCCACCACCGGTGACCAGGGCGCCGATTTCGACGCGTTCGGTCTGCTCGGCCCAGGCGCCGAGCATGGTCCAGCATTCGAAGTGGGCGCCGTCGGGATCGCCGGTCAACGGGTAGAAGTGGTCCCAGTTGAAGACGATGTCCACCCCGGCGTCCTCGGACCGCAAGACGGCGTCGCGTATCAACCCGTAGTCGGGTGCGTGCTGGGGTTGGAGTTGAACACCGATGCGTACCGGACGAGTCATGCCACGCTCCTGACGAGAGGAATGGTTGTCTTCTCCCATCATGGCCGGGTGTGCGCGGTACCGCTACCGCCGCCGTCGGTGACGGGTATGCCCGCTCTTGTACCCACCCCTTTTCGAGCGAACGGTACTTTCGGCGCCTTAGATCGACTGAACGTGCCGTTCGCTCAAACAGGGGGGCGGGCAAAAACAGGGGGCGGGCAAAAACAGGGGGCGGGCAAAAACAGGGGTGGTCTGCCCACAGCAGACAGTCGGGGCCGCGGCACTGCCGCGCCGGTAGGAATGGATTCATGACTACTGAAGCGCCCACCGATACCGGCTACCGTGACCTGTTGACAGACAGGCTCTTCCGACAGCGAACGATTCTGCTCACCGGCGAGGTCAACGACGCCATGGCCGAACGTGTGTGTTCGGAACTGGTGCTCCTCGCCACCACGGACCCCAAGCGCGACATCGTGCTGTACATCAATTCACCCGGCGGATCGGTGTTTGCCGGCCTGGCCATCTACGACACGATGAAGCTCATCCCCAACGACGTCGTGACGGTCGCGATGGGCTTCGCGGCCAGCATGGGCCAGGTGCTTCTCTGCTCCGGCACCCACGGCAAGCGAATCAGCCTGGCGCACAGCCGCATCATGATGCACCAACCTTCGGCGGGTATCGGTGGCACTGCGGTGGACATTGCGATCCAGGCCGAGAGCCTCGAGCTGATGAAGCGTCAATCGCAGGAAATCCTCGCCGCCGAAACGGGCCGGACCGTCGAAGAGATCGAGACCGACAGCGATCGGGATCGCTGGTTCACCGCCGAGCAGGCGCGCGAGTACGGAATCGTCGACCGCGTCGTGACGTCCTTCGCCGAGATCGCACCGCAAGCCACCTTCCCCAAGATCGGATTGTGACGTCATGTCCCAGTACACGATTCCCAGTGTCATCGAGCGAACACCAACGGGTGAGCGATCTTTCGACATCTTCAGCAGGCTGCTCAACGAACGCATCGTCTTTCTCGGCACAGAGATCGACGACGGCGTCGCCAATGTCGTGATGGCTCAGATGCTGCATCTGCAGGCCGACAACCCGGATCGCGAAATCGGTTTGTACATCAACTCTCCCGGCGGTTCCACCACGGCGATGCTCGCGATCTACGACACCATGCAGTTCTTGAAACCGACGATTTCGACGTACTGCATGGGTCAAGCGGCTTCGGCTGCTGCAGTGCTTCTGGCCGCAGGCACTCCGGGCCATCGGCATGTTCTTGCCCATTCGCGGGTGCTGCTGCATCAACCGTCGACGCAAGGTAGCGGCACCATCTCGGACCTCGCGCTTCAAGCAGCCGAGATCCTGAGAATCCGGGAGCAGACCGAGGCGATTCTGAGTAAGCACACCGGTCAGAGCGTCGAGCGGCTCCGTAAGGACACCGATCGCGATAGGATCTTCACTGCCGACGACGCTATCTCCTACGGACTGGCTGACACCCTCATCGAAGGGAACTGATCAGGCTGCCATCAGGACGGGACCGGAGATCGGGGCGGGAGAATGTCCGAAGGTGAGGGAGTTGAGCGCAACGATCCTGTTGCCCGCTCGGAACAGCAGGTGCTCGAGCGGCATCCCGAGCGCTTCGCAGATGGCGCGCAGATTTCCGACGACGGTTCCTTCTTGCCCCGTTCGATCTCGGAGAGGTACTGCTTCGACATCCCGACCTTTGCGGCTACGTCGTCGAGAGTTCGGTCCTGATCGCGTCGGACCTCCCTCAGCACTCGTCCGTAGGCTTCACGAATCAGCGGGGGTTTGCGCACGGCGACAGCCGGATCGGGGAGGTCCGACTCACCCTTGACCAGGACCAGTCTGCGCGGCGCATCCATAGGCCGAGTATTCCAGCCGACCGGTTCGCACACCACCCGGTTCACCGAGGGCTGACATCTAGTCCGTTCGAACACCACCGGCAAGAAACATCGCTCGAAGAACGAAGGTCGCCTCGGGTCCGATGATCTCACCGACCAGGCTCGTATAGCGGTCGACGAACTCGGGCCCGTGGGAGGCCTCGTCGGAAGTGGGGTCGCCGAGGTGGTGCGCAAGTTCGTGCAAGACAACGAATTCGCGTAGCGCCCACCGGCCGTCACGGTCGTCCGGGACGGCGATGACGTCGTTCGAGTAGTGAGCGGCGGCATTGCCGGCGCGGGAGCGTACGGACACCGGAATGGTTGCGCGAGGCCAGGTCGCGAGTACCCAGTTCAGCCCGAGTAGCTGATCGCAGTACGCCTGGACCGACTCCACGGAACCGAATTTGCGCTCGACCGGCAACGTGATGGTGGAGCCCATGACCTCGACGCTCCGAAGTCCGCGCTCGTCGGCGCGATCGAACATGGTGCGCATCAACGTCTCTGCCTCGTAAACGGCGCTTCGCTGCGTATCCCTCACGAGTCGAGCTGCCCGCGCACCCCGCCGATCTCCGGAAGGTTTCCCAGACGAACCGTGTGCAAATAGAGCTCGATTTTGCTGAGATCGACTCCGATTCCTTTCGCCAGGGCCTGTAGTTCTGGAGACGGCTCGCTTCGAGAGCATCTGTGCCACGGCCGCTGCCCATCGCCGCCTCCCAGCGCGGACGATGGGGTGCCAACGATCGACAATCTGAACAACCGCCACTGTGGCTGTGTGCTCTGGGCGACGGCGATAACAGCACCTTCGCGGAGGAATGCGCATGCTGACTCCGAGCCGTCGACCAGAACTGCGCACGATCCGTCGATGATGGTGGCGATTTGCGCGGCGACTCGAACCGTTGCCTCCCGGTCCGTCGACGCGCGCCAGACACCCTTGACGCGCTCGACGGAAAAGCCCGCCGCGTCCAACGCGGCATGCACTTTTGCGAGGGGATCGTCCACTGATAATTGGGCCAGGACGATCACAGCCTCGACGTCGGATGGGCCGACCACCTGTGCATAGATCTCTTCGGAGGACCGTAGATAGTCCTCGACGAATTCCATTTCGGCTACCGCGGCGAAGATCCCAACTTCGGCCCAAACGGTTTGCAGCAGAATGTCGTCCTGTGTGCCTCCCCACAAATCCGAATTCTGCGCAAGCAGAGCCAGGCCGATGGCAATCAAGGAGGCGACATACTGTTCGGCCTTGTCGACGCTCTCCACATGTTGGTCAGGCTTGACCAGGGCGAGTAGGACCTCAGCCAACCCGGCGCGCCACGACGGATCTTCCCCCCACACGCCGGCGGCCAGCAGGTTGTAGTGCATGACCGCCACCAGCATGCGGAGTTCCAGCGGGGGCGCTGGCTCCGCCGAGACCGCGAGCCGCATGCGGCGGGCGTTCTGACGCCAAAGTTGGTGCAGGGCAGGATCGATGTGCGGTGCGTAGCCCGACTCGGGACGGTCCTCTTCCGGTTCGAACTCCTCGGCATCCTCGTCCTCAATGATGTCGAGACCCGGATCTTCAAGGTCCACTGACCACCGGGTGGGCTCGGCGGTCTCGCGCTTGAGCACGCCAGGCAAGACCAATCCGGTCAATGAGGGGCCGAGCCTCCGCTCTGTGCTCGTGAGCCAGTTGCCCCATCTGTCATCCTGGTTCGCGTTTGAGAGACGCGGGCCGGTCGCCTGAGCCCGGCCCCCGGGACTGCGCTGATCGGCCAGCACCCGGAGCAGCCTGTTCAGGTCGCGATCGAAGATCCGGGCAAGTTCAGCATCAGAGAACAGTTCCTCGTAGGTGTATTCGCGGGCGAGCCGTGGGCCCGCCGGTTCGGTGCTGCGCGATAGGCAGCGGGTGCTGTCGGTCAGGAACACAACTGGGGTGACGTGCCGTCCGTCCGCGGATTCGACAACTGCGCGGATGGCCTCGCCGAATGTCGGCGGCGCGCTGAACGAGACATGGACTGGGCCTGGGCGCTCTGGTTGGTGGATGTGGAACACCCGCCAGTCCCCGGGTGCGCCGGTGGCACTGGCCTCGATGGAAATGGGCGCGACCCCGGTGGAAAGCAGCTCCACCCCGATCAGATCTTGCTGGCGGCGGGCACCGAGGATGGTCACGGGAACGGCGGGCTTCGGTCGTTGCTCGGCGGCGGGAATCGTCGAGAGGACGCGCAGGTTTGCCGGGGAGATGGGGGCACCATCCGGCATCAGGGTGTGCGGGGCGGGGTACATGGCCGCGAGCTCGCAGTTGCCGCCGGCCTGCGTGGCCTTGAGCATCGCGGCTCTTGTGATGTTGGCGCTGCCGACCAACGCGGTCACTCGGCCGTCCGAGGCCCACTCCACGAGCTTCCCGTGGCGCAGACGATTCTCGTCGAGCAGGCGGAACTCTGCAGTCGGCAGTTCCGAGATCGCCTCGACCAGGCCCTCGCCGTGGAATTGCGACCACCGCGGCTGCACCGCCACCACCGCCCGCTGCGGCCGGAGTTTGTCGATCAATGAATTGACGGCGGCGGAGGCGGGGTCGAAGAACGGGGCATACATGCGCAATACGTCGGTGGGCCCCAGCGGGAGTTGCGAGATGAGCGGCCGGTCGAGATTGCCGAGGATGCGCAGATCCGGCAGCGATCCGTCCAAATCCTCGGGCACGATCATCGCTGCCACCTCACGGACAGTCTCAGCGATCCACGAGGGCATGCTCACTGCGGCGGGTAGACCGCTCAACCAGTCGGACAGCTCGAGCAGCGCGGGCGGCCCCTGCTTGAGTCCGGATCGGAGCACCAGCCACAACTCGTCGTTGTGTCCCCATCCGGAGGTGGTCGGGTTGCCGGATCCGATGGCGGCCCACACCTCCTCCTCCCCCAACATCAGTACGAGTTTGGGGTGGAAGGCACCGCTGCAACTGGCATTACCGTGCTGGTAGGCCCTTCCCGCGTGGCGGATCTCGATAGCGTCATGGACGGAGTGGTGGGGATCGGACAGCACAGTGATGCGCGCGCCCAGTGCGCGAGCCGGGCCGATGAAGTGCCGTTCGAGAAACGCCAGGTCCAGGGTGAATCCGGTGATCAGCACCTCCCGCAATCGCGCATTGCCTTCCTCCATCCACCGTGTCAGCAGCGTCAGCGGTGAGTGGAACTCGATCCGGGCCCCCGTCATCGCGGCAGATTCAAGAGGGCGTGGCCGAGATCGGTAGTCCTGATGGACTCGTCGTCCAGGTCGAATAGGCCGATCTGTGAGGCGACGATGCCCAACTGGGCGGCCCGGAGGCCCACATTTCCAGAGCCCTCGGAGCCCGTCGCGAAGTACCGGCCGTTCATCTCGTGGAGCTTGGTGCGAAGCACCATCCGGCCTCCGCTGGCGGACAGCTTCCGTAGCGAGACCCGGTGGGCTTGCGCGAGCATGTCGTCAACCAGGGCGCATGCAAAATCCGCCAGCGGCCGGTCGTAGAATTCTCCCCGCCGTCTGGACACCCACGAGGGGTCCAGAATCTGACCACGCGAGGCTGCCCTGTTCCCAACAAAGGCACTTAGCGTGAGCCCGGACAACTGCTCGACGCGTAGCGAGCCGAACAGCAGTATCGCCAGGTTCCGTTCAATTCGATCCAGCAAGTCCCAGACCTCCTGTTCCGCCGGAGCGGGAGATCCATGGCGGTCGAGGACGTCCGGGCAGCCGGCCAGGAACTCCCGCACGGACTCGCCGCTGATCCCCGCCCGCATCCAGTCATGCAGTTCATCCCGCGAGACCGGTTCCCCCGCCGTGCTGACCGCCTCGACCAGCGCGGACCACAGGCTGCGCCAGGCGCCTACCGAATAGTGCCGCAGAATGGCGCCCCGCCAGGCCTCGGCCCGCTCGATCTCCTGGGAGAAGACGGGATCTGCTGTGAGGTCTCCACCGTAGACGACGGCGTCCGTGAGCATTCGCTGCCACGAAGTCTCGTCACCGCGGCGCTGGACAGCGCGCCCCATGATGCGGAGCGTCGAGCGGCGCGTGCCGTCATTGGGTGTCCAAGCGTCGGGATCATGGGTGCCACCCGCCGTTGCAGTGAGCACATCACGCAGCGGGGCCAGGTCTGGATCGTCGATGGATATCCGGGTTAGAGGCTCCACCTCGGCGAGATCAGCCTGCGTGACCGGTCTATCCACCACGATGTCGAGCAGCGGGCGAAACATCGCTCGAATTGCCGGAGGGCACGACCGTGATCCCGACCGCAAGGCATCCCGGTCTGTCGAGACGATACCGAGAACCACGGCGGGGCCCCGATACTGCGACCAAAAGCCCCATGCCCGTGGCGAATACGAGTCATCGCCGAGTTCGGTGAGTCTCGCGACGTCTCCGGCTGCGACGATCTTGGCGACGCGGTCAGCGCCGTGTGACGTGCGCCCGGCTGCGGAGTCCTCGTCTGCAGCAGAGGACAGTGAGGCCCAGGCCACAGCCACCTCGGCGCGGCGTAGCGCCATTCGACATCGCGTCCGATCCCACTCACATTCTTCGGCGTATGCCGCGAGGGCCCAATACAGCGAGAAGTATCGGGCCTTCTCGGTCAGCGTGGACAGTCCAGGCACCAGCGTGTCCACCATGTTCAGCACGAAGGCCTCGACGCCGAGCGGGTATCGGCCGCCGCGGTAATCCAACCCGGGGGCGCACCAGTCCGGCCCCTCCACCACTGCCGACACCGCGACCCTCTCGCTCAAGACTTGAACTCCGTCGTCGACTGGACGCCACCATCAATCTCGGCGCCGGAGCCTTCCAACTCGACGGTCTCGCCGCCGGTATCAGTGCCGACTTGGCAGTACGCCATGGAAAACAACTTTCCGCTGAGCTTCTGCACGGGATCCGGCGACTTGCGGATCGGTGATGACAAGCCTGCGGAGGACTCGATCGCTCTGATCGGGGCCCTCAGGTTCACAATGCTCCAGATGAGATTGGCGTGGGTGTTGCCATAGATGCAGGCCCTTCGAGTTCGGAATGTGGTCTCACACTATCCGTGGCTAATGACAACACCGTGGAATGGCAAATGATCCAACGGTGTTTGCGCGATCAGGTCAACTTGAGGGCACTAGCAGCGCCAGCTGAACTTGAAGTCGCTCTATTCCGTTATCTTCATAAATGGGTTGCTGAGGCAACGCGCTCCGGTCGGAATCCTGTACTGAGTCACGACCGCCTGCATCGCTACTTCAGCTCGCACTAGCAGTGACGCTTCGCTAGGCGCGAACTGCAGTTTGTGACCAATACGGGCGAATGAATGAATCGAATCCATCTCCTCTGCGTGATTAAGCGTGGCTAAGAAGGATATCTATAGGCAGGCTCCAGTGACCGAGGACGCGCACGGCTACAGCGGCGTGCTGCATGTATTGAGGAGCGCCTTTGCTGGCACCGACACTTCATACGTGATAATCGGACAGTGACCACGACTCCCCGAAACTTGCATCACGCACAGGGACGTTCGCTCGTTGTCGATCCGGTGCGGCAATCCCTGACGAAAACAAGGAGCGATCTCTCGTGAAGGCATCCTCCGGGCCTGGAGGGCCGCCGACTGGCCCCGCCCCAGTAGGGCCTACAGCTGCACAATCAGAGGAGTTCGCTCGCACCAACAAACGGCTAGCAGTCCATGACTACCTTCCAAGAACATTTCACGACGGGTCCGCAGTTGCGGCTAAATGTGAGTGGAGTTCGCACGTCGCGGTTAACCTCGCCCCGGAGGAGGGTGGCGCTCTCGCTTGGATACTGATTGACACGATTATGAAGGCCCGCTTTGGTCCCGCCACTCAACTACACGACACGTGGCGCCAGCACACATTGACTGGCACCAAGATCCCACCACTGTCGAATCCCATCATCGCGTCGTTCATCGAGCCGGTCTTCGGATTACCCCAGGCACAAAAGAACGAGGACCACCTACACGGCCATGTTGGCGAGTGGCTCTGGCACCTGTTGACGAAAGACAACTCCGCCGTACGAGTGCAACTTGACCCGAAGGGCGATGTTACTGACGCCGGAGCAGACGGTTTTTCGATTTACGAAACGAGCACTGGCGACCTTCGGTTTCGGCTCTGGGAGAGCAAGAAGAACACGGGTACTGCGTCGCTGTCCACGAGTCTGAACAAAGCGTATGAGCAGCTTGCCGTGAGCGGTCAGCGATACGTCGGCAAGATTGTCGGCACGTACGGACAGTCCTCGAGCGACACCTCCGATGAAGTAATGGCTCTGGTCACGAGTCTCCCCGCGGCATGGCTTCAAGGTGACGAACTCGTCGGCGCTGGTGTAACGATCTCGACGCACAAGCCGTTACCCACGATGCCATTTAAGAAAATGGCGGTGAAGCTACCTCTGCTCAGCAAGCCGGGCCAACTCCGCGGCCTTGCCACCAGCATTGATTCCTATATCGAGATCGCGACCTTGGTGAGGAGATACGCGTGGACCGCGCTCTAGCCGCAGACCACATCGCGGGCGCGTTCGGTGAACTACACCTCAGCGAGCTCCCCACCGTCGACGAGTTGACCGCCCTCCTCGCCGAACTTGAGATCGAACTTGTCCGAGGACTCACCGAGACAGGATTCCGCGCGGACGTCTCACCGTTGCGACGTTCCGCTTGGTATCTACACGGGATCGCCTCGACGGCCGACACTTCGCGGTACCCAGTCGAGCAACGCCGCCGCGCCTTTGCCGTCAGCGCTCACGTCCTTGACCTCCTCTTGGAGGACTCGACAGAGACGAGTCAAGTCCACCTGGCTACAGCCTTCGCTGCGCAGGTCGGATACCACCGCGCAGAAGAGAGTCCGAACGCTGGCGCTATCCATCGCAGGATCCGGGGTGCCCTGACCGAGCCAGTCGAGTTCACGGAAGGCGCGGACGTCGCACTGCACGCTGGGATTCTCTTTCTCGGTCTCGACATGACAGCGCTTAACCGGCAGCTAGGCACCTGGGCGAATGCCGCCGCTGCATTAACCCGCGGCGCTCAACTCGACAACCTTGACGGGACCATGTTCGGCCCGACGCAGCGGCTACTACGCGGCATCGCGGACCTAGTCAGATACTTACGTGAAGGCGACACTGACGCGCTCGAAGCCGCTCGCGGCCACTTGCTGCGCGTTGCCCGCAACGAGGTTGGTCTCAGCGACGTGGATACCCGCTGGGTCGCTGGACACCTACTAGCGGTGGCGGACGGCCTCAGCGAGAGCAGCATCTGGGCAGTGCTTCCCCCAGACGTTCCCCCAGCCGTAAAGCAGGCGTTCACGCTAAGTCGGCAGCCGATCCTGACGCTCTGGCCGCCGCAGCGTGCCCTCATCGCCCACCCGACCATGAGCCCGCTGAACCAGATGACATCAAGGCTCCTCGTGTCTGTCCCGACCAGCGCGGGAAAGACACTTCTCGCGCAGATGATTATCTGTGCGCACACGGCGCAAGACGACCGGGGTGTCTGTTACGTGACGCCGCTCCGCAGCCTTGGCCGGGAGATGCGCCAGGCGCTCAAGTCCCGACTGAGCTACCTGGACCGACAGCTCGGCGCAGACCTTCCAGACGGCTTCGGCACCCAGAACTCCGACGGCACCGACCAAGAGGACGCCAACGGGGACTCCGGCCAACTGCCTCACGTCGAAGTGATGACGCCCGAGCGACTCATGAACGCGCTGCGGCAGTCGCCGCAGGAGACCCTGAGCCGGTTCAGCCTGTTCATCATCGACGAAGCGCACCTGATCGCTCAATCAGGGGGCCGCGGACTGCTCCTCGAAGGGCTGTTGACCTTACTGGACGCCAGCGGCGCACGGCTGATGCTGCTCTCCGGCGTCATGGGCAACGCCGCCTCCCTTGCAGCATGGACTTCGGCAGGGCAGGGAGAGGTGTTGTTCACCGATGAATGGCGGGCGCCACGACGGCTACACATCCTCGCTACCACGGACAAGATCGAGGAGAGCCGAACAGCCGTCGCCAGCCGTCGTGGCGGGCAAGACAAAACACGGTACGACCTGCGTGCCCACCTCGCGGTCCGCCCGACACGCGCAACTGAGCAGCACCTGGTCACCAGCAATGACACCCCAATCGGTCATCTCGTCATCGGTGCAGACAACAAGCGCAAAGCCGGGAAGGGCAATACATCGCCCGCGTACGAGACGACGGCCAGGATGGCTACGCTGCTGCTTCGGGCAGGCAGCTTACTAATGGTGGTCTCTCAACGCCCCATCGCACGCAACGCTGCCAAGGTCATGGCTGCTGAGTTGGACGACGACCCGCGCTCGCAGGGCCTGGCTGACTCTCTGGCCGCGCGGCTCGGTTTCAACCACCCTCTGATCGACTGCGTCCGCAAAGGCGTGGCCTACCACCACGCCGGGCTGCCCGTGGAAGTGCAGGAAGCCGTCGAAGACGCGATCCGCAGCGAAACAATCAAGGCCGTAGTTGCGACGAGCACTCTCACCGACGGCGTCAATCTTCCGGTCCGAACAGTCGTGATCGCGACAACCGAGTACGACGGACAAGACCCCGGTCAACGCATGTCCGCCGCGCAGCTACTCAATGCCGTCGGCCGCGCCGGTCGCGCGGGCAAAGAGTCCGAGGGTTGGATTGTGCTCGCACTGCAGAAGACACTGGAAGGCGCCGACTTCGACCGATTGACGCCCGCACCGAGCGACCTAGAAGTGCGTTCGAGCCTGACCCACGACACTGCCCTTACTGCACTCGCTGAGGCAGAAGAATTGATGGCTCAGACGCAAGACGCGATTCTGCAACTACCTCCAGACCGTGCGACCGGAGGGTTCGTCAACTACGTCTGGTTCATTCTTCACGCACTGGATCACGTCCCCGCCCTCAGCAATACCCGTACGTGGCGAGATGTCGTCACGCGACTGTTCGCGTTCACCCAGCTACCCGACGACCTGAAGGCACGGTGGTTAAGAATCGCCGATGTAGTCGCCGACCGTTACGCACAGACACCCCCAGCTTCCCGCCGCCGATGGGCGCAGGCGGGGACGAGCCTGGGATCAGCAGAGGCGATCGAGGCCATCGCTTCGGCTCTCGCCGACCAAGTGCAACTCCTCGATGGCTTCGACGAACTGACGCTCGAACAGACTCTCGACATTCTGACTAAACAGGACGTGTACACCAAGCTGCTGCAATTGCCCGAGCGGGGGAATTGCTGGAGGTTTCGAGTCTCGCCAAAAGGGGCTCCTACAGAGGTTGCCACCGACGAGGTCGTTCGTGACTGGATCGCCGGTGGTGAACTCACTGACCTCGCCGACACCCACCTGGCCGAGGTAGCGGACCCAGCGTTCCGACTTGAACAAATGGTCGACGCAATTAGCGAGGGGATGCAGCACTATCTGTCGTGGACTGTCGGTCTTGTCATCGCTCAAGCGAACGACATCCTGCTATCACGTTTAAGCTTGGTTCAGCTGTGCACGGGTACCGCAGCCCACCTTCGATATGGCGTCGACACCCCCACCGCCATAGATCTACTAATACGGGACGTCAAGTCCCGGAGCCTGGCCCGCAACATAGGCAAGATCGCACAAGAACGCGACTTGGATGAGGAGGGCTTGCGTGCTCATCTGAGCGAACAGCATATTCGCGGTTGGCGCGATGACCTCGGTGCGACGCCAACGGACATACTCGACCTGCTGCAGTACGTACAAGGCAGAGGCCGGCACAAGCTTGGCGAGATGATGGCGACTGGGTCCTCCACTGCGGAAGTTCGTCTCGCAAGTAGCGGCCCTGTTGGGGGGTCGGACGCTGAGGCCGTTCCCGTGATGGTCGTTGCCTCGACAGACGACGACGAGATCCAGGTCTTGGCTGAGGATCGAGCGTTTCGTGGTGTCATCGTCGCGCGCGATCATGCGGGCGTCGCGGCAGTTCTCGACAGCGGCCTGCTGCTCGACTTCAGCCTTGAGAACGCAACGGTGACTATGAAGCGCGCAGCGACAGGTCAACTCCTTTTCTCCTAGCTAGTCGAGGGTCAGTGATGAGTGCGCAAGACGCCTACACGGCCACCGAGTGCGGGCAGGACCGGCAACGTGATGGTGGAACCCATGACCTCGACGCTCCGAAGTCCGCGCTCGTCGGCGCGATCGAACATGGTGCGTACCAACGTCTCTGCCTCGTAAACGGCGCTCCGCTGCGTATCCCTCACGAGTCGAGCTGCCCGCGCACCCCGCCGATCTCCGGAAGGTTTCCCAGACGTGCGGAGCGCGCCGCCCGATCACCCGCTCGTCGAGCATGCGAGGAATGCCCGGCACTCGCGCGGCCACCACCCCGCCACGTCCCGCGCGCTTTGGAGTTGGACGAGTAGTAGTCCTTGAGCTCGATTTCCTTGTTGCGCAGCACGAGTGCGGTTTCCGAAGACGACGTGGCAGATTCTGCGATCGCTGCCTTCTCCGTCTCCTGCTTCGTCTCGGCCAACCGAGCGCCGATGCGGGACGCGTACGCCATCTGGAAGTTCAGGCGCGCCGTCACTCCGGCCACCGGCTTGCGGACCTGCGTGTTGACGCGTCGTCGTCCACGAGTTTCGACGACGGTCCGCACGGACGTTTCGCCGCGGTACGCCCCGGAGCGCACGTACGCGTCGGAGTCACGGACCATCTGGAAGAGCAGGCTCGAGTACAGCGCTTCGCACACGTCGATGTCACCGGCGAAGCCGTAGGCGTAGATGACGGCCGACGTCTGCGCGATGTCGCACTGTACGTCGTTGGCAGCGGCGATCGCGATGAACAACTGGGCGTACGTTCGCAGCCCACGCTTGCCCGGTTCGCCGATGGTGATGAGCCGCTGAGTGGGTGTCGCACGTTTTTCCGAGGACGCGGTGTGCGCCCGCGCGACCGCCAGGTCGATCGCGGAACCGGTGGCCAACCGCTGCGCGGCGGCCATGAAGGCTTCACCTTCGTGTGGATTGTCGGTGGACTCCGCTTGGCGAAGCAGCGCACCGATGCGGGTCAGCATCTTCTCCGAACTCACCGTGAAAGACTACGCTCGCGCGCCGACACGGACGTTTATGCTGCTAGCGCACACGCTCACCCTCAACTTGGATCGTCCGGCACGTTCCTGCCGGTAGAAGGGATCAACCCCGTCATGGCTTCAGTGACTTTCGAGAGCACCACCTGCCTGTTCCCCGGATCGAACACCCCGGCAGTGGACAAGCTCGACCTCGAGATCGAGGACGGCGAGTTCCTCGTCCTCGTCGGACCATCCGGCTGCGGAAAGTCGACCACCCTGCGCATGCTCGCCGGGCTCGAAGACGTCCACAGCGGGCGCATCCTCATCGGCGACCGCGACGTCACCGGTCAGGAACCGAAAGAGCGCGACATCGCGATGGTCTTCCAGAACTACGCGCTGTACCCGCACATGTCGGTGGCCGAGAACATGGGTTTTGCGCTCAAGCTCGCCGGAACCAACAAGACGGAGATTCGCGCCCGCGTCGAAGAGGTCGCGAAGATGCTCGATCTCGAGCCGTACCTCGACCGCAAGCCCAAGGCGCTGTCCGGTGGTCAGCGTCAGCGAGTTGCGATGGGCCGCGCCATCGTCCGCCAGCCGCAGGTCTTCCTCATGGACGAGCCCCTCTCGAACCTCGACGCGAAACTCCGTGTGCAGACGCGCACGCAGATCGCTCAGCTGCAACGACGCCTCGCGACGACGATGGTCTACGTGACCCACGACCAGGTCGAGGCCATGACGATGGGTGACCGCGTCGCCGTCCTCGAAAAGGGAATCCTGCAGCAGTGCGCCTCGCCGCGCGAGCTCTACAACAAGCCGAAGAACGTCTTCGTCGCCGGCTTCATGGGTTCGCCCGCGATGAACCTCTTCACCCTCCCCGTCGTCGACGGCGGCGTCGCATTCGGTGACGGGATCGTTCCCGTTCCGCGCGAGACGATGAACGGTGTCGTCGAAACCGAGGTTGTTCTGGGTATTCGCCCCGAGCACCTCGAGATCGCCGCCGAAGGCCTGCCGATGGAGGTCGACGTCGTCGAGGAACTCGGTTCCGACGCCTACGTCTACGGCCGGACCACGATCGGCGGACGGTTGCAGCAGATCGTTTCGCGTGGTGACTGGCGCAACCCGCCGCAGAAGGGCGAGCGAGTCAACCTGCGCGTCGACCCTGAGAAGGTGCACATTTTTGCCACCACCGACGGGCGTCGCCTGGGTTAGGTGGACCTGTCAAACGACACATGACCGATTCAGGTTCGGCGTAATACCCACAAGTAGGGGTGTCTCGTGCCACAGTAGGGGCCGATGCCGGGAGCCGGCACCCATGGCGCATGCCGTGAGCCGGCTCTCGGTGACCGTCTATTTGTCATACACATACGGGGAGCGAATCCATGGTTCTGAACTCGAAGGCGATGCGCCGCGCTGCAATTGCAGCCACGGCAGCGTCCATGCTGGTACTGGCAGGCTGCTCGTCCGATTCGGACAAGGACAGCGGAACCAGCACCACGGCCGCATCCGGGGGATCGTCCTCGAGCGAAGGCCGCGGACCCATCACGATCGTCGAGGGGCAGGATGCCCTGAACGAGGCGCTCGAAAACATCATCACCGACTGGAATGCGGAGCATCCGGACGAGAAGGTCACGCTCAAGCCGCTGGCCAAGGAAGCCAACGCGCAGGTCGACGACATCACCCAGCGCATGCAGGCCAAGAGCGACGAGTACGACCTCATCGGCGTCGACGTCGTCAACACCGCCCAGTTCGCCGCAAACGGCTGGCTGCTGCCGCTCGAGGGTGACCTCGCGATCGACGAGTCCGGCCTCCTGCCGTCGACCGTCGCGTCGGGCACCTACAACGGCAAGCTCTACGCAGCGCCGAAGAATACCAACGCCGCGTTCCTGTACTACCGCAAGGACCTCGTCGAGAAGGCCCCCACCACGTGGGCCGAGCTCAAGGAAAACTGCCCGAAGGCTGTCGAAGCCGGCATCTCCTGCTACATCGGTCAGTTCAAGAACTACGAGGGCCTGACGGTCAACACCACCGAGATCACCAACGCCTTCGACGGCCCGTGGGTCGGCCCGGACGGACTCACCCCGGCCATCGACGACAAGACGAAGGCAGGCGTTCAGTCGATCGTCGACAACTTCGCCGACAACACCATCCCGCAGGAAGCACTGACCTACTCCGAGGGCGAGTCGCAGACCGCGTTCGGTGACGGCAAGGCACTCTTCATGCGCACGTGGTCCGGCTTCTCGGTCGACGGTGAGAAGACCTCGGTTGCCGGCAAGTACGGCTACACCGTTCTTCCGGGTGTCGACGGACCGGGCGCTTCGACCGTCGGCGGCTACAACGTCGGCATCAGCGCGTACTCCGACGCGCCGGCAACGGCTCGTGACTTCCTCGAGTTCATGCAGACCAAGAAGTCGCAGACGTACTTCACCGAGGTCGGCGGCGCACCCGTCCTCTCGGCTGTCTACGACGACCCGGCAGTGCTCGCCCAGTTCCCGTACTTCGCGACCCTGAAGGAAGCACTCGCCACCGCTCAGCCGCGCCCCGTCACGCCGTACTACACGCAGGTGTCGAAGTCGATCTCCGACAACACCTACGCTGCTATTCGCGGCGAGAAGACCGTCGAGCAAGCCTTGGCGGACACCAAGGCCGGCATCGAAACCGCCGGTAACTGATCTACCAGGAGCAATAAGCAATGGCAGAACCGCAGGATCCTTCCGCGGCTGTGCCTACCAACCCCACGGTCGGGGCCGGTTCAACCGGTCCCGACCGTTCGGGCGTTGGTGGGAGACACCGTGCACCGGAACCGCTAGAAGAGCCGTCGGCATCCGAGGCAGCAGGGACATCCCTGACCAAGGTTCTGCCTGACCTTGCAGCTGCTCCACCCCCGCCGACCTCGCCCCCGCCTGCGTCGGCCGACAAGCCGAAGAAGCGTCGACGAGTTCCGGTGTGGGCGTTCGTCGCACCGTCGCTGATCGTTCTCGCCGTCATCATTCTGTATCCGCTCGGACGAGCGATCTGGATGTCGATGCACAGCGACGGCAAGAAGCTCGATCCCGAGACCGGCATGTTCGTCACCGGTCAGTTCACGTGGTTCGACAACTACAAGAACTGGATCACCCAGTCCTGCAACACCGCCAACGGCTCGATTCCCTGCCCGCCCGGCACACTCGGATCGCAGTTCTGGCAGTCGATCGGAAATACGTTCGGCTTCACCGTCGTCACCGTCCTGCTCGAGACGGTGATCGGTCTGTCGATGGCGTTGATCATGGCCAAGACGTTCCGCGGACGCGGTTTGCTCCGCGCTTCCGTGCTGATTCCCTGGGCCATCCCCACCGCCGTCACCGCGAAGCTCTGGTTCTTCATCTTCGCCAACGACGGCATTGCCAACAAGATCCTCGGCACCAACATCCTGTGGACGGCGGACCCCTGGCCGGCGCGATTCGCGATCGTCGTCGCCGACGTCTGGAAGACCGCGCCGTTCATGGCGTTGCTGATCCTCGCGGGTCTTCAGATGATTCCCGCCGACGTCTACGAGGCCGCCAAGGTCGACGGTGCGACGGCGTGGCAGCGGTTCCGCATGATCACGCTTCCGCTGGTCAAGCCCGCACTCATGGTGGCGGTGCTCTTCCGCACGATGGACGCGCTGCGCATGTACGACCTGCCCGCGATCATGATGGGATCCAATCCCGCCACCTCCACCATCTCGGTTCTGGTGGTCGATCAGATGCGCGTCGGCGCCAATTCGGCGTCGGCACTGTCCACCATCACGTTCCTCATCATCTTCGCTGTGGCCTTCATCCTGGTCCGATTCCTCGGAGCCAATGCGGTCAGCACGCAGGAAAAGCAGCGGAAGGGGGAGCCGGTATGAACAAGGCACTACGCGGCAAGGTCGGCACCTACATCGGCGTCGTACTGATCATCGTGTGGGGACTCGCTCCCTGCTACTGGATGATCGTGACGGCGCTGCGCGACCCGGCGGACACGTTCTCGACGTCGCTGTGGCCCACCAATCTCACGCTGTCCAACTTCACGGCGGCGCTCGATCCCGACGCGAAGGTGAACTTCACCCGTGCACTGATGAACAGCCTCATCATCGCGGGCGCGACCACGCTGATCGCCTTGGTCATCGGCGTGTTCACGGCGTACGCGCTCTCGCGTTTCGATTTCCGTGGCAAATACTTCGTCACCGGAATCATCCTCGGCGCGTCCATGTTTCCGGTTGTCGCCCTCGTGACTCCGTTGTTCCAGTTGTTCACCGACATCGGCTGGATCGGCAGCTACAAAGCGCTGATCATCCCGAACATCTCGTTCGTGCTGCCGCTGACGGTCTACACGCTGACGTCGTTCTTCTCCGAGCTTCCGTGGGAACTCGAGGAGGCGGCGCGTATCGACGGCGCCACCCGTGGCCAGGCTTTCCGCCTGATCATGCTTCCGCTCGCCGCGCCGGCACTGTTCACCACCGCGATCCTCGCCTTCATCGCAACGGTCAACGAGTACCTGCTCTCGCTCCAACTCTCGAGCGACAAGACCGCACCCGTCACCGTGGCGATGGCCAAGTTCTCCGGAACGGACCCATTCGTCACGCCGTACACCTCGATCATGGCCGGCGGAACCCTCGTGATGGTCCCGCTGGTCATCATGGTTCTCATCTTCCAGCGACGCATCATCGCCGGTCTGACCGCAGGCGGCGTCAAGTCGTGATGCGCGCTTGCGCACGGTTTCGATGAGGCGGGCTTCGCGCGCCCAGCGTATGGAGCTGATTGCCGGCTTCATCTCGGTCTTCGCCCTCATGGCGTTGATCGGCGCTGTGGTCGCGATCGTCAAGGGAGACCCCGGCGTGATGCCGTCTTTGGTGCTGCTCGGTTGCGTCGTCGCTCTCGGGCTCGCGTTCCGCGGATATCGGAACGCGGTCCGAGCAGAACGTCGCGAGTAGCCAGCCCGGTAGGGTGACATTTCGGTATCGCAGTTGCCGGGAGTTATCTGATCGAGATATCACCCTGGTGGAATGGTGCCGGTAAGTCCGGATCCACGACCGGGAGTGTTGAGTGAGTCCATCGAACAGATCGAGTGCGACGGGTGGCGATCAGTCGTCGGCTCGATCGGGCAAGTCGGCTAATTCGCCCCGGTCGAACAAGTCGGCCAAGCCCGCGAAAAAGCAGCGCTCGAAGTGGCGGTACGTCCGGCGGACCATCTACGTTCTCGTGCTCCTGATGGTCATCGTGCCCGCGTCGGTTTTTGCTGTCGCGTACAGCCGGACCGATGTCCCGCGCCCCTCTGACATGCAGACCAATCAGGTGTCCACCATCTACATGGCCGACGGCACGACCGTGCTCGGCAAGGTAGTGCCGGCGGAGGGAAACCGCACCGAGGTCGCGTTGTCGGCCATCCCGATTCACGTCCGCGATTCGGTGCTCTCGGCGGAGGATCGTAACTTCTACACCAACCCCGGATTCTCGATCTCCGGATTTGCTCGCGCTGCCCGCGACAACGTGATGGGCAAGGAAAGCGCCGGCGGTGGCTCGACGATCACTCAGCAATACGTGAAGAACGTCTTGGTCGGTGACAAGCGCAGTATCGACAGGAAGCTGCGTGAGCTCGTCATCTCCGCCAAGATGGCGCGCGAATGGTCCAAGGACGACATTCTTGCCGCGTATCTCAACACCATCTACTTCGGTCGCGGTGCGTACGGCATCGCCGCCGCGTCGAACGCGTACTTCGACAAGCCGGTCAGTGAGCTGAGCGTCGAGGAAGGCGCAGTTCTCGCGTCCGTCATCCAGAGCCCGTCGTTCCTGGACCCCGAGACCAATCTGTCCGCGCTGCAAGCGCGCTGGGACTACGTTCTCAACGGCATGGTGGAACTGGGCAGCCTGACCAAGACGGATCGCGACGCGATGCAGTTCCCGGCCGTCGCCCCCGCCAATCGGCCGACCGATCTGAACCAGGCGCCAGGACCCGAAGGCCACATCAAGACCCAGGTACTCAAGGAACTGGCCGAGGCCGGTATCAGCGATCAGACGCTGAACACCGCTGGCCTGCAGATCACGACGACCATCGACCCGGTTGCGCAGGAAGCTGCGCTGAACGCCGTCAGGCGGAATCTCGAGGGCGAGCCGGGAGACCTGCGGACCGCAGTAGTGTCCATCGACCCCAAGACCGGTGGCGTCGACGCCTATTACGGCGGTGACGACGGAGCCGGCTTCGACTACGCCCAGGCGCCGCTGCAGACCGGTTCCGCGTTCAAGGTCTTCGGTCTGGTCGCAGCATTGATGGAAGACATTCCGCTCTCCGCACGGTTCGACAGTTCACCGCTCACGATCAACGGCGTGACCATCGGAAACGTCGGCGGCGAATCCTGTGGTCGATGCACCATCGCCGAGGCACTCAAGCGTTCGCTGAACACCAGCTTCTACCGGTTGATGCTCTCGATGGAGAACGGTCCCCAGAAGATCGCCGACGCCGCCCACCTGGCCGGCATCCCCGAGCACATTCCCGGACTCGACTACCCGACGCTCACACAGGAGGGTGGTCCGCCGGAGAACGGAATCGTGCTCGGCCAGTATCAGTCTCGCGTTATCGACATGGCGTCCGCTTACGCGACGCTCGCCAATTCCGGTGTGTACCAGCAGCCGCACTTCATCCAGAAGGTCGTGACGGCCGAAGGTGAAGTCCTGCTCGATCGCCCGGTCTCTCCCGGTGAGCGTCGTCTCGATGCTGCCGTTGCCGACAACGTCACGCAGGCAATGCTGCCGATCGCGTCGTACTCGAACGGTCACGCGCTTGCCGGTGGACGCCCGTCTGCAGCCAAAACCGGTACCGCGCAGTTGGGTGACACGGGCCAGAACAAGGATGCGTGGATGGTCGGTTACACGCCGTCGCTGTCCACCGCGGTGTGGATCGGAACTTCCGACGCTCAGGCCATCACCAACTCCTACGGTGGTTTGATCTACGGCTCCGGAGTGCCTGCGGACATCTGGAAGAGCACGATGGACGGCGCGCTGAAGGGATCCGACTGGGAGAGCTTCCCGTGGCCGGACCCCATCGGCGGGCAGGCCGGCGTTCCCGCGAACTCCGGCGTGACCTCGGGGGACGGGACGGGCACGCCCACGACGGGCGCGGTCGCTCCCCCGGCGCCCATCGAGGTGCCCGGCCTACCGCCGATCGAAGTGCCGCCGCTCCCCCAGTTGCCGCGTCAGATCGAGATCCTGCCGGGCATCGTCATCCCACTACCGGGCTGACAAGCAGCGCTCGATTTCCGGTTCTCAGGCCTGATCGTCGAAGAGACCGAGTTGGGTGGGCGCTGCATCCTTGGCGGGCAGTACGACGACGCGCAGTCCGCGCCTGAGGTTGCGGATCGCGTGCGTCCACGCGCGCTTCTCGCCCGCACACAGGTCGGTGTCGTCGTCCTTGCGGCGGATGGACTCGGTCAACGCCTCGTGCCAGGCAGTCTCCTGCTCCTGGCTGATCCGCAGGTAGTCGAGAATGGTGTCGCGGTCGTGCTCACAGATCACGGCAACCTCTTCGGCGCTGAGCTCGCCCGTTCCGTCTGCGTCGAGTTCGAGGAGCGCCATGAGAGCCGGCGGAAATTCGTGGCACTCGTGTGACTCGTATTCGGCACCGGGATCTTCGTGCTCGGAGGCCATGCCGTCGTTGAAGGCGGTGTCTCCGGTTGCGCGGATGGGTTGCCCGCCCAGTTCTTCGGCGAGTTCGTCGGATGCTTCGGCCAGTTCGGCGAACGAGCGCAGAGCCCGCAGCAGGTGCTCGGCGACGAAGGGTGCGCCGTCCACGCGGACCACGCCCAGCACACTCTGCTCGACGAGAATGAGCTTGATGGTCGGCCATTGCCGATTGAGCTGAGCAAGAATTACAGCAGCGTTCTCGAGGTTCTCCACCGAATGCACGACCCGCGAGAACACCTCTACGTACTCGTCGTCCTCGAGAACACGAACATAGGTGACCTGCTCACCGCGGACCAGCGGGATATCGCCGTCGTCGTCACGCTTGGGCGGATGACCGAGAAGGCGCTCGACGGCCCCGTCGACCAGGATCCGCAGCATGTCGCCCGAACCCGAGGGAGCGTGAGACGGCGTCGTGGCGAACGCCGGCGTCGACTCGCGCCCACTGGTGCTGGCACGCAGGAACGACGGGTGCGCAATGCTCCACATTTCGCGGAATACGCGCAACACCTTTGTCACCAGTTCCTCGGGACGAGCGCGGTCGACGTCGATGTAGAAGGACATGGACCCATTGCCCTCGGGTACGTGCTCGCACAGATCGGGAGCGTTGAACCCCATGTCGAGCAGCGCTGAATGGTCTTCCGGTTCGAGCATCCGCAGTGGATGCAGAAACCTGTTGGAAGGAACTTCACAGCGCACGGAGGTCTGGTTCCATGCGAAGAACTGGATGCACGCGGGTGCGTCGGCCAGTTCGTCCATGCTGTCGTAATGCGACTCCACCACGAGGGTGTCGTCGTCCTCCATCACGGAGATGTAGCGAGCGAGATGAGTCTCGAAAGTAGTCCAGGCACTCAGGATTTCCAGATCGAAAGTATTGTCCGACATCGTCGCTCCTCTGGTCCGGGGGCGCATGGGGCCCTACCGACGACTCGCCGAAACCCCTGCTTTTCAAACCCCGCCTACGACGTTAGTCGTGGGGTCCGACAGTGACAGTGTTCGTAGGATCCGAGTGACCGTGTTTCAGTCAGGGGATTATCTTCCGAGCCTGCAGATTGGCGAAGATGTCGAGGAACATCGCTTCGGTGTCGACGTGGCGGTGAAATCCGAACCGCCGAGCTTTCGATCCGTCAGCGAAAAAGTCGTAGTCCCATCCGAATACGAAGTCACCGAACCCCCAGGACGAGACATCGGAATACGGGGTCCGAGCAAGGTGGTGTTCCTCGACGAGTTCATCCCACACCGACTCCTTGTCCGCCATTGCGACATCGAGGGACATCGGGAGCGGAGGTGCGACGTCCATGTCGAAGAAGGCTGCGATCTTCGGCCACATCTCCTGCCAGCGGAACAGGTCGCCGTTGTTGATGTTGAACGCCTGATTTGCGCACTCGGGGTTGGTCGCGGCCCAGACCGTCGCTTCGGCCAGGAGTCCGGCGTCGGTCATCTCGATCAAGCTGGTGTACGCGCCGGGTTTGCCGGGGAATCGGAGTGGGACACCCAGTTTCTTCGAGATGGTCGCGTAGACGGCGATGACCATCGCGAGGTTCATCGGGTTACCCAGTGCGAATCCGGAGACGACCGAGGGTCTGATCGCCGACCATGTCCACGACTTGCCGAGCTGCCGACGTTCGAGGAACTGCTGTTGGTCGACGTTGAACTCGGGTGGCATGTGCGGTGGATCGCTCTCGCGGGCCGGAGTTTTGAACGGTCCGAGGTGTGCCCCGTAAACCTTGTAGCCCTGCATCAGGCTGACGTGCTCGAGTCCGCCCGCAACGGGCTCGATGGCGTCGAGAGTGTTGACCAGCATCGCCAAGTTGGGCGGAACCAGCTCGGCCCATGTCGGGCGGTCTTGATAGGCGGCGTAGAAGACGTGAGTGACGTCGCCCAGTCCGCTCAGTGCCGCTGCAGTCCGGTAGGGATCGAGCAGGTCGACTGCGATGTGTTCGACCCGGTCGGTGTCCGTACCGCCTCGCCGCGAGAGTCCGATGATCTTCCATTCTCCGGTCGACTCGAGGTGATCGATCAAGTTCCCACCGATCACGCCTCGGGCTCCGACCACGAGTGCCACTTTGTCGTGCTGCACCATTTCAGCCTCCCATTGGTATATCGCGATGTTGCGATATAGGGAGTGAACCACACATATCGGCATTTCGCGATCTAGCGGTATGCTCACGAACATGGAAGACGCAACAACCGAGTGGGAAACGGCGTTCAAGGCGCTGGCCAACCCGATGCGTGTGCAAATCCTGCAGTGGTTGAAAGACCCCGGGAGCTTTCCCCCTCAGCTCGAGCCTGCTGAGGAGGTCGGAGTGTGCCTCAAGCACATTCAAGCGAGGGCGAAGGTGTCGCAATCGACGGCGTCTCAGTACATGGCCGCACTCCAGGCCGCGGATCTGGTGACCACCACACGAATCGGTCAGTGGCGGCATTACAAACGAAACGAGCAACAGATCGAGAAGCTTGCTGCATTCATCAGGCAGGGTTTGTAGGTACCAGCACCTGACCGATCCCTCCGGGGCCGCCAACGTTGTGGCAAAACCTCACATCGTCGGCGCCGTCGGTATGTGCATTGTGGTCGTTTCTCGGGTTGCTCGTTGTCCTTACGCTCGGCAGAGGGTACTGGCAAGGAGAGGCGTGCGATGAGTCGTGAGAGCTGGGTGGGCCGTGATGCCCGATCCATCGCCGAGGCCGTGCGGTCGGGTCAGGTGTCGGCGCGGACCGTCGTCGAAGAACATCTCGCACGGGTCGACGAATGCAATGTCGAACTCAACGCACTGGTCACCGTGTGCGCCGAGGAGGCTCGCACGGCCGCGGATGCCCTGGACGAACGACGCCTTCTCGGTGAGACACTCGGCCCCCTTGCCGGGGTTCCGTTCACGGTCAAGGACCTGATCGCCACTGCCGGCGTGCGCACCACTGCCGGTTCTCGCACTCTGGCGGACAACGTCCCGGCCGTCGACGCCCCGGCCGTCGCGGCATTCAAGGCTGCCGGTGCGATTCTGATCGGCAAGACCAACACCCCGGAATTCGGCGCGTGCGGCCTGACTCGAAACGAACTGTTCGGAACCACGGCCAGTCCGGTGCGACCGGACGGCGTCGTCCGGTCCCCCGGCGGGTCGAGTGGCGGCGAGTCCGCGTCGGTTGCTGCCGGAATGAGCGTGCTCGGACTCGGTACGGATTTTGGTGGCTCGGTGCGTTGGCCCGCCCACTGCACCGGCCTCACTTCGGTTCGCCCGACGCTCGGACGTGTCGATCCGGAAGGTCAGTATCCAGGCGTGCTTTCGGATGGACGGGTACTCGCCAACCCTGCGACGATGCACGGCACGATCCAGACCATCGGCCCACTGGCCCGCAACCTCGGTGATGCGGCGCTTGCGTTGCGCGTCCTGTCGATGCCGCATTTCTCGTGGAGCGAGCCTGATTCGGTCGACGTCGACGACCTCGACATCCGCTGGGCCACCGGCGAGGGAACGATTCCCGTCGACGAAGAAATCCGGTCAGCGGTTCGGACGGTGGCGATCAGCCTGGACGCGAGCGAGTACGACGGTCTGGCTCTGCCGCGGGCCAACGCGCTTTTCGGCGCGTTGCGATCGGTCGAGACCCACGCGGACATCCACTCTCTCGCCGCAGGTTCAGCGCACTCTTTCGACGCGGACATCACCGCCATGCTTGCGGCAGGCCGTGATCGCAGTTCCGCCGAGGTGGAAGCGCTGTGGGCGGATCGTGCGATGTTGATCGCCGAATTCCTCGACGAGATGGGCGACGTCCTGATTCTGCCGGTTGCGTCGGTGCTCGCTCCGCCGCTCGGTGTGGAGAGCTTCGAGGTGGGCGGTCGCAAACTCACGTGGATGGACGCGCTCGCGAGTTGCCGGGCGATCAGTGTGCTCGGCCTTCCGTCGGTCGTGGTTCCGGTAGGACTCTCCCGCAACGGTTTACCGGTCGGAGTGCAAGTGGTGGCCCGGCCGTTCCACGAGCATGTTGCGCTGTCCGTGGCGGCGCGAATCACGTCGAATGCGCAAGCTCTAGTCTGACTTCCATCTTTCGGTTTCGGCTGCGAAACGTGTTGCGTACGAGTCGGCCAGGTCGTGAAGCGTGGTGACGCAGTCGCCGTAGTACGTCGGTGCATGCATGGTAGCCAGAATCCGCGGCTCGAGGTCGGCCAGGGCGCGGATCGTGGGTTCGAGATCCGGGGTGAGGCAGGTGGCGTGGCCCAAGTCCTCGGCTTCCAAAGCGGGACCGACGATTTCGTGCTCGGTGGTCGCGGGGTGGTGCCCGAACGCAGTGAAGAGATCTCCGCAGAACAGCGTCGACGTCGTCTCCTCGAACATCAGACCCGCGTCCCAACCGTGTGGGACGTGTGGGGTGTCGATGTGCCGGACTCGGCGGCTGCCGGTTTCGAGTACGTCGCCGTCCTGCAAGGGAAGTGGCGCCCGATCGGCCAGATCGTTGACCTGGACGAAGCACCCCATCGCACCGTGTGCAACTTGCGCTTCGGGGGCCGCCGCAAGCCAGGAGTTCATGGACCCGCATTCGTCGGCCTCGACGTGACCGAACGTGATCCATTTCAGACGGTCGATGTCGATCAGCGTGGAGAGTGCGTCGGAAGCCGAGGTGAACAACGCTCGCTGCCCGGTGTGGAAGAGCAAGGGTTCCTCGCCGTCGACGAGAAACTGGTTCATCGTGAGGTTCGCTTCGTCCACGAAGGTCGACAGTCGGTAGATGTCCGGCGCGATTTCGGTGATCGTGGTGGTCATCGCTGTGCTCCGATCAGGGCTGTTGTACATGTCGAGCTGTCTTCTCCAGCCTTCTCGCCGCCCCGCGCCTGCACAAGGTTCTGGACGTGCTTACGGCTCTGCAATAGTGGAGGACGTGTTCGTACTGCTGCTGACAGGCCCGCCGGGCGCGGGGAAGAGTTCCGTGCTGACCGCGCTTCACGATCGACTCGGCGAGGCCGGGGTGAGCAACGCGATGATCGAGGTGGACGAACTCGAGCGGTGCTATCCGCCGCTGGGGACCGAACGGGCAATCGCACACGTCGGGATGCTGTGTGCGTCGTACCGGGAAGCGGGGTACGAACTCCTGTTCCTCACGGCTACCGTCGAAGACGACGACTACGGGCGCGCCCTGCTGGCCGCGACCGGCGCCGAGGGGCACCTGCTGGCGCGCCTCGAGGCCGATCCGGATACATTGCGTACCAGAATCATCGAACGTGAACCGGCCGGCTGGGCCGGGTTGGACGAGTTGGTGGAGGCGTCACAACTGCTGGCCGGTTCGATGCCGACGCTCAGTGGAGTCGACGTGGTTCTGAGCACCGAAGGCCGCGATCCCGAAAGTGTTGCCGACGATCTGGAAGCGGCTCTGCGAGAACACAGTCCGTCGCTTCTAGCCGTCGGTGTTCAGAGCGGTGACCACTGAAGCGAACATCGTCGACTTGATTGCCCCCAGTGTGCCCGCATTCTTCGGGCCGATCGGTGCAACCATTTCGATGGCCTTGGCGGTCAAAGCGTCGACGGATGCGGTGAAGTCCACCAAACCGGCTGCGAATGCGTCACTTCCGCCGTATCGCCGCCCCGTGGTCATGGCGACGATTGCCGACGCCGGGCTGAGTTTGGCCTGGATGAGAGCTGCCATTCCTTCGGTGAAGGGGATGTTGATGTCCACCTCCGGGAAGCAGTAGTAGCCGCGATCATCGCGCATGACGCGGTAATCGTGCGCGATGCCGAGCATGGCGCCGGCTCCGAAGGCGTGGCCGTTGATCGCCGCGACGGTGGGCATCGGGAACGTCAGCATCCGAGCGAACAGCGACTGCACCTGCTGCACATACCACTTCGCCTTGTCGCCGTTCGCGCCCAGCCAGTCGAGGTCGAGTCCGTTGGAGTAGAACTTGCCCGTCGCCGTGGTGACCAGGGCGTGTGCGCCTTCACTCAGAGTCTGGTCGAGTAGCTTGTCGACGGAATCGAGCCACTCCGGCGAGAATCGATTCTCGTCCTCGCCGAGATCGAGAACGGCGATCTTGTCTTCGAAGCGCAGAGTTGCGGTCATGATTGGCCTTTCCTGTTGCGTGGCTTGGGCAGTGGTGGGTCGAGATGCAGAACCGCTCGAACGGCGGCATCCAACCGCGCGCGTGCTGCGGCGTCGGGGACTCGCCAACCGTCGGCGCGTTTGGCGGGATGGATGAGCAGTCCGGTAGGCAGGCCGACAACACAGGCCTCGATTGCCTCGACGGCTCGGCCGTCCTTGCGGCCCCAGAGCGCGGTCGACAACCGGATGAACAACTCGACCAGAGACCGGTCGAGTTGTGTGAGTTGCTCGGCGATGTCGGCAGGGACGTCGGTGCCGAGCAGTTCGTCGCGCTGGATCGTCAACAGCAGCAACGCGGATTGTGGGTAGTCGAGCGCGAAGACGGCCGGAACTTCGGCGGCTGCGACGACGGCGGAAACCGCCGAAGTCGGCGACGGGTCCGCGAGAGCGTCGTCCACTCTCGATTGTTGAAGCGCGAGAAATCGTCGCGCAGCACGCAGCCACGCGCTACCGACCAGTCCACTGCGAGAGCCGAATGCGTGATAGATCGCCCCGTTGGATACACCGGTGGCGTCGGAGACTGCCCGGACCGTGACAGCGCTCGGTCCGGCAGTGGCGGCAAGTTTTTCGGCAGCGTCGAGCAGGGTGTCGAGGTCGTGGACGCGTGGCCGAGGCATGAACGCACAGTAACAGAGCGTCTGCTCTGTTACTAGTGTGCGGTCAGATCACCGAATTTGCGCGAAGATCCTCGATCTCCTCCGGGCGCAGGCCGAAGTCGGTGAGTACGTCGTCGGCGTCACCGCCGAGAGTCATGGGTGGCGCATTCCTGACGGGAAGGGTCTTGCCGTCCACCCAGAACGGTCCGCGGACAACGGGAATCGACGTTCCGTCGGCGCTCTGGGTCTGCTCGACCATCTGCAATGCCTCGACCTGCGGGTCGGAGAACACCTGATCGATCGAATGGATGGGGCCGCAGGGGATTCCGGCACCGCGGATCTCGGAGATCCATTGCGCCGCGCCCTTCGTGGTCAGTAGGTCCTCGAGTTCTTTGGTCAGTTGGTCTCGGTGCGCCAAACGTTCTTTACCCGTGGCATATTCGGTACGGAAGGCGAGCTCGGGGTCGCCGAGTACCGAGCACAGTGCGATCCAGTGCTTGTCCGAGCCGGTGGCAATGTTGATCGGGAAGTCGGCAGTGTCGAAAGCGCCGTACGGCGTGATCGTCGGGTGCGTATTGCCGTTCGGCGTCGAAACCCGCCCGGTGCTCAGGTAGTCCTGCGCCTGGAAGGTCATGATCGAGATCGCGGATTCCAGCAACGAGGTCTGCACGCGGTGCCCACGACCATCGCGACCGCGAGAGGCAAGCGCCGCCGTGATGCCCAGCGCTGCGTAGATGCCCGAGACCGTGTCGATGATGGGGATACCGACCCGCATCGGGGTCTGTTCCCCGGCACCGGTGACCGACATCAGCCCGGACATGCCCTGGGCCACCTGATCGAGTCCGGGCGCGAACTGGTCAGGGCCCACCGGGCCGAAACCACTGATGCTCATCACGACGAGCCCTGGATTCTCCTGCTCGAGCGAGTCGGGATCGAGCCCCATGTCGGCCAGTACTCCCGGACGGAAGTTCTCGACCAGCACATCTGCGTCGAGGGCCAGGCTGCGAAGCAGTTTCCGCCCGCGGTCACTGCGCATGTCGATGGCGATCGACCGTTTGCCGCGGTTCACGGAAGCGAAGTAGAGGCTTCGATCGCCGTCGAACGGCGGCCACTGACGCGAACTGTCGCCGGAGCCACGGGTTTCGACCTTGACCACGTCGGCGCCGAAGTCCGAGAGCAGCGACGTGCACAGAGGCCCCGCGAGAGCACGGGTGAGGTCGAGAACTTTGATACCGCTGAGCAATTGGTCCATGGGAGAAACCTCGGTTCTGTGGTGTGCAACGTCGCCCACTCGATCCGTCGCACCATCTGCGTGAATTGCCGCTGCAGTGATCGTCGGAGAGGGGAAGAATGAAGGTCAGGCCTGCTTTCGGCTGGGCTCGGTGACAACACTGGTCGAGAGCGCAAGGTGATGCGACGGCGACATTGCACAACTGCAGGGCCCGGATTTAGGCGCATTGTGTGACAGGCAGGATTGCGGTGGGCCGATACCGTGAACTCTCTACGGACGGCGATGCAAGCGGGAGGCGAGGCGATGCGCGACATTTCCACTCAGCTGGCGCAGTGGCACGCCCGCGGCGAGGATTTTGCACTGGCGACGGTTGTCCGTACCTGGCGATCCTCACCGCGCATGCCCGGTGCTTCGATGGCCGTCTCACGCTCCGGCGAGGTGGTCGGCAGCGTCTCGGGCGGGTGTATCGAGAGTGCACTGTACGAGATCGCCCAGGAGGTTCTCGCCGACGGCACCAGTCGCGTCGAGGTCTTCAGCGTCTCCGACGACGACGCCATCGGGGTAGGGCTGACCTGCGGCGGAACCATCGAAGTGTTCGTCCAGGCCGTCGGAGCCGATTTCGTCGAGTTCGGTCAGGTTTGTGAACGGATCGAGGCCGATACGCCCGTCGTCGTGGTCACCGAAGTGCGTCCGGGAGCACCGGCACGGCACCTCGTCGTCGAGCACGGCCGACGCAGCGGGGATCTGGATGCCACGGAGGACGAGGTGTCCATCCTGCTGCGCACGATGGACACCGGTGAGTCCGTCGCTTTTGTCGCGCCGGCGGGAACTCTCATCGATTCGCAGCACGACCTGCTGGTCGAGATCTTCGCGCCACTACCGCGGATGTACGTGTTCGGGGCCATCGACTTCGCGGCCTCGATGTGTACGTTGGGCGCCTTTGCGGGTTATCGCGTGACCGTCGTGGACGCACGGCCGGTCTTCGCGACACGGGCGCGCTTCCCCGACGCCCACGATCTGGTCGTCATGTGGCCACACAAGTTCCTCGAAACCGCACCGATCGACAACAAAACCGTCCTGGCCGTGCTCACGCACGACGAGAAGTTCGACATCCCCCTGCTCGAGATCGCGCTGCGTTCGCCGGCTGCGTACGTCGGCGCGATGGGAAGTCGTGCGACGCATGAGCGTCGGGTGGCGCTGTTGAAGGAGCGAGGCGTCACCGACGCCGAGTTGGGGCGTCTGCACTCACCGATCGGGTTGGATCTCGGCGCGAGGACACCGGAGGAGACTGCAGTGTCGATCCTCGCCGAGATGACCAAGACCCTGCGCAATGCCTCCGGTTTGGAACTGCGGGATCTGCAGGGGCCGATCCACCCGCCACCTCAGGAGAATCCGACCGCCCTGCATCGAACGGCCTGAGTCGACTGCGCTGAATTCGGACATCTTGTGTTCGGTGGGGATAGGATCGTTTCTTTCGTGAACCATCTTCCGTGATCCGAATGAAATCGAGGTGCCTGCCAAGTGGCAAACCCGGCCGTACCGGCATCCGAGGTGAATGCTGTTCTCTCCGAACTTCTTCGAACCCAGCTCCTTCCTGGTGTTCGAAAGGTCGCCGGCGGCTGCGAAGACCCGACGGTAGCCCGGGTGGGATTCATGGCGGTTCCGGACATCGGACCGTGGCTGCGGCACGGACAGTTGCTGATCACCACGCCGGAAACCCTCGCCAGGGTCACCGAAACCTTCAAAGCATTTGTCGGACGGTTGTCGACGCGAGGTGTTGCGGCACTTGCCGTCCAATTCGGCGCAGACGGGGACACTCTCGCGCCGGAGCTGGTCGACGCGGCCGAAAGCGCCGGCTTCCCGCTCCTGGTTTTTCACGGTGCGTGTGATCACCCTGCGGCGAGAGACCGTGAGCAGACGGAGTCGGCCCAGATCGACGCCATGTTCGGGGCCGAGCGCTTGCGACGGCTGCTGGTCGACGTCGTGATGGGCGGCGGCGGCCTCCCGCAATTGACCGAAGTCATCGCACGGGAGATGAAGGGCGCCGCCCTGATCACCACCTCGGACGGACGCGAGATCTGCCGCGCCGGGGACGCCGCGGAGCGCAAGCATCTGTCTGCCTGTCCCGCCGTCGATTCCACCGGTCGTCTGCGGACCGACACCGTCGAGGGCGGATTGGGTCTGCACGAGTTCGACGGTCAATTCATCGCGGTGTCCGCGATTTCCGCCAATCACATCGACCACGGGCGTCTCGCGTTGTTCACCGGTGAGCGCGTGATGACGAGTTACGACCAGTACCTGGTCGAGCGGGCCGCGTCGGTGTGTGCGTTGGTCATCACCCGCGAACAAGCCGTGGCGTCGGTGGAGGAACGCCATCGCGCCAACTTCGTTCACGACCTGCTCCTCGGCCGGGCCGGGGACCACGATCACGTTGTCTCCCATGCCAAGACATTCGGTTGGGACTTCGACCGCCCGCTGGTGATCGTCTCGATCGAGCCGGACCCGATCGACGAACCGGCCTCGGCGGCGCCCGCTCGGCTGCCCGTCGTCGATCGCCAGGCGATGGCGTTCTCCGGCGCGATCGCCCACCGCGATCCCGGTGCGGCGGTGACCGCGCTGACGGGCGAGACGGTGATCGTGATGGGCGTCGGCACCGACACGATGGCATTGGTGCGGGACCTCGTCACGGTCGTTCGCGGTGAAGGTGGCGGCGGGAGAAGGCCGTTCAGTGTCGGGGTGTCCCGGCCGACAGCGGCGATCGACGCCGTTCCGGCGCTCTACAGTCAGGCGCGCACCGCACTGACCGTCGGGCGACGGATCTCCGGTCCGTGGACGGTGACTCAGTTCGACGATCTGGGCGTGTACAGACTGCTCAGTCTGGTCGAGGACGAAAACGAGCTGGAGACGTTCGCGCGGGAGACACTGCGGGAACTGACGGAGGAAACTGCCGAAGCGCAGGACATGCGCAAGACATTGGAAGTCTTGCTCGCGACCAACATCAACATCGCCGAGACAGCGCGCAAGCTCCACTTCCATTACAACACACTGCGTTACAGGGTCGTTAAGCTGGAGAAAATGCTGGGACCCTTCACGGCGCAACCCGAACTCCGGCTGGATCTGTCTCTAGCACTGAAGATAACCGCGATGCGCGGCATCAATCACTAATATTGCCAATCCGGGTCGGTGGGTTCTGGCAGATTGTCATCACGTCGATACCCCCGCGCTGTAATAGCGTTTCACTCCAGTCACGGTGTTTTGTGAGCTGGAGCACACTCAGCGTTCGGACACCTTCCTCTGCACGAAAGGTCCCATCATGCCGATTTGGACGTTGCACGGAGATGGAAAGAACATCAGACCGGGTGAAGTGGTCGCTCCCGGCGAGCGGCTCAGCTGGGGAAGAACCATCGGGCTGGGCAGCCAGCACGTGGTGTCGATGTTCGGCGCGACGTTCGTCTTCCCGATCATCATGGGGCTCAATCCTCAACTTGCCGTGATGATGTCGGGCTTTTGTACGCTCTTCTTCCTGCTGGTGGTCAAGGGACGCATTCCCAGCTACCTCGGTACGTCGGCGGCCTTTGTCGGTGGTATCGCCGCCATTCGTGCCCAAGGCGGAACATCCGCCGAGGTGACCGGCGCGATCCTGGTGTCCGGACTGGTCCTGGCAGCCATCGGTATCGCGATCCACTTCCTCGGTGGCCGGGTCGTATTCAAGGTTCTTCCCCCGGTGGTGACCGGGGCAGTGGTGATGCTGATCGGATTCAACCTGGCACCCGTCGTCGCGGGGCTGTACTGGCCGCAGGACCAGTGGGTGGCTCTGATCGTCATGGTGGCCCTGATCGTCATGAGTATCGCGCTACGAGGCTTCATGGCGCGCATCGCCATCTTCCTGGCGCTGATCTTCGGCTACGTCCTCTCCTGGATCCTCGACCGGGTCTCGGGGACGATCACCTCCTACGACGCAGGCACCGGTCAGATCACCGAGCACTTCCGCGTCAACTGGGATTCGGTGCAGTCGGCGTCGTGGTTCGGCCTTCCCCCGTTCTCGGACGAGGCCAACGGAATCGTCGGCATCCACGCTCCGTCGTTCAGCCTCACGTTCATCATCCTGGTCCTTCCGGGTGTCATCGCGTTGATCGCGGAGAACGCGGGCCACGTCAAGGCCGTGGCCGAGATGACGGGGGACGACCTCGACCCGTACATGGGACGTGCGCTCGCCGGTGACGGTTTCGCCACCGCTATCGCCAGCAGCGTCGGCGGTTCGCCCACCACGACGTACGCCGAGAACATCGGTGTCATGGCAGCGACCCGTGTGTACTCCACCGCCGCCTACGCGGTTGCCGGCATCGTCGCCATGATGCTCGGCTTCTCCCCCAAGTTCGGTGCCGTCATCTCGGCGACGCCCGGCGGTGTTCTCGGCGGAATCACCGTGGTGCTCTACGGCATGATCGGCCTTCTCGGCGCCAAGATCTGGAAGGAGAACGGCGTCGACTTCGGCAATCCGCTCAACCTGATGCCGATCGCGGCCGGTCTGATCATCGGTATCGGCGACACGGCCCTGAAGTTCAGTGACACGTTCTCGCTCAGCGGCATCGCGCTCGGCACCATCGTCGTGATCGGGATGTACCACCTGTGCCAGTTCATCGGTTCGAAGAACCCGGAACTGAATGCGAAGAATCCGGAACCGAACAAGCCGGATTCGAAGACTCCCGGCGGCGATCGGGAGGAACCCGCCAAGCAACTCACGTGACGCTTGGCTGAGTGTGCTCGATCGACGAAGGCCGGACATCCTCCGCGGAGGATGTCCGGCCTTTCCGGTGTTCTGGGTACTGATCGATCAGACGGAGGTACTGGCTTCGACCAGGCCGATACGGTCGATGCGTTCGGTGCGGGTGTTGAGCCGTTCAGTCGCATCGGTAGCACTGAGCACGCTCAGCTCGTAGTGCAGTACCGCTCCGACGCGAGTGCAGAAGGCGGCGGATTCGTCCGCGGCATCGGGAAATTCGGGGATGACCCGATCGACGATGCCGCCCGCGAGCAGATCGAAGGACCTGATCCCTTGACTGGCTGCCATGTCCGGCGCGTGCGTGACGTCGTGGAACATGATCGCGCTCGCACCTTCGGGAGGTAAGGGCGAGAGCCAACCGTGGCGGGCCGCCAGCACTCGATCGGCCGGAATCAGTGCCAGGGCGCCGCCGCCCGTGCCCTGCCCGAGCAGGAGGGAAATGGTGGGGACCTCGAGTGAAATCATGTCGGCTATGCACCGAGCGATCTCGCCCGCCAGTCCGCCTTCTTCGGCCTCCTTCGACAGTGCCGCGCCCGCTGTGTCGATGATCGTCACCAGCGGCAGGTCGAGTTCTGCGGCCAGCCGCATACCTCGCCGAGCCTCCCGCAGAGCGCCGGGGCCGAGTGGGGAGTGAGCAGTCTGTCCGCGCCGGTCCTGTCCGAGAAGGACGCAGGGCATGTCGCCGAAGCGAACGAGCGCGAGCATGATGCCGGGATCGTTCTCGCCTTGGCCGGTTCCGTTGAGCGGGAGCATGTCCGAGGCGGAATTGAGCAACACTTCCCGTATCCCCGGTCGGTCTTCGCGCCGGGATGCGACGACGGATTCCCACGCCGACGTATCGGGTGGGCAATCGTACGAGCACGGGTCACTGGGCAATAAGTACCCACGATGCGCCCCGGTGATGATGCGCAATGCGCGTTCGACGATTTCGGCGAGCTGGTCTGGCGGCCTCACTGCATCGATGAGTCCGTGCTCGTGAAGGTTCTCCGCTGTCTGGACACCGGCGGGGAAAGGTGAGTTGTACAAGGCCTCGAACACTCGAGGGCCGAGGAATCCGACGAGGGCCCCCGGTTCCGCGATCGTCACGTGACCGAGTGATCCCCAGGACGCGAATACGCCTCCGGTGGTGGGGTTTCGGAGATAGACGATGTAGGGCAGGTGCGCTTCTTTGTGCTTGATGAGCGCCGCGGTGATCTTGACCATCTGCAAAAACGCCGTCGTCCCCTCCTGCATGCGCGTTCCCCCGGACGTGGGAAGCGCAAGAAGGGGCAGCTGCTCTTGGGTGGCTCGACGGATGGCGACGACGAGGCGTTCTCCCGCCGCCACGCCGATCGAACCACCGAGAAAACCGAACTCGCAGACGATGATTGCCACACGGCGGCCTCGGACGGAGGCGCTTCCGGTCAGGACGGACTCGTCGAGTCCGGTCTTCTCCTGGGCCCGCAGAAGTGCTTCGGCGTAATCGGAGTCGGTCGCGACGGGAATCGGAGGGGTATCCCACGACTCCCAGGTGCCGGCATCGATCACCAGGTCGAGCAAGTCGCGAGCCGTCAGGCGGTTCATCGGGTGAATCCTTGTAGCCATGACATGATTTCGTCAGTGTCTTCACCGAGAACCGGAGGTGCAGTGTGGCGGGTCTCCGTCACTTCGGTTCCGTCCGGATCGAAAAATCGTAGCGGTGGACCGGGCAGTGTGATGTTTCCGAGCGTGCTGTGGTCGACGTCGACGAGCAATCCCTGTGATCGGGTCTGCTCCCATTCGTACACTTCGGAGATCGTCCGAACCCGTCCTGCCGGTACTCCGATGCGGTCGAGTTCGGTCAGAAGCTCGTCACGCGAGTACGGCTTGAAGGTACGTTCGATCAATTCGACGACCTGGAAATGATTTTCGACGCGTTCGGCGTTTGTTGCCATACCCGGGGCGTCAGGGTCGAGGTCGAATCCTTCGCAGAATCTTCTCCACAGGCTTTCGCTGCCGACCGAGATCTGCACTGCGCCATCGCCGGTACGAAAGAGCCCGTACGGTGCGATGGAGGGATGGTGGTTGCCCTGCGCTGTGCCTACCTCACCGGCGACGGTCCACTTCGTTCCTTGAAACGCGTGAACACCGACCACGCTGGCCAAGAGCGACGTTCGGACAACGCGGCCTTTCCCCGTCTGTTCGCGTTCCTTCAAAGCCGCGACGACACCGAACGCCCCGTACATTCCGGCGAGAAGATCGGCGATCGGAACTCCGACTCGTTGAACGTCGTCCGGACTCGAGCCGGTCAGCGACATGAGTCCGGCTTCCCCCTGGGCGATCTGGTCGTAGCCGGCGCGACCGCCTTCCGGGCCGTCGTGGCCGAAACCGCTGATGGACAGAACGATCAGTCGAGGATTGAGTTCGGCCAGCCGCTCGGTCGAGAATCCGAGTCGATCGAGAACTCCGGTGCGGAAGTTCTCCATGAGAACATCGGCGCGGCAGACGAGATCTTCGAGGGTCGCGCGCCCACTGTCGGATTTCAGATCGAGCGTGATCGACTTCTTGTTCCGGTTCGTGGACAGAAAATACGTCGATTCCCGTTGTGTGTTCGGTGGTTCCAACGTGGGCTCCACAAAAGGCGGCCCCCACCCACGGGTGTCGTCGCCGCCGTGAGGTGATTCGACCTTGATCACGTCGGCACCCAGATCGCCGAGCATCATTGCCGCGTGAGGACCCGCGAGTGCGCGCGTGAGGTCGACGACTATCACGTCGTGTAACGGACCACTACGAGCACTTGTGTTGTGAGGCTTCGAAGTCGAGTTCATGTCGCACCGCCGTGTTCTGGTGTAATTGGCTGAGCCAGTTGGTGGTTGAGGCCTCCGTAGTTCGGTCGACTCCGGTCCGCTGGACCGAGAAACCGGCCAGGGCCACTGAAGGAGGTATGTGCGGCCCGTCTTTCGAACCGTAAGCGGGCACCGATGAACGGCACATGGGTAACCTTGCCGACGACGGGTGTCAGTGGTGGGTAAGAAGTGACGAACGCTCACCGGGCGGCGCGATTGCGGTTGTATCGAACCGTTATCGGGACGTTCTGTCAGCTCATATCGTGCGAAGTCATGACATTTCGTGCATCTTCATGACCTGCAGGGCGAGTGAGACGTTCAATCGAAGGACGGGGTCGTCGGTGAACGATCCGACGACGCTCTCCAGCTTTCCGATTCTGTAACGCAAAGTGTTGTAGTGCATGTGCAGCGCCCGGGAGGCCTCGGCGACATTGCAATTGCAGTCGAGCAGGGTCTGGAGTGTCAGACGCAGGTCAGCGGCTTCGGCGTTGTCCGCCGACAAGGACTTCAGAACGTCATCGGTGAACGAACGCAGTTCGCTCTTGTCCGTCTGGAGCGAGAGGAGTCGGTGTACACCGAGTTCGTCGAAGTGTGCGATCTGCCCCGGCCCGTTGATACGTCGGCCGACGACCACGGCTGTACAGGCTTGGTCGTAGGCCGCGGGTAGATCGGCCAGGGAGTAGATCACCCGGCTCACTCCCGTGCTGAAGGATCGGCGGCCGCTGGTGCGATCGCCGGCAACCTTGCGCACCAACCCTTCGATGTCCCGAACCGCACGGTCGGTGCTGGTCGGGAAAAGCGTGACCACCTCGTGTCGAAACCCGACGGACGGCGCCGTCCGCTCGTGTGTTCGGACCACTTGTTGCCAGCCGTCGCTGAGTCGATCTTGGTCCGTGCGAGTGGAATTCGCGTGCTGGGATTCCGGGTGATCGACGTCGAGTTCTGCAACCACAACGGCAAGTGGACGAGTGACATCCCACCCCAACTGGGTGAAGTGCGCGCTCACTTCCGCAGGCGAGCCGGCTTCGCCTATCAGTGCGTCACGGAGGAAGTCGCCGCGGAACTTGGATTCCACTGCCGCAACTGCCAGCTGTTTGGTGACGGCCAGCGCGGCAACGGTGGCCGCTCGCTCCAGCGCTTGAACGACAACTGCGCCGAGTTCGTGGGTGCCGGCGTACGCCACCATCCGGCCGTGGTCGGTGCCGCCGGCCACCACTCGGGTGAGCGCCAACTGGCCGGGAAATCCCTTGGGCGCGTTCTGTAAACCGACGGCGACCCGCTCGGTCAGGAACCGACCGGTGCTTTCGAACAACGGAAGCGCGTTCAGCGCGGCTGAATCCCCGGCCTCGGTCAATACCCTTCCGTCCGGCGAGCAGATCAGAACGCTGACGTCGAAGAGCGCGGCGAATTCTGCGGCAATCTGAGGTAGATCGCCACCTTCCAAGACGATCGACGTCAACGAGCGGTGAAGTCGATCGGCAATGTCGAGTGCCGCGGACTGCTTCGCCACCAACTTGGTGAAGACCTCCGAGATCACCTCGTCGAATCCCGCGGTGACGGGAAGAACCAACAGCGGAAGCCCTCGCTGCTCTGCCATGTGCAGCATCGCCTCGGGCAACTCGTCGAGATAACGGCCCGTTTTCACGGCAAGTGCCGCGACTCCTCGACGTGCAAGACCGTCGACGAGGTCACTGAGATCTGTGTCGTCGAGAAGCTCGCCGGTTCGCCCGTAGCGCAGCGGGAACCCGGTTGTCACCAACAACTCGTTCGGCTTCACCCAAGCGAGGATGTCCGGTACTTCCATCACGTTCACCGATTGAACGAGGTGGCGTAAGCCCCCGTGCCCGGCAAGGACTTCGGCTCCACGCAGACTGGGCAGCTCGAGGACATCCCGAACTGTGAGTCTGTAGTCGCCACCCTCTGGCAAATGTTGAACCTCTTCGCTCGAATATTTGGCAGATCTATCCATGTCGCGAGACTACGCTCGATCACGCGACGAACATTGTCAACAGTTGACGAAAATAGCCTCTCGGAATGAGCGGTTCTCCGTATGTCTGCCAACTACCGCGGCCCGAATTGGCGATCGCCCGCGTCTCCGAGTCCAGGTATCAGGAAAGCATTTTCGTTCAGGCCGTCGTCGATGCTCGCTGTGAGGAGCCGGACCGGATGTCCGGAGTTCTTCAGTGCTTCGATCCCTTCCGGAGCCACGACGACACATATTGCAGTCACATCGGTGGCTCCGCGTGCAATGAGCAGATCGATTGTGCGGACGATGGATCCACCGGTCGCCAACATCGGATCGAGGACGTAGACGGGGGTGCTCGACAGATCAGCTGGCAGGGACTCCAGATACGGAACCGGCTGGTGTGTCTTCTCGTCTCGTGCCATTCCCACGAAACCGACGCCTGCCTGCGGAATAAGGGCACTCGCCTGTTCGACCATGCCGAGGCCCGCTCGCAAGACCGGGACCAGGAGCGGTGGATTCGCCAGCCGCACCCCCAGCGTCGGAGCAACTGGCGTCTCGATGTCGAACTGTTCCAGTTCTGCGCCGCGCATGGCCTCGTAGACCAACATATGGGTCAGTCTGCGCAAGGCGGACCGGAACGTTGCGTTGTCGCTGCGAGCGTCGCGCATGGTCGTGAGCAGCGATGCCGCCAGCGGATGGTCGACAACAGTGGTGTCCATGGTCGAATCGTAAGTGAGAACCGATGGGGCGGCGCACAACCGGTGAATCGGAGTCGAAATAACCAATCGCGGTTTTCGTTTGGGCAAGTATTGACGATGCCGATGGGTTCGAGTCGTCATAGCGTGGTCGACACGGCAGTTCCGAACCGCTCGGCTGGACTGAGCGCCCGGAGCTGTCAAGGCTCAATTTTGCCTCCACGATTCCCTATACAAGGAGATGCCAATGCCCGAAGCAATCGAGGTCCGTAAGGTTCCGCTACACAGCGTCTCCGACGCCAGTGAGCTCGCCAAGCTGATCGACGACGGTGTCCTCGAGGCCGACCGCGTCATTGCAGTCATCGGCAAAACCGAGGGTAACGGCGGCGTCAACGACTACACGCGCATCATCGCGGACCGAGCGTTCCGAGAGGTTCTCTCCGCCAAGGGTAATCGCAGCCCCGAAGAAGTGGCGGAGGTGCCGATCGTCTGGTCCGGCGGCACGGACGGCGTGATCAGCCCGCACGCGACGATCTTCGCGACCGTGCCGGCAGACAAGGTCACCAAGACCGACGAGCCGCGACTGACCGTGGGTGTCGCCATGAGTGAGCAACTGCTGCCCGAGGACATCGGCCGTACGGCCATGATCACCAAAGTTGCTGCGGCAGTGAAAGACGCGATGGCCAATGCCGGCATCACCGATCCCGCCGACGTGCACTACGTACAGACCAAGACTCCGTTGCTGACAATTCACACCATCCGTGACGCCAAGAGCCGCGGCAAGACTGTGTGGACCGAACAGACTCATGAGTCGATGGACCTGTCCAACGGCGGAACGGCTCTGGGGATCGCGGTTGCGCTCGGCGAAATCGACATGCCGACCGACGAGGATGTCATGCACAGCCGCGAACTCTTCTCCTCTGTCGCATCCTGCTCGTCCGGCGTCGAGTTGGACCGCGCGCAGATCGTCGTCGTCGGTAACGCACGCGGCGTCGGCGGACGCTACCGGATCGGCCACAGCGTGATGAAGGATCCGCTCGACCAGGACGGCATCTGGGCGGCGATCCGTGACGCCGGACTCGAACTTCCGGAGCGGCCGCACTCGAGCGACCTGGACGGTCAACTCGTCAACGTGTTCTTGAAGTGCGAGGCCAGTCAGGACGGAACGGTCCGTGGCCGTCGTAATGCGATGCTCGACGACTCCGACGTGCACTGGCACCGCCAGATCAAGTCGTGTGTCGGCGGAGTCACGGCAGCTGTCACCGGCGATCCGGCAGTGTTCGTCTCGGTATCGGCAGCGCACCAGGGTCCCGAGGGCGGCGGCCCAGTCGCTGCCATCGTCGATCTCGGTCAGTAGTAGGCAAGAACCTCGCTGGAAACCTCGACAGTCGCGCCGCCACCGGCAATTCGTCCTCGAATCAGTTGCCGGTGTCGGCGAGTCCGCCGCGGCGTACCCCACTTCACTGCTTGAAAGGATTCACGATGGTTCATGCTGCTGACCCTGTCGACGAGAGCGTTTCCGGTGCGCCCGAGAATCGCGAACTCGTCATGGCCGATGCGGTCACGCTCAGTGGTCTGATACGCAGGCGTGAAGTGTCGTGTGTCGAGGTGATGGACAGCTTCCTCGATCAGATCGAATTACATAACCCGGCGGTGAACGCGATCGTCGCATTGCGGGATCGGGAAGCGTTGACGGCGGAGGCGCGCGAGCGTGATTCGCAGTTGGCGAGTGGGGAGTATCTCGGTTGGATGCACGGGTTTCCGCATGCGGTGAAGGATCTTTCGGCAGCCAAGGGTCTGCCGTTCACGTCCGGGTCGCCGATGTTCGCGGACCGAATCGCCGAAGATGACGAACTGTTCGTCAAGCGGATCAGGTCTGCCGGTGCCATCGTGATCGGCAAGACGAACACACCGGAGTTCGGGCTCGGATCCCAGACGTACAACCCGGTGTGGGGTACGACGGTGTCGCCGTACGACAATTCGCGCACTGCCGGCGGTAGCAGCGGTGGCGCCGCAGCGTCGTTGGCGCTCCGCATGTTGCCGGTGGCTGATGGAAGCGATTACATGGGTTCGCTCCGAAACCCGTCGGCATTCAACAACGTTGTTGGGTTTCGACCATCCTGGGGTCGGATACCGGAGACGGGATTCATCGCTCAGGGCGCCGTTGTGGGCCCGATGGGCCGAACCGTCACCGACGTGGCTCACCTGCTTTCCACGATGGCGGGGCCGGATGCTTATGCACCGTTGGGGATTCGTGAGGATCCCGCGGTATTCACCGAAAGCCTCGCACGTGATCTGAAGGGCTCTCGGATCGCATGGGTCGGTGACTGGAACGGTTACCTGGCAACCGAACCTGGAGTTCTCGAGTTGTGCGAATCCTCGTTCGAGGTCTTCGAACAGTTGGGGTGCCGCGTCGAGGCGGCGCTTCCCGACTTCAAACCCGAGGACATCTGGCAACTGTTCTTGCGGTGGCGTTGGTGGGCACAGCTCGGCTTGATCGATCAGTACAACGATCCGAGCTTGCGCGAGTTGATGAAGCCCGAACTGTTGTGGGAACTCGAGCACGCGGTCACTCTGTCGGCTCTCGACGTGACCAAGGCCGCGGAGGCCCGCAACGGCTGGCTGTCGGCCATTACCAAGATGTTCGAAACCTACGACTACATTCTTGCGCCCAGTGCCCAGGTGTTTCCTTTCGACAAGAACACTCACTGGCCCGAGACCGTCGACGGCCGGTCGATGGACACGTATCACCGGTGGATGGAGACGGTTGTTCCCTGGACGATGGCCGGGGTTCCGGTTGCGGGGATGCCGGTCGGCTTCGACGATCGTTCGCTTCCCATGGGTATCCAGATCATCGGTCGGCACGGAGCCGACTTGGACGTACTCCAACTCGCCTACGCATTCGAGCAGGCAACCCAGTGGGTCGAGCGGGTTCTTCCGCCCGCACTCCGCGTGAACTGACCGATCTATTTCGAACGTATCCAGTTGGGAGAGAAAGACGATGGCTTCGGCATTGTGGCACGGGTTCGCGGACATGGGCGCTGTGGAGAAGAACGGCGCGTTTGTCGTCTCACGCGGTGAGGGCGCGTACATCTGGGACCGCGAGGGCACTCGGTATCTGGATGCGACGGCGGGCCTGTGGTTCACCAATGTCGGGCACGGGCGCACCGAGATCGCGGATGCGGTAGCGGCTCAGTTGTCGAAGATCGCTCATTTCTCCAACTTCGGTGATTTTGTTCCCGAAACCACGCAGGTGTTGGCCGAGCGTCTGGCGGCCATCGCGCCGGTTG
>NZ_LPNQ01000053.1:0-41872 GCF_019266085.1 Rhodococcus sp. FH8 | reverse complement strand
GCGTTGCCGGGACCGAATCTGACTCACAGCAGGTGGGGAACTATCTGGCCGTACGCGGGGAGAAACCATGGCCACAAAATGCGCCATAAATGGCCGCCAGTGGGGAGCTTACGATGGCCGTCGACAGTCTTCCATTCATGACCACTGGAACATGCCCACCAGACGCTCTTGTTCGAGGCAACGAGAACGTCGTGGGCGGAGAGCGTGTTCTTGGTGGGGTGCCACTCGCGCGCGACCTCCGGCCGTAGCGTGGCGAGATCGGTTTCACCTGGAATAGGTAACCGCCCACCGCAGTAAGGGCAGCCAATTATCGCTTTTACGCGCTGCTCGACTCTTGATGCGTACGAGTGACTGCGGTCTGGGCAAATCCACCACGCGCTGTACTCGGATCCTGTCTTGACTGCAGTTGGTGGTCGATCGTTTCGGATGGTGTCCCATTCCTTTGCAATCTCGGGTTCGGTTGTCGCGAGATCGTTGACCCCGGTGATCGCGTAGCGACCTGCGCAGTGTGGGCACCCATATTTTCTGTTGGTGCGTTTTGTGATTTCTGTTTGGTACTCGTGACCGCCGGCACATCGCCACCAAGCTTTCCAGTTGCTTTTTGCTGTAAAGCCGGTAGGCGTCCGGTCGCCGTTGAAGGTGGGGTGCCATTGGGACGCGATTTCGGGATGAGTCGTAGGTAAGTCGGTTTCATTGGGAATTGGGCGGATCAGTGTGCAGTAGGGGCATCCTGGACCGATTTTGGCAGTGCGGTCGGCGACGCAGGCCTGATAGGAATGCTTCTTTCCGCATCGCCACCACGCCCGGATGCTGCTTTTCGGCGTGATATCGGTCGGTTGCCGTTTGTTTCTCTCTGCATCCCACTCTGCGGCGAGATCTGGTCGCAGAGTGGCGAGATCGGTAAGTCCAGGTATGGCGCGCACGGGCATGGACGGAATCCTTGTGTAGGGGTACGACAGTGAACGGATCAGTCTGTGGGCGGAATGTCTACTCGCCCTTCGGTCTCAGTCGCTCTGCGGTCTTGGCGTTGGTTGTCGCTTCCAGTCGTCGTGCGACGTCGTGGATGTCGTCGAAGCAGCGGAATGCGTCGTATCCGGAACGGAAGGCGAAGAGACTGTGTTTGCGGATGACGCGGAGATAGGAGCGTTCGTCGACGTCGTAGATTTTGAGCGCATCGCGGGGTGCTGGGATGGCGTTGTGGTAGGCGAACGCGATTTGGTAAGCGACTTTGAGGATGTTTGAGATGTGTTGTGCGGTCAGGGCTGCGGTGTGGATGTCTTGTGGGAGGTTGTAGCGGCCGAGTGCGTCGAGATTGTCGGCAAGGTCGACGAGGGAGTCGCAGGCGCGCTGCGCGTGGGCATGGACATTTGTTGCCGTGGATGTCATGAGGTCCTCTGTCTGCGATGCGGTCAGCGTGACTGGAGCTGTCGCGGATTGTGAAGCACGAAGGAAAGAACTCTATGTGACATTCAGGATGCCTCATGCATGTCACATTGGCAAGTGTGAGAAGGACATTTGGCCGAGCATTCAGGGTGGACTCGGTTCAGAATCGTTTCGCGTCCAGGTCGGACGGTAACGTCACCTGCATGGATCCGCTGGAGAAGGCCGTCGAGGCGCACAAGCGTGCAGTAGTCGCGGAGAAGGCTGCTCGGGATGCTCTGTACGGCGAGATTTGGCGCGCGCGACAGTCTGGAGTTTCGCAGGTGGAGGTTGTTCGTCGGACTGGTTATACGCGTGAACATGTGCGTCGGATTGAGCGATTGTTCGAGGGTACGTCGGATTGACTGGTCGCGGCCGTTGCTCCAGGGCGAGGATTTTACCGAGTCAGTATTGGAAATATGTCCGCTTGAATGGTCATGGATACGCGTGCGTAGAACAGTGCCAGTCGGCAGGGCACACAACGAAGAGGAAAGAATGACGGGCTATGCCGATGGTTGGGCGTTGCTGGGCGACGAGGTGAGGGCCATCATTAAGGAGTATTGGCTGGACGGGTTCCCTGTTGCGGCGACTCCGGACGAGGAATACAACCGAGGCCGTGGCCCCGGAAAACGCGTCAGCCCTATTTACGAATACGACGACGGCGGAATCGGGGCGACGCAGTGGCTCAATGTCACCCACAACGTCGCCGCGATACTGAAGTCGGACGGTGGATGGAAGGTTGGCGGCGCGTTCCACCTGTGGGTTTCCACCGGTATCGGGACGCTTCCGTACGAGGTGCCCCTGCGAAACCCAATCATGATCGACGCGGGGGATAACGTGGGCTGGAGCGAACGTAAGGAAGAAGCAATCGCCGCCGCAGAGGCAGTACTCGGTCTGCGTCGATTGGCCGAGTAGCTCACCAAAGCAAATCGAGAGACCCGATTTTCCTCAGTCCACGAGGCGAATCGGGTCTCTCGCGGCCAGAGGAGGAGACGAGCTCTCCCGGCGCCTCCTCGCGTGGGCCGCCGATGCACTCTCGCTGTTGCGGAGCCTGCGAGGCTGTCCACAAGAAGATGAACCCGACTTGAAACGAGTCCGCCAATCAGGTCAACACCAGGTCTGGCGCACTGCCCATCCGTTCGACCCCGACATCGCATTTCGGCTGATCTGCTGGTTCCCACCCGACAGCAACACCGTCGTAGTGGCACTGTTCGCGGGCGACAAATCGAGAATCGGCGACGTGTTCTACAACAGTGTCGGACCCCGAGCCGACGCCGCAGTCCGAGCATGGAAGTTTCAGACAGAAGGAGATCAACGATGACCGAACAGTCGGATAAGACCCGATTCATTCGCGGAAATGATCGCATCGACCGACTCGTTGCGGACCCGTTGATCGCTGACGATGTCACCCGCTACGCGTCCGAGCGCGCGGAAGTGAACCGGATCTACGCACAAGGCCTGGCGGACATCCGCAAAGCGGGCAAGCTGACTCAGACCGAAGTCGCAACGATCCTCGACACTGATCAGGGCACGGTATCGAGAATAGAAAATCGCGACGATCTGCTGCTTTCGACCCTGCGCCAGTACCTAGCCGCGGCCGGCGCAGTGCATGCGAAGATCGTGGTGGAGAAAGAGGGTGTCGAGATCACCCTCGACCTCGACAGCTTCGGGTGACCATCGGTTCGATCACCATGTGTCGTGGTGATGGGGCACACTGACGGCGCAGAGTGGCGGCGAGTAGTGCCGGCGCGAGTGAACGAACGGACAGCGGCATGGGTATTGAAGAAGCTCAGGACGACGGCACGCTCTACGCGGTGCCTCCGAAGGATCCGGACACGATCTTGGGGTCGATCGACTCGCTGCACGTCGAGGCTCCGGTGGTTGTCGAGCAACGCCAGGAGTCGCCGCCCGCGTCCGGGGAAACCGTCTCCGACCAGTGGGGCGATTTCGACCACTGACTGTGACACCTGGTACCTGGCTGACAGTGCTGGCCTTCTTCGTGTTCGTAGCTCCTGGGCTGCTGTACGACCTGGCCAGCGTCACCAAGCGCACCCGTCGACACGAGACGGTGTTCACCGAGATCAGCCGGATCACACTGATGTCGACGCTGTGCAGTGCCGGCGCTGCAGCTGTGGTGACAGTAATCGGCATGATCGTCGCCGCACGATGGGAGAAGTACCCGTTTCCGGATCCGGCGTCGATGATCCGCGGCGGCTCAGGTTACGTCAACGCGCACCTCGCAGCGGTGTCGTGGGCAGCAGCCCTTTGCTTGGGGGTCTCGCTCGGCATCTCCTACGGCGCGTTCCGTCTCGTCTACCGCACGGACAAAGCCGCGATCTCCGACATTTCCGCATGGAGGTCGGTCCTGCGTGACGATCTACCTGACCCAGGTGTCGCATATGCCCTGGTCAAAATGAAAAGCGGCACGGTCTGGGGTGGGCGGGTCGCCAAATACACGCCCGACCCGGAGATGGCGAACAGGGAATTGGTCCTGAGTCCCCCGTTGTCTGTCCGCGATGCTGCCGCGTCACAGATGGCGAAGGTTCCCGACAAGTGGATGCGCGTCATCCTGCCCGGTCCGGAGATCGTCTCGATGGTTGTCACCTACGGTGATCCACCGCCGTAGGTGACCGGCCGGCACTGCGGTCAGGCGATGTGGAAGCGGTCGTCTCCGAGTTCGACCTCGACACGCAGGGAACCGCCTACTGCCTCGACGTATCGGCGCAGGGTGTCGATTTGAATTCGTGCGAGGTCCCCGCGCTCGATGTTGGAGATGCGGTTTTGGCCGACGCCGAGACGGTCTGCGACCTCACCTTGAGTCAAGGCAGCATTCTTGCGGAGTTCCTTGAGTCGGTAGGCCCGTACCTCCTCGAGCAGTCGGCCCTTGTGCGCGTCCACGGCGGACCGGTCGACGGGCCGTGCGTTGAGCATGTCGTCGAGACTTTTTGCCATCACGTTCACTTCCCTTCCAGGTTTTCGATGTGGGTGTCGAGCAGATCGTCGGCGATCGGAATGTTCTTCTTGTACCACTTGGTCCACTGACCTGATTTGTCTCCCGCGATCAGCAAGATCGCCTTTCGATGCGGGTCGAACGCAAACAGCACTCGCAGCTCCGAGCGCCCACTCGATCCCGGCCGTAGCTCCTTCATGTTCTTGTGGCGGGAGGCAGTGACCGTGTCGACCAGCGGCCGACCGAGCTGAGGCCCACGTTCTTCGAGCAATTCAAGTGCAGCGACAACCTGTTCATAGGACGACTGATCCAGCTGTGCAAGCCAATCTTCGACCAACTCGACGTCCACACTCCAGATCGACACTTCGTCATAATATCACTCATAGGTGATATTTGGGGATCCGTTTCTGCGGCGGTGCCAGCGGTGCACATCCTGCAACGACTTACAGCTCTGACATCAACTCAGGAAGTCTTTACCGAGCCAGTCGATCAGGCACTTCTCGATAGGGTCGGGATTCTGTTTGACTGCCAGCTTGGTTAGGTGGGGTGCGATGATGTCCTTGTATTCTTCTCCGAGAACCAGTTCGACTGCCTCTCTGGCCAACCTGAACGAGCGTTGCCATCGCGGGCCACGCCGGTCGTCTGGCCCCGGCCCCACTGATTCGCAGTTGATCGTGTGCACTATTACGCGAGCGTCTGCACCCTCGAACGACTTGATCGTCCGGTCGATTTTGTCCCGCCCCTCTCTGATCGCGGCTGCCTGTTTCCGATCCAGCTTTCGTCCCCTCACCAGATTGGCGATGAGCTGGCGATCCTCCCTCAGCCAGATCACATGCAATGGGCCCGATTGGGGCGCATTGCCTACATCTTTCGGCGGTGTCGGCAAGAACCGGCCTGGTAGGACGTCGGTGCCTCGATGGGCCCAGACGTAGCGAGGCCAAGGCTTGTGCAGGTGCTCTCCGTGGAGTTGTGATCGGTAGGCGTCTAGTTCTTCGCTGGTGGGGAGGCTGTTGTTGGGCCTATACCCTTGCGCAATTTTCCGAGTAGTGAAGAATCCGTAACCCAACATTCTCGCGAGGAGTGCACCGACATCTGCCGGCCAAGGACCGTCGGTCAACGAGACGATGGCGACAGCCGGGACATCTTTGTGCTGCCACTGACGATCCGGGCTACGCTCGGCGATCGTGTGCCTGACGGAGTATCGCAACCTGTCGGGTTCAGCGTCCCCTGAAGCCTCCGCGTCTGCCTTACTCATCCATTGAGTGGGGGCGCGAGGCGCGTAGACCGCCCCGTACCTGTTCAGCACGTGATGCAGTTCGTTCTCCAGGTCGTTACGTTCGTCCCGCAGTGAGACATCAGAGTCGTTCCCTTGCTTGTACACCCGCCGAAAGTCCAGGATGTCCGCTACGTGAAACCGAAGATCGCCGGGTCCTTCAATAGCTGGTTGAACTGCGACCGCCCAATTCTGCGTCGCGGTGGTGGCTGCGATGATCGCGCCGGTTGCCTCGGTGGTGTCGGAATGACGCACCGACATCTCGAGATCTCGGAGTTCACTGCGCAGTTCGAAAACCCTTCTGTGCAGCCATACTTCGTGCGCAAGCGCCTCTTGCACGTCTGGGACTGCATCGAGCATCCTGGCGAAGAACAGCTCGTCTACCTCTCCGTCGTGAGCGGCAGATGACGTCCACTCGAGGCTGAGGCGAGGCAGTTCTGCCAATTTCGGCCTTCCGTGGCCGCGCCTCCAGTCCGCGATCCGTTTGGGTGTCACTTCTTCGTCGTTGAACATTTCGGCAAGTGCGACCGGAGTCAGATGCGCCAGGTCTTCCTTGACGAACTCCACGAATCGAAGCCACGCGGGATCTGCTGTGTTCACCATGTGGCAAGTGTGCCATTTATGGAGCAACCAGAGTGCTTGAACGGCGCAGGTTCGCCCATTAGCCTCTGTTTGTGCAGGTTGCCGCGCCGGGCGCCTGCCCGACCGAGAGGAACGACATGTCCAGGTCAACTTCCATCCGCACTGCAACGGTTGCCGCTGCTCTCGCAGCGTTCACCGCTTTTGGTGGTTTCGTCGTCGTCCCTGTCGTCCACGCGACCCCCGTCGTCGCACCGCAGCAAGGCCCAGCGGGGGCAGTTGTGAAGTACCTCCAGAAGGTCAACTGGCAGAAGGAGTTCAAGGACGCAACAAAGGGGGTCGTCGTTCAAGTCGTCCTCGACAAAGTAATCGAGATCCTGGTCCCGAAAGGCGGAAGTAACTCTATTCCCGTGGTGCAGGCGAGCAGCATCAACAGCCCCGAAACGCTGATCAATCGGAGCTCGAATCCAGCAGGTGTCTCACCACGAGTGAGCTACGTGAAATCGAACGACGCGCGAGGACTCTTCTACAGCACCCTCAAGAGCGGTGGTATTCGGAAGAGTGAAAACAGCTACAAAGTCGGGGTCCAGACCGTGAAATTCAGCCCTGGGACGTCATCGACACCGCCTTCCATCACCATCTCGAACTCAGCGGTCACGAACAAGATCGTGGTGTTGGCAAACTAAGAGTTCCGAGAAGTCCATCGCCGATCGGAGTGATGGGACATCGACGAGAGCGGGTCACACCTTTCGGTGCGGCCCGCTCTCCGTCATCTATGACTACATCTCGACTTCCGTTCCACGATCTCTCTCCGGGACCATGACCGGCTCACCGCTGAATCACACCGGAGTTTCCGGGGACTTCATCGACTTCGTCAACCGATCAAGAGCAAGTACGGCGTCGAGCCGATGTGCAGGGTGCTCACCGAGCACGGCTGCTCAATTGCGCCGTCCACCTACTACGAAGCCCGCAACCGTCCTGCGTCTCGGCGGTCTCTGCGCGACGAAAGGCTTAAAGTCGAGGTCAGCCGGGTGCACACCGAAAATTATTCGGTCTACGGCGCCCGCAAGGTGTGGCTTCAGCTGAGGCGAGAGGGTATCGAGGTAGCGCGCGGTGCACGGTCGAACGGTTGATGGGTGTCCTCGGGCTCGAAGGTGCCCGTCGAGGCAAGGCCAAGCGCACCACCATCGCCGATCCACAAGGGCATCGCGCAGACGATCTGGTGCAACGGAAGTTCAACCCGATCGCGCCAAACATGTTGTGGGTAGCCGACTTTACATACGTTTCGACATGGTCGGGCTGGGTCTACGTCGCGTTCGTCATCGACGCGTATTCTCGCCGAATCGAGGCGTTCTACTACGGTGAACACAGAGCTACGCGAATCGCGGAGTTCTCAAATCAGTAAGTCTCCGGACTCGCCGGTGTGATTCAGAGTCTGGATTTCAGGCAAGAGTGGTCGTGTTGTCAGTCCGCTGGCCACTGGATAACCCGTATTCGATGTCTGGTCCCGCCCACTGAATGATTTGTCCTGCTTGGTCGATGGTCAAAACGCACACCCAAGCCCTCAGAAACGATCTGAGCCCATTCGGGTCCAGAGTGTGCGGGCTCAATGGTCCAGCAGGTCGAGATACTCGGTGAGCTGTCCGATCGGGGCGACAACCTCGCCTCGCAGCATCCACGTTGCCTCACCGTCGACTATTCCGGGATCCAGATGACCGCCGCTTGGCAGAGTCGGCCATTGCAGCCATTCATTGAAGTCCTGGAAGTTGTGCGCGATCTCGATGGTTGCGGCCAAAGCATCGAGGCCGCTGGAGATCCCGAACCCGCTACCGTCCTGATTGTTCACTCCCAAACTGAGAACGAGCCCAGGAACCGGGAACACGTCTCGTCGAATGTCGACGCGCCACACCCCCGGATCGAACTCCCGCATTCCATCGAAACGAAGGGTGTCGCGCGAGATCCGGGCGATCACGGTCAGGAGTATCTCTTGGAGTTCCGGTGACGGCTCGAATGTGAATCTGACATCCCACCTGGCACCGAAGTCGGAACCGGACACATACATTCTCCGAATGCTATTCGACAGCCGTTGCTATTTCGCCTGTGAGTGACAATATTCCCCGCGTCCAAAGCAACCGTCATCTGTTCGAAAAAACAGATCCTTTCGGTTTGACCGTCGAACGGGGCGATCGGGCTTGCCGATCTTGCAGGAGTGATCGTGATGGAAGAATGAGGGGATGCGCCCGAACAGGTACCTCGACGATTATCTGCATGGGCTTGAGTTCCTGAGTGGGGTGTACCCCGATGATGCGGGGGCGATTGCCGAGCACGGCATCGTGGCCGCGCTCGATGATGATGATGCGTTCGTGTTCTTGCTTCGCTTGGTCGGTCCAGAAGCCCCGGCGTTCGCGGATGAACTGTGGCAGTTGATCAGTGGTTTTCTGAACAGTCGCCGCGTCGAGGAGTTGTTCGGAGGCTCTGAGGATGCCGGGTTGGCGGATCTCAACACAGTGAGAAAACCGAGATACCTCCCGCCTCCTGCTCGACCGAGGATCCCAAGGTGAGAGTGTCTGACGGCTACCACCGTGCCAAAAGATTCAGGGAAGAACGTGCCAAATAATTCCGAAAGTCACAGTCGCGGCCTGAGTTTTCGGTTCCGGAGAAGCCTGGACCCGGGCCATGCCGGTCGCCGTGCAGTGCACTTCACATAGACTTCCGAACACGTTCCGAATATTGTGGGGGCATGGCCCCGACCGCGACCCGCACCACACGCCGCTCCTCCGACCTGAGCAAACACTCGGCCGAGGTGTTCGCCGAGGCCGAGGACCACCCCGTCACCGTCACCCGCCGCGACGGCGAAGATCTCGTGCTCATGACACAACGCGAAGCAGACAGCCGCGCCCGACTCCTCGAGTTCGCGGCACAGCTGATCGGAGTGGCCGTCGACGACGACGGACCCCTCGACGGACGGATGTCGCGCGCATTCCCCTGGATGCTGGCACTTTCCCCGAAGGATCGTGCCGTCTGCGCTCGAGACCTGGTCGACGCCGCACGCGCGTCGTTCGCGACCGACCAACCGCACCTGGTACTTGCGGAACTGACCTCGTGGCGAGAAACGGCGACCGCGATCGCTGCCGGCCTCGGTCAGGCCGACCTCGAATGGCTGGACACTCCAGAAGACGACACGATGGTGGAGCGTCCGTAGCGGTGGCAGGAAAACGCGGCGAGCTCGTACCTCGACCGACGAAGAAGACCGAGTACGAGATCCGCTTCGCGACCAACAATGCACGCAAAGGTTGGCGGGACCTCACTGCGGTGATCCGCAACCCGTTGGCGGAGGCCTGGGATTTCCTGACGCGAACCCCGCTGGTGGTGGATCCGAAGAACTACCCGCTACGCGGCGACCTCGGCGTCGTCACTCGCGACGGCGTGAGCCATCAGCGGTGGCAGCACAAACCCACTCAGCAGGGTGATGCCCGCATTTGGTTCTATGTCGAGGGGCGCACGGTGCACGTGGAGCAGGTGCACACCAACCATCCGAACGAGACGAAATAGGGATCCGTGTACGGAAAGGCCCCCGGACGCATGCTTGGGTTGTAAGGATCATCGCCACCGCTGCCTGCACCGCACCGCCGGACCGAGACCGCTTGGGTAGTTGACTACAGCCCACCCTGATTGATTTATGTCCCGAGTGGCCCCATTGGTTGGTGATCTTGTTGGCCATGTTGAGCGGTTAATCGAAGCGGAAGCCGAAGAGTCCGCCGGCGTCTGTTTCGTCGGTTAGACGTGTGTCGAGGATGTAGGGGTCTGCGTCGAAGGCGCCGTCGCTTTGAAGTTCCACGGTGGCGAGGAAGTCCGAGTTGAGGGTCACGATGTACTGGAAGTTGTGTTGTTCGGCGAGTCGGGCTCCGATGTTGAGGCACGATGCGACTTGGCGGCCGTCGATTGCGTCGAAGAGGTGGCTGTCGTGTACGAGTATCCGAGGTGCACGGCCTGCTTTGATTGCGGCGATTGCGCACACGATGTCGAGTATGAAGGTCTCTACGCTGCGGACGCCTACGCTCGCGTCGCCTGATATGCGGGGCTCGACGCCTAAGAGTCCTTTGGGTGTCGGCGAAATCAGAAGTGATGCCTCACGGTCGGTGTAGATCTCTGCGCCGAGTTCGCCGAATAGGGAGATCGATTCAACGAGGCTGTCATTTCGCTCGTTCAGTTCGGTTCGGACCGAGGCGACGAGTTCTGCGGTTCGCAGTTTGATCGTGTCGCTGATGGTGCTGATTGAGTTCGCGGCTTCCAGTCGTCGTTCCAGGTCTGCGACGTCGGATTCCTTCTTCGCAAGATCACGCTGGAGGCTCAGAAAGGTGTCGAGTGCGACGGTTTCGTTGAGGAGAAGCATGATCTGGGATCGCTGGTTGTCGAGGCTGCTGCGTTCGGAGTGGATGGCTTCGAGGCGGGTGCGGATGCTGTTGAGTTCTTGTTCCAGGAATGATCGGCGGTTGCGGACCACGGATTCGTGGAATGCTCTGACCTCGTCGTAGCGCCGGCTGACGGTGTTCGGGAGGACGAGTCCGATCTCGGCGTAGACACGAGAGAGTTTCGCCGTCAGTTCGTCCTGCTCGGACGTCTCGACTTCGTCGGCTATTGCTTCGTCGATCTCCCGTGACCTTCGTAGTAGAGCGAGGGCTTCGTCGTTGAGTTTCTGGATCGAGGCGCTGAGCTTGTCCGCTTCTTGTTGGTGATCGGCGTATTGTTCATCGACTTTGAACCCGCGTAGATCCCCCTGTGCGCGGTCGCGGTGGCGGCGGGCTGTCGCGAGTTGTGCGCGGATCGCGGATTCGTCGAGTGAGAGGTGGGTGATTGCGCCTTCACGGACTGCTGCGCGGATGGCTTTGCCTTGTTTGGTGAGGCGATCGACATCGCCTGCCTTGCCCAAGATTTCTGGTGAGAGTCCCAGCATGAAGCCGATCTTCACGCCTGATTCCCAGTCGGCCTCGGACTGGTGGCCCTTGATGGGGTTGTTGAAGAATGTTCGGATCAGTTGACTCCAGAGCTGACCGGCTGTCGGGCGGGTTGCGTCGGATGGTATCCGAAAGATGTTGTGGGAGAGTAATTCGCGCCATTCATCGACGTGGATGTCCGTCGAGTTTCCGGTTATCGACCAACCGGAGACTTGAACGCGGGTCGTCGGTGAGACGGCGCGTGTGACAGTAACTTCGTCGTCCCGGTCGCCATCTTTCGCGGGAAGCGCGAGGGTGGCGGTGAATGTGTGGTCGGTGAGTTCGGATGCTTTGAATTCTGGCGGTAGGTCGCCGCCGAGGAGGTACCTCAGGATCTTGATGACGCTGGTTTTGCCGATGCTGTTTCGACTGTCGCCTTGCTGGGATGTGTCGGTGCGTTCGGCGACGAGGATGTTCAGGCCCTCGCGAAACCGCAGAGTCTTGAATCTTGGGTCGGAGGAGGTGAGGCGGCTAAGAAACATGTGTGCGCCTGAGGAAGCCTTCATCGGATGTGTCCACGAGTCTCATTGTGTAGAGGGCGGCCAGTGCGAGTGTGAACCAATCGAATGTGATGCGTTGGGCTCGATGTGACGAATGTTCGTGAATGCTGAACCGTTCCCAGAGGGCCGAGACCGACATCGGATCGCGGAGTTCTTCGAGGATCTTGGAACCGACTGTCATGAGGGCGCGGTCCGATGACACCCCTTTAGTGGGTAAAAGCATTGGGTGTCTCCACTTCTGGGCCGTCTTCGTTGGTGGGTGGCATCTCGAATATGTGGCAGGAATCGAAGAAGTACGAGACGACTGCGAACGCCGCGTTGGCGCGCTTTCCATCCATCCTGAAGTTAGTTCCGGCTACCGACACATACAGTCGTTCAAGAACTTCGGCTGGTACTGCCGTCACCGCATGGGCGTCCTGGTACATCGACCGAAATTTCTCGCCATGAACGTCACACAGACCTGGGTCGGACAACTCTTCATACCAACGGTCAATACGAGGAGCCAGTAACCGGCCTGCGTTGAACTCGAGACGGCTCGCGTCGGGGAGCTCGTTGAAGTCCATCTTGCCTGCGGGGACGGCCAGTACACGTGCGCCGGTTTCCACAATCACGGTGTTGGAGTCGAGCGCGTCAAGTAGGGGCAACAAGTCAGAAAGTTCCACGTTCTCTGCCCCGGGCGCCCCAGGGAACAGCGCGTTGAGGACAGCGACATCGAGGGTTCCGACCACTTCCACCCAGAGTTTCTCGGTGTTAACGAGCCGGATGGTCAGTGGGCGCTCAGCGGACGGACCGTGACTTTGTTGGAGACCGGTGAGGGCTTTCAAGGACTCTGGACCTGCTGGTGCGTTCGTGACGAATTTCCATGTGTGGAAGCTGTCCCACTGAGAGAGCCCCCGTGCGAAGTCTGAATTGATCTTGGCAGCGAGTTCGCGCTCTGCGCTGCGGGCCGGTCGTTGGCCGTAGCAGGCGTAGAAGATGGTGCCTGAGTCCGCCAGCCCGTCGCACCCGCCATCGCCGAGTGTTCCTGACGGAGCGGGGTTCACGTAGTCGTCGTGGAATCGATCCAGCACCTTCGAGGCATAGTCCTCGAATGCTGTGCCCGACTTGAAACACTCCTGTTGATGGCGGAAGTGGTACCAGTCTCGCCAGTTCGCCGTCAGCAGCATCTGTTAGCCCGTCGTGGTCTTGCGTCGACCACGGTCGTGGTCTCTCGCAGAAAAGACTATCGTTCATCAACTCGGCGATTGTCTGTCCCGTTAACAGGCGTGGCGTCAGCATGAGTGGCAATGGGAAGAGGCGTAGGGGTTTTGGGTGGGTGCTGGGCCGCAGAATGTGGGTGTGACGCAATTCGATGCGACTTGGCATCGCTTGTTGGTGTGGACGGCTTGGCAGACTCTGTCGTGTGGTTCGGGAGGTTTGGCGCGAGATGGGGGAGAACATTGGTGGATGACTGGAGTCCGGTCTTTCGGGCGCGAGATGGGGGAGAACATTGGTGGATGACTGGAGTCCGGTTTTTCGGGCGCGGAGGTGGGAGCAGGACGGGGCTGAGTTCGCGGAGTGGATGGATGGTGCTGCGGTCCGGTCGCCGTGGAAGCGTCGCAGGTTCGGGATCTGGCGTGAGGAGCAGTTTTCGGACAGGATGCGCGTTGCCCGGGAGGCCAAGCGGCAGCGGCGGGCGGAGCTGGCGGCGAATCCGAGTCCTGAGCTTGTTGCGGCGTACGAGGAGTTGCGGGCTGCGGAGGCGGCGTCCGGTGCCCGACTCGGTTGCGCGCGGGGTGGTGATATGACTGACCCTGAGACGGTTCGGTTTCTTGCTCGGTTGTTGAGCGATCACGCCGAAAAATTTCAGTAAGAGCAGTGTGCGCGGCCATATTTGTGGTCCGCTCGTTTCTCTGTCGGGAAGTGCGACGGTGAGTTGGTCGAGGTTGCCTTCGATCTCGACGCTGACGACGTAGTTGCAAGGCGGTGTGTGCGGCCTTCGACGTGTTGGGCGCCGATGCGTCCGCCGGGTTTGCGTTGAGGCCGGGGACTCACCGCCAAAGCGGGACTGTGAGCGCACTGGCGGTGAGCCGTGCGCACCGAACCGTTGCTATCTGACAGTGCGCAGTTCAGGCGACCCATCCCCCGAGGGAAAGACACCCGGGGGCCGGCCGGCGCGGCAGACTGTGTGCCCGACATCAAACCGCCGCGACGTCCATTTTAGAACCGCGCACCGACTGCGTACAGGGGGTCGAAGGGTGCTCGTCTCGGTAAGCCGGTCAGATCATGATCTGCATACTTCGATCTCCTCGTGCCGAAATCCGTCGTTTCAGTTTCACACTGGCCCGTGGTTTGGTCGGGTGTGTTCGATCTCTGGTGCGACATTTCATCGTGGCGCTCTGGCGATTGTCGGGACGCTGTTGAACGGTCATGGTTTGATCGGGCGGCCGGGTCCGCTGCGTACGCCGAATCCGTTGGCTCACGGTGTTTTCGATCGAGGGGAAGGTGTCGAGATGAGCAGCGACGCGTCGGGTGACTTGATTGCCGGTGGGATGGTGCCGTGATTTCGGATGTGCGTATGACGAGTGATGTGGGTTCGTTGTTGCAGTTTCTGCTGGGGACCGAACCTGTCGGTGGGGTGGAGGTCGTTGGCGGTTGTCGAGAGATGAGTCGGCATGTTCGATCGCATCCGTTGCCGGCGAGCCGTGTCGATGATGCGGGGTGGGTGCGGTCGGTGGCAGCGGTGATGGAGGGGCCGCAGCGGGTGAGATCAGGTTTGAGGTCGTCACCGCGGGGGCCGAAGTCGCCGGTGCAGTCGTGGGTGGCTGTTCTTCATGTCTCGGCGGATGCTCTTGCGGGAGTGAACGGTGACGTGTCGGTGATCGCGACTGGCTTGATGAGCCGACTCGGTATCAGCTCGGATGATGGTTCGTGGCGGTGGATCGCGTTGTCTGTTCCTGCTGTCGGCCGGTTTGTGCGGCGTGTGCAGCTGGCTGCGACACCATTGGACGACCGTGACCCGGTGTGGAGTTTGCTCGGTCACGAGGGATGGGCGGCGCGTATTGCCGCGACGGTGGTTGGGGATGCCGAAGGTGGGTTTCTGTGCTGACAGACGAAGCGTTCCGGCAGCGGTGCCGGGAGGGTGGGTTGCTGGGCCACTGACATTTCTCAGGAGTAGGTCGTGGATGGTTTCGGTGAGCCGTCATCGGGGAGCCGTCGCATCTCGGGATGTCGGCTCAAGGAGATCCAGTTCTAGTCCCGTGGCGGCAGGATTCGTTCGCTGAGCGGGTTGTAGCAGACGAGTCCGAGGTTTTGCGCGGTGCGTACGAAGGCGTTGGCGGCCGTGATTTGTGCTCGTGAGGTTCCGCTGACATGGATCGCGGCGAAGCTTCCCACGGTGCGTACCGTCCAGGTCGCGCTGCTGTCGGTTTTCGTGTCCTCACTGTTGCTGGTCATGTGGGCCCGTTTCTCTGTCGGGGATTGTCAGTCGCGGCACTGTGAACGACGGGGAACAGCGATGAGTGAGATGCCTCCGATGAGGCTGGTCGGCGACGGCTCTGGACCAGAGCGCGGCAAGATTGTCGATGCCGTTCTTCTTGGGCGGTAGCGGGCACAAGACATCGACGTCGCCCTCGGCCTCGCCCGATACGGGAAACGAGCAGACCACATACCTCTACGCGTGAAAGCCTGTGCTGTGCGCGTCGAAGGCATCATGGCTGCGACGCAGTCGGCATGGTTCCACACCAGCTCCGGGAGAGGGTGGCCGTCGTGCCCGTGAATGCGAGCAGCGGAAACGGTCAGAATTCCGTCACACTCGATCTCTGTGTCGGTGAAGACGCGATCAGTATCCCGTGACTCCGTATCGGGCGATCGACACAGCGTTGAGACGGCGTAACTCAGCCATGCTCGTCAGAAGGACCTCTTTGTCGGCCGGGGGCATCACACACGCAGTTCCGTCCGACGCCACGACCATTCGATAGTGCCGGACACCTGCGGAGAATTTCGCGATCGTGCCCAGCCGCAAGGCATATTCCTCGAAGCCAGGAGGAACGAGCGCCAGCCCCCACGCATCCGCCTCGATGGGATCGAGCGCCACGGGTTCGCCGGTGCGGACGTGCCGGCCGCCGACGAACGTCATCATCAGCACCGACCCGGCCGGATAGGGACCGGTCATCGTTGTGCTCGTATCCAATGCCAGATGGGAAGCGAACACCCGAACCTCCACGGTTCGGTCGAGTATCGATCGTCCGATCAGCTTCGGCGGGGGTTTCTTGCGGGCGATCGTGCGAGATGTCCCTGGCACCAGAGCTTTTCGCAGTAGTCGGTGTAGTTCCCGTTCGTGTCGGCTGCGAACCTTGTCGATCAGTTCCGCGAATTCGTGCACTAAATACTCCCTCACCGTGAGTGCCCTTCGGTATTCACGATACTGACATGACCGCAGGCAGCAGGCTGTCATCCGCCTGCTCGGCGACCCGGTGACCTGCGGTGTCCCCGGCTTTCGATCGTATGAGCCACTTGACGGGGAATTCGCTCCCGACGAGGAGGGGTGGTTCCATACCGCCGGCAGGACGAGCGCGTCGGGTGGTTGTGGTTGGCGGGCTTATGTATTCGGGGCGGAGCGGCGGGGGCCGTGCTCCGGCTGACCCGGTCGACGGGGAAGCCGATCGCTGGCGCAGATGATCTTTCGGTATGGGTGTCTGATTTTTCACGCTACCGCTGTTACCGGGCAGTAATATATGGTGATCGTCATAACGCAGTCCGGCGGTGGTGTCAGTCACATAGATGTGGAGTCGAAATATGCCCTCACGAACACTCGCCCGAATGGTGGTGACAGTGGTTGCTGCTGCCGCATTCGTGGGTGTGACCGCTCCGGTCACGGTTTCGGTTGCAGCGGCGCAGCCGCGGGTGTTCGACACGTTCTACGACTACGACGGTTCGGCACCGCTGTCCTCGTATGCCCCCGGTGATGTCCTCAAAACGCGGACCGTGCCTTATCACGTGGTGAACGTTCCGACCCCGTTGCAGGCGGTGCAGGTGCTCTACCGTTCCACCGACGCCCTCGGCCGGCCCGTCGCCAACGTGACCTCGATTCTGCGACCGCCGAACGCGCAACCCGGAAAAGTTCTCTCCTACCAGTCCGTCTACGACTCACTCAACCCCGACGACAGCCCCTCACGTGCCATCGCCGGTAACACCCCGATCGGACAGTGGACCCCGAGCGGACGCAACTTCAACCTCGGCGGCACCATGGTGTCCGGCGAGATTGCGATGTTCGGACCGATGCTCGCCGCCGGGTACACCGTCGTCATTCCCGACACCGAGGGCCCGGAGGCGGACTTCGCTGCCGGGCCGGAGTACGGGATGCTGACTCTCGATTCGTTGCGCGCCGCCCGAGAGGTCGCGGAGACCGGCATCACCGACGATGCGGAGATCGCATTGATGGGGTACTCCGGAGGGGCGATCGCCACCAACTGGGCAGCGATCCTCGCCCCGGACTACGCCCCCGATGTCGACGACGACCTGATCGGTGCCGCCGAAGCCGGCGTCATGGTCAATCCCGCCACCAATTTGCGGTACGCAAACGGAAGTCTGGGGTGGGGCGGGGTTGTCGGAATGGCGATCGTGGGAATCGGTCGCGCGTACGATATCGACTTCGATCCGTATCTCAACGACTACGGCCGCGAGATCATGGCGCGAATGCAGGACGCGTCGATCGTGAACGCCGGCGCCCAGTACCCCGGCCTGACCTGGCAGCAGATGGTCAAACCCGAGTACGCGGACCCCAATTCGGTTCCCGAGTTCGTCGACGTCGTCAACACGATTAACATGGGCATCGCCCCGATCCCGACCATCCCGATGTTCATCGCCCAAGCCGCCAACGGCATCTTCAACGGAACCCTGCCCGGCGGTCCCGGCACCGGCCCCGGTGACGGCGTCATGGTCGCCGATGACGTCGCAGCCCTCGCCACCCGCTACTGCAATGCCGGCCTCGCCATCCAGTACGACCAGTACGACACCATCGAGCACTTGATCGGTGGCGCGCTCTGGTTGCCCGGCGCTCTGCAGTGGCTCGTCGACCGGTTCAACGGCGCACCCGCCCCGAGTAACTGCGGAAAATTCGCCCCCGGAAATTCCCTCGCCCCGCAAACACTCGTCGCCCCCGGCCATCCCGCATCTGTCTCCCCGACAGGATCGGGGAGTGTTTCTTAAACGGTGTTTCGGCCCGACACGCTGGGTGAATGCCCGGCGAGAAGGGTGCCGTGATGACGACACTGGATGATGTGACGAAGAAGAAGTCGACACCACCGTCGGCCGAGGAGGCGGCGGCAGCGGAGCTCGTGCGCTTGGCGAGAGAGCAGGGCCTGTCGCTGACGGGCCCGGATGGGCTGCTCAAGCAGTTCACCAAGACGGTCCTGGAAACGGCATTGAACGAGGAGATGACCGAGCATCTCGGGCACGACAAGAACCAGGCCAACCCGGATCGGGCATCAACAAATATCCGCAACGGCACTCGGTCGAAGACGGTACTGACCGAGTCGACCGGGCAGGTCCCGATCGAAGTCCCCCGAGACCGCGAAGGGACGTTCGAACCGCAGATCGTCAAGAAGCGGCAGCGTCGGCTCAACGGCGTTGATGAGATCGTTTTATCGTTGTACGCCAAAGGGTTAACGACTGGGGAGATCAGCGCGCACTTCGCTGAAATCTACGGTGCATCGGTCTCGAAGGAGACGATTTCTCGGATCACCGACAAGGTGATCGAGGAGATGCAGGATTGGTCTGCACGTCCGCTCGATGAGGTGTACGCCGCGATCTTCATCGATGCCATCGTGGTCAAGATCCGCGACGGCCAGGTCGCGAACAGGCCGATCTACGCGGCCATCGGGGTGAGCCTGGACGGGCGCCGCGACGTGCTTGGTTTGTGGGCCGGCACGGGCGGCGAGGGCGCCAAGTTCTGGATGAGCGTGCTCACTGACATCCGTAACCGTGGCACCAAAGACGTTTTCTTTCTCGTCTGCGACGGTCTCAAGGGCCTGCCGGAGGTTGTCGAGCATGTGTGGCCGGCCACCACGGTCCAGACCTGTGTGGTGCACCTGATCCGCAACACCTTTCGGCTCTCGGCACGTCAGCACTGGGACGCACTGAAGCGGGAACTGAAGCCGATCTACACCGCGCCGAGTGAGGCAGCGGCGCGGGCTGCTTTCGACGACCTTGCCGAGAACTGGGGCAAGCGGTATCCGGCGATCATCCGGCTATGGGACAACGCGTGGGAGGAGTTCATCCCGTTCCTTGACTATGACACGGAGATACGTCGAGTCATATGCTCTACCAATTCTATTGAGTCGCTGAATGCGCGCTACCGGAGGGCGGTCAAAGCTCGCGGTCATTTCCCCAGCGAGCAAGCCGCGCTCAAATGTTTGTACCTGGTGACCCGTTCGCTGGACCCGACAGGCAAAGGTCAGGCACGATGGATCACACGGTGGAAACCCGCTCTCAATGCCTTCGCGATCACGTTCGCGGATCGTTGGCCCGGATCAGAAACCTACTGATGAAAACGGCCGAAACACCGTTAACGAGATAGTCCCCAGGATCGTGAAAAGTCCAGTCTTCGGCGTAGCACTCTCGCGCAGTGTGTTTGACAGAAACCACAGGGACACCCGAGTTCAGTCGGTGGCGTCGGCCTTGGCTATTGCGGCGGCGAACTCGCTGACGTCGATCTCCTCGGAGACCACGGTCTTCCTGCCGTTGTAGACATCGCGGTCGATCTCGTCGTCGGCGTTGGCCACCAGCATCGCGACGAAGGTGTCGCCGTTGACGTTGAGGAATGTCCGGAAGATACCGGCGAACCAGTCCACGGCGATCAGTATGCCCACGGCTTCGAGCGGAAGATCGAGGGAGGTCGCGAGAAATGTTGCGATGACGGGGAATCCGCCGGGGACGGTGATGGTGCCCATGTTGAGCAGGATCGCCAGTCCCATGCCGAGGGCGATATCACCGACGGTGAGGTCTACATTGCCGTGCTCGCTGATATCTTCGGCGTGTCTGTCGTGGCTACTTCTTCACCGCCCCTGCGCGAGTGGTGATGTTCAGGTCGAGGACGCAGGTATTGTCGCGCGGCTCGGCGACCCGGTGCGCAAGGCCCTGTTGCGGCGGGGAACGGTCTCTCCGCGCCGTCGCTGGAGTTGCTGGCGGGATCTGGCCGCCAAGCTTCGTATCTCCGATGGCCGCCGAGTGGTTTCTGCGGATTCGCCGTTCTGTGTGTGTCGCGTCGAAGCGGCACTCCGGGTCTCGTCGTTCTGCTTCGCGGGCGCAGTTCAGGAGCTTGTGGTCCTGTTTCGGGCGCTGGTTGCTGTTTGGTCGCTGTTTGGTCGCTGTTTGTTCGGGTTGTCACCGTTTCGTGATCTATCCAGGAAATGCTCGATGCGGACATCATTAAACAGATCTACCCACCACATACCCCGTGACCAGCGTCGCCGCTCAGCGGCGTGTCGGGAGCGGGCAGTACCGTCAGGCCACCCCACCCAGGAGCAGATTATGACCAGGAGCCCTCTTCGCGAGGCGGAAGAGAACAACTTCCTCGGAACCGGATCGCTGACCGATGACGAGGTCGCCGAGTTCACTGCGACCGTCGACTATCTGCGTGCTGTCATTCCTGCCGCGTTCGGGTTGGAATGGAATGACCCGGCATTTTCGGGTGAAGGATACGTTGTGACGGAACTTCCGCGTAGTAGCGGTGGGCGGTTCTTCGACGGGTATCGCGGTGTGAGAAAGACCGCGAACGGGTACGTCGCGATCTCGGCATCCGAGCGTAACAGTGAGAGTGGGGCGGTTACCTTCAGCCGGTTCGAGGACGCGGTGAAGGGTTATGCCGCGAATATCGTCAGTTCTTTTAGAGGTCGTGGTCCCGGTTCCTTGGGATCAGTGGCGTGGATGTGGAACGGGGCGACTGGCCCCGGTGTGGTCACCGAGTCTTTGAATCCTCCGTACGACACAGATTTCCGCTTCTACCTCGCAGATGATCCGAGCGCGTGGCTCGAAGGAGACAAGGTCGCGGCGACGCTCTCACACGGGTTGGGCATGTCGATCCCCAGTTTCATTGCCGTCATCATCGCGCACCCCGCTGTTACGGCAAAGGATGCGACGGCGTGGCCGAAGTCGATACGCCCCTGAGCTTCGCGGCACCGGATGCAGGGCATGTCCAGTTGAAATCTCGGCATTCTCGTGCGGGGTTGTTGCTTGTGTGTTCCTGCCGTAATCTTGATGCATAGTGAATCAAGGAGGTGGGGCCAGTGACTGTCGATGATCAGTTCACCGACTTGCTCGCTCGACGCGGGGCACGTGATCGTGTCGCGGACCGTGATCGACTTCGGCTTATTGTCGATGCGAGTAGGCGGGGCTATACCCATCGGGTGATCAGTGATCGTCTGGGGACCGTCTCGCAAGCGACGGTTACGCGGTTGCTTCAGCGTGCGGAGCATGATCCTGATTTGGTTCGTGAGACGCCGGCTGAGGTGATAGATCGGTGTGCGGCGGGCGAAATCGACCCGGCGGAAATGATGGAACGGTTGATGGGTTGGCGGTATACCTTCGGGTATCTCCCCACCGTCAACGGCAACGAGACCGACGCCTATATCACTGGTGACTGGAACGAGGTCGAGTTGGCGTACTACCGGGGTTTCCTCACTGACGATCAGTTTCAGGCGTTGGCTGACCGTCAGAACGAGATCCTCGATCGCCTCAGTTCGCCGTGAGTGGCGTCGACGAGTTGCGTACTGCTGTCGGCATGCAGTTAGCCGCGTTGTGTGCGGAAGGCGGTGTCCTGCGGACTGATTCGGCCGACAGCACGAAATCACGTTATCGGATCAACGATCCGGCCCGGTCGAAGTTTCATCGGCAATTGTTTTCCGACTATCTCGATAGACATGAGGGTCCGAAGGAGGAAGGTTCTGCGATCATTTCGGCGGGGGTGCCGGGGGCTGGCAAATCGACCATGCTCGGCAGATACGTCGACGGTTTGAGTGAGTACCGGCTGCTTGACGCCGACATCGTGAAAGTGCCATTGATCGAGCGGGCTTTGGCTGATGGAATCTACGACGATCTCTTGTCGCGACGTCTCGACGACGGTTATCCGATCGCACCGATGGAGTTGGCGGCGCTCGTGCATCGTGAGTCGGCGGATCTGATCGACATCATTCGCAGGGATTGTCTCGGGCGTCGCGAAAACGTGATCATCGAAGGTACGTTGTCGTGGCCAGGCCAGGTCGAGGTTATTTACGATGAACTCGCTGCCGCTGGGTACAGCGAGATCCGTGTGCTGGGTGTGGAAGTCGAGCGGGAGACTGCTCACCGTCAGGCCCTCTCGCGATGGTGGGAGGGACGTAGGGCCTGGTGTGCGGGGGAGGACGCTCTTGGCGGTCGTTTCACGCCCCCGTATGCAATCGACGACGGATACAGCTCGGGCGCCGTGTCGCTGTGCGCTCGACACGCTCTCGGGATCTTGGACAGAGCGAGGGGCGGGGACGTCGACGCGGTGGAGGTGAAGATTCTCTCGCCTGCCGGCCTTGGACGCTACGACGTTGTCCGCGCGGGTGTTTATCCGGAGTCGCTCGATTCGTAGGGGGATCGTGGGCGATCGGGTCGATTGCGACGCGTTTTAGTGATGTGAAAGGACCGACCCGACGGCCCTGAATGTGGGGTTGTCGGGTCGGTTTGTGTGGTTGGACTAATGTCCTTCGTGCACAAGGCATGTCGTGTTGTGTGACGAGTAGTGCGCGAGTGTTCTACTTCGTGGGAATATCTGTGACCGCGATTGCTGTGGGGAAGGTCCAGCTCGCGATTTCGGTGTTGTATCCGAAGCTTGTGTAGAGCGTGATCTTGGAGATGGCGACATCAGGGTTCGTCAAGAGATTTGAATCGGCGAAGGGGATGAGGCCTTCGATGTGGCCGTCGAGGTCGGCGTCGCCAATTGCGGTGGGAATGCCGGTTGAGTAGTTGCCTTTGATTGTCTGCCCACTTTGGGTGGTGACTTTCCAATAGCTTGGTTGGGCGTTCAGTTTGCCGGTTGTGACATCGATGACGACTGGAAACGTCAAGGCTTTGTTGCCGGACTTCGTTGTGGTGAACGAGGGTGTGAGGATCGCCAGGTCTGCGGTGAATCCTTGGCCTGTGGCGTGTTGTGTATCGCCGATTTGTGGGGGTTTGTTGTCTGTTGGTGAGTTTGCACGGTTGCCGGTGGTGAGTGCGGTGGTGGTGCTCGAAGATGTTGTGGTGCTGGTTGGTTGAGAGTTTGTTGTTGTGTTGGCTGTTGTTGTTGTGGTGGTGGGAGCGGATTGTTCGGTGTCGTCGCTGCTGCAGCCTGTGAGGGCGAGACTTGCTGCAGTGCAAGCAATGATGGAAATTTTGGTTACGGTGTTCATGTGTTGCTGCTTTCGGGTGGTTGGGTGAAGTGGGGGTGCGCGTGTATTCGTGTGTGCATCGGTGTCAGCTGACGGGCGTCCTCAGATCGATGTCGCCCTTTGAGCATCGTGATCCGTAGCCGAGTTCTCGGGACATTACGTAGGTGGGGCTTGCGCAGTTCCAGCCGTCGAATTCGCGGATGTTCGCATTGCCGTGGGCTGAGTCGAGGGGGAGGCCCCGGTAGGTGTCCATGACGGTGAGTGCGTCCGCGCAGGAAATGGTTCCGCTGACGACGGTGAGGACTCGTCGGCCGGTGGATGCTCCGCAGGTTGTTCCTGGGGCGGCTGGGGTGGTGCTGTCTGTGTAGACGTCCATGGGGGCCCCATATGCGGTTGGCGGGGTGGTTGTGGGGATCGTGGTCGGTACTGCTGTTGTCGTGGTTTGTGTGCCGGTCAATGTGAGGTTGCCGTCGACGTAGCGGACCTGGTTGGAGTCGGCGGAGCATTCGAAACCGCCGCTGATTGCGGTGCACGTCGTATCGTCGACTGTCAGTTGGGAATTGACGGGCAGGACGGCTGCGCCGGGTGGTCCGGATTCGGTGATTGTGGGGTAGTAGCCCTGCTTCGTGAGCGCCACGGCGTTGGGAGGGCCGCTACCAAACGGTGGCACGTCGACCTCGGGAGTACCCGCAGGGAATGACACTGAGCAGGTGACGGTCCGGCCGGAGTCCGCGATGCCCGGGAACAGTACGCATTCGCGTCGAGGGGTACCCTCGACGGCGAAACGGTACCTGTCCGGTGCGAATTGGTACTGCGCGGGATCGGCGGCTGTGACGGCGGGCGGTGTCGTAGTTGTTGCGGCGCTTGTGTTGTCCGGCGTCGTGGAGACGGTTTCGTCGGAGTTCGAAGCGGTGCCGCACGCAACCACAATGGTTGCGCAGGCTACTGCGAGTCCCCCCCGAGTGACCGTTGTCAGCGATCGTTTCATTTGCTGATGAAACCATATCGGTGCCGGTCGCGTCTGGTGGCGATGTGCGATTACCTGCTCTCTTCCGCGAGTCGGGGTGCGGGTCGGGCGTTGTCGATCCCGGCCTGTCCAGGTTCAGTCGTATGGTTCCCGCGACACGGGCGTTGGGTCCGTGTCGTCATGGTCAGGAGGGTTCGAATGATTGCTGTGAGGTTGGCTGCTGTGGCGGTCGCGGTGTGGGTGGTGGTTCAGATGCAGATAGCGCCCGCGTATGTCGGATGGGTGATTGTTGTTTTTGGAGCCTATTTTTCAATTCTGTTTTGGTTGCTGCTCTTCATTGCCGTTGCGGAGTGGCGCAAACCAAGTGCAGAGCGAGTATCGGAGATTGCGACATGGCTCGGTCTCGGATTCGCGGGTTCTGGGATCGGATGGGGGGCTATCAACGGAAATTCGGTCATGCAGCTAGTTTCCGCGGTCATTGTTGTCGGCTTGTGCGTTGTGGTTGTGGTGCCCTGGGCGAGGATCGAAGCTGCACTGGTGCATGCGCGAGCACGATTTCGGTACCGCCGTTGCGGCGGTGATCCTGTGGTGTTCGGCGGTCTGCGGCGGCTGGGTGATGCGGCGCGGGGAGTGCAGCCGCGGCGGCCGCGGTGGGGCGAGCTCCGCCGGTTGAGGTTGGCGTACGAGGATGTTTCGTCTTCGATGGTCCCGGATTTTCCGTCTGAGCGTGATGTGCAGGACATCGTTGACGAACTCAATGCGCTGGACGAGGGCGCGCGGTGGGATGCTGTCGTGGCAGTTCTCGATCGGGAGTTGGTGAACCGAGTTGCCACCCTGAACTGGGATCTGGTGGAGGAGCCGTGCCAGATCGATGATGACACGCTCTTTTGGGGAGAGGTGATCCAGCTTCCTCACGAGCATCGAGTTCATATCGAGGGCCCCTGGTATTCGAGGAATGCTCCGCGATACGCGATTGTCTACAGCGAACGCCGGGCGCGTTGGGAACTTCCGTACGAGTGGAACAGCGGGTTGGATTCTGATGAGATGCTGCCATCGGATTCGAGGAAGCCTTTGGGGGAGGGATGGCAGATGTCTGTTGACAGTCGCGGCGAAGAGGTGTGGACGCTGACGATCGGATCAGACCGCACATCGTAGAGCGAGAGCTTGAAGTTCGTGCTCAGTGCAAGCTTTTGTACTGCGCGAAACGTGCGCCGGCAGAACGAGAAGGGAATCACCGGTGGGCACCTATCATCACGTGGTCTTACGCTCGGCAGCTGGCGAATACGTCGCCAGGGTAAGGCCGAGCGCATTCGGATGCGACATCAAGGTCGGTAGGGGAGGTTCGTTTGATCAGAACAGACTCCCGGCCATCATGGCGTTCGCGGAGAAGTATTTCGATAGTCCCCTGACGGCGATCTGGGTAGACGACCTGTCCTGTGACGGTTGGGAATACGACTCGTCACTGGTAGCTCCGTGGGACGGCCCGGTGTCCCTTGATGACGAACCTGAACTTCCTCACCTGGTACCGGCCAGCTCGCCAGGCCAAGCAGTCGCCGCTTGTCCGAACATCATTGTCGAGGGGATGTAACTACACGTGCTGACCGGGGATCCGAGCGAGGAAACATCGTTGTCATTGAATGAAATCCGAAGGGCCATAACGCAATCGTCAGTTCTGACGGCGAGACAAAAGCTCTCGTACCTGGGTGCGTGGTCGGTTCATGCTCGTGAGGCATCCCGTAATGCAGCCAGAGTCGAGGACTACTGGCACGCGACTGATGTTGCTGTCCGCGTCTCGGCGTTGCGCGCTTGCGTGAATTCCGTCGATCCGGAGTTGATTTCGGACTTGTTGGCGACGTTGACCCCATGCGCAGAATCTCCCGACCCCACCCCCTTCGAGGAGGCACTCAGATTCGAATTCGGGGATCCGGTTGGTACTGCGATCAACCAACTGGCTCGGGAATGGGATGCGTGGCCCAACCGTCCGTGGCCGATGTTGATGCACCACGCCGTTGACAGCACAAGCAGGTATCTGGCCTTGGATAGCCTGTCGAGGGTCGATCGTGGGAAGGCGCGGTTGGCCGCAGCTTTGGCAGTTGCGATCCCGATGGTGGTACGCAGCGAATTCGCCGAGATCGGTGTTCGGGGTCGCTATATCTTGTTGTGGCGGGGACTGGGGAAGTTCGGGGTAAGCCCTCGACGCGACGTTTGGCCTGAACTGGCGGCTCGCCGGGCACCTCACGATTACAGCGCGCAGCCTCTGTCGTCGTTTACGGCCAACTTTGAGGTTGCCTTGGATTTCGCGAGGGACGGTGAGGGCATTTTGTTGGCTGAGTTGGTTCCGCTGTCGGCCGTATTCTCCACCTCGCTGGTGTTGGGGTTCATGGGATCTGAGGTGGTCGTGCGAGATCATCGCCACCGCTGGCTGGTGCCTCTCCGCAGGGTCGAGGGCGCTTGGGTAGTTGACTACAGCCCGCCCTGATTGATTCATCTCCCGAGCGGCCGTCCAGTCTCGACGTTGCTTGCAGTTGCGTACATCTATCAGGGGTGGGGGTTCGCAGTCGGGGCGATGTTGTGGGGAGGGTTTGCTGTTTTCGCGTACTACCGTTATCGGTCGCTCTTGGGATTAGTTGTGCCTCACAGTATTTTCAATCTTGGCGTGGCGGCGGGTTGGATGGGACGGCGATGGTTGGTCGTGGTCGTGGTCGTGGTCGTGGCCGTCGCGGTCGTAGTGGTCGGCTTTGCTGTTGTCTACATCGCAGAGATCGAGAGGTCGCGTGGTTCTCGTTTGGGCACTGAGGTCGGGGTAGACGTGGGCGATCGGCAATCGCGGTCAGTTGTGTTGACCGGTGAGCCTTAAGGCCAGAAGCATCAAAGAAGGCCCTGTTCGAGTGCGTGAACAGGGCCTTTGGCAACTAGATGCATCAGAGGATTCGTCCGGGTGGGGCGCGGGACCGTGCTCAATGTCTGTGTCTGCCCATATCGTTGGGGATATGACGGAGAATCGACGCTTTCTTGATCGCCCGAAACCGTGGTTGGATGCTCCGCGCCCGGGGCCGACTGTCGTTGTCGACATCGATGGCGTCGTTGCGGATATGCACAATTTCGAGGGGTTGATCGCCGCGCCGTCATACGCCGATCGAGATTGGAAGCGGTTTCATACCCATTTCGGTGAAGCTTCCCTGAACCGCGCGGGTGGAAAGTTGGTTCGGGCGCTCGACAGTGCAGGCTTCACCATTGCTTACAGCACAACCCGCTTGGACCAATTCAATCGGACATCTGATCGGTGGATCCGGGCGAAGTCGTTGCCGCCCGGTCATATCGAATCACGGAGCTTGTGGGTGGACGGAACTGTGCGTCGGGCGTTTGATGTCAAACGTCGGCATTGGTGGCGGTGGGAAAACCACTACGCAGAGACGAGCCCGATAGTGGCCTGGATCGACGACGAACCAGACGCAGTCGACGCGCTTCGGGGGGAGGGCTGCCCGGCGTGGTTGTTCTCGGAGCTCTTCGATCGCCTCAAAGTCGGCGATGTGGTTCCTGCGCTTGCATCCGGACCGGAACCCGTTGATGTTCTCTCTGCGAGGAAGGTGGAGGCTTCGCCGCGGTGGGAGGAATTCGACGAGCGCTTCAAGGTCAAACACGCGCGGTGGCAGAAACGGCACGCGGAACGAATGCGGAGTCGCCAACAGGATCAACGAGTGGATGGCGATGGAGCTGTTCGCGTCTGAGCCATTCTGTGAAGGTGGCTCACCGCATCGACGATGACATCGATGCGGTGAGCCGGAGCACACTACGCCAGCAATGCGCCGCTGACGATGCTACTGCACTCCTGCTCGGAGGTGCGGAGATTAGGCTCAGCCGCATGACCCTCTGGTTCTTGCGCTCTCGATCCAACAAGTACGCGGTGAGAGTCGACATCGCCGCTGCTGCTGCGGATCTTCGTGGTCGAATGCGCGCTGTACGTGAGATCAGCTCTCCTACAGGCAGTGTGGACTGGGAGTCGGCGCGTGAGATCGCTGGAAAGTGTGATTCTCAATTCGTGGCGGCCGCCCGAACGCTTCCTTTTCTCGAGAGGCGCTTGGCGTTGGCTTGGGAGCGGTCACTAGTCATGAGTTGTTGGTATGCCCGAGGTAATCGACACGGCTTCGAGCTCCTTGAGGAACGAGGCTTTGCGCTTATGTCGATGCTCCCGGAAGGGGTTCAAGCGTCGGTCTGTCGCGAGTTCGTCGATGCCGTCGACCACCGCCACGAGATGGGCTCCCGCGTCGACGGGGTAGGCGAGTCGGTGTCTGCGGCGGAACCTGCGCTGGTCGAAGTGACTCAGAAAGCGTTGCGCCGACGAATGAAGGACGAGCGACAACTGATCGTGCTCGAGAGCGTGATCGGTGGCCAGTCCGGACGGATCGGTCAAAGCCTGCGGCATTATGTGCCGTGGCTCGACTTCGCGTGTGAGTATCTCGAGGACCCACGGGAGGTTCAGGAGCTGGAGATGCTTGTCGCTCGTTGGCGCATCGAGCGTTCGAAATACGTTGTGGAGAACCCGGATTATGCACACGTGCGGATTGTCGACGTGAAGACGGCGCAGGGCGGACCGCACCACAGAGAGGGCATGTAGATGAGTACCGAACCATTTCGAATCAGCGAAGGCAGCGCTCTGCACGCCGATGACCCGGATCCGTTGCGGCAGTACTGGTACACCGCTGATGACCTGGTGGATACCTTCGGTTACCGGCGGGACGCCTTGGAAGGTTTGTTCGGTGAAGAGACGCCCGGGCCTGGCGGGTTGGTGGGGTGGACGACGTCGGTGGTGTGGAAGATCGAGAGTGAAGTGATTGTGCCGGCGGTGGAATTGTTGGAGTCGAGTTTCCGCGATCAGGAGTCGATTGATCTCACGGTGTATCGGTCGTCGGCTGGCTGAGGCTCTGCGATTAACTGCCGCTTGCGGGGCCTTACATGTTGAGCTGGTTGGCCAGTCGACTGATCGGGCGCGACTCGATGCTCAGGTTCCTCGGCTGAGGAACTCCGATGATGTGCACTCCGGCGCTGGCGCGGACGTGTGCGTCGCCGTTCACGGAGACAGAGGAAGTGTCTGTCGCTGCGACGAGAGTATGGCCGGCCGCTTGGACGTGGCACTGGGAGTGGGCGAAAACGACAGCCTGATCTTCGGCGCGAATCTTGGCGTGATCGGTACCGACAATGTGGCTTTTCCCGCGCGCTTCGATGGTGACGCCATCGAATGCTTCGACGTGCGCGAATTCGTAGGCGGTGACACGGGCGCGGTGGCAGGCCTGTAGGAAGCATCGACCGGCGGCAGCGATGGATCCTCCGCTGATTCCGGCACACGATTGACCGATGATCTTCACGTCGACTCCGTGCGGGACATGCCCGAGGTCGAACCACAGGTCAGGGTCGGCGTCGATGATCAGTCGTTTGGCGCCGCCGCGGATGTGGTGGGTGTATTCGCTGAAGGTGTGAACGATCAATGCTGGACGGGAGGAACGTGCCGGGTGGAGTCGTGCGCGGCGGCGGTCAGCTTTTCCGATTGGGGCGTTCATAGGGTGATGTTGCCTCTACTGGTGAGTTTTCGAGTGGTTTTGGTGGCGGCGAGTCCGGTCACGATGCGGGAACATCGTCGTTCGAGAGCAGCACGAGCGGATTTTCAGGCATCTGAGATGTGCGGTCAGTGATAGTCCATGGCATGGACAGCGCACGCCCCAGCGGCCAAACGATGAGTTCGGAAGCCCGCGCTGTCCGGTAGAGCGGTTAGGGTCGGGTTCTGCCTGTGACCACGGGTGATGGACGCGCTGAAGGAGCTTTCCGAGATGGCCGAATCGAATGTGGAGTCGGGAAATACTGCCGACGGTGCTTCGACTTCTCTCTCCGCTGAGGAAGTCGAGTCCACAACGCCTGGCCGTGGTCAACGACCGGGGCTTGTCACCGCCGCCGACGCAGGAAGGCGGAAACCCCCTCTCTCGACGTATCTGCCGATCCTGGGTGTCATTGCTGTGAGTGTGGCGGTGTGGATCGCTGCTCGCTGGGCGTTCGGTCGTCACGAGCAGGCTGGCCTGTGGTCGGTCGCGTCGTTCGCTGCTCTGGCTGGGGCGGCGGTGAGCGTGGCGGTGCGTCCGATGATGGCAAGTTTGTGTGCACTCGTGCAGATTCCCGTGACGCCGACCAGTCGCTCGATCGGCCCGGCAGTAGCAACAGCAGGATTGTGGTTCGGGGCCGTGATGATCGCCGGCGGCGACGCGATCTTGCCGGCATGGCTCACGGTGGCGGCTTTGTCTGTCTGGGCCGCGTGGATTGACCACTTCACCTTGCGGTTCCCCTTGCCGCTGATTCGTGCAGTCACCGCGGCGGGTCTGTTGCTCGGCGCGATGGCAGTGGTGGTCGATCAGGACCCTGCCGCGGGTCTTCGTGCTGTGGTGGCCGGGGCCGCGATATTCGCCAGTTACCTGGTGTTCGCGATCATTACTCGCGGTCACCCCGGTTTGGCGGATGTGAGGTTGAGCTTCATTCTCACTGCAGCTGTCGGATGGGTCGGTTGGATGAACGTGGCTTCGGCAGTGCTGCTGCCGAATATTCTGGCGGTAGTAGGGGTGGCGGTCACCAAGGTGTTCGGAGGCAGAAAGGTCCGGGGTGTGGAGTTCGGGTTCGCTCCGTACCTCGTTGTCGGCACAGCACTCGCTATTGCCTTGCCCGCGGGCTGGTGGATGTTGTGAATCTGAGCAAGTGCGGCCGTGTAGACGAGAGGAACTGGACATGAGGTGGCGCCGGCGGAATCGTTTTCATTCACCGAATCGGGTGGAACGGGTGAATGAGTTCCTTGATCATGTCCAGGAGGTCGCAGACCGCGCTCTGCCGGCATCGGATGCTCCGGGATCGGCCGGTGTGCGACGTCTGCACGTGGTCGTCTCGATGATTCGTGAGCTGGAGGAGGACTTGCGCACTCACAACGCCATCGCAGGCACGACAGTCGAGTCGGTCAGTCTGGGACAGTTCTACGTGATGACCGCGCACGGATGCGCAGCACGGCTCGCGGCGGATCTCGATGCGGAAGACACTCCGGAGCGCGATGACGAAAGACTTGCCGCACTGGATGAATTTCATGCTCTTCAAGCAGCCACCGGAATCACCGTCAATGTTCACCGGATGCCTACTTCTCCGGAAGGGATCAAGGTTCTGACGGAGTTGGTACGACGAGCTCACAGCGGCGACATGACGCCGGCGCATGTCGAGAATGTGAGTGAGGTCGGTAGATTCGGTGCACTTCTCGACTGCCCTGTCCCTGATCGCGAGCTTCGCGGGCTGGTCGAACACTTCGAACGTTTGGCGAACGAGGCGTCCGGTCCTATCGGTTCTCGGATGCCGGTGGTGCGTGCTCGAACATTGGTGACATTCTTCGATCAGTATGCGGCCAGACTGATCGGCACAGGTTCGAATACGTTGGCAGCGCCGCATGTCCTCGAACACGCAACGGTGTGTGAGTTGTCCGAGCGCGCACGCTGGCATCTCGATCGAGTAAGAAGCATCCGACGCTAGGGGTTGAACACTTCAGGATTGTTTCGGAACACGAATGCTTCTCGGACGGGGAAGTGGAGGAGAGGATTGCAGCATGGACGAGCGAGCGAGGGACGCGAAGTCAGATGTCGTGCAGACTGAACTTCCGTGCGAGTTCTGCGCCGAGCACCCGCAGTACTTTGCCGGTGACCCTGTCGGTTTCGTGCGCGCAGCGAGGTGGGCAGCGGTGGTCAAAGACTGTTGTCATGGCAACGCCCCCGTGGACTATCTACTGTGCGACGAACATTGGGCCATGATCCGTTTTCAGCAGTTGCCCGGCCAGTGCCGACGATGTGGGCGTATCGCCTACTCGGTAGCCGATATTGTCAGCACCGAGATTCCACTCGGCCGGACTGCTGAAGGCGCATGGCCGTTGGTGGGGCGTGACATCCCTGTTCCTCGATTCGCTGAATAGGTCCCGCGACAGACTTTGTGAAGGGTGAACAGCAGCGTGTTGATCATGGCGCTCGGAGAAGGTTTGACGCAGGGGCAGGCAACGATCATCGCGGCGGGGATCGCAGTGGGGGCGGCGAGCATCGCGTTCTTGGGAATCCTTGTGAAGGCCCGATCCGACAGAGCGTTGCATGAGGCCACCCTCGGTGAGGATCGTGCAGTCCAGCATCGACAGCAGGTGACCGACGCTCTCTTGTCCGCACTGGAGGCGATGAACCGGGCTGATGAGTTGGTGTCGAGTAATAACCCGACCATGGAGCGGAACTCTGATGCCTACCGTGACCGCGACAGCCGATACTACGCATGCGTTTCTGCGACGTTGAAACTGCAGATATTGGGGCTGGAGGATGCGCACTTAGCGATGTCCGAGTTTACGGGTTCGCTTGGTCTCCACTGGATTATCGCTGACAACGATGTAATTGCGCGACCGCACTGGGACACGTTCGGAAAGATCAGCGAAGCAAAGGCGTCGTTGCCGTATACGTTCAGCAGCACGCTGGCGCAGTTGGATCACCGGGCGTTGCACCCCTGAACGGGAGACCGTTTGAGGGCCGTCGAGGATCACGAAAACTGAAGCGGCTCTTGGTTTGATCAGGTTGTGAGTGCAGACTTCGTCCGTGAGGATTGGTGTGCGATCTGCACCGCCTGAACGCAGGCCGTGTCCCCTAGCTGGGTGCCGTGGCACCTAGTCAATCGGTCAGGCCGGCGGCGAAGTGATCACCACTAGACAACGAGGGCGTTGTAGGCGGCGTGGCTGGCGATCGAGGGGATCAGTGACCTTGTCCAGATGGCAAGACCGCCCCAGAGAAGTCCGGAGATCACCATGTGTGTTGCATTGGCGGCGGAGAAAGTGTCGTGCCCTATGCCGAAGTTGAAGCCGAGAAGGATCCACAGTCCGGTGACCATCATGAGTGCTGCCCATTTCGGCCAGCCGTTGCGAAAGTATCGGCGTACGAGAACGACTGCGGCGATCAGCGGTCCACGCCACCGGATTTCTTCTGTGACGACTCCGGAGATCAGTGTGAGACCAGGGATGTGAGATGCCCAGCCCGCGGTCCACCAGGTGGATCGTTCGGCGTCCGCGGCAAGTTGTTCAGGGGATTGGTGTGTTCCTACCGTCTCGACTACGAGGTCGAGAATCGGTCCTTGCAGCAGTGCGGTGATCGCCAGGGTGGCGATGGTGACGGCGACAAGGTTCGCGACGGTTGGGGGTTGTGGGAGTACGCAGCCGATGCTGCGTGCAGCGCACCGGGCTCGGGCAAGGACGATACGAGTGTTCTTGGTAGCGACACCGAAGATCGGCCGCATGAGGGACAGGAGCAGCACAGCCCCGAATACGAATGCGACAAACAGTACGACAAAAGATGCGATGTTGCCCTCTTGAGCGGACACGACGGGTACGCCTGTCATGTAAATGAGAAATGCGCCAAGGCAGAACCCCGAGAGCGCCCGTTGAAGACCGATCGTGAAGACGGCGAACCGGTGTGGCGTTGCATACGTGTGTACGAGCTCACCGAAGGTTGTTCGGGACTTTGCGGGCACAGCGGCGGCCCTTTCCGGTTCGAGTGCATGAGTGAGCGAGTTCGGGCCCGAGTTCCCTATCTCGTGCCGCCCCCGTTTCGTCGTCCGCCGCAAGGAAACGTCACGTGTCCGCCCTGTGCAACTCGGACTCGCTGACCAGGTCATGGATCGGCGGGACGGTGGTTGGCGCTGAGTTGTCCAGGTCCGAACCTATGGTCCTCCCACATGCCGTTTGTGACGACGAGGAGTGAGCCTGATGACTGTGGAGATTGTTCGTATTCATCCGACCGAGGCGAAGAAGATGCGCAGGCTGCACCGGCACTGGTCGCCGGGTACCGACGTTCCGGCGGGGCTTGGGGGCGCAGGAACGGTGGGCATCGTCGCATCGTCGGAGTACCGGCAGCTCGGGTATGCACTGGCTTCGGCGCCTCATGGGCTGATTCGGACTGCGCGCCAGGCAGGTTGGTCTACGGAGGGTTGTGAGCAGCTTGCTGCACACGTCCGCATCGTCGACGCTCTCGTCGTCAACCCGGAGGTTCCCGATGCGGCCGTGGTCCGGGCCGCGCTGATCGAGCGGTTGATCGCCGAGCTCAGCGACGACACGGCAGGTAAGGGGCGCTTGTACGGATCGACGGAGGATCTTCCGGAGCGTGTGCAGTTCTGGCGCGAGTTGGGGTTCGAGGTGGGGGAGCCGAATACTCCGAGGACGTGGGAACATCCGGGATGCCGCACATTGCGAGACAGCGGCGAGAGCCCCGGCTTCAGGCCGTTCACCAGGACTCTGGGCGGGCTGCTGTGAACGGCGAAGGGGGCCGTTCGCACACGCTGGTTGTCGCGGACGGAACCAGACTCGCGGTCCGCGAGGTCGGATCCCGAACGGCGCCGCTGACGGTGATCTTCGTCCACGGCTTCTGCCTACACGCCGGTGCCTGGGAGCCTCAGCAACGCTATGTGAGTAGGAAGTGGAGTGGCCGGGCGAGGTTGGTGTTCTTCGATCACCGAGGTCACGGTGGCTCCGGGGGTGCGGACGCCGGCACCTACACGATCAGCCAGCTCGGACGCGACGTCGAGGAAATCATTGGTGCGGTAGCGCCCACCGGACCCGTTGTCCTCGTGGGTCATTCGATGGGCGGTATGGCGGTGTTGTCGTACCTCGCACAACACGCCGATTCGACATCTCGTGTGGTCGGCGTGGGGTTGATCTCGACCGCCTTGAGTAACGTCGCGGGCGCCGGCATCGGGCGCGCGTTGAATACCCCGGCAGTCTCACTGCTCGGCGGTGCGTGCGCGCATGCACCGAGATTGGTGGGGCGCAGCTGGAGTCTCTCGCGGCGGCTGCTGACGCCCGTCATCGGCGCGACCTGTCCCATGGCTCCGAGCTCGGGCCTGCGGGCGGCAGCGACGTCGTACGAGATGGTCCACGCGACACCGATTGCGACGGTTGCGGCATTCTTGCGGGACCTGCGTCTCTACGACGCGTCTGCCGCGGTGGGAGTGCTGGGGCGCATCCCGGTATCGATCATGTGCGGAACCAGAGATCGGGTCACTCCGATCTTGCATTCACAGCAGCTGGCTGCGCTTGTGCCGAATGCCGAACTCGTTGCCGTCGCCGGTGGCCGGCACATGGTGGGTCTGGAGCAACCGCAGGTCGTCGGAGAAGCGCTCGATCGGCTGCTTGTCCGTGCGCAGACCTATCACCGGGAGCATTCACCTACAACGGATCTGGTCGGAGCGTGACGTGAGCGTAGATAGTGCAGCAACCGCGGTGCGGTCCATGATCGCCGACATCGACGTGGACCCGGAGAGCGAAGAATTCTTGTGCGCGCTCGACCGGTTGTGGGAGCAGATGCTCAGCGAGCGCGCGGCGGAGATCGTCGGGCTCAGGCGTGAGCAGACGTGGAGTGCCGACGAGCCTGGATGGGAAGGCAATTCGTCGCTCGACTACTACCCTCGGCGCGATGTGTGGCGCACGACGGTACATACCGGTCGCACCGCCGGCGGTGAGGAGGTGAAGATTCCGCTCGCTCTTCTCGCGCCGGTTCTGATCGGACTCGTCCCGGTTCTTGCCGGCGTGACTGCGCAGGCTAACCCATTCGTCGCACTACTTGTCTGCATTGGTCTCGCCGCGGGGATAGAGGCGGTGGGGTTGTGGTGGTGGACCCGCCGCGATCCACTCCGCCTGAGCGCGGAGGACAAAACCGAGATCGGCGTCGCTGTGACAGCTCTGCAGACGTTGATCTCAGCGGGCGGAGCGCATGTCGAGCTGCGGTTGGCGTTGGCGGCATCGGCACTCGTCGACGAGATCCGCACCGTACCGGTCTGGGAAAGCGAGGATCTCGACATAGGTCGCATACGCCTGAATCTCGACGAGCAACTGGCCGAAATTCTCGCGCATGCCGGTGAACTCGCCACAGTGCGAGCAACTTTGGGAACCCCGGCGCCGGGTAGCAGCCCGCAAGCCCTCGCAGCGAGGGAAGCTCACCTGGTGAGCAGCCGGTGGCTGGGGCGCGTCGAGCGTTCGCTGCTCACACGTGTAGCTGCGCTGTGGAGCTATCGTCGCCATCTGCTCGAGCTGCAGGAATCGATCACAGCCGGTGAATCTCTCGACAGGATTCACGACGGAGACCGGGCCATCGAGGGCCTTCTGGTCAACTCGGCCGGCGATGATGTGGCGGCCTCGGCGATAGGCCAGTTGGCGACCGACCTCACAGACCTTCGGCGCGCCCGAGAGTCCGCGTTGGCAGAACTACGCGGAGAGCTCTACGAATTCGAGGAGCGGGACTGATGGGGAGAAGTCACGACAGGATCAGCCCGGACCGCGGTAACGGCGTCTTCGACCCAGATCGGGGAGAGAGCGACATCGCCACCCGCAAAGAAGGTGCCTTGATCTCGGAACACGCCTACAGCACTCGTGCCGACATTCGCAGCGGAGCACGCGAACTCGACCATGCGACAGAGAACTTGCCCGGCCTCACCCGCGCAAGTCGAGACCTCAACCGGGCCTATCCACGCCCGACGCCGGCACCGATCGAGAACCAAAGGTTGCGCCGAGAATTGCCGGCCGCGATCGAACTGCGTCGCTCACTGTCCGCACGGCAGAAAAACGCACGCTCTGCCACCAAACGTCAGGTGCTCGATTCGATGCCGCAGGCACAGTACAACGCCCTGTCGGCATTGACGTCGGATCCGAACGCTTGGAAGGAAACGAACAACGCGCTTTCTGCGGTTGCCGGCGATGCCGTTGAACTCGACGACAACAGGCGTAAGCAGGTGCAACGTGTCGACCGCGCCATTCAACGGTACGAACGTGAATCCGGCCGCGGACATCTCGTCTACACATCTGTCAGCGTTCCCCATGCTGTGGTCAACCCGGCGGACTTGCCTGCCACGCTTCAACCCGGCACGGTGCTGTCCTTCGACAGGTTCACGGCGGCGACGCACTCTCTACACGAGCTCGATTCCACCACTCGCCCGACAGATGTCGTCTTCGAGATCTCGACAGAACGCGGAATGTACTACGGGCAGTCTTCACGGATGAACAACTCTCATCATTTGCTTCCGAGAGGAATCCAATTGGACGTGGTGGGTGCACATTTCGTGCCGTACGAGCGACCTGGACAACAACCTGGTGAGCGCCTTGTCGTGCAACTGACCGATCACAGACCCGAAGGAGAACAACGATGAGCAAAGACCAGACGTCGCGTCGGCGCCGCCCGGACCTGACATTTCATCCTGACATTCTCGGGATCCCGGCACAGTTCCGAGTCGTCGACACCCGCCGAGAGAAAGAAGCTGGTCCCGACAAAGCCGGTGACGCAGTCCGCGACATCGGAGCGCAACAGAACTGAAGGACACACACAAAAGAAAAGTCGGAGGCCACCACATGGTGTGCCCCCGACTCACCCGGTGCATTCTCAGTGCCGCCGACACTACCCCACACGGTGGACCAACTCGGCCGGTCCTGCCATTCGCCTGTACCGAATCGGGGCAGCCTCTTGAAACTTGCGCACCCGGATACCGGCTGAATTTCCCCGGCTGACGGCGAAGTGAAAGGAGCCTGAGCTGCAGGTTTTGTACGGAGGTGCGTGCACGGCGTCATCCAGTCCAGGTCCGGAGTTAGCGTGCGGCGATGCCGGACGCACCGCATCGGCTCGCCAGGAAAGGGAGACCATGACCACGCCGATCGAACCACCCGATACAACTGTCACGACGCTCGCCGCACGAGCCAGGGAAGCTGCCGCCGCAGTACGAAACGCGGCCGAAAAGGAACAGCAGGACAGCTCCGAATCCCAAGGTGACGAAGACAGCGGTCGACTGATCGTGATGCTCGACGAACACCCCGCGTTTGCTCCTGCTGCGGATCCGAGCGAGGTGGCCTCCAATTTCGCCCGCAGAGTCAGCCTTTCGTCCGTCGCACCTAACGCCGCCGAATTGATGTGGCCGTCAGCGGAAACGAAGAACCCGTGATGAGGCGCAAGGTCGCCACGTGTGTTGCCGCAGCGGGGCTTCTTATGACCGCGGTCTCGGGGTGTGCAGCGGTTGCCCAGGGAGGCCCCTGGACGGGAATCGAGACGAGTGCACCTGCTGCACCTCTCGTGGTCGCAAAAGTGGCCGACGAGTCGACGCCTCACCTCGACGAATTACTCGGATCGGTGACTGTCGTCGACAAGTTGCCGAACATCCCTGGTTACGAAAGAGGCTGCGGCACAGGCGAAGCCCCGTTGACTGAACTAAATGCCGAACGGTGCAGGTCTGAAGGGGTGGGGTCGATGTGGGTCGGTAGCTTGCGGACATGAGCGAAGGGGAAAGTTCGAGAGATCTGTCGGGGCTGGTGGTGGCCCGAGTGGGTCGGTTGACAGCGACTGGTCAGGCGTCGGAGCCTTACGTCTTGCAGCGCAGCGACGGTGAACGAGTGGAGTCCGTCGAGGTGTTCTTTCGGGAGTTGATCGCTTCTGGGAGGTCGGTGGCGACGGTGCGTTCGTACGGTATGGATCTGCTGAGGTGGTGGCGGTTCCTTCACGCTGTGGACATGGCGTGGGATCGTGCTTCTCGGGTCGATGCCCGTGATTTCAGTTGTTGGATTCAGTTGACGGCGAAAATGCGACAAGGATCAGGGGGGCCGGCCAGTGCCGAATTGGCTGCTACTGCTGCGGCATCGCCGAATCCTGTCACCGGTAAACCGGCCCTGGGGGCCGGGTACTCGCCGGCGACTGTGGCGCACAGTGAGACGGTGCTGCGAAGTTTCTACGATTTTCATCGGGACGCGGGGACTGGCCCGCTTCTGAATCCGTTCCCTCTCGATCTCTCTCGCCGGTCGAGACGGGCTCATGCGCATCACAATCCGATGGATCATTGGGCACCTGAGCGTGTGGGGCGCTACCGGCCCCGGGTCTCGCAGCGGATTCCCCGAGCGATTCCCGAGGATCTGTTCGATAAGTTGTTCGCGGCGTTGTCGTCGGATCGGGACCGGGCGTTGGTGGCGTTCTGGATTTCGTCCGGGGTGCGAGCGTCGGAGTTGTTGGGAGTCCGCGAGTGCGATGTCGATCCTGGTCAACAGTTGATTACCGTGGTGCGCAAGGGAACACGTGCGGTGGAGCAGGTCCCTGCGTCGGCAGACGCGTTCGTCTGGTTGCGGTTGTATCAGGAGCAGCTGCGGGGCGAGGTGCCACCCGGACGGATGCAACCGTTGTGGTGGACACTGCGAAGGCCTCGTCGCCCGTTGAATTACCATGCGGCGCATCGGATGTTCGAGCGTGCGAACGCTACCCTCGGTTCGGATTGGACTCTGCACGACTTACGTCACAGTGCAGCGAGGCGGATGGCCAACGACCCGCACTTGTCCTTGGTGGAGGTCAAAGAGGTGTTGGGGCACGCACATTTGTCGACGACCGAAATTTATCTGACACCCGACAAGGACGAGGTGATCGCCAGCGTCCTGGCCCACCACGCTCGTACTGCTGATCAGCGGGAACATCCGAGGACTCCTCTACCGCCTCCTGCACCTGGGTACGATCCGGCAGCGTTGAGCGTGTTGTTCGGGAGGACGTTGTGAGCACTGCCGTCAAGCACATGACCCGCCCGGAACGCTTCGAGGTCACACCGGTGCCGCATTCGAGGATTCGCCAACTGCACAAACAGTTTCCACCACGCGAATTTGAACTCTGGTGGCCGCACACCGCTGCCTCTGCCGAGGAGGTCGAGGCCCGACTGAACTGCTCGGTGCTTGCCGAGGCTGCGGTCACCACCCGAGCCGGACGGCACCGAGGCGTGATCAAGATACTGACTTGGTTGGCTTCGGTGCCCGGCGATACCTGGCAAGCCCGGTGGCTCGCCAGCGGCGCCGAGAACATTCGCGGGTCTCGTTACGGCGCGACAGCCTCCTGGGCCGATCTCCCGGTGGAATGGATTGCCCGACAGGGGCGCCCTGTCAGACACGATCGCAACGACCTGGCTGCAGGACTGCTGATGTTGCTTTGCCTGGACGTGATCCGGCCGCAGTTGCCGTGGATGCTCTCCCAGGCGCACCCGTTTCTCGCGCCGATGATGGCGAAGCTGCGAGATCCGGACGGATTCGCGCGGTTGGACGAGCTTGCTGCCACTCAGCCGGATACCTCGCGAGCCGATGCACGAATCGCAGCGACCAGAATCGCGACCCTGCTGGTATCCAAAGGTGGGACGGTCACCGAGATCACTGTCGGCGATTGCGTGGAGCTGATCGAAACGATGGCGCAGGTGCACTCCCGCCGCGGTCAGAAGAAAATCGATTTCTACCTGCGGCTACGTGCGATGGGCATCTTTCCCGAGGACGCACCACACAGCATCCGCGCGTTCGGCGCTCCGGTCGGACAGTTGACGATCGAACAACTCGTCGACCGCTACCCGATCGAGAACCAACCGATCCGAGCTCTGCTCATTGACTATCTGCGCGAGCGCCAACCCGCGCTGGATTACACCAGTCTCAACTCTCGTGCCCGAGGGCTCGCCGGGCTGTTCTGGAGCCGCGTCGAGGCACTCGCACCCGGTATCGACACCCTGGCGCTGCCGCCTGACGTCGCCCGCGCATGGAAGGACGACCTGAGCTCGATCACACGCACCGCCGTCGACGCGGCGGGACGAAAGCACGAAACAACTTCGCCCCGAAAGAATTACAAAGACAATCTGTTGCAAGTGCGCGCGTTCTATCTCGACCTCGCGCACTGGGCCGTCGAAGATCCGGCACGCTGGGCGCAGTGGGTGGCGCCCTGCCCGATCAGCGATGCCGAGGTCAAAAGAGGCAAGGAACTCAAACACCGCAAAGCGCGGATGGATCAGCGCACCCGTGAGCGGTTGCCTGTCCTGTCTCAGTTGGTTCGGTCCGCCGCTGACCGCCGCGCGGCCGCAGCGGCTCTACTTGTTGCGGCTCAGAACACCGAACCAGGTGAGGTGATCGCGGGAACCGAAGGAGAACTGCGACGATCCTTGATCCTTCGGGGAACCGGCCGCGTCGTATGGGCCGACAATACTGTCAGCGGTGTTCGTCGCGATCTCACCTACGAGGACGAGGAAGCATTCTGGGCATTCGCCACCATCGAAGTGCTGCGGCTCAGCGGTATCCGTCATGAAGAGCTCCTCGAGCTGAGTCACCACAGCATCACCGAATACCGACTACCCAGTACCGGTGAACTGGTTCCGCTGCTGCAGATAGCTCCATCGAAGACCGATACCGAGCGGCTGATCTTGGTCAGTCCCGAGCTTGCGGAAGTCCTCAGTGCGGTAGTTCAACGTTCACGGCAACCAAACGGATCGATACCTCTCGTGGCTGCCTACGATACACAGGAGAAGCTCTGGAATCCGCCGATGCCGCTGCTGTTTCAGCGGGCAATCGGAAACGAACGCCGCGCGATCCCACCGAGTTTCGTCCGCAAGCTCCTCATCAATGCGCTCACGGCGGCAGCTCTCACCGATGCCAGTGGCGATCCGTTGATGTTTCAGCCTCACGACTTCCGGCGAATATTCGTCACCGACGCGATCATGAACGGACTGCCACCCCATATCGCACAGGTTATCTGCGGGCACAAGACAATTGACACGACGATGGGCTACAAGGCCGTCTACCCCTCGGAAACTATAGAAGCGCACCGAGCGTTCATCGCGCGTCGTCGTTCGATGAGGCCTAGTTGTTGTGGGTATGGACGTTGCTGACGAGGGATTGAAGTAGACGGGCTGGTCCTCGGCGTAAGAATGGGAGTTGCGACACAACCGTTCTCGACCAAGAAGGACCAGCCCTGTGACACACCGTAATGCT
>NZ_LPNQ01000052.1:0-27589 GCF_019266085.1 Rhodococcus sp. FH8 | reverse complement strand
CGTACCGACAACGCCAATTCCGCTCGACAATCTCCAAACCCGCATCGACCAGGAACTCGACAGCCACATCCTCGCCCCGAGCCCCCAACGCCATATTCCTCGCCATCACAGCCCCCACCACTCACACCCCGCGCCCGCCCATACGAAACGCGTCCCAACCACCACCCTCAACCCACCACCACAAAACCAAGCCACCCGAAAACAACCTGTTGACAACTCAGAACCTGTGGACACACAACCTGCACTGGCCACCGAGCACGGGCCGGGCTCGCGGCTACTTCAACCGAAGTGTGGTCCTCTTCGACGCAGGTTGTCGGCTCGATTCTGTCAGACGTGGATCCACGCGTGTGGTTCTCTCAGTCTGATGCCGGCCTGTGAGGATCGCTCACCGCAAGCCGATTGCAGCAGCATCCCTGCAGCCAGCTTGATCGTCAGAGTGCGGATGATTTCAGGGACGGGCTTGAATGGCACTGTGTAGACAGAGCCAAGTGCAGTGTTGATCTCGCTCTGCGCCGATCTCGGTGCTGGAAGATCAGGCTGTCGTTCATATTGAAGGAGCTCGTGAATCCTGCCTCGGCACGAATCTCATCGAGTGAGCAGTAATTGCCCCAGTCCTGGCCGCGCCGAGGTTCACTGCCATCGAGCGCAGTCTCCTCGTTCGCAGTCGCGTTGAAATAGGTGCTGCGATACCAGAACTCGGAACCACCGGAGGTGTCGGTCATGTACGTCGATGGTTGCTCAGGATCGATGTCACGTGTGGCAAGAACGGTGAACTGGTCGTCGGCTGGCACATTCCCGTCTACGTTGGCCGCCCGGTAGAAGTGAACCAGGTCGCCAAGTACGTCTGTGACATCAGCAAACGCCGCGTGTGGGTATTTGAGTGGAGAAACCAATGTGACAGTCGTGTCGTCGGTAAGCGACTCAACCATGGCCTTCTCACACTGCTCGCTAGCCAGCTCAACCACATAGATGATCGATCCAGCCTCATACCCTTGAGTACTCGCCACCTTGATCGCAGTCGCGCCCTCAGGAACGCCCTCGACTAGCGAAGTTCGTTCACGGATGTTGTTGCGGCTGAATGAATCTGCTTGAAGTGTCGTACTCATATTCTCTTCTGAATATACATCAGATTGTGAAAATGAATATCAATAAGACGATCGTAACGAAGATCAGTGCAGCGATAAGCCAGAGATCGAGCCCTGGAGTCGTCACCGCCATCTTCGGTTGCTTCAGCACTGTCACTGCGTGCGCGTTCACCGCTGTCATCTCGCCAACCGGGTCATACGTGAACAGCCCGATACACACTTCATCGGCATACGCAATCGCAGCTTTGCCGTAACTCGACGCCGCAAAGAAGAACAACGCCTTCTTGGTATCAGTCCCCCGCGCCCCGTAGAGCTGCTGCATCTCGAGCCTACCCGCAGCGCCGCCTTTCCACTTCACCCGCGCCAACGCCCGTGACGATCGAACCTCGATCCCACCATCTGCTCCCCCGGTGGTTGCGACCGCATCAGTAAAGCCCCAGGACTTCATCTTGTCCGCTGCGTTCAGTTCAGCCTGGTGAGGGGTGGCGATGTACTGCATCTAGTTCCATGTTCGCACACACGTTCGATTGATGCTACCGTCGCCACCGCGGCGGGACGTAGTTGAAGGGAAGCCTCTACGTCCCGCTGCCATAGTTATGTCGGAGCACACTGTTACTGTCTCGCTTTATGGGCGGATTGTCTGACTTCTTGACTGAAGGTTCTTTCTGGTGGGGTGCAGGTGCGGGCACGATCATCGCCGGAACTGTCGGCCCACTGATCACGATGAAGTCCTTGAGAAAGAGTGACGATCGCAAGGCGAAACTTGATACTTCGATCCAGACGCGCAAAGAGGAACACGAACGCGAACAGGATCAGAAGAAAGCCGATCGCGAACAGGACGACCGCAACAAGGCCATCGTCTTCGAGGCCGCGACCGACTACGCATCAACGGTTGCTGATCTACTCGTGAGCGCAATCGATGAGAAGGGCATCTTCAACATGTTCCGCGACCAGTTCTTGACCGCGGAGGGAATCATCGACCCGAACGCGATGGAGAAGTTCGCGTTCGCGGAGACGCAGCTAACGGAGATGAAACGGCTCGCATTGTCACTCACTAACATCAAGATGTTCGCCTCAAAAGAACTCATGGACGCGGCAGTACGTGTCTACTCGGCTATGCAGGCGGTTGCACAGTCCACGACGAACGCCCTCGCCAAGAAGGCGGCGATGAATGCTGCCGGTGTTGAGCTAGATAAGTTCGTCAACACCTTTCGGACGGAACGTGGTCTTCCGACGTATGACCTGCCAGATTCGGAACGAGCGCAAGGTGAGTACCTGAAGACACTCAAGGAGCAGGTCGATGTCTTCCGGGCTGAGTCGCGGAGTATGTCTTGGCAGTCGGGGCTTCGCACGGACCGATAAAGAGACCACCCTCATCAGGCGGTCTCGCTTGTTCTGTTGCGTCGTAGCTTCTACTTCGCAGATGTGTTGGTCTTTGTGTCTGGAGCCTTCTTAGCGGCGCCCTGAGCGTCTTTGACGAGCTTCTCAGCTTCGGCCTTGGCGCCAGTGAGGGCCTTCTCGGCTTCCTTGATCTTCAGGCCGGCCACCTCCTCCGCTTTCCCGATGATGGTTTTCGCTTCATCTTCGGCGTCAGACTTGATCTTGCCCGCGGCTTTCTGAGCTTCTGGCACAATGGTTTTCGCTTCATCTTCGGCTGTTTCGATTGCCGTAGTCTGCTCGACTACTGTGCTTGGATCTTGTGCTGCGCCAGCTCGGATCAGTTCGTCGACGATCTTCTTGTCGCCTTCGAACGTGTCTGGCTTGTAGTCTTTGCCGTCGTGCTTGACGGCGCTGATGAGTGTTACTTTTGCCATTCCTGATTTACTCCTTTCGCCTCCAAATGGGCGTGTGTTTGTCGTTCTAAGCTGAGACCGTGCCAGTTGCCACTGACACCCAAAGGTTCCCAGCGCCAGCGACGTCACCTGCGTAGAGAGTTACCTCTTTACCTGCAGCGATAGACGTGAGGTTCGAAACTCCTGTCACTGCGATCGCAGCTGATGTGTTGCTGTTGACTAGTTTCACTACAGCGTTGTCCGCAGGTGAGGCGGGCATACCGATACCGGCATCCTGCTCATCCACGAAGAGAACAACTGAAGCGTCGGTCGGGACGTTGTACTTCGCAGCGTTCGCTCCTACCACGTAGGTCTTGGCGTTGCTACCAAGGCCTGGGTTGGCAGCGGTGTCTACCACCGCGCCAACGAGTTTCGCTCCCTTGAATCCTGGTTCAATTCGCGTCATACAGACCCCTAGCTCGCAAATGCGTTCTTGATTAGGTAGTAGGCCTCAGGAAGCAAGAGCTGGTAGTTGTAGTAGTCACGAACGACGATCTCAGTCTTCGGAGGGTTGTTGATGTACTCCTTCGTGACTTCACGGCTGTTCTCGAGTTGGAACTTGTAACCACCGTTGATCTGTTTGCGGCCTGGACGATCTGTGACGTAAGCGAGCAGAACGTCACCGCTCCATAGTCGCTGGATGTCGTCAGCTAGACCTTCCTTGCCGAGGTTGGCTTTCGCCTTACCGATGAGGATCTGTTTGAAGCCGAACGGTGCGAAGACTCCGAGTAGATCCTGGTACCCAACTGGGCCTGATTTGGTCCATTTGAGGTAGTCGCGGATCTCAGGGTGGTTGATCAGCACGTTGTAGTCGTTGCGACCGAGCACGAGGGTGTTGAAGTCTACGAACAGTGCAGAGTTGACCGCTGCTGTGATGTCCTTGACTGGGTTCGAGTGTTCGAGGTCGCTCCACTGAGACTGACCGCTGAGTGTCGTGTTGTTCGTGACGATGCTCGTGTTGGTCACCATGTCAGTCATGGCCTTCTCATCAATCAATTCCATGACCGAAAGGATGTTTTCTGTTGTGTCGCTTTCTGGTTCGAACGGATCATCAGTCTGGTCGTAGTCGTCTTTGTAGACGGAATCAGACAGAGAGTGCTCATTGAGCGGTTGACCTGGAACGAACTTGCGACTGAAGTTCACGCTCTTTGACTTTGAGTCACCAGTTCGGAGCGAGTTGTCCGGCATCTGAAGGTTCTCTTTGCCGTACTCACCGACGAGGAACGTTGGTTTCTTCACTTGCACTGTCGGGAACAACTTGTTCGCTACGAAGTCTTCCTGCTGGTTGAACCATGCGTTGGCGACGCCTGTGAGCTGCGTATCGATGTAGGTTGGTTGGTTTGCCATATTAAGTTGTCAGCCTTTCTTAGATCTTTTCGTTAAATTTGAAGTACTCGGCCACCTCTCCAGATGTCGTTGTACGTACTGCTCGGCCGATCACTCGGTTGCCAGTGGTTGTTGTTGAAATCGCGAGTCCAGCACCGTTTGTGGTGATGAGCGCGTCTTTGGTGATGTTCGCGCCAGTCTTGACTTTGAACGAACCTGATCCGTTGACGAGAACGACGTCAGCTGTGCGTCCTGCCTTCGGCTCGTTGTCGATCACACCGAGGATCGCGTCTGTAGCTGCTGTCGCCTGAACGACTTTGCCGTCGGTGTCGAGCTTGACCACCGTGTAGCGCTTGCCTGTGAAATCTGCTGCGGCCTCAGCACTGTAGTTCTGACCGGGTTGGATAGCTGTCATCTATTTGTCCTCCTCTTCGTCTTTGATTCGTTGTTTCAGCTCTGCGTCTGCAGCCAGGATGTCCTTGCGCGCTTGTGAATACGGCAGAACAGATCCCCTGTCAGCAGATGCTTTGATCGCTGCTGTTGTCTGTGCGTGTAGCTCGGCATATGCAGATGCGGTCACCGCTGCTCCCTGATCCCCGATCTCCTTGCCGTCGATCTCGTTCTTAGGGAGGCCGGCTAGAAGTGCTTCGAGTTCCTTGCGGTCGTCTCCACGTGATGCGAGAAGCTGTTTCGTCCAGCGAGTCTTGTCGCCGCTCTTGATCTGACCAGCTTTGATGCTGCGATCTACGATCTCTTCAGCGTCACGCTGATCGAGTTGCTGTCGTGCTTCACGGCCAGCTTGAGCGTCAGCTTCAAGTTTCGCCAAGCGATCGGCAGTGATTGAGACACCACCGTTGCGGCTTGCTTCGATCTTGGCCTTCTCTGCTTGTTCTGCAGAAGCCTTAGCGTCAGCTTCCGCTTGCTCAGCTTCCTTGTCGGCGGCTTCTTTTGCTGCGTCGGCGTTTGCCGCTTCGTCATCAGCCTCTTCGAGTCCGAAGGTCTTCAGCTCTTCTGCTGTGAGGTCTGCCTTGTTCTCGCTCAGGAATGTCTTCTCTTCCTCAGTCAGGTCAACAACTTGTTTTGCTCGAATCTCCTTTAGATCCATAGGTTCTCCTTTATTATGTTTATCACCGTCACCGGCAGCGCTCGCTCTGATTGCCTTCTCAGGCTTGATGCGCGACGCTGTGATCGGTTTCAGTTTCTTGAAAAGTGGGATGTTGGTGAGGGCAGCACCCGTCAGTACGTTGTTAACGAAGTGGTACTCCTCTTCAGGGTCTTCCCACGGCCAGTCGCGTGGGTTGAACTCTGGCGAAATGTACTTCCATTCGCCACCCTTGATCGCTTCTACTGCTGCGGGCGTCCACTCAGGATCTCCGAGCAACGCCTCACCGTCCTCACTGACGTAGACATGCGAAATCCAGCCCGCAGCTTTGTCATACGATGCGTGGCCGTAGTTGAGAGGAACTTTCGGATCGTCTGCAACCAGTCCGACGCCTGCCTGTACGTTGGCTGCGAACTGTTGTAGATCCTGTTTGGTGATCTCGAAGTCACCGTGCCATGGTGTGTGCCACTCGCCCGCGCGAAGTAGCTCGATCGTCTTTGGTGCCTGACCTGTTGAATCAGCTTTGATTTTTACTAAGTTGTGGAAACCTTTTGCCATATGTCGTTAATATCAGGCAAAGCATCGAAAAAGTCAATCAATTAGACTGCATGCTTCTACTTGTAGCTTACGCCATAAGAAAGTAGCCACGCGCCAGTTTCTTCTCCGTGAATATTTGTAAATGAGGTCCACGTGGCCTTGTAATCAGTAAGAAGGTTGCCATGTGGATCAGCGTAATCCATTTCGCACGTATATTCGATCGATCCTATGCCAGACTGATTTGACTCTATGACAGTACTTGGCGTGACAGACAGCCCCCGTGTTTCAGGATCTCTTAGCATCTCATCTAGCACAGGAAGCATGTTTGAGTCTGAGGTGTATTGGACTGATGCCATTTTCTTAGCGGCATCGACGTTATAGGCTTGGGTTCCACTCTCCCAGTCGGTTAAGTAGGAGCTTACGGCTAGGTACTCGGCACGTAGGTTGTCGATTTCTTGTGGTGTATTATCTATCGAAGGTGCAGTTGCTTCGTAAAGTACTTGCTTTCCACTCATTTGCTGTTGTTTAACGATTTGTTTGCTGACGCGATCGATATTATTTTCTCTTAACCATTCACCATAAAGCATGCGAGCTTCCAGCGGTCGTGCCGAGAACTCCTCGAAGCTCAGATCGTGGAGTTCCCTAATCGATTCCTGCTGAGATGGCGACAACGTACTGAAATTCTGCGTCAGCACCACAGAGTCCGGGAAGCTCCTCGTATCGACCTCTTGAGTGACAGCGCTGCCGTTGACCGGTTCACTTCCACCCGAGTCAGAGCACCCTCCGACCAGCAAACCCAGAGAGATTGTGACGACACCAAAGCACGATCGCTTCATCGAGCTACCTCCAGATTCTTTAAACATCCGACCCGGTATGTTATCGCGTTCTCGACGTTTTCTCTGTAGTACGTTCAGACGACATCTCAGTACTGGTAATAGACACCACAGCGACATCGTGGATGAGCAGCAGGCCGATCACTCCCGTTGCTGAACTTCTCCCCAATCTCGACTACTTCGCCATCCAATGGCTTGCATGCAGTGCATGCACCATCCAGCGATTCCCATGTCTTCGTCTTCGCGCCAGTCTCCACAGCGAAGTTCTTCAGCCCCGTCTGATACGCGTTCACACTCTCCGTCTGCGCGATCATCTCGGCCCGCACGGGATTGTTCACCACCGTCTTGATGCGTTCGATAGTTCCAGCGACGTCCTCTCCCCTGGCGATCGACTGTTTAATCGCTTCCCGGATGAGCTTCCGATTCGTCTCCGTCACGTGACTGACAAGTGTCGCTACCTGCTCACGGGCAGCTACGAGCACGGTTTGAGACAGCGACGAAACGCCGATGTAGATCCCCGATGCCAGTTCGCCGGCCTGCGCTCCCGTCGTGGTGAGCATGGTGATCGCATCAATGACCGCCTTCGTCAGATCGAACTCTTCGACCTTCCACAAGTCGTCGTCTTTTTTGGCGAGTGGGCTGGCAGCAGCCTTGACGGGTTCAGGAACGAGTGACCAATCCACGTACTGTGGCGCTCTCTGAGCTAGGCCAGCGAGATATTCGGCCACGGCTTGCTCTAATTCCGCTTCGCGCAATAGAAGCGCTTTGAACGTCTCAGGATGAGCCCTGTAGCTGGGTTGCCAATCTTCACTTGCTCGGATCGATTGCGTCAGTTCAGATTTGACTCTAAGCAGCGTTGCGCGATCCATAGAGTTTGTCCATTATTGCGTTCTTGAACTTCCGTGCCGTTGAGATCAGTGATGCCTCGATCTTCTTGTCGGTATCTTCGTCGTCAGTTGGCAGATCACCGTAGTTGATCCCCATAGCTTTTAGGGTCGCACCGTTGTACTGCGTCCCCAGGGCTTCCACCCACTTATCGGCGATTGCCTGGTCGTACGCGACGTAGGCCAACGTCATGTGAGGCTTGTATTCACTGAAGGTCTGAACGTGAGGCAACAGGGTCAGTCGATCATGGCCGTCGAGTAATTCAGGTGTGGACTCAATGTGTGCCACGATCGCGAACTTGTCCTTGAGATCAAAGAACCCGACCTCACTGATCGTGATGGTGTCCATCCTCCACCCATCGAGCACAGTATCGACTTCGTCCTTCCAGACGTTCCCGTTCTTGAGTAATCCGAACAGCAACGTCACATGAGGCTCGGTCTCGGCCACAGCTCCCATAGCGTGATCGTGCTCCGCCGTGGATTCAACTAGGTCCGACTCGCCTCCCTCAACGTGCTTGAGAACATCGACAGTTTCGGTGTCGAGCATGATGCAGCCGAGTTTGTCAGTCTCGATTCCAAGTCCTTCGTGCAGACCAGGGAAGTCCCGAGCACTTACTTGCGCATTGATTTGGCGCACTTTAGATTTCGTACTTGCTTCGAGCTGCTTGGTCGCAGTTTCATCTTCCTTGATGTCTGTCTTTTCAGGTTGCTCTGGCTCGACCTTGGACTCTGACTTCACCTGTTCCCGCGGCTGATCTTTGATATCTTCCGGCATGTCAGGGAAGCGCAACACCTTGCGAACGTGCTCTTCATCCTGATCAGTTGGGGTAAGGAGCTTCGAGCTGGTCATCTTCGCCACTGCCTCGGTAAGTTCCTGGACGTTCTCTTGACCGATCTGGCCGACCTTCCACTTCGGGTAGTCGGTGACGTTGAAGTTCATGTCGACGATGGCTTTGACCACCTTGTCGTTGATCCGAGCAGCTATCTGTGAAGCGATGGCCTGGTCTTGAAGCTCTAGTAGCCGGCGTTGGTCAGTCGATGCAGAGTACGAGCCGCTTGATCCAGCTGAACCAATGTCGATGTACTGCACCGCCATGTTCTTGAGTATCTGGCGATCGTGGTGGGAGATTGATTCCTTCGGATCAGCAGTCGTACTGGCCATCATGTCCATGAAGTTGATGTCCCAGTCCATAGGTTCCTCGATGAATGCTCGCTCATTGGCTCGTAGGTTCTGAGCAGCAATCTTGGCCTCTTCGCGCATCGCAGGCGTAGCGCCCTTCGGATACTTGATCTTCACGACGCCTAGCGCCTGACGCTCATGCTTGACCGCATCGATTTGGTAGAAGGTCTTCTTGTAGTACCAGTTCTGGTACGCCGAACGCAGGATCGAGACACCCTGCCAGTTGTCGCCCTCTTGTTGATGGGTGAGGACTAGGAGCTTGTCATCGGGAATTGAAACCGCAGTGCCATCTGCTTTGCGCTGCACGATCCCTGGAGTGCCGTCTTCTTGCGTCCACTTCTCGATCGTCGTCTGTTTGCGGTAGGCAATCTTCACCAACACCACACGATCCACGCCGTTGACGTTCGCCCAGTCAAAGACGAGTTCGAACACAGAGAAACCGAAGTCCAGCATAGTCAAAGCCTCGGTAAGGATCGCTTTCCAGTTGAGCACCTGATTGAAGTTGTAGTCGATGAGTTCAGCGGCAGCAGTGTCCTGCTCGTCCTCTCCCCCAGATTCAACGCTCCACTCAGCGGCAACGATCGGCATCTTCACCGCCATCAGGCCCGCATGAACAGTGGCGTCACCACGACGCATCTCTTCGATCGTTCGCATCAAAGCACGGCCACGAAGCTCGGGTCGATACTCGTCACCAGTAATGATGCCGTTCAAGATCTGAACGCCAGAGTCCCCGAGTTCTAGTGGATTCTTCTTGGAAGTGCCTTTTGCCATCCACCTTCAATGTAAATCAGAACGATGAGCCGAACAAGCCCGAAGTGATTGGCGCAGTGTTAGTTTCGGATTCCTGTTCACTAGTCGGGAAGGGCTGAGCAGCATTGCCGATTAGGTCAATCATCGCGTATCGCCCTGCATCCATCATGTGGTTGAACATGTCGCGTGGCACGTTCAATGGCTCGCCGTTCTTGTCCATCTTCCAGAGGTAGTTGCGTTCCTCATTGATAATGTTGGTGGAGCGCTGGGTGACGTAGACCTGCTTGCTTTGGATCACCTGATTGCCGTTGCGGATCGAGTCAGCGCCCTTGACGGCTCCGATGATGTCAACCCCGTAAGCCGAGATCTCATCAATCGACTTAGGTTCTGCACTGTCAGCCACCACCAACACCTGCTCGTCCTGATCAAGGATGAGTGTTGCGAGTTTCTCGTTGCTCAGCCCCTTCTCATAGACGATTTCGTCCCAGATGTAGCCACCGTTCCATTCGTAGATGTCGACAAGCGCTGACGGGTGATTGCTGTACCCAAAGTCCAAGCCCCGCCTCATAAGTCGCGCCTCTGGCGGCACCCGCTCGATATGAATCCAGTTGGTCATGATCTGACCTTCGTTGCGTCCCACATTGCCCAGCACGTACACCTGCCGGTAGTTCTCGTCTATGCGTCCGTTCTCTTCGATCTCACGCACCAGAGCAGGTTCGAGGGCTTCGTTGTCCTTGTAAGTCAACTGTAGGAAGTCATGTACGCGGTGAGGGATGAGCTTGGTATGTGCCCAGAACGCACCAACGGGGTTGAAGTCAACGATGACGACGCGCCTTGTACGACCAGCTAACTGGCGGTAGATCTCCCACAGTACGTTGTTCGCCTCGTTGACAAACAAGATGTCACGGCGTGGACCCCGCGCCTTCCCTGAGTCATCGACACTGAAAAACTCGATGATGGTGCCATTGGGGAATGTGTAGATGAACTCCGTCTTGCTCCATGCATCGTCGCGCCAGTAACGCTGCATGTTCATGATGGTCTTGAAGTCGCGTATCGCGCCCTTCTTCAAGTGCGGCAACGACTCACTGACAATGCTGATCACCAAGCCTGCATTGCTCTGGGCGGTGTGGATCAGGTACGCGACGATCGAGAACGTCTTGCTCGCGCTCGTGCCACCCTGGATGATTCGAAGGCGTCGTCTAAGACTGCTGATCTTTGTCAGCGCTGTCGTCTGCTGGAGCAGTGCCGCCATCGTCGTCCTCCACTACCAACGTCGCTGGTGCGATGCCGGCCAACAGAGGTATCGGCTGGTCTTTGGTGGTGTGATCCACTTCTTGGCGATCTTTCCAACCCGCGTTGTTCTTGAGCCAGAAGATTGCACCTGTCGCAGGTGCTCCTGACATCAGAAACTCTTCGGCGTTCTGTTGAACGCGGAGCTTGGCATCTTTTATAGTGTCAGAAAACTTGTCCCCCGCCGCGTCTATATCGTCCGCTTTGTCGTCATACTTGCCACTCTCATAATCCAGTAATGTTTCACGGCTCGTCTTCAGCGCCCTAGCGAGACCAGTGATCGTGTACGGCACGCCGGGCGTTAAGACTTCACGTTCAACCCAGAGCGCGTTACCTTCCTTGCCGTGTCCATCGATCACGCGACGCATCTCTGTATGTGGATCGCAGCGATCGAAGTACTCGTTGATCCTCAGCTTCAGTTCTGACACCGTAGTGAACTTGAGTGGTCGTCCACCCTTGTTCTTTTCTTCTTGAGGGGTTTGTTCTTCCATATGAGTCTAGTTTACTAGAACAACCCGACAATGTACACGACACTAATCAGCTGCGAAATATCGATCTCTTACTGAGAGGGACACGCTCTGCACGCTTTTTCTGACGCTCCAGCTTTTCCATATCGTCGTCCACCTTTGCCCTTGAGCCCTTATATCGACGATCAACCCGCTTTACCCGACGTTGGATTGATCTGACTCGGCGAGGACTCAAGATGTCACCACCTGGAACTTTTCGCATCCACTCACGCCCTGTGGCGTCATAGAACACAAGGGCGAAATCATAAAACTCAATTGCGCCCTCTAGCAGTACAAGTTTCTCTCGATTCTGCCCCGGATCGAGCTTGCGAGCTGGCTTGTCAGCAAATTCATGCTTCTGTTGAACAGACAGCACCCTCGTCAGGCTCACCTTGGGGCGGCTTCTCAACTTTGCCCGAGCGTAGATCAGCCACAGTTTCCAAGCCCCCTTGGGAAGAATACGAAGTGCAGGGTCGACGACCGGTTGATCTGACGTGTTGTGCAAAAATGCCTTGCGCCGAAGATCATCATCGCTGTACCAGCAGACCACCTTCACGGCCTGCTCTCGCTCGTGTCGCTTTCCATCTCGGTTGAGGACGTACAGAGCGATCCAGATCGAGCCGACGCTCAATACAGCGGCGACCCACGACGGTGCGTTTCCCCAGTCGACCGGTCCAAGCGAGATGTTCATCAGCACGGTGTGTCAGTCCCCACTTTCAGTCCATGACGCAGACGGATCAACGGAAGCTACTACCAGTACTTGAAACGTCTGCATTACCTTCTCCTACCAACTGCTCTAGAAAACGGGTCGAAGCGTAGAGCGCGTTGTCGGGAATGACGTTGGGACCGATCCCCAAGTTAGGCCGTGGCTTATCGGGAAACCCTGGATGGGTTTCGTCAAGGAACTTGAACTCAACAAAGGCACGGATACCCTCCCGACCGGAAGCATACCTAAGTTGGTCCAACGAGGGGTTGAAGTCGGACTTCAACAGTCTCCACTCTTTCTCATCCTTGAAGGACTCATGTTTGATGAAATGACCGTAGAAGCGCATGTCAGCCATCAGGTTGTCCGCGTGGACTGTCAGTTGTGCCACAAATTCATCCTGAGACTTCGGGTTGGCTTTTCTATCCTCCCTGTACCGTTCGAGGTGGTAATCGAATATCTCATTTACCATCATCTCTTTATCTTCATGCTTGTATAAACAGGGGGCTAGAAACCAGCCGTCAGCCGCAGCGGCTTTGCTGATTACCTCTCCTGGGATTCCAACGCAATACCCGCCACTGCGATCACAATAGGCGCGCCACTGTGATAGAGAATCATTCTCGGGCGTCAGAGATACAACAAACGACTTGGGGCTATTGCTGAGGAAGTAGTCTACGTCAAGTTCGGAGATCCATTTCGCAAACAGACCGTCTCGCCCATTAAGTGTTTTCCTTAGATAGTGGAATCCACTTATATTGCTCAAGTGTTGGTACGCCAGGCGCAGCTCTTTGTGATCATTCATCTGCTCAGGCAGCCCAGCCCAGAAAGCCCGACTTTTAATGATGGACATTGCTGCAGCGGCGCTCGTGTACTGGTGGAGCATTTCCGGAACGTCGATGCCGAGGAGTCTTTTGGTATTCGGCAGCTCATCGAGATCTATCAAATCAGCAACTTTCGAGTGGGGGCAAGAATCGAAGTATATCCACACGGTCAGTCGGAAGAATCTCCCGGCTTTACAGGCACCCCTACACCTCACCTAGTATCGATTTATGATGACATGGGATCTGCCTTCTGAGCGATCTGCAGCGCCAATTGAGATCGAACACCTCGAACGCCTCGCGGGGATGGCACTGCTTGACCAGGACGATCTCCTTCGACGGAAGACGCATCTCAGGCCACTTCGCGGCCATCTCCTTCTGATTGCCCTGTGTCAGGGCGGAGCCCTCCACTACCTGGATGGAAAGAACGGGGTCAAAGACCTCGATGTTTACACCTTCTACGGGAAGCATCCTGGCCTGAACTATCCAGATCGCAGACGTGTGGAGCGTGATTTTGGCCCTTCAAGTCTGGGGCGACATCCTGATGATGTCGGATACACAGGTCGTCGAGTAGATCTCATGGGTCGTTCGATCGATCTCAACGCTGGTCCAGTCGATTCCGTGCAGACCTACCTCCGCCGCCCACCTACAACAACTGCCAGGTTTCTTGCAGCGAAGGCCGTTATCGCGATCCATCCGCCTGAACTGTTCGGAAAGACAATCTGGCCGCTGCCGTAGCTCTGCGGCACCTCGCTAATCGGCAGTGAGCCCCGCCCTCACGATCTTGTCCGTCGTAGTGAATACCGCACGGATCGCCTTATCGTCAGGCTTTTCACCACTCAGCCAGGACTGGACATAGCCGCGACTGACAGAAGCATCCATCTGATCGGTCGCTCCTAGCTCGTTGAGAACTAGGTAAGCCGTTGACTCAGCTTGGAACTCAGCGATTCCCCTGTGTTGGGTGTACTCAGCGTGAGCGTCTGCTGCTGTGTGTCCGAGGACTACATGTCCGAGTTCGTGCATCAGTGTTTTGAACGGGTAAGGGGCTACGGGAGATACCGCGACATTGCGCTCGTAGGAGTAGCCGGCCACATTGCCATCAAGGCCTTCGTACGCCACCCGGTTGATCGCAAGTGCTCCGAGTGCTCGCTTCTCACTCCACTCAGGTGGCTCGTACTCAGGTAGATCGTCGCCTTCAGTCTCGGACACGGTGAACAGGCAGTTGACGGGTTTGAAGCGCATGAACTGCTCTTCCTCGCCTTTGTCGTTCTCTCGCTTGATGGTGATCGGGCGGATGATGAACTTGGCCTTGCTGCCCTTCTGGACTTGTCTTCCAAGCTCTTGCCAGCCCCTAAAAGTGTTGATGGGCTCTGCAACACCTTGGCTCATGAGTAGCGCCTGGTTGAGCAGTGAGTAGCGTCGAAACCTGTTGTACGCGTTGCCAACTTCGCCAGGCATGTTCAGGATCTCTTCCATCATGGCCGGATAGTCGATGTTGAGTGGTTCGGGAGCTTTGCGCTCGGATGTTCGTCTGGATTTGATTCTTTCCATATGGGGCTAGTTAGCTACCTCCTTGTTGTGGCCGCCGACGCTATTTAGACCCAGCTCGACTGCGTCGTACTGTTTTATGTAGATGGCCTCACGTTCATAAGGATCGTGTTCACTCGGCTTGAACACCTCCAGTACTTCGAACGTGAAGTCGGTGACGCTGCTCGCCTGTATGAGTTGATGGAATGGCGATCCGCTCTGCGCCTTGATGTGCTCCCACCAGCGCTGCATCAACCAACGTGTGGTCACGCCGATGTACTTCTTGCCGCTCGGCTTGTGGATGATCATGTAGACAGTCGCAGTGTTATAGCTATCTACCGTCGTCGCCTCGAAGCGGATGTTGTACTGCTTCTGGCACTCGCTAGAGCAGAACTCAGGTGAGCCGCCCATGCGAAACTTCGCCTTCTCGATCTTCGTATACTCGTTGAGGCACTCCCTGCACTTGTGCGGGGTCAACCAGATGTCATACCAGTAGTCGTTGAGTTCATGGATGCTAGTGATGAACCGTTCACTAGCAGGTACTTTCGACGTCATCTTCTCTCGCACCTTCGGCATGTAGTCGAAATCCTTCAGCACCAGCTCTTTGACATCAGCTTTGCTCTCAGCGTCGTAGATTTCGGTGAACACCCGCTCATGGGAGAGGCCGAAATTCTGGTCTTCGTGAAGCCGATCGGTGATGTAGACGTAGAACTTTGGCACGTCAGGCGCTCCCCTCCAAACTCACCGCCAGATACCCAAACGGATCATCCGACACAGCGACAGTCTGGGTACGAACTATCCACTCCTCACCCCAAAGTGCTCGGCAGAAGTCGTGGTTCATCAGCAAGATCCCCAGTACTGCACGAGGTGGCATGTTCCACTGGTTAATTAGATCCATGGTTCCGAAGAGTGCAGGGTTGTCGTAGCCGTTGGTGTTGGCGAGTTTGATTGCAGCGCGGAGGGTTTCGGTTGGGGTCATGAGGTGACCTCCAGTAGTTCTGGGTCCTCGAAGCGGTTGCCGATGACTTCGAACATCGGAAATCCGTTCACAGCGTCTGATAGAAGAAAATCCGTGTCCATATCCGTGCTGTTCTCCCAGGCAAGATCGAAGAATGCACCAGCCCCGTTCCAGCACACGGCGTATTGATTTGTGCCAATTAGACCGATATCTCCCTCACAGACCTCCGCGCCGTTCTTATCCTCAACACCCGTGAACTGAGAAGTGTTCTCATCGGTCAGGTCGAGGCGCAGTAGGTTGTCGATATAGACACCGTCCCCCACCTTCCCGAATACAAAGTCCACCCCTGGCTGTGTGGAGTAGTAGAAACATCGACGTTCGACGTCCCACGCTCGGAGTTTGATGCGATGACTCATGCCATCTCCCCCGCCCAGTCCTCATAAGCAGCTTCGAGCTTCTGGTAGTCAGCGATCACCTCTTCCTCGGACTTGTACGCACCTACGTGAACGAAGCCATCGTCGGTTTCAACGAGGAGGTAGTGACCGATTAGGGCAGACGGATCAGCGAGGCCGGCAGACTGCATGGCTTCCTCGAAGTTGGTTGTCAGCTCTTGAAGTTCGGCTTCACTGTTGCTGATCCTGGCGAAGTAACCCGTAGTAGATGCGGTGTCCCCTGAGCTTTGGTTGGCCCAGCCTTCTAGTGAGAGGTGATGCAGGACTTCATCGCGAGGCGAGGAGTAATTGGTGCTGATGTACTCGGGTGTGGATGTCTTTTCTAGATTCATATATTCATGTTTCTCCTATGCAAATAACTATGAGCCAAAAGACCAACAAATGCAATAGCGAAATGATTAGACTTATCCACAGTTTTCAACTTTACTATTGCAATTCTTTAGACTTTGTGTTTAAATAAGTAGCGTAATGATAGTTAAAACAAACGGTTCACTAAATATCCCCCTAACAGCGAAGGTCACCCTCACTCCGTACGTCCGCAAATACGCGGATAAGATCGATTACTTGTTCACCCATCAGACGATGGACGGCTACGCCCCCTCTTCGAATCGCTAACCCCACCTCGCGATTCTCTCCATTCCCCACCCCCGAAACTCACTATCCCCTTTCTCGAAATCTCGCATAAAATGGGTCGAAATCCGCATTTGACTATTTGTCCTGTGCGCGATTTTCCAGAGAATTGGGAGGCCACTCATGGATACCGCCAACACCACCGCTTTCGACCGGTCACGGGGACTCTCCCTCGACGATCTCCTCCCCGAGTCTCAGCGGGTACACACACTGGAACCCGAGTACGAGATCTACGAGCCGGAACAGCCGCCGGCCACCCGCAGGCATCGCCCCCGCTGGCGTCGATGGACGATGTACGTTGCGCTCGTAATACTCACTCCCCTAGTGCTTTCGGAGATGGTGACGCTCTCGTACCGATGGTTCACGCCATCTCGAACGTCGTTCATGCTGCAAGACGAAGGCCCGATCGTTTACCAGTACGTCGATCTCGACCACATCAGCCGATACATGATTGCGGCAGTGATCGCTCACGAAGATCAGCGACTTGGTATGCGAGCTGGTGGGTTTGAGATCAGCGACTTGACCTCTAAGGCAAAGGAATACATGGACGGCGACGCTGGAGTGGGTGGATCAACCATCCCCCAGCAGTTGGTGAAGAATATCTTTCTCTGGCCTGGACGTAGTGCTATCCGTAAGGGACTCGAAGTAGTTATGGCGACAGAGTTCAGCTACTCAATGTCAGATCAGCGGATCTTGGAGCTGTATCTCAACTACGCACAGTTCGGTCCTGGCCTTTACGGGGTGTGTGCAGCGAGTTGGTACTACTTCAACACCCCACCCTGGTTCATGAGTGAGTACAACGCCAACCAACTATCGGGAGTGCTCCCTCGACCCGCGTACATCGAACGTGCAGCAGACGGCGGGATCTACCTTGGACCCGATGCAGATCAGCTCGCTATTGAGAAGGTGAACATAGCGGCGAGGTTCAATCCTGGTTCGATCGCCGCTCTTGGTGGATGGGAGGGCACTGTTGCGACGGTGGGGATTACGGATACAGCTCTAGATCACTCGGAGGATCGCGGCGAAGATTCATGCTCGACCATGCCTGACAGTGTTGCTGAGCGATTGATCTCGGACGGATTCCGCTGAGGTTTACCCCGCGCTAGGGCACTCGGGAGGGAGAGGTCCAGTTCCGTCGAAGGGAACGAAGTTGTAGTCGCCTCCAGACGGCGGAATATTGCCGAAGACACTGAAGCACGGCCGCAAAAGATCCTCAGCTGGGATCTCTGCCGCTCCTGGGGGCAGTACGTCGTAGTCAGCCTGGGTTGGGTACACACGACAATCCACGGCCGGGAAGTCGGGGAGATAGTGCTGGATGCACGCTTTTGCGAGATTTTGCATCACGACCGGATCGGTGGAGTCGGCAATGTAGCTGACGTGGGCGCGCGCACGCGGGTAGACGTCTGATTCTCGGTAGTCCCTCACATTCGCTTCAACGAATCCCTCGTCGCCGTCTTGGGGTACCGGAGCACGCTCAATTCCGTTCGGCCAGGATCGGTTTACGCCAGAGTTTGCATTCTGATCGGATGAACAAGCCACCCCAGACGCAAGCGCCAATCCGATCAACGCAAATGACGCGGCAAACCTGTAGCCAGTTGACCTCCGCAAGTCTGCACTCCCTACTTGATGTGAAATCGTGGAACGCTCAGAAGAACGTGTATCCCTGGCGTGTCACCGAGAACCCTGTATCGGTTGAATCATTGCGGCAGCTAACCCCGGTATCAGCATCCATTGCGCACGTGAAACCCAGCACCTGTATCTGGCTCCCGTACGGGAAGATGTATGGCTGCAACTGATCACGGGTTTCCATCTTCGATACGCCAGCGGTGATCGCGTAGACCGAGGTCTTCCCTGTCTTGTCTACGGAGATTGACGTCGCTGGAATCTCTCGATTCGATCCACCACCTAGAGGGACAAGCAATCCAGCCACGAGCGGCTCGCCTTGTGGGGCTGAACAGTTTGCACTGTCCGGGGTGATGTAGCACATGAAATTGCCGCTAGGACTGGCGATTCGACAGACGCCGTTGGACTCGCACATCCCTGGCGACACTCGCTGCTTGTCAAAGAGACCCGCACCTGACGCCGCCGTCGTTGATGGAGGCTCGGTTGTCTCCACGACTTCGGTCTCTGAGCCAGGTGTTGCATTCGCCCCCGGTAAGACCTGGTTCGATGAAGAAGGCGCAGATACCGCCTGACTCGCATCGGTATTGCCGCGAGTAAGCGCCACAACGACAACGGCGAGCGCCACTATCACCACAAGACAGACACCCAACGCAATGAACAGCGGAGTGTTGTTACGTGATGGTTGTTGAAAAGGCTGCTGTCCGCCTGGCGGTGCGGGATATCCCACGTCGGTTTCTCCTTGCAGAAAGTCTGGTGGTCAAACAGTAGGGCATAACCGACAAACGTGATTACGAGACACTCTGAACTAGCTGAGGAGACGCCTCGCTGCGCTGGTCGATGTAGTCGCGCCAGTACTCAGGACGTGGGCAGTAGTTGAAACGAAGGTTCGTCTCGGTGCCTGCTGTTTGGATTAGAAGATTGCCGTAACCACCCACGAACGCCAACGGTCCCCCTCGCTGCACGTTGAGGTCTTCGATCTCATTCCAATCGCAGTGTGTCTCGCTGCTGAAGAACAGACTTCCCCAGTTCTTAATCGTCACCCCGCTGTCGTTGAGTGTCATCGAGTGCAGGTTGTAGACGATGGCGGTTACCGCTGTGGAGATCAGGACGACGACGCCCATCAACTGCAGGATCGCAATCGGTGTCGTGTCCCGTGGGTTCTGAGTGTGGAGGAAGTACGCCAGCCCATAGATGAATCCAGCGATCAGAAGGCCAACCAGAATCAACCCAACTAGGCCAAAGAGACTGCGCCGGATGATGATTGGTTGGTTATCCATATGTTCTTAACGTACGACAGCGAGACGATTTAGTCACTACCACACATATCGACTTTCAGGTCGAAGTTTTACGAATAACGCTTGGGTTCCCTATTTACTTCAACTCTGATCCCTAGAAAACGAACGCGCTTTACAATCCATTCCAAGTTCTATCGAATCACTGCACTGAGAGAAACGGCACTATGACTAATCAACCCTATCGCCCGCCTAATCGCGAGCCAGCATCAGCGGAAGCATGGCGGGCCCGTAACCAACAACCTCCTCCGCAAATCCAGCAACCAACACCGGCACCATACTTCGCGGGTGTACCCCCAGTCGGGCAGCCAGCGTTGTTGCCTGCGCTGCCTACCAATTACATGCCCAACATGATCGCGGGTCTACTGGCGTGCGTCGGGATAGTGGTCGGCAGTCTCGGACCATGGGCAACCTTCCTCAACTTCTCGAGGGCAGGGATCGATGGCGATGGCATGTTGACCATGATCCTCGGCGTCATCGCGGCAATCGCACTCTTCAGCATTCTTTCCAGGGGAGGAAAGGCCAAGTTCGGCGACCGGTGGGTTGCCCCTGCACTAGGCGCAATCACCCTTGTAATCGCGATTGTCGACGCGGCTAACCTCTCCAACCAAGAAACCACTGTCTTGCGATCGACCATCGGACCCTCGATCGGATGGGGCCTCTGGGTCGTCTTACTCTGTGGCGCTGCGCTCTGCGTCACCTCATCCACTGTGGCTCGGGCTGTGGCGAAACGCTCGTAACGACCTGGCTGCCAAAAAAGCCGTAGGAGCGTATTTAACGCGCTCCTACGGCTTTACGGCGAACAACTTGGGTTGGTACACATTTCAGACTTGATCTACTGCACAAGAGGCTTCAGCTTGACCGCACTCCAACATGTTGCACAGTCACCGTCGTCGCCTTCCCCTGCAACGTCCCGGCCTTCTGGCAGATCCCCTGCTCTTTGAAGTCCCCGAGTACGTTCTCTCGGTGAGATGGACTGTTCATCCAGGCAGCAACGAGGCTCGCATCGTCAGGGTATGACTTCGCAAGGTTCTCCCCCGCAGTTGTGTAGCGGTAGCCGGCCTTCTCGATGAAGCTCCAGGGAGTCACGCCGTCTGGTGAGGTATGTGCCCAATAGTCCTGTGCGAGCATGTGATCCGCTTTGGCGCACGCGCTCGATCTGAGCGTTTCATTTGTTGTGAAGAGTTGTTTGCCTGCTTTGGTTCTCTCGGAGTTGACGAGCGCTTCGAGGGAGTTCGGATTGATGGCGCTGGTGGAAACAGCAGCTGGTTCTGACAGTTCAGGCTGAGAAGGCGCGGATCTGTCCGTCTTGAATATTTCGGTCTGAAATTGGATCGCCGGTGCCAGGATGAGACCGGCCAACAGGAAGATCAGGATGGGCGCAACCAGATCGACTGGTGAGAATTTGAAGCGCTTCAACTTCATGACTTCGCCTCATCACTCGGACCTGTCGAGTTGGCCGATGGAGAGCCATTGGTCTCTTCCCAGGCCCTTTCCCACTCAAGTAGGCACGCTAGAACCCTTGCATTGAATTTCTCCCCTTCACATTTATCTTCCTCAGTTGAAGTTCGTAGTAGTGCCCCCATTACTTCCACTCCTCGACAACCACCGTCCACTCACCATTGCCCGAAACATCGAGGTAGAAGCCGCCAGATGCCTTGTACATCAACGTATCTCCACTTACTGGAGCCATCGTGACCTCAGGGATTCCGCCGTGTTTGTCGAGAGACTTACCCTCTGCCATCACGTAGATGTTCACGAACGGGCTGTACTCACCGTTCACTGTGTAGGTGATCCGTTGCTTGGAGCTGTTCAGCTGGAAGATGTCACTGCGCTTGCTTGTCGAGCCAGATAGCTCGATTACCTTGTGCCAGGACTTCTGTTGCGCGGGTGCTGGTGTCGAGGTTTCAGATGGAACTACGAGGCCAGTTGGTTGGTCGCTCTTTTGATTGAAGGCTGCGACGGCGATGAAGGCCACGATTACTAGTAGAAAGACTACGAGGCCGCGGCGGTTCTTATTGGATTGATCGTTTGAACTCATATTGCATTGATTCCTGCTTATTTACTATGCAAATAACTATGAGCCAAACTAACGATTAATGCAATAGCGAAATGCACCATTGAGGATCAGGCTGTGGAAAACCCGACCATCCACTCCTGTAGTGTCCCGCGAGTGCTCAAGAAAATTGGCTACGGCGTCGGTCTGTTCATCGTCGTACTCCTCGCCGCACTTGCCAGCCACTACTTGTTCGGCCTTGCTACTGGCACCCGGTTCAACGAGACACAGTGGGCCGCAGCGGGCGCGTGGTTCGGTGGGGTTATGACCTTCGGTGCTGTCGCAGTGGCGCTTTATCAGTCGAACCAAGCCAAGGAACGCGCCGAGAGAGAGTCACGAGACTCGAATCAAAGAAATCTGAACGAACGTCTCCTCCATCAGGAAGCGCTCGCAAGGGCCGAAGACCGGCTAGCGACCGAACTTGACTCTGGTCGGCGGTCGGAACAGACACAGACAATTGCTGCAGTAGTAGCCGCCATCGCTGAACAGCCCGCTGTAGTCAGAGGACTCACAACCGCGGTCCACCTCGCTCGAAGGACTCCCTCCGAAGAGAACTACGCATCACGTACAGCCAAATACGACATATGGCAAAATTCCAGCGGTCGGCTCGTAGCGGCACTGCAGACTGCACTAATGGTCGTCGATGAGCCACATGTTTACGAACAAGTGCGTCGAGCTGGCGCAGACTGCGAGCGACTCCGACGTTCGATGACCGACCTATACAGCCTGCCTTTTGACGAACAGATCCCAAGACGCCAGATCCATGTCAACCTGAATGCAACACTCGCTCATCAAGGCGAACTAATCCAAGTCGTTCGCGACTACCTAAGGGACTCACCCAAAGACTCAAGTATCGATCCCGACCAGTTAATGCTCTGGTGATCTATCTGCCACCCACACCAGGGTTCGGCACCACTGGCAGTTCCCTTGCCCGATCGCGTGCCGATTGCCGCGCAGCCTTCAGAGTTGGGAAGAAACTGTTGTGAGCGTTGGCATCCAAGTTAAGAGGAACGTCCAGGCTTGAGATGAGCTGATGCTCCAACACCCAAGGTTCGGGGTTCAAAACCCACGAGACCAACGCGTTCTCAGCCATCCACTCGGACAGCACCTTCTCGCCTGCAACGAACGTCAGCCGTTTGCCCGAACCAACCAGACGTAGCTCGATCCCCAGTTGATCAGACAGTAAGCACCCAAGAGTCAGCCGCAACGTCGAACCTGCGGCATTACCCCTGTAGTGAGTCTTGATCCGCGTCCGAAGAGTCTGCTTGCTCGGTGCCTTTCCATTAGTGGGAGGTGCTGATGGACTGATCCCCGTGTACAGCAAGGTCAGCCCGTCTCTCTTCGCACACCCTGCCGTGTTGATCTCAGCGGGCAACTCTCGGAACCACCAGCCGTAAACACCTGGAGCGGCCGGCACGGGGCATGGACTCGTTAGAACCTGCGCACGAGTGTGTGGAGATGCTGCCAGGTAAAGGCCGCTTTCATCCACGGCGGCGTCAGTGGTGGGGATCAGGTTCATAGCGAGGATGTTCGCATAGTGGTCTGACAGTGAAGGACGATCGGTCGGATCTGCTTAAATCAGCGGGTGACCCACGAAAATGTTGATGAAGACCCAGACCTCCGGAGATCAAAAGCTTCGGGCTCCCGTCGTAAGCGACTTCGGAAGTGGATTACAAAGTTCTCGTTTCCAATTCCTGGACTCGACGTAAGAATCTGGTACTGGCCACTTGGTGTCGCAGCATTGGTACTCGGCCTTCTCGTGGGGTGGGGGTTCGCACACGACTGGGGATCGTCACAGTGGGGTTCTTTATCAGGCTGGTTCTCGGGGTTGCTCACCGCGAGTGCAGTCACCGTCTCCCTCTACCAACTGGCAGTCACGCGCAAGGATGCCGACCGCAGACAGCAGGAGCAATTCGATCAAATCGCCGCGCACCGCCAGATCGACACTATTGCGCCCATTTGGGAGGCCATCGGGGACGCCGACATCGCAATATTGAAGGTTACGAATATTGTGGACGAAATGCAGCTTGTCCAGAGACAATATTCTAAATATGATCCGGGAACAGCGGATCATCTAGCTATAACGCTCAAACTTAAGAAAATAAGGCCCCGATTGAACGCTCAGTTCAGAGAATCCGCACCCGCGATTCTAAAAGCCGAGCTTTCGTTCACAAACGCAATCATGATAGTCGAACAGAAAGACGTTCGTCGTGAACTCAACCAGCTTAAAGACGACTACACTGTACTGTCCCGCACATTTGCGAAAATAATTGAATCTGACACTGTTACTGGAACTTGGGATCACACTCGACTCGACCAGGCAAAATCTACCGTCTTCAAGCATCGGCAAACCATGGTTGAAGCAGTACGCGAGCATCTCGTTCGGCCACAAAGAATCAATTAATAGCCCACTCCACCCCCACTCCCTACTACTTGAGGGGAGAGACAAACTGCGTTCTTTACAAGCTATCCTTACACCTCCGCCAATGCTCACGACACTCCTGTCGGCTTGCCAGTTGGGATCTGTTCCAACGGAAGTTTCTCGATAGTTCAGCGCTGAGTAAGTCGGGCTAGTCAACATTTAGTCACGGTTCGCCAAGCCTGTCAGGGCTGCACCCACAGTTTTGGGCTTAAATGCATGCGAGGGGGCATCGGCTAGCCTGTGGCAGGTCCCTCGCACAACTGCGAGAGAATGCGGTTAATTAAGCCGCCCGCTTCCGATGTATCCCCCTCAGCTGCATTCAATCCAATCAGACTGCAAACTGATTTCTTGTAAAGGTATGGACTAAATCATCGAAGTTTCGTACAATAAGGGCATAGCAAGTTGTGCGCCCACTAGAAATAGTGGGTTATACTTTACCCTTTTATATGTCCCTATTCTGACTTAGACAGCCGCAACAGTCATTTAGCAAGTCGTGCATTGGCTTCCTCCATTTAATCACAGTTGGCTATATTTTCACATACTTGACGTTTTCCATATTCCACAATCCCTCGCCTCATGCCATACTGAAGACAGCATGGTGGATAACGAAAAACAACTCCCTCTTACCAACAGACGAATCGTCATCCCTCAAACGCCGTCACCCACCACAGATGCAGCAAGACAAGCTGACCTCGCAGAGAACCTGAAACGCCACAAAACTTTCATGATGAACTACGATCGTCGTAATATGTATAGGAGGCCTAGCCCCGCCCGTAAGGGTGCCTCAGACAAGAAGAACCCCGCCAAGTAGCGGGGTCTTTGTTTTTAGCTGGTCAGTCCTATTGCGCCGATCAACATGCCGAGCAGGCCGACGAACCATACTGAATCTGACAAGTGCTTATTTCCTCGCAGGACGCCGGCTGTTCCTCTTTTCGCACGGACTCGTGGTTTCCTAGTCAGCGGTGCAAGTTCAAGGATCTCACCTGTTGTTGATTCTGTAAAACCATACCTGGTTTCAATCCTCGACATGATCAATCACCGTCGCCAATGCGTCGCAAACGCAACGCGGGAGGCCACACCCTAATCCACAAATTTCATATCTCTTCTGACTGCGTTGATCGGTCACGGTACCTAGAACTTTGGTGCTACCGCGCCCACTGGCTAATGTTAGATCTTGATGCCCCAGCTCTAACCCGATTCGAGAACCCGTCTCACGATCGATCGGAAAGAAGTTACAGCTGTCGAACTCAGAGAAGCGAGCCGCAGTCAAATGGGGCATTGGTCGCTACCTCTACAAGCTCGAAGCGAAATACGTCAAGGTGTTAAACGACGGAGACATTCAGATCAAGCTCTGGGAGTACGGCAAAGACAAGAGGAAGGACCCACCCAAGATAGTTGGATACTGGTCACCTCCAAAACTTCCAGATTGGGCACTGCCGATAGCGGTTAGTAGCTCGAATACTGATACGCCACTGAAAGCTCCATCGATGGCAGGGTTGATAACGGGGACGGAAGAAGCACCTTCGAAGGTGGAAGATCCGCCACGCGGTTCACAACTCATCAAAATCAAGACTCTCTATGCGAAGTCCGGTGGCGATGCGGCGAAGCGGGACCAGTGGATCATGCAGATCAAGACACAGGCACAAGCAGCTCAGGCAATCGAGTTACTTGAATCTGCGATTGAACGACAGCAGGCTGATAACGAGTAATGGATACGTATTACAGCCAGGCACATCACGACTACGCCGACAGTGACATCGACTCCATCAGGTACGACATCGCGATGGATGCACATTTGGAGCAAGACACGCGACGACTGGACTTCGACGACGGAGCTAAGCCGACGCTGCGGGTAAACGAGCATTTCGAGGTAACGGAATGGTCAGACGAACTAAGTAATGAGGTGGAGACCTCGGGAGAATAAGAACTATGCCAGCTAGTGGCTCAACCAAGATTAATAAGGAGATATTCGACAGCATCGTTGCACGATCGAAGAAATCAACTCCAGAAGAAATCGCAATGCAATCTGGATACAAGGTATCCACGGTGAAGTTCATCCGGCAGGCGAAGACCTGGGAAGAGTTCCAAAGACGCCGAAACGCACAAGCGCAGCGAGTGTCTGCCAAGAGAGCAATGAACCCAGCACCGCGGCCCGTTGGGACAAAGACACACCGCCCACCAAAACCTATGAAGGCTCCTCAGCCAACCCCTGAGCCGCGTCACGATGAAGTGACTACCCACATGCTCAACGAAGCGTACGAGGAGAGCCAGGCTACGAATCGTCACTTAACAGCATTGGTTGAGAAGCTATCGGAGCGGCAGGAAGATCTGAGCCTGCAACACGACTCACTCAAGCTAGATAACAGACGTAACCAGTCTGCGATCAAGGCACTTCAGGATGCTGATTCCCGCCGCACGGTCGCGACCAACAAGAGCAACCGTTCATGGTTCCCGTGGAGCAACAGGTGAGCGGTACGAAGGCCGGCGGGCTAAAAGCTAGGGACCGTAACCTCGCGAAAGACCCCGACTTCTACAAGAAGATCGGCGCGATCGGTGGACGCCTGGGCACGACTGGCGGCTTTGCTGCCGACCGCAAGCTGGCGCGGATCGCAGGTGCGAAAGGTGGACGAATAAGTAAACGAGGAAAGAAGGAGGTGAAGGATGGTGAAATTTAAGGTAAACGATAAGGTGAATGGTATCGAGATATCGACATACAACAACAGCGCCGAGTCCGTACCAAATTCGATGAAGACGGCGAACTACGGATTCGTCAAAAACTACTGCTCAGCGACGAATGTACAAGTATGGAACCACGACCGCTCAGATTGGTGGCCGTATAAGGCGTCTGATCTAACACTATTTAACAACGGAGAACTCAACGTGAAACGACGAACATTCAAACTAACCAAGGAACTACCAGAACTCACCAAGGGCGCACTCGTACAAGAGAAGTGTGACGACGGGACGCAAGACTACATCGCGCTGGACAACTCGCAGATCAAGTACACGCTAGAAGACGGGCGAAAATCGCTCACATACCCCCGCAAAGCGGTAGAAGACGAGCCGAACTACTTCGTCGAGGTGTTCGCAGTAGAACCTGCCTACATGACGCAAGACGAGCTGGATCGGTTCGAGGCATTCAAGACAACCAAGGCCGGCCAGAAGTCGACTGCTCGACCCGTGAAGACTGAAGCACCGACACCTAAGAAACGCGCCCCTCGCGCCAAGAAGAGAGTTGACGTCGAGACCTTCGTACGGGTTTACAACAGCAGTCGCAACAGCACATCAGTTGTGAGGAAACTTGGAATCAACGTCGGCAACGTCTACAACCGAGCCTCACTTGCCCGCAAACAAGGGTTCAAGCTCAAGACGATGAAGCGGCCAAACACCAAGGTCGCGTAGATGGAGGATGAGACCCAGGATCACCCACTTGATGCAGTGGTGGAAGCGATCATCCGATCAGAGTGACTGCATGATCTCCAAAGCTTCGTCCTGGGTCATCTCGCCAGCAGCGACAGACCCGTTCACAAGTTTGTAGATGTCGTTGACCAAGCCATCGCTCGGGCGCTCCTTGTTCAGCGCGATCAGTTTGTACATCTGCTGGCGACTCATCAGGAGCACCTTCCGTCGTTGAGGCTCGGCGGATTGTAGCACCCACTGTCGACGGCCATCGTAAGCTCCCCACTGGCGGCCATTTATGGCGCATTTTGTGGCCATGGTTTCTCCCCGCGTACGGCCAGATAGTTCCCCACCTGCTGTGAGTCAGATTCGGTCCCGGCAACG
>NZ_LPNQ01000051.1:0-24379 GCF_019266085.1 Rhodococcus sp. FH8 | reverse complement strand
GGGCGCCTGGTTCTGCTTCGGAGTTGGTGGTGGCTGCTGCTTTTGCGGTGGTTTTGGGGTGTGAGTCGCGGGTTGGTGTGGATGATGATTTCTTCGAGTTGGGTGGTAATTCGCTCAATGCGACCAGGCTCGTCAGCCGCATCAACCAACACGCTGGTACCGCGTTGCCGCTTCGGACGTTGTTCGATCACCCCTCTGTGGCGGAACTTGCTGTTGCACTGGACAATGCAGAGCGTGCCGACAGGCCTGCCCTCGAGGTGCAGACTCGTCCGGAGCAGATCCCGCTTTCACTTGCACAGAATCGGATGTGGTTCCTCAATCAGTACGACGTCGCATCTGCGGCCTACAACATCCCGTTGGCCATCCGACTCTCCGGCATCGTCGACGTTACGGCGCTTCGCGGTGCCTTCGGTGATGTTCTGACCCGTCATGAGTCGCTGCGAACAGTGTTCCCCGACAACGGTGACGGCCCCGTCCAGGTGATCCTGACACCCGAGGACGTCGAGTTCGATCTGAGCCCGATCGACGTCGACCGCGGTGACCTCGACACTCGCATACTCGAGGTCATGTCCGAAGGTTTCGACGTCACTGCTTCCGTGCCGATTCGCGTGAAGTTGTACCGCGTCGAGGAATTCGAGCATGTACTGGTGATGTCGGTGCATCACATCAGTGCGGACGGCGTGTCCATGACGCCGTTGGCTCGCGACGTCATGATCGCCTACGCGGCACGGTTGACCGGCCAGGCCCCCTTCTGGGCGCCGCTGGAGATCCAGTATGCCGACTTTGCGCTGTGGCAGCGGGTGCTCCTCGGTGGCGAGGCTGACCCGAAGAGCATCGCATCGACTCAGATCGATTACTGGAAATCAACATTGAACGGGATTCCGGAACTGCTCGAGCTTCCGGCCGATCGACCGCGACCGGCGGTGGCCACCCAGAACGGTGCGATGGTTCGCTTCGACATCGCGTCCGAGATCATGGATCGCGTTCGTGAGATCGCCGATCACCACAACGCAAGTGTGTTCATGGTGATTCACGCTGCGTATGCGGCACTGTTGGCGAGAGTGTCGGCGAGCACCGACATCATCGTCGGCACGCCCGTGTCCGGACGAGGCGAAGCGGCTCTCGAGGATCTCATCGGAATGTTCGTCGGCACGGTCGTCCTGCGAACGGATGCCGACCCCGCACTGACGTTCGCGCAGTTGGTCGACCAGGTGCGTGACCGAGATCTAAGTGCGTTCGGCAACGTCGATGTGCCTTTCGAGAGACTGGTGGACGCTCTGCAACCTGTTCGCTCACAGGCTCACACACCGCTGTTCCAAGTCACGTTTGCCTACGAATATATCGAAGACGCCACGTTCGAGCTTCCTGATCTGCGGGTGTCCGCCGTCGAATTCGACGTCACTCCAGCTCAGTTCGATCTTGCCTTGACGTTGTTCGAGACCACGGAATCTACCAGCGGCGCAGACACCGAGTCGGTAGCGGTGAGTGGCTCGCTGACCTACGCGACGGATTTGTTCGACCGTTCCACGGCTGCGTCGTTCGCCGACCGATTCGTCATGATGCTCGAGCAGCTGACGCGGGATCCCGCGAGAGTAATCGGGGATATCGACGTTCTGAATCGGGACGAGCAGAACCTACTGGTGCCGGTGCGAGGACTTACGGCGGCGCATCCCGCGACTCTGTCCGAGCTGATTTTTGCTGCGGTCTCGTCGAATCCAACAGGGATCGCCTTCCTGTGGAATGGCCGCGCCGTCACCTATACCGAGGCCGACGAACTCTCGACCCGCCTCGCTCACGTCCTGCTGCGACGCGACATCACACCGGAAACATTTGTTGCGCTGGCTCTTCCACGATCGCTCGAATCCGTCCTCGCAGTCTGGGCGGTTGCCAAGACGGGTGCCGCATATCTGCCGGTCGACCCGAGTTATCCGGCCGATCGCATCGACCACATTCTCGAAGATTCTCGAGCGAGGTTGGGTGTGACGATCGCCGAGCAGCGTCAGTTCCTGCCCGACGACGTTGAATGGTTGGTTCTCGAGGACATCGCCGAAGAACTGGCGGCAGCCCCGGTGAGCGCGAGCTGGCCGCCGGTGCGGATCGACAATCCGGCGTACATGATCTACACGTCAGGTTCGACGGGCAAGCCCAAGGGCGTGGTTGTCACTCATTCCGGTCTCTCCAACTTGGCGGCCGAACGGCGTGAGCACTACCAGATCACGTCCGACGCCCGGTTCCTGCACACCGCGTCACCCAGCTTCGACATGGCTGTCGGCGAAATGATCTCCGCGCTCTCTGCTGCAGCAACATTGGTGATCGTTCCGGTGACCACGATCGGTGGTGACGACTTGGCCGAGTTGTTGGACTCGCAACGGGTCACCCACGCTCTGATCACCCCGGCCGTTCTGAGCACGATCGCCCCCCACGACCACGAACATCTTCGCGTTCTCGGTGTGGGCGGTGAAGCGGTATCCGCTGAACTGGTCGATCGTTGGCAGCCAGGGCGAACGATGCTCAACGGCTACGGACCGACCGAGGCGACCGACATCTCCACAGTTGCAGACCTCGAAGCGGGACAACCTGTCACGGTCGGTAAACCTGTGCGCGGATTCCGGACCCTGATCCTGGACACTCGACTGCGACCGGTGCCGATCGGTACGCCTGGTGAACTGTACGTGGCGGGGCCCGCTTTGGCTCGCGGTTACCACAACCAACACATTCTCACCGCAACACGATTCATCGCCGATCCCCACGGTGATCCTGGACAGCGCATGTACCGGACCGGTGACATCGCTGCCTGGACGGCCGATCTCACCATCGAGTACCGCGGACGGATCGACAGTCAGGTCAAGATCCGAGGTCAACGCATCGAACTCGGTGAAATCGAGGCGGTGGCAACACAATGCGACGAGATCGCGCAATCCGTGGTGCTTGTCGTCGAGACTGCACTGGGCAAGCGGCTGGCGGCATACCTGGTGCCGCAAGCTGGGCGCGTGATCGATACCGAGTCCGTAAGGCGCTATCTGGAGTCCGCGCTGCCACGACCGATGGTGCCCGACGCGTATGTCGTGCTGGACGCTCTACCGGTGACCGTGAACGGAAAGCTTGACCGCAAGGCTCTTCCCGCTCCGACGTTCTCCGCGTCGAAGGTGCGCTATCGAGCACCCGCGTCCGAGACGGAAGAGATCCTCGCTTCGCTGTTCGCAGACCTGCTCGGTGTCGAGGCGGTGAGCGTCGACGATTCGTTCTTCGGGCTCGGCGGCGACAGCATCGCATCCATCCAACTGGTCTCCCGAGCGAAGGCTCGTGGTCTCGTGATGACCCCACGAGACGTCTTCGAACAGAAGACTGTTGCCGCGCTGGCACAGGTCGTTTCGCGATCTGACGCGCCGGCGCAGATGGTACTTGCCGAACTGCCGGGCAACGGTGTCGGAGAGTTGCCGCTGACGCCGGTGATGCGCATGGTGCTCGGCAGCACCGATCACTTCGATCGCTACTCACAGTCGATCGCACTGGATCTGCCAGTCGGCGTCGATCAGGCGGGGATCGTCGCCACGTTGGCCGCCGTCGTCGATCACCACGACATGCTTCGGTCGACCTTGCACAGCAAAACTTTGCACGTGGCCGAGCCCGGAAGCGTGGACGTGGCCGCACGTGTGCGGAAGGTCGACTTCGATCCCGCTGCCGTCGACAGCGCGGAAAGCTTGACCGAATTGGCACGATCCCAAGTGGAACTGGCTCGACGAGAACTTGATCCGCGCGGCGGTGTGATGTTCGCGTGCGTATGGCTCGCGCCGGTGGGTGACGCGGAAAAGGCGACCGGGCGACTGCTCGTCGTGATGCACCATCTGGTCGTCGACGGAGTGTCGTGGCGAATCCTGGTGCCGGACTTCATGACCGCGTGGGCACAGATCTCCAATGGTGCGCCGGCGCAGCTGGCACCTGTCGGCACGTCGATGCGTCGCTGGGCACATGCGCTGCAGGACAGTGCAGTTGGGGCGACGGCAGAACTGCCGGCGTGGCGGGCAATCGTCGACGGCGAGGACCCGGATCTGGGATCGGCGCGCTTCGACCCCTCGCTCGATCTGGTCGCAACTGTCCGCGACATCGAGGTGCGCGTCGACGCGTCGACGACTCAAGCACTGCTGACCGAGCTTCCGGCCGCGTTCCGTGGCGGCGTGAACGACGGTTTGCTGACAGCTCTGGCGCTTGCAGTCACTCGGTGGCGTCGCGAACGAGGCGTGCACACCACATCGACGCTCATCCAGATGGAAGGTCACGGGCGAGAAGAGCAGACTGCACCCGGTGCTGACCTCTCGCGTACCGTCGGTTGGTTCACCAGCGTCTATCCCGTGCGCCTCGAACTCGGTGCGCTCGACATCGACGACGCCATGCGCGGCGGCGTCGCGGCGGGTCGGGCCGTGAAGTCGGTCAAGGAACAACTGCTCGCCGTGCCCGGTCGTGGCATCGGCTACGGGGTCCTCCGATATCTGACCGGCAGTGACATGTCCGGCAGTGACATGTCCGGCAGTGACATGACCGGCAGCGACCCGGGTACACCACTGCCGGACGGCATGCCGCAAATCAGTTTCAACTACCTCGGTCGCGTGTCTGCCGGCAGCGTCCCGGAGGAGTTCGCCGATTTGGGGTGGACTCCGTCCGTGGATGTCGGTGACATCGAAGGCCCCGGAAACCCCGACATGCCTGCCGCCGCAGTTCTCGACATCAACGCGATAGTCACCGACATTTCGGGTGATGCCGAGTTGTCCGCGACGTTCTCCTACGCCGGACGCCTCCTGACCGATGCGGACGTCCGAGACTTGGCGGAGTACTGGGCGAGCGCGCTTCGGAGCCTGGTTTCCCACGTCGGCAGCGGCGCGGGGGGAGGCCTGACGCCTTCCGACGTTCCGTTGGTGACGGTCTCTCAGGAGGACATCGATGTCTGGGAAGACCGGTATCCGCTGGTCAGCGACATTTGGCCACTGTCGCCGTTGCAGCACGGACTTGCCTTCCACTCGTTGCTCGCCGGCAACACTGCCGACGTTTATCAGACCCAGATGGTTCTGGAGCTGACAGGAACTGTCGATCCGATACGAATGAACCGGGCCGTGACTGCTCTGCTGAACCGTCACGACAACCTACGGACGGCCTATGTAGCCGATCTGTCCGGCGAACTCGCGCAAATCGTTCTCGGTGAGGTCGATGTCCCGTGGCGTGTGGTCGACCTCGGTGCCGAGCCTGCGAGTGAGCGCGAAGCTGTCTACGAGCGAGCCCTCGAGCGCGATCGATCCGAGCGTTTCGATTTGGCAACACCGCCATTGCTTCGGTTCACGCTCATCACTCGAGATCCCGGTCGACACGCGCTTGCGGTGACACTGCACCACATTCTTCTCGACGGGTGGTCGATGCCGCTTCTGATGAAGGACCTGATGGTTCTGTACGCAACGCACGGCGACGAATCGGTGCTTCCCCGCGCAGCGTCCTATCGTAATTACCTGTCCTGGTTAAATTCTCGGGTCGCTGCGGAATCCGAGTTGGCGTGGGCCGAGGCGCTGTCCGGGCTCGAGCAGCCGACCCTGCTCGCCGGGGAAGGGTCTGCTGGTTCGAGTACCGGCACCGTCGAGTCGGTCGTTACCCAGGTGGAGACCGAACTCGCCGAGCATCTCGGTGCCTTCAGCGCCGACAACGGCGTCACATTGAACACCATGATGCAGGCAGGTTGGGGAATCCTGCTGGCGCGCCAGCTGGGTCGAACGGATGTCGTGTTCGGTGCAACCGTGTCGGGTCGTCCTCCCGAGCTCGATCATGTCGAGTCGATGGTCGGCCTGTTCATCAACACTCTGCCCGTCCGGGTCACGATCGACCCCGCGGAGTCTTTGCGTTCCTTGCTCTCACGGCTGCAGGCAGAACAGGCGGCGCTTCTCGAGCACCACCAACTCGGACTGACGGAGATCGTCAAGAGCGTCGGAAATGCCGCTGACTTCGACACGTTGTCCGTCTTCGAGTCGTACCCCGTCGATACGGAAGGTATCGCTGCAACGAGCTCGATCGACGGGATGACGGTCACAGCGATCACCGGTGACGATGCGACCCACTATCCGTTGACACTTACCGTTGTTGCCGATGACGGCATTTCATTCACGCTCAAGTATCAGCAGGATGTCTTCGATGCTCCTACGATCGAGGTTCTGCGCCAGAGGATGCTTCGGATCCTGCGTGCATTCGTGGAGTTGCCGGACACCGCTGCCGGAAACCTGGATGTTCTGGGGCCCGACGAGCGTCGCCTGCTTGTCCCGGTATCGGGCCTGCCGACTGCGCCCAGCGCAACCCTGGCTGATCTCATCGCTTCCGCCGTCGCACAGAACCCCGACGGAATCGCGATCTGGGCCGACGGGCGTGCGTGGACATACCGTGAAGCGGACGCCTGGTCGAACCGCCTTGCTTCCATTCTGCTCGATCACGGAGTCGGTCCGGAAACCTTTGTAGCCGTGGCACTCCGGCGATCGGCAGCGTCCGTGATGTCGGTGTGGGCAGTGACGAAGACCGGCGCCGCCTACTTGCCCGTCGATCCTGACTATCCGGTTGAGCGGATCGAGCACATGATCACAGACTCCGACGCTGTCATCGGCATCAGCCGAGGTGGGAATCAACTTCCCGATTCGGTGCGCTGGCTCGATCTGGACGCACTCGAAACCGCGATCCAAGAGCTACCCGACTCGAGTATCGCGGGAGCGGCTCGCATCGACAATCCCGCCTACATGATCTACACGTCCGGATCCACGGGCAAACCGAAGGGCGTCGTGGTCACGCATGGTGGTCTCGCGAACCTTGCCGCCGAGCGTCGTGAGCACTATCGCGTCGACTCGCGCTCACGATTCCTGCACAACACCTCGCCGAGCTTCGACATGTCGGTGGGTGAAATGATGTCGGCGCTTTCCGCGGCGGCGACTCTGGTCGTCACACCACCCTCCATTATCGGCGGCGACGAGTTGTCGCGGTTCATGATCGACCGCGAGGTCACCCACGCACTGATCACTCCGGCGATGTTGACGTCGATGGAACCGGAAGGGCTCGAGGAGCTTCGAGTCCTCGGTGTCGGCGGTGAAGCGGTTTCCGCCGAACTGGTCAATCGTTGGCAGCCCGGTCGAACCATGCTCAACGGGTACGGACCAACCGAGGCCACCGACATCTCCACCGTCGGTGATCTTGTCGCGGGGAAGCCGGTCACGATCGGATCGCCCGTACGCGGTTTCGGCACGGTGATCCTTGACGCTCGACTGCTGCCGGTGCCGATCGGGACACCGGGTGAGCTGTACGTGTCGGGGCCGGCTCTAGCCCGGGGGTACCACGATCAGCTAGTGCTCACGGCAACCCGATTTGTTCCCAACCCGCACGGGCAGCCGGGGGATCGTATGTATCGAACCGGTGACATCGCCGCGTGGACACCCGAACTCACCATCGAGTATCGGGGCAGGACCGACAGTCAGGTCAAGATTCGTGGTCATCGCATCGAACTCGGCGAGATAGATGCGGCACTGCACGCCCACCCGGACGTCGATGTGGCCATGACCCTCGGCAAGCGGACACCGTCCGGAGACACGGCGCTGGTGGCGTACGTCGTGCCGGAGCCGGGAACTGCGCCGGAGGCGGGCCACGTCATCGCATTCGTATCAGAGTTCTTGCCACGTCACATGATCCCGAGTGCCGTCGTCTTCATCGACAAGGTGCCGATGACACCGACAGGGAAGGTCGACGAGAAGGCATTGCCGACTCCTGATTTTGCGTCGAAGATCGTGTATCGGGAGCCGAGCACGCCTACGGAAATCGCTGTGGCCACTGCCTTCTCGGAGGTCCTCGAGATTGCTGACGTCGGCGCCGACGACAACTTCTTCGAACTCGGTGGCAACTCACTGTCGGCGATGCGAGTAGTGACCAAACTGCGGATGTCGCTTGCTCGCGAGATCCCACTGCAGTGGTTGATGACCGAGCCGACTCCGGCGTCGATTGCGATTCGTGTCGACTCCGGACAAGAATCTTCCGGGGCGCTGGACGTCGTGTTCCCGATTCGGACGACCGGTGATCGGCCGCCTGTGTTCTTCGTCCATCCGATCGTCGGCCTGGCCTGGAGCTATGCCGGCTTGGCGCAGTACATCGATTCGGCGACTCCGATGTACGGGATCCAAACTCCAGCAGTCTCGTCCGCGGATCCGCTGCCGGAGTCCATCGAGTTCACCGCCGCCAGGTACCTCGAGGAAGTTCGAAAAATCCAGCCTGAAGGTCCGTATCACCTTGCCGGTTGGTCGCTCGGTGGCGTGATCGCACACTCGATGGCGGTGCTATTGCAGGCAGCGGGCGAGTCGGTCGATTCGTTGGTGATGCTGGACAGCTTCGCCCATGCCGCTGAAGACGGCGAAGGTACGGACGCTGACGACGACGCGGACATGGGACTCGAGTTCGCGCGAGCCATGGGCGAGTTGACTTCGGAAGATGTCGGCAGGCTTGTCTTCGCGGCCCGGCACAACGACACGTTGATGCAGACTCACCAGCCGGGGATCTTCGATGGCGACGTGCTGTATTTCACTGCAGCGCTGGATGATCCATGGCTGAACCGGGGAATCGATTCATGGCGTGCGCACGTGAGCGGGGATATCGTGAATCACCCGGTCGAGTGCACGCACTGGGACATCACCTCGCCCGCCGCTCTCGAGACCGTTGGTCCGTTGATGGCGCACAACTTGGAGAGGATTCGACGGATGTCCTGAGTCGGGCGGGCGTGTTCTCGAGACACCACCTGCGTCAGGAATGGGTGCTTTCCCAGGCGAAACCGTCAGGATCCGCGAAGGGTTCGGACGCACCGGTGATGGTGATCCGGTGCGATCCGGTGCCTTCCGGAGCAACCCCGGCATCCTTTGCCAAAGCGCGGCGACCATACAGTGCGAGTGTCACATTGTTTGCTGCACTGGTGAATTCGACGTACTTGCGACCGAAGCTCTTGGACACCTCGAGTCCGCGGTCGAGGTAGAACTGCTTGCTGGCCTTGACGTCTTCGGCGCCGAGCAGCAGCACGAGGCTGTCGATTGTGCGGGTGGCGGGTCCATTGTTCTTCTTCGACGACGTGGCGATCTTCCAGATCGAACCGTCCGGAGCCTGAAGGACTCCGCCGTATCCCCAGAGGGATTTCTTCACCGGCTTCAAGACGGCGGCACCGGCTGCGAGTGCGGCGCCGACGAAGGCGTCGACGATGTTCGGTTGGGAGACGACGAGCGAAATGGTGTACCCACGAAACCCGGTTGTCGGTTCGTTCGATTCGCGTAGCTGGATTCGATCTCCGACGCCGAGAGCGTTGTAGAAGGCTTCGGCTGCGACGAGGTCGGGTACGTCGAGGATCACGGATTGCGCGGTGGTCATCTGGGCGCTCCCTGCTGATGCGTGGATTGACGACGTGTGGTCGGAAGTGGACTTCTGTGGTGTGTTCATGTGTTTCAACGTAATTGCGGGTCCCTTGGCTGTGCTTCTCGATTTCTGATCGGTTTGCTGAGACTGCTTGCAAGGTGAAGCGCTCGAGCGGGCACTAGGTGGGCAATTTGTCGTGAATGTACTGTTCAGCCGATGTTTTCTCGATAGGCTGATGAGCGCTGATCGGACGTATCTCACGCCACCATGGAACGGGGAAACCAGTGATCGCACTGCGAGGAAAGTCGTTAGCCGCAGCAGTAGTGGTGTCCATGACGATGGCGTTGGCCGCGTGTACGTCCGCTGAATCGGCGCCCGAGGTGGGCGCGAACTACGGCTCGGACGGAACCGCCGTCGACTACCGGGAGCCGGTGAAACTGAGTAGCCGAGATGGTGTTCTCGAGGTGCGCTTGTCCGCTCATCAGGGAGTGATTCCGCTCGATACCGCTTCGGCGCCCGTGTCGAATTTTCTGCTCTTCGGGTACGAGGTCATCCGCGGTACGGCGTCGGACGGATCGACCTCGGCGAGTGACGTCTATCCGGCGCCGACTCTCCGCGTCAATCCCGGAGAGCGATTGATCATTCATTACGACAACGATTTGCAGGATCTCACGATCGAGGACTTCTACGATCCGGCATTCACACCGGCGGGCGGGGACGTGCCGATCTATCCGCCGGCGCTGACGTCGGCTCCGCTGAATCTGCACACGCACGGAGTGCACGTGAGTCCGGACGGCAATGCGGACAACGTGTTGCTCAACATTCCCGCCGGCCAGGGAAACGTGTACGACTACGCGATTCCGGGGACGATGCCGAACGGTCTCTACTGGTACCACAGTCACCGGCACACCCTCACCGCCCAGCAGACGTACATGGGCTTGGCCGGGCTACTTGAAATCGGCCGGCCGGACGGGAATTTGCCTGTCGTGACGGCAAACGACGTTCCGATTCGCGATATGGCACTGCAGTACAACTTCGTATTCGACCGCAAAGGAAAGGGCCGGCAGCTCAACGACGCGAACTGGCCCCAATTCGTCAGTACGTTGATGCCACCCGCCGGTACGGAATTAGCCGACGGGACGTACCGTCCGAGCCTTGCTCCGGTGAATTTCTCGGACACCACCGAGGGCGCGCAGTATTTCACCAACTGGTATACCGGACCGTTGTCCCCGGCCAACCATCGTGGACAGAATCAATTCGTTCCAGGCAATCTGCAGAGCTTCGTGGGTGAATCGACGAGTGTTCCGGCCGATCTCTCCTTGCCGGACAACCAACGCGACGTGCAGTACACCGTGAACGGTCAGTTCCAGCCGTCGCTGAAACTGAAGCCGGGGCAGACCGAGATCTGGGTGCTTGCCAACATCAGCGACTTTGCCTACATGCCGGTCACGTTGACGGAAACCGCAACCGGCGCTCATCCGAAGTTCGCGATCGTGGGCCAGGACGGAAACCCGTTCGACGAGGTCAGGCCACCCGTGGACGGGGACGGAACCAGGCTGGTGATTCCGCCGGCCTCGCGCTATGCAATCGCCGTGACGATGCCGGAGTCCGGCGATCTGGTGCTGGAGATGCCACCGCTCGAAGGTGCGAAACCGGTGAGCAATCCGGGCATTCTCTACACCAACAACGGTACCGACAATCCGCCCGCCGAACTCGGAACCGTCACCGTCGACCCGTCGGTGATCAGTTACGCGGACGGATTCTTCACGTTCCCGACTCAGCAGTTGATCCGTGCGACGCCAGACGAGGGTGAAGGAAAGACGACTCCCTTCGAGTTCGGACAGAAGCTCGATACCTACACCTCGTTCGTGGATACCGCAGCGATGACGCCCGACGTGACCCGCAATCTCACAGTGTCCGGTGGGTTCGGAAACGAGAAGGCCAGCAACAGCGATCCGAAGGCCTTCACCTACGAATTCGCCGACAACACGTTCCCCAACATTCCGCTGATTCAACCGCGACTGAATTCCGTTGAGGAATGGAAGATCACGAACCTCAACAACGACGAACACCCGATGCATATTCACGTCAACGACTTCCAGGTAACGGAAGTTGTGGATCCCGTCGCAGGTACCACGACGGGCGTTCAGCCCTGGGGAATCGACAACGTGAACGTGCCCGCTCCGGTGACTGACGAGAATGAGAATGCTCTCGAGCCTGCGTCAGTGACGTTGCGAACGAAGTTCACCGAGTACACCGGAACCTTTGTGATTCACTGCCACCGACTCAATCACGAGGACAACGGTTTGATGGCGACTGTCAACGTGATTCCCGAGGTATCGACATATGCCGTCGCGATACCTGGTTCGGCCGGCGTGCCCGCCAAGGTGCAGATATTCGATGCCAACGGCGACAAACTGATCACTGCTGTGACGCCCTTCCCGTCGTTCGAAGGCACCCCGAGTGTTGCGATGGCGGACGTGAACGGAGACATGGTGCTTGATCTGGTCGCTGGAACAGGTGCAGGCTCGGCTCCGGAAGTGGTGGCGTACAACGCAGTCGGCGGCGTGCCGTTCACCGACGAGTTGGCAAGATTCGCCCCCTTCGATGTGGGTTTCCGCGGTGGAGTGAACGTCGGCGGTGTCGACATCGACGGAAATGCACTGGCAGACAACATCATCGTTGCATCAGGCCCAGGGATGGAGTCGCAGGTCAAGATCTACTCCACCGACCTTCCGGCGGACAAGAGGTCCGCACCCACAGAATTCGGTTCGTTCTCGCCGTACCCGGGATCGAGTAGCGGAGTCACGTTCGCAACCGGAATGGTTGACAGTCACTCCGGTCGAGCGAGCATCGTGACAGCACCCGGTGCGGGCGAGGAGCCGTTGATCAAGACGTTCCGCTACGACCTGTACGAACCGACGGCGGCTGCGCAGGGCGACTCCGATGAACACGCAGGTCATACGGCTGGTCCGGCAACGACATCACAGTTCTTGGCATTCGATCAGGACTACCGCGACGGGGTGTCTCTGTCGACGGGTTGGGTGGCCGGCGCCGAGGGCGGAGCAAAGTCGATAGTGGCAGGCATGCTCGGAGGAGAAGGATCAATCCGCGTCTTCTCGAGTGGATCCAGGCTCGACGGTGCACCCGAGATGTACCTCGAGAGTCCAGATCACCATTCGACGGACGTGGCGTTTCGGGAGGTTGCAGCTTTCGACCCGTTCACCGGTCCAGGTTCGGGTGTCGGAGTGGCCACGACGAGCACGACCACCGGCGCGGACCTCCTCGTAAGTGGCAGCAACGGAACGGGTGCCGAAGTTCGGAAACTTACGCTGGGCCGCGCCGATCCGTCTGCGGCCACATTGACACCGACGCTTGTGGGAACGCTGCCGCCCTATCCCGTCGGCGGGGGAGTTCTGCCGCTCGGTGGCCGATGATTCGGTTTTGAGATTTACTGAAAGTAGTTTCATGTCAACGGGTCTCGAGCCTTCCTGTTCTCGAAGTTGTCCGTTTTGTCTCTGGTTATCGAAAGTGTGTTCGATTAAACTTTCGGTATGGACAGTCGGGATGCGTGGCAGCTGGATGGCGAGGACCTCAAGGGGGAGGTTCTGGATCTGGTGCGTGTCCGGCACAAGTTGCAGTCGCGGTTGGTGTTGCTGATAGTGGAGATGTTTTCCCGGGAAACTGTGGTCGGGAAGGGTTTTCGGGCGATCGCGCAGTGGTTGCATGGTTCGACGAATCTGGAGATCGGTGAGTGCAGTCTGCTGGTCGGGTTGGCGCGGTTGTTGATGCTCGAACCCGTGGTGGGCGATGCGTTTCATCGTGGTGACGTTGATGCGTTGAAAGCCCGTCAGGGGGCGTCGTTTTGTCAGCATCCGCCCAAGAACATGACGCCGGCGGATGTCGACAAGGCTCGCGGGATTCTGTTGGGGTTGGCGTCGAAGAACATCGCCGATTGTGATGCGGTGCGGGCGGCGATCCGGCGGATCGAGAAGCAGCACGGCAAGCGTGAGGACGGCGTTCCGGTGGGTGAGGATTCGGAGCGTAACGAGTTCTACGCGTCGAAGGGATTGTACGGGCGGGTGACCGTGAAGGGCGACCTGGATGCGGTGAACGGGGCGCGTCTGATCACGTTGTTGTCGAGCCTGTCTGCGCCGACGCCGGAGAAGGACGGCGTCAAGGACACCCGTACTCCGGCATTACGGCGGGCGGATGGGTTCTGCGAACTACTGCGGCGGTACGAGCGGGCGGGGTTGGGTCCGATCGAGGGCGGGGTGAAACCGCACGTCACGGTGACTGCGTCGGCGAAAGACATGACCGACCTCAAAGCCTTGAAGGACCTCCTGCCGTCCACCGAAGAACTGGGTTTCGCGTGGGCGGATTGGGTGGGTCCGATCAGTATCGACACTGCGCGGATGCTGGCGTGCGACTGCACCGTCACCCGGATCCTCCTGGATGAGAATGGTGTTCCGCTCGACTGCGGTAAGGAAGCGAGAACGGCGACGGTTCCGCAGCGGCGGGCGTTGGCGGTGCGTGATGGTGGGTGTGCGTTTCCGGGGTGCGGGACACCATCGGGGTGGTGCGATGCCCATCATATTGTTCACTGGAACGATGGTGGCCCAACAGATCTCGACAATCTGATCTTGTTGTGCGGTCATCATCACCGGACACTGCACCACACGGAGTGGCGGGTGGAGATCGGCCCGGATCGGAGGACGGTGTTCTATCCGCCGATGTCGATCGATCCGTATCAACAGCCGATCGGCGGGAACAGCCCACCAACGGCCGCGTGAACGGACATAACTGAAAATGCCAGCGTATGCACCGGGGAAGAATCATGCCCCGTTACATGCGCTGGCTTTTCGTGTTCCGGAGAGTTCAGGGCAGCGACCAGAACTGAGTAGTCACGAGGTAGAAGACGATAACCCAGAACAAGGTCACAGCGGCGACGATTGCCACCCCTTGTGCGTTGGTTTTTGCGACAGGAATCCCCGGAGGCGGACGCAGCCAACGGCGCAGGAGTCGATTCACGTAGTACGGCATCGTGAAGAAACTCATGATGAAGCTCGACAGCAGATTGCCGATCAACAATCCGAGCCAGAGTGGCAGCTTCAGCGGTGACAGCGCCAAAGTAAGCAAGACGACAGTCGGGTAGAGACCGACCCAGACCGCGATCGAGGTTTTTGTCTCCGAAGGTGGAGGGGCCTCGTTTCCGTTCTCGTCGAAGGCAAACCAACTGCCGAACGAATTGTCCACGGTTCGCAGTTCGAAGTCGTGAAACTTGCGGCCCTCGGCGAGGAGTTGTTGTCGCTCAGGGGAAGTCAGCCACGTATCGAGGTGGGCAGCATTGTCGAAGCGATACAGCAGGGTCCATTCATCCTGCACACCGTCGACGGGGCGAAACAGTTCGGTGCCGCGGAATCCGTCGAAAGCACTCTCCACCTCCCGAAGGCGATCCTGCCAGGCAAGGAACTCGTCGATGCTGTCGTCACCGACTCGGTGCGTTACTACGACAGTCAGCAGTGGGTCCGGAGGCCTGATCCCGCCGCTCACTACCTGCTGCGTGGCCGGGCCGTCGAAGAACTGACGACCGCTGTCGAGGTAGTCCTGCCTCGTCGCGCTGTTGATCCACGCCTGAACATGAGCGATGGAGTCGAATCGGTACACGATCACCCAATCAGGTTGGGTGGGCGTCGGAGCCGCGATTTCTGCCCCGAGGAAGCCTGCATAATCTGCGGCCGCCCGGTTGAGATCTTTCTGCCAGACCTCGAATTCTTTCTCCAGTCCGGCACGCACTCGCTGGCCGATGATGACCGTCGCGGCGCTGTCCGCCGACGTGTTCGCGGTCATCGGTTCAGGCCTGAGTAGATGCGTTCCGGGGTGAGCGGTAGTGACCGGAATCGTGACCCGGTTGCATCCTGCAGTGCGTTCGCCAATGCAGGGGCAACCGGATTGATGCAGCACTCCGCCATGCCCTTGGAGCGGAGTGGGCCGACGGAGTCTGATGACTCGACGAGGATCACCTCCGTGCGTGGGATATCTGCATATGTCGGGATCCGGTAGTTACGTAGATTCGGGTTCATCATCGCGCCGTTTGCGTCTACGTGGAAGTTCTCGGTGAGTGCGAAGCCGATGCCCTGGGCGACGCCACCTTCGATCTGTCCCCGCACCTGCGCCGGATTGATGATCACCCCAGCGTCGGTGGCTTGGACGCTGTAGAGAATGCGGATCTCGCCGGTGATGCGATGGACGGCAATCCGGAAGCCATGAGTGTTGGACACCACGCTGCGCGGAGATCCGTATGCCTTCCGCGCCTCGGTGAATCGGATCCCGCGCGGGCGTGCGGCCTCGAGTATCTCTTGCAGTGTTAGTCGAGCACTACCGCAGACGATCTTGTCGTCGTCCATCGAGCACTGGTCAATCGACACGCCGGTGTGGTGCGCGGCGAAGGCAAGTAGGCGATCGCGGAGCGCATTCGACGCGCGAAGTACCGCGTTCCCAGCGACAAACAGGCCGGCGCTGGCGAAAGCGCCTGTGTCGAAACCGGTTCGGTCGGTGTCCGACTGAATGATTCGTACACGTGACGGTGTTGTGCCCAGCTGATTCGCGGCGATCTGCACGTGGGCGGTAGAAGTGCCCTCACCGAATTCGACTGTGCCGATAGCAAGTTCGTATACACAGTCTTCGCCGAGGGTGAGCCAAGCCTCGGAAATGTGCTCGGTGGGTGGCGCGGTCTCATGTAGTGAACTGGCGGTACCGGTGCCGATCAGCCAATCGTCTCCGAGCGAGGGAACCGGTTGGCGCTTCAACGCGGTGTCGATCAGATCGATGCATTGCCCCAGTCCGTCTTCGGTGAAGATCACGTCGTCTGGGCCGTCTTCGAGTGCGATCAGCGAGTCGCCTGGTCGTACGATATTGCGTCGACGCAGTTCGAGCGGATCCATGTTCAGCGCGATGGCCAATTCGGTCATGGCCGATTCCACGGCAAAGGCCGGTTGCGTCATCCCGTACCCACGTAGAGCGCCGCTCGGAACATTGTTGGTGTACACGGAATACGCATCGAACTTCTTGTTGGCGCAGCGGTAGAGCGAGACCGCCGCGCCGCCGGCAAAGAGTGTCTCTCCACCGTGGTTTCCGTACGCACCGGTGTTCGAGATGTTTCGGTACTGAAAGGCTGTGAGGGTTCCGTCCGACTTGGCACCGAGCTTGATCGTGAGCTTCATCGGATGACGCGGCGACGCGGTGGTGAACTCTTCTTCTCGGGTGAACTCGAGGCAGACGGGACGACCGGTGTCGAGGGTGGCGAGCGCCACCAGATCCTCGCTGATCACTTCCTGTTTTCCTCCGAACCCGCCGCCCACGCGTTTGCAGAACACGCGTAGCTGATCCGGGCGGAGGTCGAAGAGATGGGCGAGTTTGACCTTGGCGATGGAGGGGGACTGCGAACTTGTGCGAACGTGGAGGCGTCCGTCTTCCATCCAGGAGATCGAACCGTGCGTCTCGAGGTGCGCATGCTGAACCCGCGGCGAGAAGTAGGTGCCTTCGTGGATGACGTCGGCCTCGGCGAACCCGGCCTCGACGTCGCCCACATGACCGTGAAGTTCGAGCAGGATGTTGTGCTCGGGATCTCGAACAAAGGGATCGTCGGATCCGTGCAGGGCTGGGGCGCCGTCGGCCATGGCCTCTTCCGGATCGAACACCGAAGGCAGGATCTCGTAATCGACCTTCACCTTCCGACGGCCTTCTTCCGCAGCGACGACGGAGTCGGCGAGGACGGCCACTACACGCTGACCCACGAACCGCACGACGTTGTCGAGGATGTACGTGTCGTCCGGATCGACAAGGTGGTCGGTATGAATTGCCGTGGTGAAGAGCTTGCGCGGCACGTCTTTCCAGGTGTAGACGCGATGGACACCGGGGACGGCGAGCGCCTCGGTGGTGTCGATGGAAGTGATGCGTGCATGTGCGTGCGGCGAGTGCAGCACTTTCAGGTGCAGCATGCCGTCGATGGCGGTGTCCATAGTGTATTCGGCTCGGCCGGTCACCACGTCGGTGGCCGCCGGCGCCCCGACGCTGGTTCCGACGGCCTGTCCCGGGAGGGCAACTTCGACAGCACCGACACCGTTGACCGCGTCTTCGATGGATCGGTAACCGGTGCAGCGGCACAGGTTTCCCTTGAGCGCTCGCGGCAAGTCTTCTATCTGCGCGTCGGTGAGCGCCGCCGAGGTCATGATCATCCCGGCGGTGCAGAACCCACACTGAAAGCCGGGTGCATCCCGGAACTGCTGCTGAATCGGATGGAGATCTTCGGGCGTGCCGAGTCCCTCGATCGTGGTTACCGCGCGACCGTCGGCGCGAAAGGCGGGCGTGATGCAGCTGTGTATCGGTGTTCCGTCGAGCCACACTGTGCACGCCCCGCAGTCCCCGCCGTCGCATCCCTTCTTCACTCCGTGGTGTCCGAGGTGCCGAAGAAACGTCCGGAGACACTGTCCCGGGAACGGCTCCTCGTGGAACTGCCGGTCGTTCACCGTGTAGCTCATGACTGGCTCCCCGTGAGTTCGTTTCGGAGCTCGTCGGCGTAGTGGCGGGCGAGGTGGAGGCGGTGGTCGGGGGTTCCGTTGGGATCGTCGAACCAACTGTCGGCCGAAATGGAGTCGACGGCTCGTCGCAGAGAGTGCTCGTCCGGCATCGTGTCGAACGTCAGCCGGATCGGATGGGTGGTGCCGGCGGTGATGGTGAGGTGAAAGTCGTCGGCGCCAGGAGTCTGCGTCGCGATCATGAAGATCGTCGAACGGCCGAGGTGCGTGAGACTGAAGCGGCGGTGGGCATGCCGTTTGGTGAGTGAGTGCACCGGGAACTCGATGCTCCGAAGGACTTCGCCCGGCTCCAGGACATTCTGGTGGTCACCGGTCACGAAGTCGCACGCGTCGACGGTCCTCACTGTTCCGTCGGTAGCCCATAGTGTGAACGAAGCCTCGAGTGCAACTGCCAGGGTGATCATCGGTCCGGCTGGAAGTGACATACAGATGTTGCCGCCTACGGTTGCCGAATTCCACACCTTGAAGGAAGAGAGGAAGTACTCGCAGCTGACGCGAATAAGTGGGCTCGCACGCCAATTGTCCGGCGGGACAAACGCATACAGTTCGGCAACGGTGCACGTGGCCCCGACACCGAAATGAGTCGCGCCGACCTCCAGTGATGTCCAGCCGAGCGCGTTGAGGTCGACGAGTCGACGGGTGTCGGGCTGTTCCGCTGAGAACAGCCACGTTCCTCCCGCGAGCCAGGCGTCGCCGGGACGCCACACGTCCCCTGGGCGATCCGGTGGTCGGCGTATCACGTCGGTAATGGTGGTGATGTCCATGCGCCTGCTCCCCTCGGGGGATGTGTCTTCTCGGAGTGGGACATTACCGAGGTGACGAGACACATTCACACTTTTAGTACATATCGGGCACGCGAAACATGAGCGATACGTACGTGACATCGACTGGTGGGGCGGTGCATGCGCTTGCCGATTCTGGGTACGACTGCTTGAGAGGCGCGATCAGCCTCTTGCTTTCGCGCTGTTGATTCGGACGCGGCTACGCACTCGGCGGCCGCGGAGATCATGCGGGGCGGGGCGCTGTGAAACCCTTCGAGGTAAGTCGGACCGACCCTTCTGATGAGACGCTCTTTCCACTCTCGGCCGCCCAACGGGCAACCTGGTTCGCTCAGCAATTCGATCCCGAAGTCCCGATTCTGATAGCGCACTACGTGGAGCTGCGCGGCGAACTCGACGTCGAACTGCTGGATCGCGAAACGCGAGCGGTGGCATACGAGTTTCAATCTCCTTTGCTCAAAGTGATCGAGATCGACGGTCAACCGATGCAGTACGTGGATGAGAAGGCCGAAATCTCGGTCGGTTTGGTCGACCTCCGTGGGTCCCCCGATCCGATCGAGGATGCCCTCGGGTGGATGCGCCGAGATTGCCGGACACAGCTCGACCTGGCAGTCGACGGAATCGTCGCGACCGCTGTGCTGCGCGTGGGTGACGCGCACTATCTGTGGTACAGCCGCATCCATCATGTTGCGCTCGACGGTTTCGGTGCCATGACCATGATGAACCGCATTGCGCATCGGTACTCGGCCTCGGCGGCGAGAAAGGACTCGCAGCCGAGTCGTGCCGCGACACTGCGCACGCTGTACGACATCGACGAGCGGTACAGAATGTCGGATCGATTCGCCGCCGACCGGGAGTACTGGGCTGAGCGCAATACCACCCTCGCCGGATCCAGCCTGGCGGAGGCTTCTGGGCCCGCGCAAACCGAGAGCCGACTCGAAAGCACACTGATGTCGGACCGAAGTTGTGCCCTTCTCTACGAATCCGAGAACCACGCTGCACCGGTCATCGCTGCGCTCGCGTTGTACGTCGCGCGGATGACGGCGAAAGAGACTGTCCAGATTCATGTTCCGATGTCCGGGCGTACTACGGCGGTGCTGCGGGACTCGGGCGGCATGATGGTGAACGTCACGCCACTGCTCATCCGTGTCGCAGCGGTCGACACCGTCGGTGAACTCTTCGCCCAGGTCCAGCATGAGCTCATGGGTGCATTGCGGCACCAGCGCTGCAGCCTCGACGACATCCGTCGGGACGCAGGCGTGACGAGCGGTCTGGAAGGCGAAGACTCATATGCCGGGCCCATGGTCAACGTCATGCTGTTTCGCCAGGAGGTGCAGTTGGGCGAGGTGGTTGGGGAGTATCACATCGTCACCTCCGGGCCGGTGGACGACCTTCTGGTCAACGTGTATCCGAGCGGCGACAGGCTGCGTGTCGACTTCCGGGCAAACCCGATCCGATACGAGGAGGCGGGTTTACGCGAGCACCACCGGAATTTTGTCGGCTTGCTGGAAGAGTTGATCGCGTCTGATTCCGGTGCCGAACTCGCAGACATTCACAGCCCGACGGCCCGGGAGTGCGAGCGACGACAACGCGAAGTGCGGCACCTCGAGTATTGGAGACATGAGCTCACCGGGGCGCCCGAACTATTGCAACTTCCGTTCGATCGGCCCAGACCTGCAACGCAATCGCTGGAGAACGGACGGGTTGAGGTCCTGATCGCCGCCGACACCCACGCGCGGATCACGGCGATGGCGAGTGATCTCGGGACGGACACTCGTGCGGTCTTACATGCAAGCTTTGCACTCCTGGTGAGCCGGTTGTCCGGTGCTTCGGATGTTGTGATCGGTACGCCCGCGGGATCCGACGCGAACATCGTCGCCATCCGGAGTCGCATCGATCTGGAGACGCCGTTCACGGCACTCTTGGGCAGTGTCGTCGAGGTCCGAAGTAATGCGCTGCCGCACAGTGGGATACGGCTCGAGCAGGTGGCGGAGTCGCTCGAGGTGGAGGATGTACCTGCGTATGCGCCGGTGATACAGGTGACGTTCGAGTCCGTCGCCGGCGCTGACGAGCACCCTCCCGACCTTGGCCGCTTCGATCTCGGAGTGTCTGCAGTCGAGACTTTCGACGAGGTGGGTACGCCGTCCGGAATCACGGTGACGCTCGCGTTTGCCACCGACCTGTTCGACGCCGAGACGGTACGTGGCCTCGGTTTGCGGTTCGCGCGCGTCCTGGAATCCGTCACCACAGATCCGACAATGATGGTCGGCGACATCGACATCTTGTCCGACGACGAGCGATCCGCGATGCAGCCTGTACGCAGTGACCCTCGCGCTTCGCACCGCACCCTGGCCGAACTGTTCGACGGTGCGGCGCGCACACACCCCGACGGCGTGGCCCTGTCGTATCTCGATGCCGAGTTGACGTATCGAGAACTCGACGAGCGTTCGTCGAAGTTGGCCCGAGTCTTGATCGACCGCGGCATCGGTCCGGAAAACAGTGTGGCGCTGGGTTTGACGCGTTCGATCGAATCGGTTGTCGCGATGTTGGCGGTGACCAAAGCCGGCGCGGCATTCGTGCCGGTGGATCCGACCTATCCGGGTGAACGTGTTCGCTTCATGCTGACCGATTCCGGCGCCGTACTGGGGCTCACGGTCGTTTCCGAACTTCATCGTTTGCCGGATTCGATTTCCTGGATAGCAATCGACGACGCTGAGTTCCGTGGCCGACTTGCACGGTTGTCCGTGCGCTCCATCTCCGATGTCGATCGGGTGCACCCGATCCGGCCCGACAATCCTGCATACGTGATCTACACTTCGGGTTCCACCGGACTCCCCAAGGGGGTGACGGTCTCGCATCGTGGACTGGAAGCGCTTGCTGCCGAACAGCGTTCGCGGTTCGGTGCGACCCAGGATGCGCGAACATTGCACTTCTCGACCCCGAGTTTCGACGCCTCGATTTTCGAATACCTGCTGGCTTTCGGTGCCGGAGCGACCATGGTGATTGCACCGAGCACGATCTACGGCGGTGACGAGCTGTCTCACTTCCTCGAATCCCAGCGTGTCACGCATGGTTTTGTCACTACTGCGGCGCTCGGAACAGTTTCTCCCGAGGGCCTTTCGGACTTCGGCGACGTGGTGGTCGGTGGTGAGGCCTGTCCGCCGGATCTTGTGCAGCGGTGGGCTCCCGGCCGACGGCTGTGCAATGCCTACGGGCCGACCGAGACCACCGTCATGTCGAACATAGGCGAGCCTATGGTGTCGTCGGAGTACATCACCGTGGGCGGTCCGCTCCGCGGTTTCGACGAGATCGTGCTCGATCAGCGATTGCACCCCGTCCCCGACGGTGTTGTGGGCGAGCTGTACATCTCGGGAGACGCGCTCGCACGTGGATATCACCGGAAGTATGCGTTGACCGCAGGACGATTCGTGGCCGACCCGTTCGGTCTCCCGGGCCGGCGGATGTATCGAACGGGGGACTTGGTGCGGCGGCGCCGTGGCCGTGCACTCGAGTACGTCGGTCGCAGCGATTTCCAGGTGAAAGTTCGCGGATTCCGTATCGAGCTCGGGGAAATCGACAGCGTCGTGCGGTCGTGTCCGCAGGTCGAGAATGCAGTCACCGTGGCGCGTGCGGCTCCCTCCGGGACAGCGATGATTACCACGTACGTCGTGCCTGCCGGCGGAAGTGCGCTCTCGACGGCCGAGTTGACGCGGTACGTCGCGAGCCGTGTTCCGTCGTACATGGTTCCTGCGGCATTTGTTCTACTCGAAGAGTTGCCGGTAACTCCGGCGGGAAAGGTCGATCGCGCTGCCTTACCTGCACCTCGGTTCGATGCTCGGTCGGACGACTTTCGACCGCCCGAGGGCGCTGAGGAACTAGTGCTCGCCGAGATTTTTGCCGATGTTCTAGGCGTCGAGACGGTGGGTGCGGGTGACGACTTCTTCGATCTGGGCGGGAACTCACTGATTGCCACGAAGCTGATCGCTCGCGTAAATGTCGCTGAAGAAATCGATTTCGGGGTGCGGACTTTGTTCGAAGCACCGACTATCGAATCATTGGCCCGTCACGTGCGGGATGCGAAGTCATCCCGCGTTGATCGCACGCGTTCGAAGCGTCCAATCCTGCAGGCACATTGGTACAGGGACAAGATTCCGGTGTCTGTGGCACAACGACGCCTGTGGTTCGTCAATCAGTTCGACACGTCGTCCCCGGCCTACAACATTCCGATGGTGGTCCGACTGTCAGGTGCCTTGGATGTCGCTGCGATGCAGCGCGCGGTGGGAGATGTTGTCGATCGGCATGAATCGCTCCGTACCGTCTACCCGGCGTCGGTTGACGGCCCACATCAGGTAGTAGTGCCTTCGGAACGCGTGACGTCGAAGATCGCGTGGGAAGTATCCGTGGACGAGGAAGCCTTGGACAGGCGCATCGCCGATCTCGCTCGCGAGGGGTTCGACGTGAGCGCGAACGTGCCCGTGCGCGGCTCTCTTTTTCGAATCACTCCGGAAGTTCATGTCCTCGCGTTGGTGGTTCACCATATTTCGGCGGATGGAGCATCTCTCGAGCCGCTGGCCCGCGACCTGACCCGCGCCTACGCGGCGCGGGCTGCCGGTCGGGCACCGGACTGGCCGCCTTTGCCTGTGCAGTACGCCGACTACAGCCAATGGCAGATCGAACTGCTCGGCAGTGACGCCGATCCGGACACGCTCCAGGCGAAGCAGTTGGACTACTGGACGTCCACCCTGTCCGGTCTACCTGACGTGATCGACCTTCCGCTGGATCGACCGAGGCCGGCGGAACGATCCATGCGCGGTGAATCGGTCCGATTCTCGGTGCCCGCAGACGTGCACAGTGACCTCCTCGAACTCGCTCGGAATCACAACACGACACCGTTCATGGTGATGCACGCAGTGCTGGCGGTTCTGTTGGCACGGCTGAGCGCCTCGCCGGACATAGCGATCGGCACTCCGGTGGGAGGGCGCGCCGAGCAAGTCCTCGACGACCTGGTCGGGATGTTCGTCAACACGGTCGTCCTGCGAACCGCCGTTGATTCCGCCGCGACTTTCGAGGAAATCCTTTCACGAACTCGCGAAGTTGATCTGGCAGCGTTCGGGCAAACCGAGGTGCCGTTCGAGCGAATCGTCGATGCAGTTGCTCCGGAGCGTTCACCATCTCGTTCACCGCTCTTCCAGGTTCTGTTGGAATTTCAGAACACCGCAGATCCCCACCTCGAACTACCAGGACTCGGTGTCGATGTTGTTTCAGTCGACATCGGTGTCGCCAAATTCGACTTGCAATTGTCGCTCTCCGAAAAGCGTGGCAAGGACGGAATCCCGGTGGGTTTCGACGCCGCCTTTACCTACGCCTCCGATATCTTCGAGCGCACCACAGTCGCCGAGTTCGGCGAGCGTTTCGTCCGCCTCCTCCGGTCGGTCGTGTCGGATCCAACAGTGCCAGTAGGGGATACGGAAATTTTGGGCGTGCCCGAGCGTGGGTTGGTGGTGGGTGGTTGGGATGGTGTGGGGGTTGTGGTGGGGGGTTTGACGTTGGTGGATGTGTTGGATGGGCGGTTTGCTGGTGTGGGTGGTGGGGGGTTGGTGTGTGGTGGGGTGG
>NZ_LPNQ01000050.1:0-20663 GCF_019266085.1 Rhodococcus sp. FH8 | reverse complement strand
CACTTAAACGGCACCTCGCTACACACCTGTGGCGAGTCATGCTCGCAGATGAAAAACGGGGCATTCGAGCCATATCGAGAGAATCCCTCACTGCCGCTTGACAAATAGAGAGGCACCAGACTTCGACCGCGGTGCGCCTTTGCTGCTCGCTGGTGTATTCGCGGGAGTAGAGCAGTTCTTCGGCGAGGATGCGGTTGTAGCGTTCGACTTTCCCGTTGTGTTTCGGTGTGTAGGGCTTGATGCGGTAGTGCCGAGCTTCGCGGAGTGAAGCGGTGAAATCTGCTGCCCGGTAGCATGATCCGTTGTCGGTGATCACGCGCTCGATCCGGTTGATGCCGTGGGCGGCGAAGAAGACGCGGGCGTTGTTCATGAAATCGATGGCTGTTGCGGCGGTTTCGTTGTCTCGGGCTTCGGTGTACGCCAGGCGGGTGTTCCCGTCGATCGCGGAGTGCAGATAGGTGTAACCGGTGCGGGCCTGCTTGTTCTTCGATTTCCGGCGCCGGGATCGTTTGGCCCGCTCGGACCCGCGACCGTGAGCACGCCAACCACCGCCGTCGGGGATTTTTCCGACTTTCTTGATGTCGACATGCACCATCTGGCCAGGTCGTTTCGCTGCGATGACCTGCGGTTTGCGGTTGTTCTCGCCGTTCGGGTCGATGAATCGGCGCCGGTGCAGGCCTAGGTTTCGCAGGATTTTCGTGACTGTTCGACGCGCAATCACCGTTCCATCCATACGGAGTTCGAACTCGATTCGCGAGGCCGACCATTTCCGGGTCCGGCGCATGGATTCGATCTCGGCCACCACCGCTGCTGCTGTGGCAGTCGGGTGATGGTGTGGCGTGCTGGATCGGTCCTGTATTCCCAGGTCGCCATACTTGCGATACCGGTTGACCCATGTGGAGGCGCATTGACGGGAGATGCCCATCTCGGCGGCGACATGGGCGATCGGACGGCTCTGACACCGCTCGATCAGGCGTCGTCTTCCCTCCACGGTTAGCGGAGCATTACGGTGTGTCACAGGGCTGGTCCTTTTTGGTCGAGAACGGTTGTGTCGCAACTCCCATTCTTACGCCGAGGACCAGCCCGTCTACTTCAATCCCGCGTCAGCAACGTCCATACCCACAACACCTAGTTCCATCAGTTGCCTGACAACGCGCGAGAGGTAGTAGGGGGACAGGCTATTCTCGGGCTCCTCGACCGCCAGAAGCGTCAATGTCGGCAGCGTACCTGCGGAGAGGTCGAAACGGTCTTCGTGACCGCCTTCCGCTACCTTCGATTCGATGTCAAGGGTCGCTGCGGTGAGAGCGAGGTGCAGCATGGAGCGCTGGCCGTCGCTCAGAAATCGGGCGTGACGTTTACGGCCAGTATGCGATGGCCGAAACATCAACTCGGCGTTCCCAACCAGTGCAGCCACGTCACGGTTGATCGGTTCAAAAGTTGGAACTGTGTCGGTCGTATCTTGATGCAGTTGTTGCCAACGCTTCGCCAGCGCTTCCTCCACCGTCGATACGGCCGGCTCAGATTCGAACTTTTCGAGCAAATCGGTCGCCGCATCAGTAACGTGCCCGCGCAGATCATCCGACCAGCGGCTCGCACGCCACAATCGTCCGCGCAAAAAAGTTGTAATCTGTCGAGCTCCGTCCCGCGAGGCCGGGACGTAGACCATTTGGATCCTATTCCGATCAGCTCCACGAAATGGAACCCAGTTATCGCCATAGTCCTCGTCGAAGTTGTAAATCACACGGCGCTCGTCCTCAACGGTCCCCTCGATCAAACCATCGTCGGTCCATGTCGCACGGAGTGCGATGCGGCATTTCAGTTGGCCGTCAACTGTTGCGGCCATGTGACGGAAGAACTCCGGGACGCTGGCGGTCATACTTGAAGGCGTCGCTTTGTCTGCGACGTCGAGTTCGGGAAAGGCGAGGATGACTTCAATCGCCAGCGTTCGTTCCTGTGGGGACTGTTCCTCATCCGCTGGCACATGGAAATCTTCGACTTGAATTTGCCGTTGTTCTTGCGTGACACCGAACAACCGGAGGAGCGCTTGACAGACTGCTGTCTTGCCGGAGCCGTTTGCACCGATCAAGGCAGTTAACTGCGGGTCCAACGAGACTGTGGTGGGCTGCGCCCCAAAGCATTGGAAGTTCGTCAGTGTCACGCTCTCCACGTACATGCAGGTTCCCCTTAGATGTTTACTACTTTGGTAGTCGCCGATGCCGCGCCGTCAGCTTAGGTCAAGCGGTGATGACGCTAGCTCGCCAATCGAGGTCACGTCACCATCTACATGGCAGTTCGGCGTGCACGAACGGGGCTGCCCGAGTCCAGCCGTGTGTGTGACGCCGTACTCAAGCCTCCCGTGGAGCGTCCACGTGGACTTCATCCGGCGGTGGACCGCTCTCCTACCGCGTGGGCACACGCCGTGAGTAGCCCTGCCACTATGAGCGCGACAACGAATGACACGGATGAAGGGATCCATGAAGCGATTCGGTTGAGGCCGTCGTATCCGAATGCCGTTACACCGCTTGCGATTGCCGCAATCGAAGAACCTCTCCAAATCCATTCGCTCGGACTTTCACCCGTGACGAGGTCCGCGAATGAACGGTGAACAAGGTACTGACCGAGGACGACAGTGCCGCTCGCTGCCAAGCAGACGAGTAGGGACTGACCTGCTCCGGGTAGGTGGCGTACGAAATATGTCAGGGTACCGGTGAATCCGAGGAACGCGGCGGCGGAGAAGAGGGCTGCGCTGAGGTAGCAGCCCAGTTCGCTGTCGCGGTACGGCGTGCGATCGATGTCGATCGCAACGAAGATCGCGGTGACGACCCCGACGAACAGCACGCCGGTCAAAACCAGTAGCACGGTCCATCCCAGCCAGTTCCAATGCGACCAGTCCCCGTAGTGATTGACTGCCACTTCTTGCATGAGCGATGCCACTCCATTGTCGGTGTCGTGCGCTGAGTAGTGTTGTGTTGAAATATTTTTCATTGCTTCGAGTTGCCACTGTTGAGGACCTCCGCCGTCGAGCAGCGGCTGCCTTTCAAGCGATGTGGCCGTCTTGGCCTGAGAAGCAACTCCAGCGACTTCGGCTAGTCAGCGACGTTGGTGTCAGTGTGGAGTTCGGCCGCAGCTGGGTCAGTTGCGCTCCAGCGTCTGTGCCATCGGGTCGCTGGAGGCGTGAAGATCGGTCCGTTGCTTTGAGCGGCGAGCACATCTCCCCCCTCTGGTGCAGTTTGGTGTAGCGCGCGGAGAGAGCCGCCAGGCAGCAGTTCAGTTGGACCGGATCAGCGTTGTTGTGCTCGTCGCGGAAGATCGCTTTGTCTTCATCGGCAATGAGTGGGTGGGCTTGGACCATCTGCCACGGTGTGGCCGTGGTGACGGTTCCGCGTGCATCGAATTGCCGGCAGTAGAAGTTGTTGATCAATCCTGCACGTGCACGCCAGATCTCGTTGAGGAGTGCGAGGGCCGCGTCACTGGTGCCGTGTTCGGTGGGTGCAGGAATGTCGTGGGCTTGACCGGTTTTCGGGGTGTGGGCTGTACCCAAGCGCAGGTAGAAGTCGACGTTCTGTTCTACACACCAGCGCTCTATCCGTGCGGCGAGTTGTTCATCGGATGTTGTCGCTGTCAACGCTTCGATTGCGAAGGGAAGGTCGTGTCCGATCGAGGTCAGCGCCGCGCCCAGTGCATCGTCTTTGCGGTAGTCGAAGGAACGGTACGTCGTCCATCGCGTGGCGGTAGCCGTGCTGGTGAGGGTGACGATCGGGGATCTGTCTCCATGGTGGTGGATCGTGACTTCGATGTGTCCTGGCGCCGCTGAGGGCTGAGAGACGAGACGGCGGATCGGGGCGTCAGCGGCTACGAGCGCATGTGACGGGCACAGGTTCGGGTGGATGCTGCGTGCACGTTCTGCGGCGAGGGTTCTGTCCACAGTCGCCGACGACATGCTCAACAACTGTTCTGTAGTTGTCGTTTGCGGGGTGAGGTGGCCGTGGCGGACGAGTGCGCCGACGAGCGTGGGAAGCGCTGGGACGAGCCGCTTTCCGGTCGGCATGTCGAGAAGTTTCCAGCACCAGGTAAGGAGCTCCACCGTCTCCGGGCTGTACTTGAGCCGTGATCGAGGTTGCGGGTCGACGGCTCTGGGGGTGGTGGTCCATTTTAAGACGCGGCGAGCGTGGCTTCGGTGCCATCCAGTGCGAGCGCATAGTTCGTCGAGAAGTACACCTTTGGTTCGCTTGTCCGCGCTGGCGTAGGCAAGGGCGATGTCTTCGACGATGCGCTGGCGGCCCTGCCCGCGTGCGGGTTGTGCGCGCTTGTTCGTTACCGACATTCAGGTCCCCTCCTGTGTTGGATCTGTCCTCCTATCTAGTTGTCGGATACCGAACGTCCCGAATCGACAGTTTCCGAAAGAATTTTTCGTTGCTGTTCGAGGAAGCGTCGCTCGACATCGTTTTCGACCAAGATCAGGGCTTCGTCGAGGGCGCAGAGAGCTTCTTTGATGTTGCCGAGCCTGCGGTGCATGTCGGCTCGGGCTGCGGGCAGGTAGTGGTAGCCGGAAAGTTGGTGATCGGTACCGAGAGGATCCAACGCCGCGAGGCCTGCTTTGGGGCCTAAGGCTTCACCGATGGCGATGGCACGGTTGAGCGCAACGACCGGTGAGGGCCAGATAGCCACCATCTGGTTGTAAAGGTCCACGATCCGGATCCAGTCGGTTTCGTCCCACCTACCGGCTTGGGCGTGCACTGCGGCAATGGCTGCCATCAGCGCGTAGCGGCTCGGGGGACGCTGTTTCATCGCGTGGCGCGCCAGAGTGAGGCCCTCGTGAATCGCTGTGTGGTCCCAGAGTTGGCGATCTTGTTCACTCAGTCGCAGCAGTTGGCCGTCACTGTCGGATCGAGCTTCGCGGCGGGCATCGGTCAGCAGGACCAGTGCAAGCAGCCCTGTCGGCTCGGATTGGTGTGGTAGCAGCTCGTGCAGCAACCGGGCAAGGTGCAGCCCGCGTTCAGCGAGATCTCGTCGTTGCAGTTCCGATCCGGAGGGGGCGGTGTGGCCTGTGGTGAAGACGAGGTGGATCACGTCGACAACCGCGTCCACCCGGCTGGCGAGTTCCTCGGCGGCTGGCTCGCGGTAGGGGATCCCGGCGGTCGCAATCTTCTTCTTGCCGCGGGTGATGCGTGCCGCCATCGTCGATTCCGATACGAGGAAGGCCCTTGCAACGTCCGGGGTGGAGAGCCCGCAGACTAGCCGCAAGGTCAGGGCCACGCGGGTGGAGACGGGCAATGCTGGGTGACAGCAGGCGAAGATCAACCTGAGTCGGTCGTCGGGGATGTCTTGGTCGTCGAGGTTGTATGCATCGCCAACGATGAGCAGGGGAAGCTTGGTGTCGAGCAACTCACGACGCCGGATGAAATCGATGGCCCTTCTTCGCGCCACAGTGGTCAACCACGCCACGGGGCTCTCGGGTACACCATGTTCGGCCCAGTTGGTCAAAGCCGAGGCGTAGGCCTCCTGCGCGCATTCTTCGGCGAGATCGAGATCGAGGGTCGTTCGAGCCGCGGCGGCGAGAACGTATGCCCATCCCGTTCGGTGCGCATCAGCGATTGCAGCGTGAACGCCAATTTGGTGCATCAGCTCGGTCCCCCTGTTGCCATGATCCATCTGTTGCACGCCCGGTCAGATTCCGCGGATCGGTCGTACTTCGATTCCCCCGAAAGGTGCCGGCAGTTCTCGGGCAATGACCAGAGCTGCATCGAGATCGTCCGCTTCGATGACGAAGAAGCCGCCTATCACCTCCTTCGCTTCAGCGAACACACCGTCGATGATGGTGACCCCGTCCCCGTCGCCGCGTCGAAGGCTGGTGGCGGACGAGGAGCTGTGCAGCCTCCGCGATTGGGTGACCACATCGGCATGATCGGCGAGGAATGCCTGATAACGCGCTTCGAGGGCTCCTGGATCTTCTCGTTCGCATCGCTCGATCTGTTCTTCGTCTTCGTGAACCAACAGCAGGTATTCCGGCATGACCGCTCCCCTATTTTCGTATTCAGTTGAGTCAACTCACTCTATATATGTCGAACGACAGGAAGCCGAAATCGACACTCTGGCCGAACTTTTCGCGAACCTTTTTAGTGATGCGACGACGCGGTTTCGGGCAGTACTACAAGGTGTAAGACTATTTCGGATTCCAGTGTGCCGACTCATGTCTCGTTTCAGAGAGTCGGCGCTTTCATCTCGCTCCAATTTTCGGGAGGCGATTGTGAGTTCCCTCGTCAGCAGGGTCGCAAGCAGGCAGGCCGATGAGGTCGATTCGCGCTTTCACTTGGCACCAGGACTACGCCGTCAGATCAACAAGGTATTCCCCACTCATTGGTCCTTCTTGCTCGGCGAGATCGCCCTCTACAGCTTCGTGGTGTTGCTCATCACAGGCGTGTTCCTGACATTGTTCTTCGACCCCTCACAGGCCGAGGTCATCTATCAGGGGGCATACCAACCGCTCAACGGGGTGGTGATGTCGCGTGCATACGAAACCTCACTCGATATTTCCTTCGAAGTGCGCGGAGGATTGTTCGTCCGCCAGGTTCACCACTGGGCCGCACTGATGTTCGCAGCGTCGATGATCGTGCATATGGCGCGCATCTTCTTCACCGGTGCGTTTCGCCGACCCCGTGAAGTCAACTGGGTGATCGGATCCCTGCTCCTCATTCTGGCGATGTTCGAGGGCTTCTTCGGATACTCCCTGCCGGATGATTTGCTCTCCGGTACCGGATTGCGCTCGCCGCTCGGTGGAATCACGATGGCCATACCCGTCGTCGGTACATGGCTGCATTGGGCCATCTTCGGTGGTGAGTTCCCGGGGACGTTGCTGATCCCGCGGCTCTACGTCATGCACGTGCTCATCTTTCCGGGTTTGATCCTTGCTCTTGTCGCAGCGCACCTGGCGATTGTCTGGTACCAGAAGCACACACAATTCCCGGGGACTGCACGCACCGAGAACAATGTCGTCGGCGTCCGAATCCTTCCGGTGTTCGCGGCGAAATCGGGCGCCTTCTTTGCCCTCGTCTTCGGGATACTCGCCGTGATGGGTGGCCTGTTGCAGATCAATCCGATCTGGGTTCTGGGCCCATACAACCCTGCGCAAGTTTCTGCAGGCTCCCAGCCCGACTTCTACATGATGTGGACCGACGGTATAGCGCGCCTGATCCCGGCCTGGGAGATCTATCTGTTCAACCGGTACACCATTCCCTCGGCATTCTGGGTTGCACTCGCAATGGGTGCGGTGTTCGTCCTGATGATTGCGTATCCGTGGATCGAAAAGCGTTTGAGCGGTGAGGACAGCCATCACAATCTTCTGCAACGCCCCCGCGACGTTCCGGTGCGTACGGCAATCGGGGCAATGGCGATTGCCTTCTATGTCGTGCTGACGATTTCCTGTGTCAACGACCTCATCGCGCTGAAATTTCACATATCGCTCAACGCGATGACCTGGGCGGGACGAATCGGTGTGATCGTCTTGCCTGCGATAGCGTATTTCGTGACTTACCGGTTCTGTATCGGGCTGCAGCGCAGCGACCGTGCGGTCCTCGAGCACGGTATCGAGACGGGCATCATCAAACGCTTGCCGTCAGGGGCCTATCTGGAAACGCATCAGCCACTCGGACGCGACGGCGAGGCGTTGGAATATCAGGGAGCGGCAGTTCCCAAGCGGATGAACAAGCTCGGCGCCGCGGGACGACCCTATCCCGGTTCACTTTTGGGTCCGGACCCTGAGGACGAAGTTGAAGCACTGAGCCGCGCGGAGGAAGAGTCCGAGCACGAACTTCTTGCCACTCTCAGTCAACGTCAGATCACCGGATCGGCCGACTAACCGCACGCAAACGACACCGCGGGGCGCTCCTGGAATCAGGGGCGCCCCGCAGTTCGGCATGGTCACGGCTGGCCGTACGTCGAGTCCTTCTTGCCGGTTTTACCGTGGTGGAGCGGTCGACCACAGTCCTGTATTCGGTGGTGATTTCACGAAGGCGCGGGGCTGGGGCGGCGGCAGGATCGCCGGCGCGGGAGGCTGTCTTCTTCTCGGACTCGTTCATCGCCCGATTTGCCTCAACGATGCTTGTTGTCGGGATGATGCGCATCGCTTCGTAGGATCGCAGTGCCGAGACAGGGTCGGTTGCGCGTGTGAAGCACTCTGCCAGTGCGCCGGCGTCGATGATCGCCTGGGATGCTCCGTTGGCCCCGATCGGATACATCGGGTGCGCCGCATCGCCGAGCAGCGTCACCCGGCCGGAGCCCCAGTGACTCAACGGATCCCGGTCGACCATCGGGTACACGGAGACCTGCGGAGAGCGGGCTGCCAACTCTGTCAGGTCGAACCAGTCGAAATTCCATTCTGCGAGTGCGTTGACGAGTCCGGTGCGCTCGTCTTCGCTCGGGCTTCGTCTGTCGGAGGGAGTCAAGCAGACCCAGTTGAGCAGGGTCCTCCCCTCTGCGTTCGCTTGTTCGCTGCAGGGGTACGCCACCAGGCGAGTGCCGGTGCCGTCGTTGGCGATGATCATTGTCACGCCGTCGAGAAACGTGTACGGCAGGTCGGCCAATCCTCGCCACATGGTGGTTCCCGCGACGCTGACCGGCGCCTCGTCAGGATGAAGCCAGCGCCTGACGGTCGAGTGCAGCCCGTCTGCTCCGACAAGGACGTCGGTGTCGAGTGTGCGGCTTCGGCCGTCCGAGTTCACGACGGTCAGTTGTATCGCCGTCTCGCCGCTGCCAGAGATGTTGGACAGCCGGGCGTCGGAGTGCACGGCTCCTGGCCCGAGTCGCTCGGTTACCGCGTCGAGGAGCATCATCTGCAGGTGACCCCGGTGCACGGAGTACTGCGGATAGTCGTGGCCCGCTGCGATTCCTCGGGGTTCGGTCCACAGGGTCCGCCCGCGATGGTCGACGTATCGATGAGCCTGTGTGGCAACGCCGATCCTCGCGAGCTGATCGGCCAGGCCCAGTCTGGACAGTTCGGCGATCGCGGTGGGCTGGACGTTGATCCCGACGCCGAGGGGAACGATCTCGGGTGCGGATTCGAACAGCGCAGCCTCGTGGCCTCGCTCGTGCAGGGCCAGAGCGGCGGACAATCCGCCGATCCCGGCCCCGGCGATACTGATCCGGGGGCGTGTCGTGGTCAGGTCTTTGCTGGCCATCGCTGTAGTCCTTTCGGGTGCCGACAAAGAGAAGGCCCAGGCGGAACCGGTGGTTCCCGCCTGGGCTCTGTGGTGGATGTTGGTCTTGATCAGGCCTGTGTCACCGAGGCGACCGAATAGGGGCCTGGTGCCGGGGTGGCAAGCTCTGCGGCCTTCTTCGCGAAGACCTGCGCGTCGGGATTGGTGGCCACGGCCTTGATGTCGTCAGGGCTGCTCCACTGGGCCAGGTTGACGACACGAGAACCGTCCCGGCTGGCGAAGAGATTCACCGAGATGAAGCCGGGCTGGTGCTTGATGACCTTCTCGGTGCCCTCGTTGAGGACATCGATCAAGTCCTGCTGCTTCGCCGGGTCCTTGAGTTCCAGAATGTTGATGAATGTTGCGACCTTGTCGCCTTCACGAATCACTGTCTCAGTCATGCCATTACGGTAATCCGCCGTTCCTGCGTTGGCTAGGGTTCGAGAGAGACGTAGACAGCTTTCCGCGCCGAATACCCGTCCTCGCGAGCATCATTGGTGATTCATCAGACACGCTGGCGCGTAATCACTTGATTCGTCACAATTTTCGCGAGCACAGATCTGATGCAACGCTTGCGCGCATCTTCAGTGAGGCGTCATATCGTTGCAGATCTCGGAGCCATACTGTCATCGTTAGGGCGTCAGTTACCACCGAGTCAACGGCGCACCCGTTCGGATCGTGCGCACGGCGAATCGAAATCGTTGCCACTCAGTAATTTTCCGAGTTTCAGGCATGTGCACATTCCGAGAGGTCATGCGATGTACGAAGTTTTCGGCCCCGAGCAAGAAGCGGCACGTTCAAGGAATCGGAGCGCGGTCGCTCGTTATATGCAGACACGGGGCCTCGATCGGTTGAGAAGACACGAACTGTTCACACAGGACGGCGAGGGCGGCCTGTGGACTACCGAGACCGGCGAACCGATCATGATCAAGGGAAGAGATCGACTCGCTGAACATGCCGTGTGGTCGCTCGAGTGCTTCCCGGACTGGTCATGGTTCAACATCGAGATCTTCGATACACAGGATCCCGATCGTTTCTGGGTCGAGTGCGACGGCGCCGGAATCATCCGATTCACCGGCTATCCCGAAGGTCGTTACGAGAATCATTTCATTCATTTCTTCCGCTTCGTGGACGGGAAGATCAGCCAGCAGCGCGAATTCATGAATCCCTGCCAGCAGTTCCGTGCGCTGGGCATAGCGGTACCGAACGTGATCCGCGAGGGAATTCCGACCTGACAATGACCGGCCCCAGCAATCCGACCTAGCGGAGTGATTCGTGATCCCCTCAGCACTGACGTCGACGGTGAATTCTCACCAACCGCCGTGGCAAGACCATCCCCAACTCGACCTCGTGCGCAACGTGCTCGAGACGACCACTGTCATTGCAAGTCCGGTCGAAACCGACCAACTCGCTCGACGCCTGCGTGCCGTCGAGGCCGGCCACGCGAGCGTTCTCCAGATGGGCGATTGTGCGGAAGACCCCGCGCACTGCACACCCGCCCACGTCCACCGCAAGCTTGATCAACTCACTGCAAGCGCCGGCGCAGTGGCAACACCTACCGGCCTTCCTGTTGTTCAGGTCGGTCGTATCGCAGGACAGTTCGCCAAACCTCGCTCCAAGGCAACCGAAACCGTCGGTGATCGCGAAGTGGTCACCTACCGGGGTCACATGGTGAACCTGCCCGACAGCGACGAGGTCAGCCGGACGCCGGATCCGCTCCGGATCCTGATGGGGTACCTGACGTCGAAGCAAGTCGCCGCCACCATCGCCGGCTTCAACCGCGGGCGGGCCTTGGAGGATCGAGTATGGACGAGCCACGAGGCGCTGCTACTCGATTACGAACACCCCATGATGCGCTCGGGAAGCGATGAACGCACGTATCTCACCTCCACGCACTGGCCGTGGATCGATGAACGTACGCGCAACGTCGACGGTCCCCACGTCGCCACGCTGGCGCACATCGCCAACCCCTCTGCCTGCAAAGTCGGCCCGACAGCTACCGAAGGCGATCTCGTAGCGCTGTGTTCTCGGCTCGACCCCTATCGAGAACCCGGCAAGCTCGCCTTGATCACACGGATGGGCGCTCAACACATCCGTACTCGACTGCCGGCGTTGATGAGTGCAGTTCGCGCGGCCGGGCACCGTGTGCTGTGGATCTGCGATCCGATGCACGGCAACACACTCAGTGCAGGGGATGGCACCAAGACCCGAGTCGTCGACGACGTCATCGACGAGATGACGGGCTTCGTCGGTGTTGCCGATCAGACCGGAACGCGGGTGCACGGGCTACATCTCGAGACCACCCACCTGGCCGATGTCAGCGAATGCGTCTGGTCGAGTGCAGATCTCGCCTCTGCTCGGCCGAGTAGTCCACTGTGCGATCCGCGGCTGAACCCGGAGCAGACTGCTGCCGTGGTGCACGCCTGGGGCGAGATGCTCGCACGACATTACCGAGCAGTGGAGACGCCGTCATGAGTGGTGATCTCACTGTCGAGCCGTACCTGCTGCCCAGTCCAGGTGAGATGCCGGATGCATTGGTGGACTGGGATATCCGGCCGCAGCAGGCGACGTTACTCATCCACGACATGCAACGTTATTTTCTGTCTCCATTCCCGGAACGATGCGTTCGGAGATCGTGGGCAATGTGCGCGATCTGCATTCCTGGGCGCAGCGGGCAGGGGCGGCCACGGCTTACACCGCGCAGCCGGGCAGGATGAGCGTCACCGATCGCGGACTGTTGCGCGATTTTTGGGGCCCGGGGATGCAGACCACCGATGCGGACCGAGCACTTGTCCCGGAACTCGAACTCGGCGACGACGCGTGGCCCTTCGTCAAGTGGCGTTACAGCGCTTTCCACCGATCCGACCTGCTCACCCGCATGCGTGAGGACGGACGCACTCAACTTGTCCTGTGTGGTGTGTACGCCCATGTCGGTATCCTTGCCACTGCCCTCGATGCGTACACCCACGACATCGAGGTGTTCCTCGTCGGTGACGCGGTCGCCGACTTCACGGCCGCAGATCACCGCCAGACACTCGAATACACCGCACGCTGCTGTGCACGGGTAGTCGCCACGAAGTGGGTGACCGAGCGATGAGCCTTCCGACCTCGACCGACCTTCTGACCGAAATCCTGGCCGGCAACCGCTCGGTGTACGCCCTCATCTGCCGCACCGACCCTGCCACTGGTGCTCGCACCGTCACCGCGTTGTCCGGGCAGCTACGGCAGCACGAGCTGATCGAGGAAATATCCACGACCGCTGACGTATTCGTCCTTCTTCCCTATCGTCAAATACGCGAACGTGGCTATCCGGCCCACGACGACGGTGCACCGCTGCTCGCGATTTCCATCGACGAGCAGCAGGACTACCCGCTGAGCGGCGTGCTCGACAAACTCCCGCGCCGCTCCTTCGCCCTCACCGGCGGGCACTTCGACAGCTCCGACGCCGACTACGCACGGAAAGTCGCCGCGATCGTGTCCGAGGAGATCGGCAACGGACGCGGTGCGAACTTCGTGATCAAGCGCGAATTCTCCGCCGAGTGCACCCCCTACAACCCGGCAGTCCCTCTGTCCGCGTTCGGGGAACTCCTCGACAACGAACGCGGCGCCTACTGGACCTTTCTCGTACACACAGAGGACCTGATACTCGTCGGCGCATCACCTGAACAACACGTTGTACTCGACAACGGCACAGCCGTGATGAACCCGATCAGCGGAACCTACCGCTATCCACCCGGCGGGCCGACCCTGGACGGAGTCCAACAGTTCCTCGACGACCGCAAAGAAACCGACGAGCTGTACATGGTGGTCGACGAAGAGCTGAAGATGATGTGCCGCATCTGTGAGCCCGGCACGACTCGAGTCCACGGACCGGCCCTCAAGGAGATGGCGTGGGTCGCTCATACTGAGTACTTCATCGAGGGGCAGACCCACCGTGACCCGCGAGAAGTATTGCGGGAAACGATGTTTGCGCCCACCGTGACCGGAAGCCCGGTAGAAAGCGCGACGGAGGTCATCGCCCGTTACGAAACGACCGGTCGCGGTTACTACAGCGGTGTGGCGGCATTGATCACCCGATCCGGTGGCGGGGCACCCACTCTCGATTCGGCGATCCTGATTCGTACAGCGGCGATCGAGCCGCACAGTGGGCGTGTACGGGTGGCGGTGGGGGCCACGTTGGTTCGGCATTCCGATCCTGCGGCCGAAGTCTACGAGACCCACGCCAAGGCGCAGTCGGTTCTCGCGGCATTCGGGCACAGCAAACCCCATGCCAGCTGGAATCGCCACCCGATGATCACCACCGCCTTGGCGCATCGCAATAACCAGATCGCAGGATTCTGGTCGCCGAACTACTCCCACGACGTCCGCTCCCGGGTACTGGACGGACGTAAGGCGCTCGTCGTGGATGCCGAAGACACGTTCACCGCGATGCTCGACCACCAGCTGCGCTCCCTCGGTTTGACGGTCACCGTGCGCCGATTCGACGACATGTACACCACCAGTGACCACGATCTGGTAATCGTCGGGCCGGGGCCCGGTGATCCCACAAATGTCGATGACGAGAAGATCGTGCACCTCCGAACACAGATCGACGACCTGCTCTCGACACAGCGTCCGTTCCTCGCGATTTGCTTGAGCCATCAGATCCTGGCCTCGCGTCTCGGTCTCCCTCTCGCCCGCAGAGCTGAGCCGAACCAGGGTAAACAGGCGCGCGTCGAGATCTTCGGACAGAGCGAGAACGTCGGCTTCTACAACACCTTCGAAGCACGCACTGCTTCCGGTCGGATCAATGTCGCGGGCGTCGGCCCGGTCACTGTTTCCGCGGACACCGCCACCGGAGCGGTCCACGCCCTCGAAGGGCCTCACTTCGCGTCCGTTCAGTTCCACCCCGAGTCGATCCTGACCGTGAACGGGCCGCGCATCCTCGCTCTCATGTCCGAAAGGCTGCTCTCGACGTGAAACTCGAATACATCGTGTGGGACCTCCAGGCAGACGACGACCCGTCAGTGACCCACCTCAATGAACTGACCGACACCGCAGCTGTCGAGGCGTGGCGCTCGGTGCCCGGTCTGGCTGCCAAATACTGGATCCACGATCGAGGAGCGCGGCGGTGGGGAGCGATACTGCTCTGGGATGACGATCGCCCGGCGGGCAAGCTCCCGGCTGGGCCGGCCGTCGAACTCCTCGAACGAGAACGTGCTCACCGCAAGGACTTCGAGGTCCACGCCTCCATCGAGCATCGACCCAAGAGTTCTCGGCGCACTCTCCGATACTGCGTCGTCGACGCGTTCGCCAGTACGCCTCTCAGCGGTAATCCGGTCGCGGTGTTCTTCGGCGCAGACTCGCTCGCGACGGAGACGATGCAGCGAATCGCCGCAGAGTTGAATCTGTCCGAGGTCACCTTCGTCTTGCCGGCCGACTCGGCAGAATCGACTGCGCGGATTCGAATTTTCACCCCCGTCAACGAACTCCCCTTCGCCGGGCACCCCATCCTCGGTACCGCTGCCGCTGTTGCCGCTCAGACAGGTGCGAAGGAGCTCGCGTTCGAAACCGCGGTGGGTCTGGTCCCGATGACAGCTGAGCCCGTCGACGACTACTTCCGCGTCACGATGGAGCAACCACTCCCGACGTGGTCGCCAATGCCTGACACCGAACAGAGATCACTGTTGGCAGCCTTGGGGCTCGACGCAAGCGCACTTCCGATCGAGACCTACGACAACGGCCCACGCCACACGATCGTCACCGTCGAGAGCATCGAGGCGCTCTCTGCTCTGCGCCCGGACCACCGTGCGTTGTCCGAGTTCGAGAACATGGCGATCAACTGCATCGCCGAAGACCTCGACGGGGTCTGGCGAAACCGGATGTTCTCTCCCGCCTACGGGGTGGTCGAAGATGCCGCCACCGGATCAGCCGCCGGCCCGATCGCCATCCACCTCGCGCGTCACGGACGGATCGAATACGGCCATGACCTCCGCATCCACCAAGGTGTCGAACTCGGACGACATTCCGTGATGCACGCCTGCGCCGACATCGATCCTCACACCGGCAAGCTCGCCTCCGCACTGGTCGGAGGCGACGCGATCACCATCGCGCACGCAACCCTGTACCTCGGATCCGATCGAGGCACCGACCATGAGTAGCCAATACGAAACCATCACCGGAACCGCTCGCCCATTCCTGGAATATTCCGATCCACCACCCACGCCGCTGGACCTGTTCCAGATATGGATCGAGCAAGCTGAGATCGCCGGGGTCCGTGAGCCACTCGCGCTGTCCTTGGCCACGACAGACAGCGTCGGCCGCTGTTCTCAACGCACCGTCGCCGTCACCGACATTTCCGCTAGCGGATTGTCCTTCTCGACGCATACGACAAGCAGGAAAGCACGCGATCTGCATACGAACTCGTGGGCAAGTGGCCTGTTCTACTGGCGCGAACTCGCCCGTCAACTGATCATCTCCGGTCCCGTACTCAAACTCAGCGCCGCGATCGCCGACAAAGTGTGGGACGAGCGCGCCGAACCCCTCAAACCCATGTCGACGGCCTCGCATCAGAGTCTGCATCTCGGCGACCCCGAAGTGCTGCTCGCACGCAGTGAGAGTCTCGGCCAACACACCGATATCGCCCGCCCTCACCGATTCGCCGTCTACCAACTCCAACCGCATCGCGTGGAGTTCTGGGCAGCAGACCACTCGCGCCTACACCGCCGATTGCTCTACGAACGCGGCCCACGTGGGTGGACCGTCGATCGACTTCAGCCCTGAAACACTCGTCCTACACAAAGGATTGACATGGAACCCGACACGTCACTGGACGCGATCGTCATCGGCGCCGGATTCGCCGGCATCTACGCCCTGCACAAACTTCGCAACGAACTCGGACTCGCAGTGCGATGCTTCGACAAAGCCGACGGTGTCGGCGGCACATGGCATTGGAATCGGTATCCCGGCGCGAAGTCGGACAGCGAAGGGTTCGTCTACCGGTATTCCTTCGACAAGGAGATGCTTCAGCAATGGTCGTGGACTAACCGCTATCTCGAACAAGCAGAAGTCCTCGAGTATCTCAATGCCGTGGTCGATCGCCACGACCTACGCCGCGACATCCAGCTCGAGACTGCTGTCACCTCCGCACGGTGGGACGATTCCCTGGCACGGTGGGAAGTACGCACCGACTCCTCCAAGGTTTATCGGAGCAAGTACCTGATCACCGCCCTCGGGGTGCTCTCCGAACCCAACACACCGGAAATACCTGGTATCGAACAGTTCTCGGGACAGGTAGTGCACACCAGTCGTTGGCCGGAGGGGCTTGACGTCGCCGGCCGCAAAGTCGGCGTGATCGGCACCGGTTCGACAGGCACCCAATTCATCTGCACCGCCGCGGAAACCGCCCAGCAGTTGACGGTGTTCCAGCGCACCGCGCAGTACAGCATCCCCTCCGGCAACGGCCCGATCGATCAGGAATACCTCGACCGGTGCCGCAGCAACTACGACGCCATCTGGGACCAAGTCCGCAATTCGATCGTCGGATGCGGATTCGAAGAGAGCACGGTCTCGGCGACGTCGGTGTCGGAAGCGGAACGAACCCGTGTGTTCGAGGAAAGCTGGCAACGCGGAAATGCCTTCCACTTCATGTTCGGGACCTTCAACGACATCATCTTCGATCCCGCGGCGAACCTGGCCGCAGCCGATTTCGTTCGGGACAAGATCGCCGCGATCGTGGACGATCCCGATACAGCCCGAAAGCTCATGCCCTCAGGGTATTACGCCACTCGTCCCATCGCGAACAAGGGATACTACGAAACTTTCAACCGGCCGAACGTCTCCCTGGTCAGCATCAAAGACAACCCGATCACCAGGCTGACCGAGAACGCAGTAGTCACCGCGGACGGAACCGAACACGAGATCGATCTACTCGTACTCGCCACCGGCTTCGACGCCGGATACAAGAAGATGCACCTCACGGGACGCGACGGAACACCGATCAGTGAACTCTGGAACGAGACCACCGCGGCCTACCTGGGTATCGCCACGCACCAATTCCCGAACATGTTCATGGTTTACGGCCCCAACAGCGTCTTCACGAACCTGCCGCCAGGAATCGAAACACAGGTCGAATGGATCACCGAACTGATCCGCCAGGCCGAAACACAAGGCTCGGCCACTGTCGAGGCCGACGAGACCGCCGTACGTACATGGGCGCAACTCTGCGACGACATCGCCAACGCATCACTGTTCCCGAAAGCCCATTCCTGGATCTTCGGCGCCAACATTCCAGGAAAAACCAGCCGGGCCCTGTTCTATTTCGCCGGTCTGGGCAACTACCGGCGCGTTCTCGCGGACGAGGCCGATGCCGACTACCCGAACTTCACCTTCCGCAGCGATGACCACACGTCCCTGGAGCGAGAGCATGCCTCAATTCCGCAGTGACCGCCGCACACCCGCCGACTACGGACTTCTCGTCGCAGCCGCAACCCTCTACAACGACAGCTCCGTAGGCCTGGTCCAACAACAACTTTCAAAGCACGGAATCCGAAGCACCATCTCCGGCCCCGAACTGTCCGGCCCCGGAATCGCCCGCAAAGTCCTCGTCTTCCCCGAAGACCACCACCGCGCCTTCCGCGTGCTCTGCAACGAGAACGAAGACCTGTAAACGACCGACTGACGATCCACTCACATGCTCACGTCATGCGCCACCACGTTGACGGCGCTGGATGAACTGGAGCCGGCAAGTCGTGTTTATGACAGCTTGATTCGAGACCACTGTGACGGCTTGATCCAGACCCATCTGCGACTCGCCGCAGTGGTGGTGACGGTTTGAGCGGAGTACGCCTCGGTGACCGCCGCGGCGGAGGCGATCGCCAAGCAGGTCGGCGTCGGGCAGGAGACGGTGCGGCGCTGGGCTCTGCAAGCTCAGGTCGACACGGGTTCCCGCTCGGGCACCACCTCGAAGGAATCGAAGGAATCGGCGGAGATCAAAAAGCTCAAGGCCGAGAACAAGCAGCTGCGTGAGGACGTCGCCATCCTCAAAGCTGCGACAACTTTCTTCGCGGGGGAACTCGACCCCCGCAACCGATGATCATCGCTTTCATAGATTCGTTGCGTGCCAACGGTTCTGCGGTCGAGTCGATCTGTCGAGTCCTGAGCGATCAGGGCTGCAAGATCGCCGCGAGAACTTATCGAGCATGGCGAGTACGCACGCCGGCTGCGCGCACCGTCTCCGACGCCCACGTCATCGACGCAGTCAGGGAGGTCGTGTGGAACACCGACGCCGACGGCCGGCGGAAGATGACACCCGAAGGGCTGTACGGGAGAGTGAAGATGCGCGTACATCTGGACCGGACCGCGATCCCCGGGGTGTCCTACGGTGCGGTCGATCGTGCGATGAAATCGCTCTGCCACAACGGAATTCGACGAGCGAAAGGAATCAGAACAACCATCCGATCGGCGGACGGCGTGCGAGCGGGCGACCTGCTCAACCGACAGTTCCAGGCCGAGGAACCGAACCGAGTATGGGTCACCGATTTCACTTACGTCCGAACATGGGCCGGGTGGGTCTACGTGATGTTCATCATCGACGTGTTCTCCCGGCGGATCGTCGCCTGGCATGCCTCGATGTCGAAGACCGTGGACCTGGTGACGATTCCGCTTCGGATGGCGCTGTGGCAGCGCCGCCGTGAGGGCCATCCGGTGAAAGCGGCTGAGCTGATTCATCATTCGGACGCGGGCAGTCAGTACACGTCCGTGAAGCTGACCGAGAAGTTGGCACTCGAGAACATCGCGGCGTCCATCGGATCGGTCGGGGACGCCTACGACAATGCCCTCGTCGAGTCAGCTAACGGGTTGTACAAGACCGAGTGCATCCGAACGACGATCTTCCACTCGGGGTCGTACAAGACGGTCACAGACGTCGAGTTCGCGACCGCTGGTTGGGTCGAGTGGTACAACGTCAAGCGCCTTCATTCCAGCATCGGCCACATGCCTCCGATCGAATACGAAACACTCCACTACGCTGACCTCACCACCGAGGATCAGCCCCAACTGGAGGCGGCACAGAACCTAGGGTGATTCATCTTGCGGTCACTCATCCACTCCGGACAGCTCCAGAACCGGATCAACGCACTCTAAATCCGGAAGGGCCGGAAATCCGGAAGGGCCGGAAAACCCCCGCAACGAGGCGGTGGCCTTGATCGCCTGCAGGTACCGGTCGATCGTCGCACCGCTCATCGACTCCAACTCGGTCCGCACCGACGGGCTGTAGTGGCCGCGACCGTCGACGAGCTCGCCGTGGGCCTCCAGCGAATCCAGCAGCAGGACCATCTGCGCAGCCAGATACGGACCACAACTGCCCCCGGACAGGACCCACAGGTGTTTGAGAACCTCGCGTGCGTCGGCACTGTACTTCCGGGGCCGAGACCTGCGCCGATCCATCCGCACCACGTTCGGCGCCCGCGAGCCGGCCTCCACCAGAGCATGCCTGGCGCGGCTGCGGGACAGACCGGTCAGCTCGCAGAACTCATCGAGCATCCGGCCCTTGTCCTTCTTCGACGCCGCCAGGTACAGCTTGGCGTACTTGCGAGTGACCTCGACCACCGTCGACCTCGACAGATCCGACCCCATCCGCTCATCGTCGACCCGGCCCCGGCTTCGCGGCTACCAGTACGTGAGGAACCAAGTCCCGTTCGCGGCTGACATACGTGATGATTGCCGAGACCTTGTCAACACCGGCGACGAACCGGCACCATGAACCCCAGTCGAACACCGACACGTGAGCCTGTATCCCGAACAACACATCACCCTGTACGCGGACACGGGGCCGATTGTGCGACCGGGTGATGTCCAGGTCGCACAGGAGTGAGGCCAGCGGTTTCGAGGTCATCGCCGCGCCCCCGTCGGCGTGGAGATATCCCGGTGCTCGGCCTTGCTCGGCGATGGCGTCGGCGACCAGGTCAGCGGCTAGTTCGCCGTCTCCGACGGTCTCGATGCACCAGCCCACGACGTAGCGGGAGAAGATGTCGATGACGACGTGAGCGTGGTACCAGATGCCCTTGGTCGGGCCCCGCATTTTCGTGATATCCCCTGGAGGACCAGACGTCATTTTGCCTGGTAGTGACCAGTTCGGGAATCTTGCGCGGTGGATGGGTGGCGTGCCGGCGGCGCTCACCGTTCATCCGGTGCGCGGCCAGGATCCGGTGCAGTCGAGCTCGCGGGCCCACACCTGGGCCACGGACAGATCGGCGTAGCCATCGCTGGTGAGCACCTCCAATATCGCGGCGCGCTCGGCGGCGGTGAGCTCGGCAGGATGGCGGGCTTTGGGGTGTGGCCCGTACGGGCGCAGAGTCGGGTTCGCCGAGGAATGATCGAAACCTGTGGATCCCGGGAGGACGCACCTTCCCGGATGATGATCTGTACACGAACAGGATTCTGATCAAGTCCAGCGCGCCAACGCTGGCGGGAAGGTACGCCCGTGCTCAAGAT
>NZ_LPNQ01000049.1:0-18856 GCF_019266085.1 Rhodococcus sp. FH8 | reverse complement strand
CGCCGGACTCTCCGACCGCGTTCTCGCGGCGGGATTCCCGGTAGCCGAACCCTCCGTGATGGGGTCGGCGGATCGCAGAGGAGTCGGTAAGACCGACGATCTCGACGCCGCTCGTATCGCCCGATCATTCCTCGCTGTCCGGGGTTGAGGAGGTAGTAGATCTCGCGAGCCAGGTAGCGCTTCAGGCACCTGATCGCTTCCAGCTTCGAATGGCCTTCGCTGATCTTCTTCTCCACGTAAACCTGGGTTTTCGGGTCGAGTCGAATACGGCCGATGACGGCCAGATGTTGACGATTCCTCAGCACGGGCGTACCTTCCCGCCAGCGTTGGCGCGCTGGACTTGATCAGAATCCTGTTCGTGTACAGATCATCATCCGGGAAGGTGCGTCCTCCCGGGATCCACAGGTTTCGATCATTCCTCCGCATGAAATGTTGATCTGCTCAAACCCGTTATGCGACATGCCGATCTACCGGAATGTCCTCGTGTGATCAGTCCTTCGACGATCGCGATCTTCCTTTTGGGGGCGCCACCGACTGATCGTCGAACAAGGCGCACACATCGCGAGTCAATGCGAGTTCAGCTTCGAGTGCAGCGATAGGGCGCGGGCCGATGCGAGCTCGTCGGACTCAACGCTCGGTACACCGCCGCGCACCTCCGCATCGATCAGGGCTTGGGCTTTCCACCGGAACAACGTCGCCGGCGATATGCCGGTTTCCGTAGCGATATCGGCGACTGTGTCACCACTTCGCAGACGGTGCGAGATCTGTCGCCGGACTGAGTTCGGATACGACTTGGGCACTGTGACCTCCTATGGACCGCTCTGCCTCATCTCTCATATAGATGGTTCACTTTGAGGGGCACGGATCATGCGGTCACTTGATGGGGGGTCATGTCACAGTTACCCGCCTCAGCCTTCCCGATTTCAGGCGCAGGGCGGGTGGTAGTCGAGGCCGGGCAAGACCTGATCCCACAACTGCGATGTGAGAATTCCCCGCGTCGCGTGGCAGACGCGGTGGGCAGCAGCATCAGCGTCGAGGGTGAGCGCGCGCATCGCACCACCCTCGCCTGCGGCCATGATTCTGCTCCCCGCCGGGTCGAACGCTACGCGCCACCGCACCGTTCCAGTTGGCACGATCGAGGTCCCCGTGCCGCGGATCCGTAAGCCATCGACGTCCCAGATTCGCACCGATTGGTCGTCGCTACCGCTAGCGAGGTGCTCTCCGTCAGCACTGAAGGCCACGGACCTTACAGTACTGGTATGCCCAGTTAAGACTTCCGGGTTGGCGTCGGTGTCATTGTCTGACCCGATGCTCCATATGCGGATCGATTGGTCGTCACTACCGCTGGCAAGGAGCTGGCCATCGGGACTGAACGCGACTGAGTTCACAGCGCCGGTATGCCCAACTAACGCGTTCCGTCGGGGGACGGGCATTGCAGGGTTCGACGCATCCCAGATGCGGACCGTGTTGTCGCTGCTCCCTACGGCGATGAGGTTACCTCCCGGGCTGAATGTGACGGAATTGATCCAGCCCGACGGGCCGGTCAGTGCGGCCCTTATGGGGTCGGGTCGGCTGGGATCGTCAACACGCCACAGCATCAACGACTGGTCGTCTGCGGCGGTCGCGAGTATGGAGCTATCGGGGCTGAAAGCTAGCTCGTGGGTATAGCGTGCGGAAATTGGTAGTACAGGACCCGCTGCCGCGGTTGCGCCTGAGGTAATGGTCCACAGTTGGACACCGGTGCTGCCGAGGCCCGCTGTCGCAAGAGTGGACCCGTCCGGTGAGAGAGCGAGGTTCTCGATCCCGAGTCCGTCAGGAGCGCGAAGCCGTTCCCGGATTGTCGGGGTCCGTCCTCCTGTGATATCCCAGAGTAGGACCGTACCGTCGAGTGATCCGGTGGCCATCACTTGTCCGCTGCGATCGATTGCCGGTGTGGCGACCCTGCGGCTGTGCCCAGCGAGTACCGCGCTAGGCAAACTCCAGACGCGAACGAGGCCGTCCTGACCACCGGTAATTACTTTCGTTCCGTTGTTCGTGAAAGTTGTCGTCGTCAGTCCACCGCTGCTCCCGACGAGCGGGCCGCCGAGCACAGTGGGATGGTCGGGATCGATCACAGACCAGACACGAGCGGTGCCGTCCCAACTCGCCGAGACCAGCGACTGCCCATCCGGACTGAAAGACACCGACCAGATTGCGGCAGTGTGGCCGATCAGCGGGGTCTGCCCCATCACCGGCGTATTCGGGTTATCCACCATCCAGATCCGTACGCTGTGATCGTCACTGCCCGTAGCCAGCATTCGGGAGTCCGGGCTAAATGCCACGGAGTGGACGGTGTCGGCGTGCACCCGTAGCGGCGGTCCCCACGGGATTACCGGTCCAGCGAGGTCTTCTACGTTCCACAGTATTGCGGTGTGGTCATCACTTCCCGTCGCGAGGGTACGGCCGTCCGGACTGAACGCGACGGTGCGGACTGGCGCCTCATGTCCGCGGAGAGGGGGGGTTCGTTGCGTCACGGCGGCCGAATTATCCACATCCCACAGGCGTGCCGTCGTATCGTCTCCGGCGGTGGCGATTGTGCGCCCATCAGGACTGAACGCGACCATGTAAATAGCGCCGGAATGGCCGACCACGGGGGAACCTAGTGGACTGGGACGGTCCGGATCTCGAACGTCCCACAGGCGCAGAGTTCCGTCACCCCCTCCACTTACGAGATAGTGCCCGTCCGGGCTGAAGGCGACACTGGTGACCCAGCTGGTGTGCCCGACCAGAGGACCACCTAATTGTTTGCCGCTGAGTGGATCCCATAGCCGAATCGTGCGGTCGTAACTGGCGGTGGCCACAATTCCGTTTCCCGCTACTGCGGTGTCGTAGATAGCTCCGGTATGTCCGGACATCGGGCTTGCCAGCGGAGCGTTTTGACTGGCAAGTACCATCGCGTGTGCGGCCGGGTCGAGAGGTCGCAACGCTGAGCCGGCAAGAGACACCTGAGCTGACAACGAGGGGTCGGAGTTCTGTGTGCGCCCGGCTTGTGCAAGCACCTCGGCGAACTGAGCGTCGTTTCGCTGAACGTCGGACGATACGCGTTGGGCATGACTGGTCAACGCCAGGACCATCGCTACCACCGTAAGGAGACTCAGCAAGCCGACCATGCACCGCTTCAGCAACAAGGCGGTACGGGCTTGACGGTGTCCGGCGTCGACGTACTCACGTGTTGTGGTCGCGAACTTAGCGGAGGGCTCCCTGGTCAATGCCAATGCAGACTCGAGCCGAAGCCCTCGATAGAGAAGCGACACTTCGCGATCGTTGCGGTTCCATTCGTCCGCATCCCGGTCCAGACGTTGACGTCGAACTGTATCCGCGCGATTGTCCTCCAACCATTCTGCGAACCGGGGCCAGGCTTCGAATACAGCCTCGTGGGTGAATTCGATTCCGGCGGAATCGCATGTCACAAGCCGACTGTCGATTAGTGCATCAAGGGCGGCTAGTCCGGCCTCGACGTCGGGGACGCTTTCCAGCAGTGTGTGTCGCGCAAGTCGGCGTCGTGTGTCGGGCCCGTCCTCGTTCACCGTGACCAGTCGCAGTAGCATTTGCCTGGCAGCGTGACGTTGGAGAGGAGTAAATGTCGACCATACTTCCTCAGCTGTACGTGCCAACGCCCCGTGGACACCACCAACAGATTCGTAGGCGGCAATCGTCATGGTCTGCGCAGAACGCGCATTCCACGTCTCTGTTAAGGCGTGCGCGAGCAGCGGAAGCGCGCCCCCATGTCCATATCCTGCGCCAGTTACGCCGTTGTGTACCCCGAGGTCGCGGATGATGACATCGACCAAGCCGGGTTCGACGTCGACGCCGACCAGCTTGGCCGGCCCGATCACTGCGGATGCTATTTCTTCGCGCGTCATCGCGCCCAGCACCATCTGATCTTGTTCCAGACGCCGGGCGAGTTCCGGAATCCTCAAGCATTGTTCATAAAAATCTGCGCGCACCGCAACAACAACTGCATCCACGGGGCTATCCTCAAACCTTCGGGCCTTTGCCAGTGTCACCAGTTGCTCGACGAATTGTTCCCTGACGACACCATGGTGGCATTGGGTGAACAGTTCCTCGAAACGGTCGATGATCACGATGACTCGCCCATCTGGTCGCGCCATCAACGCAGCATCCAACGCACCGAGGGGGTCTGCGCCAGGACTCAGCTGTACCGCTGACCGATTGGGGCTGAGGGCTGGTAGTAGGCCAGCATGCAAGAGCGACGACTTCCCAGTCCCCGAAGCGCCCACCAGAAATGTCAGTGCGACATCGTCTCCGCCGTCGAGTGCTTTGGACATCAGTGCCGCTGTAGCCTTGTCGCGGCCAAAGAACAATGTGCTGTCTCCCTGTCCGTATGCTGCCAAACCTATGTACGGGCAAGGGATTTCGGGTTTCCCTGGAGGTGCGAAGCGCCTTTGGTGAGACACGTCAGTTGTGACTACGTGATTGCTTCGCTGCGCACGCATCCATAGCTTTTGCCACTGTGATAGTGAGTACAGCCCCTCTACCGGGGGTTCGGGAACCCGTGCGCGTGCCGCAGCGACAAGAACATGCAAGGCCGCTGACAAACCCTCGAATCTGGCAGGTACGTTTCGGCCACCCCGCCAGTCGGAAAGCCGCTGCGCAGATACGTAGACAGTTCTGCGGGAAGCCCCGCTGACGATCGAGGCATTGGCGCGGTCAGCAACTCTCTTCAAAACCGGGTTTCCAGCCAGTTCATACAATAGTGCAAACCTGGCAGCGAACTCTGATCGCGCGTTCTCGTCAGCCCGTGAAGATCCCATGCCCACTCCATGCACTCGCTTGTTACCGATAAGTAGACATTACTGGGACTGTGAACCGTGCCGGGTTTCTTGCCGCTCCTATGCCGGCGACATCTCCGGCTGGAGAATCGATAGTTGAGAATAATAGACGGCTTCGAACTCGTCGGGAGTGACGTAGTCCAAGGTGCTGTGCGGACGGCGGGTATTGAACCAATCCACCCATTCCATCGCCCAAGAATTCGATGTCGTCGATCGTCTTGATCGCCCCTTGCGGAAACGGACTGCTCTTGGAAACTGCTTCTGTCTTGAACGGTCCGATTATCGACTCTGCAAGGGCGTTGTCGTAGGCGTCGCCGACGTTTCCAATTGAAGCCGCAATCCCTTCCAGCGCAAGCGTTTCTGTGAAGGCAATTGATGTGTATTTACTGTTGGCATCGCTGTGATGGATCAAGTCCATCGCCAATCTTATGACCGCCGTGATCGCGTCGCTACAACGCCATCTTCAATGCCGTAGTGACGATGATCATCTCCCGCACAATCCACGTCCTACCGGAACGGCACCGCGACTCGAAGGTGGAGTCGTACGGAAATTGGGTAAGAACCAGGTTTCGACCGTCGTTCACAACTCCTGAAATGAAAACGATGGAAAGCGATTGAGCACCCCCTCGTCTGGGTTGGTCGAGCGTCTTCGGGGCTTCGGCACCATCGGTCGCAGGCAGATATTACGACCAGGGCCATGCACTGCGTGTGACCAACAAAGACTGATCGTGTTGCGACGCCCCTAGAATCTGCCGCTCTGACGTATCCCCAATCGCCGCATCAGCAGACTGGCCGGGCACCATCCCACTGCCGAGTAGAACACGAGGTTTCCGCCGACGAACGCGGTCAGTGCTTGCCATCGGCGGTCGTGCAGACGGGCGAGCGCGAGGCTGGTGAGCACGACGGTGCCCGCGAGTGCGGGAACAGCGCGTTCGATGCTCAGACCGGCGGGTCCGTTGAGGGTGTCGTTGCATGACATGCGGAGAGCCTCGGTTCTGTGAGATGTTGCGGTTCGACTGGTATACCCCACGGGGTAGACGATAGACTACACTCAAGATACCCTAGGGGGTACGTGCTACCGTTCGGACACCGCTCCCGACCATGAAGGACACACAGTGAGTTCTACGGACGTTCGAACCGACGAGAGTTCTGCAGACAGCTCGCCGCCAGGGATCACTGGGGGGCCGTTGGCGCGCTTCGGTGCGCGCATGGCAGGCAATTTCAAGTGGGTGGTCACCGCGTGGCTGGTGGTCATCATCGGATTGGGAGCGTTTGCCCCGTCTGTGTTCGGATCTCTCGCCGGTGCCGGTTGGCAATCCAACGGATCGGAGTCGGTCCAGGTTCGCGAACTCGCACAGGAGCACTTCGGCGGGAACTCTTCTGCGGCGATACAGGTGGTCGTGCACTCGGACACCGAGCAGGTGACGGACCCCGCTGTCGCGGCTGTCATTTCCGAGGTCACCGACATTCTGGCTGCTGACTCGCGGATTTCCGAGGTGATCGCCCCGAAACCGGGGATGTCGATCAGTGCCGATGGGCACACCGGAATTCTCATCGGTGGAGCGAACGGGACGACCGACGAGATGGTCAAGGCCGTCGACGATCTCAAGGGCGACTTGACCGCAGCCTCCACGGACTCGATCGAGGTTTACCCGACCGGAGCATCGGCGCTGTGGAGTGACTTCAACAAGGCCAACCACGACGCGATGATCAAGGCCGAAATCATCTCCTGGCCGGTCACATTGGCGATCATGGTGCTCGCGTTCGGATCACTCGTCGCGGCAGGCCTGCCCTTGCTGTTGACACTGGCCGGTCTCGTCGCATCCGCGGGTGGCTTGGTTCTGCTGAACGAAATCACGCCGATCTCGGTGTGGGCGATGAACTTTGCGATGATGTTCGCCCTGGCGCTCGGTATCGACTACGCGCTTTTCCTCGTCGTGAGGTTCCGGGATGCGCTGCGTAAGACCATCGACACCGGTCGGATCGACCCGCAGCGTGCAGTGGCAGAAACGATGGACACGGCAGGCAAAGCCGTCCTGCTGTCCGGACTGACCGTGCTGATCAGCTTGTCTGCCGTGCTTCTGGTACCCGCACCTGCGGTGCGCACGATGGCCGTGGGCATCATGCTCGCGGTGGTGTTCGTTCTCGCTGCCACCCTCACGCTGCTCCCCGCAGTTCTGGGCAAGCTCGGACCGAAGGTCAATGCCGGCTCCCTCCCGTACGCGAAGCGGCAGGTGCATCGCTCGCCGAAATTCGCGTCCTGGGGTCAATTGCTGCACAAGCATCCGTGGCCGTTCGCCATCGGCTCCCTGTTGATTCTGGTGGCGCTGTCGATTCCGGCACTGGGCCTGAAGGTCGCCATGCCGTCCATTTCGGTTGTGCCCGAGGACGCTCCGGTCCGGCAGGGCTACGAATTGGTTCAGGCACAGATGGGTGAAGGCGCACCAGGAATGCTGCAGATCATCGCCCCCACGTCGGAGGCAGAGCAGACCGCACAGATCGCAGCGAGCGTGAACGGCGTATCGATGGTGACGCCGCCCATGCCCGCCATGGACGGATCCGACTTCGTCATGCTGCAGGCCATCCCGAACGTGGATCCGTCGGACCCCGCACTCGAGACCACACTCGACGCCTTGCGTGCCGAGCTGCCCGAGGGCGCGATCGTGGGCGGTGCGCCCGCGGAGAACCTGGACCTGCAGACAGCGTTGAACGAGTATCTGCCGATCGTGGTGTCGGTGATCCTCGTGCTCGGATTCCTGTTGCTGCTGATCGCGCTGCAGGCACCGCTGATCGCCCTGCTGGGGACCGTGGTCAGCCTGCTGTCCACCGGAGCGGCATTCGGTGTGGCGAAGCTGATCTTCCAAGACGGTCACGGCTCGTCGCTGCTCGGATTCACGCCGCAGGGATTCCTGAACGGCTGGGGCCCGGTGTTCTTCTTCGCGATGATTTTCGCAATTGCGATGGATTACACGGTGTTTCTGCTGTCGAGCGTCAAGGAACACTACGAGAACACCGGTGATCCGCACGGTTCTCAGGTCGACGGAATGGCGCATTCGGGACGGGTGATCTTCGCGGCGGCAGCGGTGATGATCGCGGTGTTCTTCTCGTTCGCGCTCGCCGAACCACTGCCACCCAAGGAGATGGGAATCATTCTGGGTGTCGCCGTATTGCTGGACGCGATTCTCATCCGCTTGGTTCTGCTGCCGGTGTTGTTGCGCTTGACCGGCCACGCCGCGTGGTGGTCACCCGCATGGCTACGAGCGGTGTTGCCCAAGATCGGCTTCTCACACAGCTGAGTGTCACCGATCTCGAGCAACACAGTGGTGGCCGAGGCCGTCCGGCTTCGGCCACCATGACCGCTCTTACCCCTAGGGGTAAACTGGAGTTTCATCGAACGAAGGACTGAACGACATGACCGGTGACACCGAAAGCATCGCGTTGGTATTGAACCGTCTGCGGCGTGCGCAGGGTCAGCTTGCAGGAGTGATCGCCATGATCGAGAGCGGTCGTGACTGCAAGGATGTCGTCACCCAGCTGGCCGCGGTATCGAAGGCCCTCGACCGGGCAGGCTTCAAGATCGTCGCCACCGGGCTCCGTGAGTGCATCACCGGAGCGGAGACGGGCGAGAAGATGAGCGAAGCGGAGCTCGAGAAGCTGTTTCTCGCCCTCGCCTGAGGTCCGCGACGGTGCGCCGACCTCGCGTCAGCAGTGTGAGGGTGCTCCGAGGGGCCCGTGTGGATGGGTGAAAACCGCACGGGCCCACAACGCTGTGGACAACAGCGCCGCCGCACATCCCAAGTACATTCCGATGGAGGGGCCCGCGAACTCGGCATCGGGCGTCAGCGATTGCCTCGACCAGATTGCCAGTACGGCGAAGACCGTGGTTACTCCGTTCCCAGCCAACGCCAAACCTGCCCATCGGAACCGCCGAAGTGAGCGAGCGGCTGCGGCCACCGTGACCGTGAACGTGGCGCTGAAGACGACGAACAGAGTGGGTAGAACTCCCGCGGACTCCGCTTCGGCGCGTGATGTACGGAGCAAGACGTCATATCCATGCGCCGAACCGGTGTGGGGTAGCGCGAACCCCAGGATTGCGGTCGCTATCGCGGCGATGAGAATCGGCATGCTTCTGCCGAACTCGACCTCGGGCAGCACCCGTCGCTCTATGGCGTCGAACACCGAGCGGTACGTGCTCAGCTCGCCGTCGACGCCGTGACTCCTCGGCTTTCGGCAGCTCACGCCCGGCCGGTGAGGATGGCGTTCCAATACAACGCCGGCAGGCCGCGCCTCTTCAGGAACCACATGTCGCGGCGTTCGTGGGTGGTGTCGATGAACGGAATCGAGGGTGCGGGCTGCATCGTGTAGTCGAATTCGGCCAGAAGCATCGTGTTCCGAGAGGTCGTCAAGGGGCAGGAGGCATAGCCACCGTACTGCGCGGTCAGCGGGCGGCCGGCGATGCTCGCCTGCAGGTTCTCGGCGACGACGGGTGCCTGCTTGCGAATTGCGGCACCGGTCTTGGAGTTCGGCGAGGATCCGGCATCACCGAGTGCGAAGATGTTGTCGAATCGACTGTGCCGCAGAGTGTTCTTGTCGATCTGTACATATCCGGCTGGATTGTCGGGGTCCGCTATGGGGCTGGCCTTGATCCAGTCCGGTGCAGATTGCCGCGGTACGACGTGGAGGAGATCGTAGGGTAGCTCTTCGCTCACTCCTGCAGCATTGTCGGTGATCGTCACCGATCGGCCGTCAGGATCGACGGCGGTGACCTCACTGTTCTTACGCACCTCGATGCCGTAGCGCGCTACCACCCGCTCGAGCTCCTCGGCGAAGACCGGCACTCCGAACATTCCGGGTGTGGGCAGGACGAGGACAACTCGGATGGCGTCGAGCACGCCCTGCTCGCGCCAGTAGTCGGCTGCGAGGTACGCGATCTTCTGTGGGGCACCCGCGCATTTGATGGGGCCGGACGGCATCGTGAACACTGCGGTGCCCGAACGCATCTTCTGGATCATCTGCCACGTCTTGGGTGCGAGATCGTAGCGATAGTTGCTCGAGACCTGCGGGGTGTCGATCGATTCGGTCATTCCGGGCACGGAGTCCCAGTCGAGCTGAATACCGGGACACACCACCAGGTGGTCGTAGTGGACGGTGGTTCCAGAGGAGGTGCTGACCGTCTGGGCCTCGGGGTCGACCCCCTCGGCTCGATCCTTGATCCAGCCGACGCCCTGCGGCATCACCGACGCCTCGCTGCGCGCACTTTCCGCGGCCGGGGCCCGGCCACCACCGACGAGAGTCCACAGCGGTTGGTAGTAGTGGGTCCCTGCCGGCTCGATGACGCCGATGTCGGTCATTCCTGCTCGCCGTAGACGTGCTGCAAGCGAAAGACCGGCGTTGCCTCCGCCGATGATCGCAACTTTGTGGTCGATGGTGTGCGCGGACATGTCGTCCTCCTGTTCGTGACACGAGCTCGGTAGGCGCGGTCTCGATTCGGTTGGTGCGGGATGGGTCAGCTCGACGTCGGTGTGGGCGCGTGCCGTGAGGTCATGACGAAGGTGTGGTCATTCCGGCTGGCGTACTGCGCATACAGCAGTCGTGCTGGAAGTTCGTTCCGGCGTTCGAGCAGCTGGTGTGCAAATGCAAGTGCGGAAGTGCAAGGCACCCTCGCCTTGATTGATCGTACGGATGTACGTACATTAGGGCTAAGGCTAGTCGCCGAGTACCACGAACGCCACACTCAAGGCGGATGAACTTTCCTCTCCCGCCCCGAGTCGACGAATGTCAGACGGCCCGAGGAGGACGTGATGGTCGACGATCGCTGCAGTGTCGCCGTGAGTCCGCTGCGCCTCGCTGGATCGGCCGGGTGCGATGCCCCTGGGTGTCCGTTGGTATGCCGACCTGCTGCACGTTCACCCGCGAGATCAGGCCCGTGCGCCATGGCGCACAGAACCTCCTGAAAATACCCCACTGGGTACCATGGATTGTTGACACCTGCACGACCGCCGCCACGATCGACAAGGAGATTTCGATGCTTCTCGAACGCATCTACGACGAAGACCTCGCCCAAGCCGGATACTTCATCGGCTGTCAGACCAAGGGAGAGGCAGTGGTGGTCGACGCCCGCCGCGACATCGGTGTGTACCTGGACCTGGCCGATCGGCATGGCATGACCATCACCGCCGTGACCGAGACCCACATCCATGCCGACTACCTGTCCGGCACCCGCGAGTTGGCCAAGGCCACCGGCGCGACCACCTACGTCTCAGGAGAGGGCGGCGACGACTGGCAGTACGGCTTCGAAGCCGAACGCCTCCACGATGGCGACACGCTGACTCTGGGCAACATCACCGTGCAAGCCGTTCACACGCCCGGCCATACCCCGGAGCACCTCTCGTTCCTGGTAACCGACGGTGCCTTCGCCGACGCTCCGGGATACATGTTGACGGGCGACTTCGTCTTTGCCGGCGATCTCGGCCGGCCGGACCTACTCGACGAGGCCGCCGACGGTGTCGACACCCGTTTCGAGGGTGCCAAACAGATCTTCCGCAGTCTGAAGCGATCGTTCGTCACGCAGCCGGATCATATCCAGGTCTTTCCGGGTCACGGTTCGGGCAGCGCCTGCGGAAAAGCTCTCGGCGCGCTCCCGTCGACCAGCGTCGGCTACGAACGCCGTTTCGCTTGGTGGGCCGGGTACGTCGAGCGCGACGACGAGCAGGGCTTCGTCGATGAGATGCTCGACGGCCAACCGGACGCACACGCCTACTTCGGCCGGATGAAGCGTCAGAACAAGCAGGGCCCGGTCGTTCTCGGGCCACTCTCTCCACTGCACGAGTACGACTCCGCAGAATTGGCACGCGCCCTGGATTCCGACGAGGTCGTCCTCCTCGACACCCGCGGCCAAGATGAGGTGCACGTCGGCACTGTCCCCGGAGCGCTCAACATCCCCGGCCTCAGCAAGGCAGCCTCGTTCGGTGCCTGGGTCTACGACCCCGAGCGAGAGGACACTCCACTGGTGGTGCTCGCCGAGGACTGTAATGCCGCCGACGAGCTACGTGATCACCTGCTGCGGGTCGGCATCGATACGGTGACCGGGTACGTCACAAGTCTACGAGGCCTCCCCATGACGACGCCCGAGACGATCGGGGCGGACGAGCTGGATTCGTTCGACCCGGCAATGGTGCTGGACGTGCGCAACAAGACCGAACACGCCGACGGCCACATACCTGGCTCCGAACAGCTCAGCGGCGGCCGATTGTTGTGGAACCTCGACGGACTACCCACGGGCGGTCCGATCGTGACCTATTGCCAGAGCGGCGTCCGCAACGCGGTCGCAGCCAGCGCACTGCGTCGCGCCGGCTACCATGTCGTCGAACTTGAGGGCAGCTACGCCGCCTGGGCCGAGCACAACCTCGAAACAGTCTGACCGGACACACCCCGAACAGGGGGCCCGTCGTACCGTCCGCCCCCGGTTCGCTGCTTAGCTTGTCTATAAGGCTCGTCGAGCCACCGATGGCGGAGCGGACCCCAGGCGACAATCCCGATCCGGTACCGACTCGGAAGTAACGTGATGCTGCGTCGCTACGCCGACATATTCACCAGGTTCGACGCGATCTCCAACAGGGCCTCCTTCGTGCTCGGCGCGTCGACACCGCGGATGGGTGAAACCTGTGTGGCAGCGGGTAGTTCAGCGGTCGGCATACGAGCGGAATGGGACTGGGCGCGCGTGAGTTCGCGGCGAGAATTTTCTCGATGCGATCGGTGTCTCGTTTACGGGTCTGCGAGGCCGGCGGCTGTTCCGTCGTGGACGGAAGGAGTTGCGGTCCCCGAGGTCCTCGATGGAGATCACTTCGGACGTGTACTGAGCATCACTCCCTGATCGCCCGTACGGATGTACGTACATTTGTTGTACAGTAACCCACGAGCGTCAGCATGTGGCGACTCAACCCACGAGTGTCAGCATGTGGCGACTCGAATTCGGATTCCGACACACAGATCGACAGGAGAGCCTCTGATGGTCGACGACGATCGCAGTGCCGCGCTCGACCGCTCCAGTGCGATGCCGCTGTGGGCGCAACTGCATGCCGATCTGGTCCGCAGGATCGGCGACGACGAATTCGCCGGCTCCGAGTTCCCGGGCGAGCATGCGTTGACCACGAGTTACGGCGTGAGTCGTCACACCACCCGCGAGGCTCTGCGGCGCTTACGGAACGAAGGAATCTTGATTGCGGAGCGTGGCCGGCCTTCTCGGCTGGCGGCTCCGCCGGTGATCGAGCAACCTCTCGGTGCGCTCTACAGTCTCTTCGCTGCCGTGGAAGCCACGGGTGTTGCCCAGCACAGCGTGGTGCGTGCACTCGAACTACGCACCGACCCCGCGGTCGCTGCCACTCTGCAGGTCGGCCCCAAGGCCCCACTGCTCTACCTGGAGCGCATCCGTATGGCAGGGACGATGCCGTTGGCGCTTGACTATGCCTGGTTGCCAGGAGATCTGGCACACGACCTCCTGGACGCAGACTTCACTCATACAGCTCTGTACATCGAGCTCGAGCAACGCTGCGGCATCCGCCTCACCGGTGGCCGCGAGGACGTCACTGCCGTCGTCCCGGATCCAGAGGATGCGGCAGCACTCGAACTCGATGCGAAGACCGCCGCGCTGTCGATCCGCCGTTTGGGTTTCATGAACTCCCGGCCGGTGGAGTTACGGCACACAGTGATTCGAGGAGATCGGTTCACCGTGTCGGCCACGTTCTCATCGAGCGAGGGCTATCGCTTCGTGCCGGCCATGCCGCTGCACGCCCTGTAAGCACCCACCGATCCAAGGAGCGTTCTTCATGACTGGAGCACTACCGGCAGCCGATCCAGCTGCCGCACACGCACTGATCGCCGAATCCGGAGCCATCCTGATCGATGTCCGCGAGGACGACGAATGGGCTGCCGGACATGCCCCCGCTGCCGTACACGTCCCCCTCGGATCGCTCGACCCCTCCGATTACACCCCGGACCAGCCTCTGGTGGTCGTCTGCCGTTCCGGAGCCCGGTCGAGCAAAGCCGCGGCGGTACTCGGTGCGGCGGGACGCACGGCCCACAACCTGACCGGCGGAATGAAAGCGTGGCACCAAGACGGCCGCCCCGTGGTCCGTGATGACGGCACCCCCGGCACAGTGATCTGACATGGTCGCCACCCTCGCGATCGCAGTCGCCGCCGGGATACTCATCGGGCTCTCCCTCGGCGCACTCGGTGGTGGGGGATCGATACTGACTGTTCCTGCACTGGTGTATCTCCTGGCGGTCGAACCGCAATCGGCAACGAGCGCCTCGCTGATCATCGTCGGCATCACCTCGATCATCGCGGCCATCAGCCATGCGCGAGCACGTCACGTGCGGTGGCGGGCAGCCGGAGTGTTCGGAATCCTGGGCTCGGTGACCGCTTTCGGTGGATCGATCCTCAATCGGTCGGTCGACCCGCAGATCTTGCTGCTCGCGTTCGCTGCACTGATGATCGTCGCAGCCGGCGCGATGCTGCGCCGTACACGGCGCGGACACGATGCCGACGTACCGACGCCGAACCCGGCCGAGACCGAGGAGATGCACCCTAGCGCCGTCGCGGTCACCACCAAGCCCGCGAAAGTGAAGATCAACACTTCACAGGTGGTCAAGCTGGTCACCTCCGCGCTCGTCGTCGGCTTCCTTACCGGTTTTCTGGGAGTGGGCGGCGGATTCCTCATCGTCCCTGCCCTGGTTCTGGCACTGGGTTATACGATGCCCGTCGCTGTCGGAACATCGCTGGTGATCATTTCCATCACCAGCGCAGGCGCCTTCACCGAACGCCTCGGCACGGGTGCCGCAATCCCGTGGGAGATCGTCGTTCCGTTCACTCTCGCGGCAATCGCAGGCTCGTTCGCAGGAAAAATCATCACCGACAAAGTCTCTGTCACCACACTCACCCGTAGCTTCGCAGCCCTGCTACTCGTCGTGGCCGTCTACGTCACTGTCCAATCCGCCATGGCCCTGTGATGCACGCCGGCGTCGCCCACCGAGCCCCTTTCTACGCACGCAGTTGCGGGCGCACCCCACACCTGGATCGAGGAGATCGTCGATGACCGCACTGATTCCCCGCCGAGAAGCAGCCAGGCCGTATCCGGCGCGTAGTGAACCCAAGGGCTCGACACTGTTCCAGTTGGTGACCACCACCGATCATAAAACGATCGGCAAGATGTATTTGGTCACCTCGTTCGGTCTGTTTCTCATCGGCGGTCTGATGGCGTTATTGATGCGCGCTGAATTGGCGGTGCCGGGGCTGCAGTTTCTTTCCAACGAGCAGTACAACCAACTCTTCACCATGCACGGTACGATCATGCTGTTGCTCTACGCGGTACCGGTGGCCTACGGTTTCGCGAACTACATTCTTCCGCTGCAGATCGGCGCACCCGATGTCGCATTCCCGCGGCTCAACGCGTTCGCGTACTGGTTGTATGTGTTCGGGTCGTTGATCGTGCTCGCCGGGTTCATCACCCCGGGAGGCGCGGCGGACTTCGGGTGGACCGCTTACACCCCACTGACGAGTGCACTGCATTCACCCGGTGTCGGTGCCGACCTGTGGGTACTGGGCCTGATTCTTTCCGGGCTCGGCACCATCTTGGGTGCGGTCAATTTCGTCACCACCGTCGTCTGTCTACGGGCACCGGGGATGACGATGTTCCGGATGCCGATCTTCACCTGGAACATTCTTGTGACCTCACTCCTGGTGCTCCTGGCGTTTCCGACCTTCGCCGCTGCACTGGCCGGTCTGGCATTCGATCGCCACTTCGGCGGTCACGTGTTCGATCCCGCGACCGGGGGAGCGATGCTCTGGCAGCACCTGTTCTGGTTCTTCGGACACCCCGAGGTCTACATCGTGGCGCTGCCCTTCTTCGGGATAGTCTCCGAGATCTTCCCCGTCTTCAGTCGCAAACCCATCTTTGGTTACAAGGGATTGATCTTCGCCACTCTCGGCATCGCTGCCCTCTCTATCACCGTATGGGCGCATCACATGTACGCCACCGGCGCAGTGTTGCTGCCGTTCTTCTCGTTCATGTCCTTTCTGATCGCGATACCGACCGGGGTAAAATTGTTCAACTGGGTCGGCACCATGTGGCGAGGGCAGGTTACCTTGGAGACGCCGATGCTCTTCAGCGTCGGATTTCTGATCACCTTCCTCTTCGGCGGCCTGACCGGGGTACTGCTCGCTAGCCCTCCGATCGACTTCCATGTCACCGACACTTACTTCGTCGTCGCGCACTTCCACTACGTGCTGTTCGGCACCATTGTCTTCGCCACCTATGCCGGGGTGTACTTCTGGTTCCCGAAAATCACCGGCCGCATGCTCGACGAACGCCTCGGCAAGTGGCATTTCTGGACGACCTTCATCGGGTTCCACATGACGTTCCTGGTTCAGCACTGGCTCGGCAGTGAAGGGATGCCGCGCCGCTACGCCGACTACCTACCCTCGGACGGCTTCACCACTCTGAACTCAATCTCTTCCATCGGAGCGTTCATCCTCGGAGCATCGACGTTGCCGTTCGTGTGGAACGTCTTCAAGTCCTACCGCTACGGCGAGCTCGCTATCGTCGACGACCCCTGGGGATGCGGCAATTCCCTCGAATGGGCCACCACCTGTCCACCGCCGCGCCACAACTTCACCGAGCTCCCCCGGATCCGTTCCGAGCGGCCGGCATTCGAGCTGCATTACCCGCACATGGTCGACCGGATGCGCACCGAGGCGCACGTGGGCTTGATGGGCCACACGGCCGGAGTCCGGGCCCCCTCCGAAGTCGTGGCCGACGGTATCGAACACGACACCGCCAGCGAGAGCGACACCCGGTGACGAGAGATCGTTGCGGCCATCGAGTGGGCGCGAATGTGCTGCTGCCGGGCCGAGGGTCGTACGCCATTGCCTGCGTCATGGGGTTCTACGTGCTCGCGCTGATCGTGGTGTTCACCTGCCTCGTTCCGCGTCTGTCGGCACGTTCTGAGACAGTTGTGACCGCCGCTGTGGTGGTGGTGTTCGCGGTGCTTCTCCTGCTCGCGATGATGTTCGCAGCGCGCACACCACGACGGGCGGCATCGGCACCGATCGGCGTCGTCGAAGGGTGGGCAGTGGTCCTGGACGTCGACATCGGTTCGGGGAGCGTGGCGCTGAAAGTGACTGTTCCAGGATCGGGAACATATCGGTCCGAAGTCCACGTATCACGTTCGATGGCAGTTCAACTCGTGGTCGGCAGCATCATCTCGGTCTGGGTCGACCCCGACCGTCGTCAGAGGATGACCCTGGTCGGCAGTGCACCTCCGCCCGCCGAGGCACCTGAGCAGTGGCGGCACTGACGAGCCCGATCGAGGCCAACTGCGCGACGACACGAGAGAGGCTTCGGCACGCAACGATGCCGACCGATATACCGCTACGACACCGTCGTTCGGTGTTCGGGCCACGAACCACCGATGACCGCTCCGAGTCTGGACGCGCGCCATCGCTTCTCTCGGGACGAGGTCCTTGGAATGCCCGTGTTGGTGGTGTGATGCCGACACTCATCTGCACGATCCGACAGGTTTCGACGTAGTCCGGTCTACGTCGACACAGGCTCGCTCGGTGTGCGAAATGCCTTCGACGCGACCACGTCGCAACGGTGGACGACACCACCGGATGCCTTCTCAAAACCGAACCTGACCGCCGGCATCCGGTGCGTCCGCGAGCCCGTGCAATCTGGGGCAGGTGGAGATCGCGTACTGCCTCTACTTCTTGGAGAACATGCGAGAGAACAATCCGGTCGATTTCGGATCGGCCTCGTGCCCATTGCATCGAGCGGACGCGGGAACGCCCCGCATCACTTGCTGAACGTGTTGGCCGCAACCCGCCCAGGTGGTCTTTCCGCACTTCTTGCACGTGACAGCTCTGCACATGGCATCTCCTCAAGTTCTTCGACTATGAAGGCAACTATACCCGTAGGGGTATAAAGTCAGGTGGCCGGGCCGAGGCGGCCGGATGGCCACCGCGTGCTACCGGTTGGTGTTGCCCAATGTGTCGACGGCACGGACGAAGTCCGGCGGCATCGCAGAACTCCACGGGCGCTGCCCGAGTGCAGTTTTGATTCCCACCAGTGCCCCAGCTATCGGTGGGCAGCGGGGGCACTGTCTGAGGTGTTCGTCGATCCGCGTCGATGTTTCGACATCGAGGTGACCGTCGAGATAGGCCGACGCGTGGACCAGGGTTTTTCGGCACAATTCGGAATCGACACTCTCGCTCGCGGATACGGCGGGGAGTGCTCGCAGCAGTCTAATCCGCGCGCGATGAATCCGCTTGTAGACCGATGCGACGGTGAGCTCGCAAACCGTGCTGATCCGAGGTGCGGTCCATCCTTCACCGTCGTGGAGCGCAAGAACCATTCGATCCTCGACGGACAAGGTCGCCAGAGCGGCACGCACCGTCTGCTCGTCGGCCAGCGACTCGGCGAGAACCTCGGGATGATCGAGACGGCTGACCGGCAAGTCGATATCGTCGATGCCCGATGGCACGGTGCGCGCCGAATCCGCGCGCGCTGCCAGATCCCGGGCGCGATTGATCGCGATTCGGTAGAGCCAGGTCGACAGAGCGGACTCCGCCCTGAAACTGCGCCTGCCACGCCACGCACGTTCGAGCACATCCTGCACGAGGTCGTCCGCGTCGGCTGGTGAGCGGGTCATACCCCCCCGCGATTCTGCGGAGAACCGGGGTCTGAACCGACAGTTCGACAGCGAAGTCCTCGTCGCCGAGAGCATCGGAACCACCATCGCGGGCGCTCGCCTGTTCGCCGACCTGTCCAGATCGGCGAGGTCGTCCGTCCAACAGTGAAAGACCGTCTACAGGACAGGACCGATCATGTCGTTCGTCGATTGGAGGAATGATCGAAACCTGTGGATCCCGGGAGGACGCACCTTCCCGGATGATGATCTGTACACGAACAGGATTCTGATCAAGTCCAGCGCGCCAACGCTGGCGGGAAGGTACGCCCGTGCTCACG
>NZ_LPNQ01000048.1:0-17232 GCF_019266085.1 Rhodococcus sp. FH8 | reverse complement strand
GTGAATATCGACATGTCACCCGCCGTTCTTCATGTCCGTCGACCGAAACGGAAACGGCCTCGGGAACTGCCGTTCCCGAGGCCGTTTCCACCTGTCCCTTGACAAATTTCTCTACATATCAGTTGTAGGACATCGAATTGCTCGGGTGCGAAGCGTTCATGGATGTACGTGTCACCCTTGGGGCCAGCCATCTCTTGCGCCAGTCCCGCAGCTATGCGAGTGAACCCCACTTGAAAGGCAGCTGAGGCAATCAGTGCTGAAGCGGCCTCATAGTCTGCGGGGAGTGACTTGAGGCGATCCGAAACAGTGTTTGAGATCGTCAACAGGCGAACGTCGTCACTCGGTCTGCTCATCCCTAATTCTCTCGCACGTGACGAGTGGATATGTAGAAAATGGGAAAGCGAAAAGGGCCCCACCTTTGGACGGTGAGACCCTTCCCTGGCCGTGCGGTTCATTGTTTGACTGCTGACCTTGTGCAGAGTTGAGGTCAGGGGAGTCAGGCGGTCACTTTCGCAATCGCGTCGCGGAAGTGGTTGGTCAGATCCTGGAGGGCGGTCGTTCCAGCGGAGTCGATGACCATTTCTCCGTAGCTCTGGTGAGCTCCGGAACCGATGAACGAAGCGAACTTCAGTCCTTCAGTCCCGATCTGTGCCAGTGCATCGGCGCCGTCAGAACCTGCCAGCGCGGTGAGATTCGAAGCGAGCCCACCAAGGTCCCCTGTCTGGGACTGCTGAGTTAGCTGCTGGCCGGTCGCCGACGATGCGGACGCTGCTCCGAGTTTGGCCGGATCAGTCTTCTGTCCACCCCCGAGCGTGCCTACCGCGATCTTCGCGAAGTCGAGGATGTGGGGGAGTGCACCCAGACCGGCTCCGATGACATCGCCGGTTTCGATCGCGTGCCAGAGCTGCTTCTGCAGTTCGCCGGCGGAGTTGGCCAAACCGATGATATCGAGGTTGCCGACGAGTCCGACGATCATCGACACGATCTGAGCGGTACCGGACGGGTCGGGGATCATCGCGATGAGTGATGCTGCGGTCTTGTAGTCCAGTCCTGCAGCGAGCTTGACGAGTGGTTCGAAGAGAACATTGATTCGGTCGAACTCGGCGTGCACCGCCTTGACCTTCGCCATGGGATCGAGCGCGGGATCGAGAACGATCTGCGGGATCCGAGTCGTGAAGATGTCGGCGACAGCTGGAATGTTGTTGGCCAATGCGAAGGCATTCGTCCCGATGTGGGTGACCTGATCGATCAGGACACTCGGCTTGATGATCGAGAGCGCGTTCGCGGCAACGGAGAGCCCATCCGCCGGGGTGGACGTCAAAGGTGAAACCTGATTGGCGAGAGCATCGACGGAAGCCTGCAACTGCGGCACCTGCGCCGCGCCTGTGGCTCCCTGGACTGCCTTCGTTATCGAATCGGCGGCCTTCAATGCGCCGGCCACATCGATACCCTTGACCGTCTCGACGATCTTGCCGGCCGTGAACTCGGGCGTCGATGCGTCCGCTGACTTGAGTGATTGTTCGACGGCGGGATTCTGAGTCACCCACTTGGTCGTATCCGCTACAGGGACCAGAGTGTTTGCAATGTCGGATGCCGCTGCGCTCACGCTGGCGAGGTCGGGAGAACCAGACTGGAGCTGCTTCTGCAGAGTGTCGACGTTGCCGGCAAGGCCCGGGAGATCAACCTTCGAGTAGTCCGAAACCAGGGCGTTCTGCAGGGTCGCTGTGTTGGGCTGAGAGCCATCACTCTGCTGTGGACCGGATGCAGTAGGGGGCTGTGAAAGTACTCGGCCGAGACCGGCAAGTAACCCGTCCTTGTTGCTGTTCGTCGAGCAGTAGAGGTCGTCAGGTGCGCAGTACGACCGCGTTACCGAGGCTGTCTTTCCGAATCCGCCTGGCCGCGCCCCCGCAATACCGACTCCGTCGACAGCTGGACCGACGAGAGTGTTGTCCTCGCTCGGACTCTGTCGGGGATCGGCAACCAAGCCGACCGCGATCAGCTTCTCCGCGGGAATCGGACCCTTGTCGTGCCCGATCAGCCACGTCAGATCGCCCGCGACATCCGCCCCTTGGCTGTAACCACCGAGAGCGAAAACAGTACTAGGGCACTCCGTTGCCCGGGTCTGCATGACTTTCGCGGCAGCCTCTATTCCGGTGGCCTTACTCGTTCCGTAAGTCTTGCCCTTGTTGAACGCGGATGCTTCGTAGGCAGGGTAAGTGACTTTGATGGAGCTTCCGAACTGCTGAACAAGCGGATCAGTCACTTGCTTGAGAAGGCCCGTCGCCACCGAAGAATCTGCTCCCGAATCTGTCTCGAACGTCCCCGTCATCATGACCACCTCCGCAGTGGGGCAGCCTGCAGAAGCCGGTGCGGCATGAGCGGTCCCCGGCGTTGAGATCGTGAGCAGAGTTGACGCCACGGCTGCTGTAAGAAGGGCCGCCGAACCTACCGAACGGGCGCGTCGGTAGTCGGTAGATGGGGAAGCGATGGTCGTCATGACAGATCTCTTTTCGTCATCGATTACAGCGAGGGCAAAGTGGAAAGACCGCTGCCCGAATGTGCGGTCACGGTGTTCGGCAGAAGGTCGACGACCGTGAAGACGGCGCGGTGAGCGAGCGACATCAGCTGTCCCAAAAGTTCGGGATGACTCACGGAAGGGATACGTAGCGCTGCGTCGAAACTTCCAGCAGTCTCGAAAAGAAGGGACGATTCCTTCATCACGAAGCCAGCGATCAGGAAGCACACCAGCAACGAAACTGCGTCGAGAGTTCGAGTCATCACAAAGCCTGTTCGATCGGCCGGGCGCTGCGCGATGCACGGGCGAAGCGCGCATGATCCGACGTCTGATTCGAAGTTCCTACGCTGTTCCGAATCTTCGACACAGCGCGATAGAGCCGCTGACGAAGTGCGGCCGAGGTCATGCCGATCTCAGCCGCGATCGATGTCAGATCGGTGTCGGTCTGGTCGAGATATGCGCGCTGAATCAAAGCTCGGTCGGTGCCGGTGATGACTCCGTTCCGTACAGCCCAAGCGAGCAAGTCCTGGGCTAGAAATGGGTTCTCGGTTTCCGCCTCAGGAGCATCGGAACGATCCATCAGATCCGACGCGGGGATCTCACCGGCAAAGGTGTTCTCGTGTGCGATCTTCTTCAAAGTCCGCAAAAAGAGAGCTGCATAAATGTTCTCTCCGGACGGGCGATACTCGGCTATCAATGACATGAAAGTGGCGATTGTGGTGGCCGCACGCTCGTCGTAAGCGTGGTAGGAATCGAAGCCGGCCACCCGCGCGTGACGGGTCAACGAGATCAACTTCCCGAGCATCAGCTGCAACAGCGCTCGCCCCGCGAGAACGCTGCCCTCCTGGTGGAGGGTCAACAGTGCCAGCAGTACGGCGTCGCGATCGAGACGATGGGCGCCGGCCAAGTCGTTGAGTTCCTGAACCTGATTCAAGGCCGGCTGATTGACCGACCATGTGAGCACCTCTGCCGCTGCTGAGGGTCGTGCGCACAGCTGCATCCATTCGGTGTTCAGACGGCTGTAAAGGTCGCCTCGAGCCGCGCCATGGGACGGCAAGGCGGACGACGAATGGCTGGGGGCGGTTGCTGCGTGGGTGGACATTTCCACGGGTCTCCTCTGTGCGCGTGCGAGGTTGGTCTCGCGCCCAGTAGAGCAGCCCTATATTGCCTCTGACCTGCATGTTTGTTGTTGCCAGGGGAGTGTTTGTTGTTGCCGGAGATGTTGTTGCCGCGAGCTTTGCCGTGAGTAGATGCGCGTGCATCGAAGGCATCGACGTGCACGTTTGAACCTCTGGCAACAAGCAACTGACCGCGCTCGGAAAAAACTTTGAAAAAAGTTTGGCGAGCTCTGTCACTCAGGTCTTCGCGCCCGGATCTTCCTACAAGTAGAAGCCCACAAAATCGGTGCGGCTTTCACACTCGCCAGTCGCCAGGAGGACCGGATGCACGACTCGATGCAAGCGCTACTGCACGATCTCGGCTACGCCCATGCCATTGCTGAGGAGATCCGTCGAGTCGCTGCGGCTCTCACACGAAACCCATTCGACGAAGATGCCAGCGCCGCGCTCTCGTTGTTGGTATTCGCAGAGGCGCCGGCCGCTCGTGCAGCGCTTGCGCGGGCAATGAGCGCCGACATCTCGGATGGCGAATCAGAACTCGACTCGTCAGAGCAGCCGTCCGAGGCAGGTATCCGATGAACATTGATTGGAAGAAGATCAACAATTTCGGGCGCACTCCGAAACGGAAGCAGGATGGTTCCGCAACCGCCGATTCCACCGAGACGATCGTCGATGAAGTAGAGGAGCGTGTCCGCGCAGAGCGAGTCCAGTGGGGCCTTCGTCAGCAGTGGACTACACGTGCAATTCGCGGTGCGATCATCGCCGCTCTCGTCGCAGGAATTGTCTCACTGCTGCTCGTCGTATTCGGCTCGTCGTCAACTCCGGCAGTCGTCAAAGCAACTGACAACGAAGCGCAAAGCATTGACACCGCAGCACAAGCCCAAGCCGAAGATGTAGCCCGTCAACTGGTCGTGACGTGGCTTCAAGGCAGCCGAGGAAGCGAGCGTGAGATCGAACGGTTCGTTGCCACGCCACCGAATCTTCCGGCATCTGCGCTCTACGTTGCGACGGACCCCGCCATCGCATCAATTGCCTTCGATCGCGACGCACGAACCTACGCCGTGACGGTATCGGTCTCGGTACGCCCCGCCAACGATGCCTCCGCAACAATCGTTCGGCGCTACTTCCAAGTTCCTGTTGTTGTGACCGAATCCGGTGCGCGCGCCGCCACACTTCCTTCCGAAGTTGCGCAGCCGTCGACAGCTGTAGACCTTCAACTCGGATATAAGTTCCGAGTCGCGAATCACCCGATCGGAACCTCGGCCAACCAGTTCCTCGCCGCACTTCTGACAGGCAACGGCGAGGTTGCTCGCTACCTGACGCCGGGGGTCTCCATCGCACCGATCGTCCCGGCGCCATACCGCAGCATCGCACTCACCGATGTGCTCTCCTCGGTCGATCTCAGTGCGTCGAACTCGGCTGCACCGCGTTCAGATGGCGACGTCGTGCGCTTGTTGATCACTGCATCTTTGAAGATCACCGACGCCGAATCTGTCAACGGTCAGTACGCGCTGACGATGACTTCCCGCGGCGGTCGCTGGGAAGTCAGCGCCATCGACTCAACGCCGCTCTTTGCCGCTACTGCTCCTCGCAGCGGAGTCAATTCGTCGACCACGAGCGCCCCGGCCCCGTCGACTCCGAAGAGCGCTCCGTCGACTTCCGCATCGACATCCGTAGCGCCGGCTCAGGCTCCCGCGCCAAGCCAAACACCCGGATCGTCGCTTCCAGCTGTCGGCGAAGTCCCACTGTTTTCCCCTTCAGGAAATTGACTCCTCGAACCGAAAGGTGACCCATCATGTTCATCGCACTCGCCGCCGCTGACCCCAACACCGCGATCGTCGCCGCCGGTGTCTTCGACAAGATCGGAGAGCTGACCAACAACGGAAAGGTCGCCCTCCAATCTGCAGCCAGCTGCCTGGTCCTGTACTTCCTTCTCCGGAACTTGATGCAGTCCTTCACGATCGCCCGGCTGGTCGTCTCCGCCCTCATCGGTGCTGCAGCGCTCTGGGTTGTCTTCAACATGGACTCCCTCAAGGACCGAACCGGAGAGGACCTGGCCATCTCTGTCGTGCAGGTCGTAGAAGCGCCGGACCCGAGTCTGGATCTGCCGGTGTAAACGGCGACCGGAGACCAGTCGAATCGCCCTTCACCGACCCTGACAAGGAGGACTGCAGATGTCCGTGGTAACCACCGCGGCAACGGACGCGACCACACGAGCACACCGACAGAACTCCTCACGCGAGTCGGTGCACGCATGAACGACGACAACAACGTCGAAGTCATCAAGGACTTCACAACAGCTCGAAGTATTCCTCAGCTGATCGGCCGCACACCCGACGGTAAGAAGCTTCCTTTCGGCCCCTACACAGTCCCTCAAGCCGTCAGTGGCGCCGCTGTCGGAGCAATCCTGTGGCTCCTGCATCCGTTGTGGCTCGGCGACAGCATCACGTGGAACGTCGGATTTTTCGTTGCATGCTGTGGCGGCACGGTGTTCGTCGTCGGCAAGCTCCGATTGGCCGGCCGCAGCCCGGCATCTGTCGCTCAAGGGGTCAAAAAGGCCGTCTTCGCATCGCCTGAGGCCAAGCTGAAGATCAACGGCAAACGCGTGAATATCCGAGCACCGCACCTTGTTCACGCCGGCGGCTACATCACTGCCGATCCGCGCATCGAGGACCAACTCGTCGCTGCTGTGGAACCCGAATCCCCTTCTGAATCTGTGCCGGTCGCACACAACGCTGTCGGCACTCGGTCGCGACCACAGGAACTGCCCGCCCTCTCACCAAACGATCCCGCCCCGCGCCCCGGCCGTTCGAGCGTCAAGGAACTCCTTGCGCTGGCCAACGCCGGAAACTCCGAGTAGAAAGCGATTCGCCGCAATGGAACAGCCAACTCTGTCGATGGCAGCAAATATCCGGTGGACGAAATCCGGTGTCGTGTGGGCCGACTACGTACTGAGCGGGATGGACTACGGCTACCGACCCAACGTCGACAAGCGCACCGCCCGGACTCTGCACACGATGCTGGTGCGCGCGCTGCCCGGCGAGTCGATGTTGATGGGCATCGCGTCGTCGCTGAGTGCGGAAGCGGTCGTGGCGAGGATGACCGAGGGCGTTGATCTCGATGTCCACACAGACTGGGCGATCGAATGCGAGGCGACCCTCGACTCCATCGAGCTCTATCGCCCCGGCCAACGAGTGTTCTATCTGAGCATCCCTTTGACAACGACAGGACTCGCCGGACAAGCAAAAGCCGCCACGCACGCGGCATGGTCGTCGCTGTCGGACTTCATCGGACTCCCTCGAACTTCCGTCCCCGAAGACGAGGTACGGGCGCGAATTCGTCAGGCGGATCTCATCATCGCCGACATCCCCGCAGTCTTCGGGGCTCGGCCGGCAACGCCAGCGCAGATGGTTTGGCTCTGGCAGCACTCCATGAGCCGCGGCCTCCATGTCGATCGAGACATGCCTGGCGCCGCGTCCACGCCTTCCCCGAAATCGGGAGCGGCTCTTGCCCCAGCACGACTCGACGAAGGCGCGCAATCAGATCGTGATGAGCCCACGACTTGGTGGCGTCCGAAGGTCCCCACATTCAGTCGAGTTCTCAAGATCGATCAGCCCTACGACATCGATGATCGACCCGCGTCGTACCAAGTAATTCTCGCGCTAGCGGACATGCCCTCCGGTGGTGTCCTCTTTCCCGGCTCGGAATTCTTTTCCCTGGCCGACGACTTCGGAGACATCGACGTCGATTTCGTTGCTCGACTCAAGGTGACAGCAGGCGCTGACGTGATGCGCGCGAACAAGCGTGCGCTGGAAAACCTCAAAGAACAGTACGAGCAGCGGGAAGGCGAGCTGGCAGGTGGACAGGGCGCCCTTGATATCGCAGCCTCTGCACTGACCGAGTACAGCTCGCTTCTCGAAACCAACCGTGACGAGGTCGAAGTCGCCTGGACAGCGCTTTTCGCCGTAGGCGCGTCGACCGAAGAGCAGGCCCTCGCTGATGCCCAAACAGTGAAGAAGTCCTTTGAACATCAGGACTACAAGCTGGTCGCGCCGCTCGGTTTTCAAGAGGACCTGTGGTGGGCAATGATTCCCGGCGTTCCGACGTCGAAGATCGTGCGCGAATTCGGGCACATCACCACCTCGACACATTTCGCGGCCTACATGCCGTTCACTCGCAACGATCTGGGCGACAGTTCCGGACCCCTGCTGGCACTCAACATCACGGCAGCCCGGATCGGTGCGGTTTTCAACGACATACTCGGTAAGTCCCTCCGGGACCAGTCCTCTTCGTGGGCTGTCACCGGGGAGCTCGGATCCGGAAAGTCCGTCACCATGAAGGTGATCGCCGGTCACGTCGTCGACTGCGGCGGCCAGGTCATCGGCATCGATCAAAGTGACCTCGGCGAATACGCCAACTGGGCTCGGGCGGTCACTGATGCGGTCATCGTCGATCTGGTCGAACCCGATTACAGCACCGACCCACTGCGGATCTTCCCGCCCAACATCGCGGCGGAGATGACGCAATCGGTGATGCTGGCCTTGCTGCGAATCCAGCCGACATCAACACACGGCAAGGCGCTGGCCAAGGTGCTCGAACCGTCCTATCGCACCAGTCACCCCTACGCAGGGCTGGGCGAGCTCACCGAGCACCTCCTCTCCGACGACTGCCTGATCGCCGGCGCCCACGACCTCGGCGAAGAGATGAACGTCTACGCCCGATTGAGCTATGCCGCAGCGCTCTTCGCGAAGGATCTGCCGGCGTTGCCGATCACCGCACCCGCGATCATCTTCCGAACCCACCGCGTCGAGCTCCCCACCCAGCTGCAGACAGAGAAGCAGCACCTGTACGACAATCTGCCGCTCGAGAAACGATTCGGTCACGCCGTCTACACACTCATCGCGAAGATCGCCCGCGGGCAGTGCTTCGCCGACTCCGATCAGATGGCGCTATTCCTCGTCGACGAAGCCCATCACCTTCTCAATGCCGACGACGGTATCGACATCATCGAAGATTTCGTTCTTCAAGGCCGAAAGTCCTCTGCAGCAGTGGGATTAGGTGATCAGGACTGCGCCTTCGGAACACCGAAACTTCGTGGCCTCATCAAAACCCGATTTGTTCATCGCCACACTGACGAAGGCCTCGCCAAGCGCGCGATCGAGTGGCTGGGCCTGGACCCAGAGAACCGAGACCTGGTCAAAGAGCTCACGGAGCAGACAGCGCCGGTCACAGGCCAGGACGGCTACGTCGAGCCGCATCGCCGAGGCGAGGGCTACATGCGCGACGGCGGGGGAAACGTCGGCCGCATCAAGACACTTCTCCCCGCCACCGAATCGCGCCGTGAAGCCGCACTGACCACCCCGAAAGACAACAAGAAGCTGGTGAAGGCATGACCTCGACCGCGGCGCACCCCCTCGACCAGGACGTTGTCGAGGGCCGTCCCGAAGCCCGCGAGTACTTCAGCGTCCGCGCCGCGGTCACACACTCACTGCGCTGGCTCCTGCACTTCGCCGGCAGGCTCGCCAAAGCCTGGATTCCCGAATCCTGGTTGGTCGTCATCATGTACGCGAGCAAACCGATCTCTCGCTGGCTGTGGTCACGCTGGTGGAGCCGCCTGCTCATTCGGGCGGCCGCCGGATGGCACGCCCTTGGTGCGCTATTGCTGATTTTCGCAACGCCCGCGGCCGCAGACCCCAGCGGAGGAGGAGGTGCATCACCGTTCTTCGCGTGGATGGCACTCAAGGACACGCACGGAATCGACGCCTGGAGCTACTTCCTCTCGATCGACAAGGGCAACGCCTCGATGGGCGGCGGCTGGAGAATGATCTGGGCCTACATCATCACCCTCGAATACGAGATCTTCCGATTCCTGATGGCGACCGCGATCTGGTTCATCACCTACGCGTTGTCCTTCGACTGGATCGAAATGATTCTCACGCCGATCCGCACCATCGCAGACTCCGTCACTTCGATCACCGACCAATTCGCGCTCACCCCACTGATGTTGACGATCGCCGGATTCAGCGTGGCCGTGTGGTTCGTACGCGGCCGCTTCTCCACCGGCATCTACGAACTGCTCATGTCGTGCGTCATCGCGGCCGCGGCCGTCGGATTCCTCGCCAACCCGCTCGACCGTGTCGTCGGGAACGACGGCCTCGTTTTCGCTGCACGCGATGCCGGACTCGAAGTCGCGTCGGGACTGGCCAACGGTGGGAACACCAGCGGCAACGCCGATCAACAGATCGACACCATCAAATCGACCCTCGTAGATACCTTCCTGCGTCAACCCACCCAACTGATCAACTTCGGTGTCGTCCTCGATGCGCCGGACAACAACGGCAAGTGCGTCAAAGAATTCGACGAGGCGTACGCCGCAACCCCGGACGGGCCCGGGGTCATGGACAAGGTGCAAGAGAAGGTCGGTGACATTCTTCCCGGCGCGGGGGCAGCCCTGGACCTGATCAACCCGGACGACAAGCCCGAAGACCGCATCAAAGACGCGATCGCGGCATGCGACGGCGATGACGGTCCGATGAAGCAATACGCCGACAACCCTGGCCCGGGTCAAGCTATGGGCCTGCTCTTCTTGATCTTCGCCGGCACCCTGCTGATGGCCTTCGCGATCTACCTGGCGGGCAGGCTGGTACTCGCGGCCGGGGTGTCGATCGGCAACGCCATCAAATCCATCCCTGGCATCGTCGTCGCCATCGCGCCGTCGATGCGTGGACAGTTTTGGCGCACAATCGCCAACGTCGCGATGGCGCTGCTGCAGATGATGTTTTCCATCGTCTTCCTGGTCGGATACGTGCTCGTCGTCCAAGACCTTTTCGCTTCAGACGAATCGAACCTCATCCGCACCGTCTTCTTCGTCGACATCTTCCTGATCATCGCGCTCCTCCTCTTCCGCCGCGCGATCAAAGGACTGCAACGGATGTCGGACAGCCTGGCGTCGATTTTGGCGAAGCGCCCCGATGCCGCACCCACATCCATCACCAGATCTACCCCGACGTCGGGCCGCGATATCGCGTTGATGGCTGCACAGGGCCGACAGATCTACCGTGGCGGCAAGGCCACGGTCCAGGGTGCAGGCAAGATCGCGAAGAAGGCGACTACTTCAACCAAAGCCGTTGGCTCAGTAGCTGGCACAGCGACATCGACTGCGGTAACGGGAGGCGTCGCTGCCGCAGTCTGGGCGGGCACGAAAGCAGTCTCTGGAGCGAAGAAGGCCAAGAAGTCGATCGACAATCTCTCCGACCCGGCCACGATGGCCCGTTCACAGTCCTCGGGCTCACGGTCCTCTACGAGCTCACCGAGCCGTGGAACCGGTACGGATAGCGCGGCGGCCGCGGTACGCAGTCGACTTTCGAAGGCGGCTGTTGCAGACAAACCGGGCATCAAGAAGGCGATCGCCACAGCACCGTCGGGGCTTGCTCCGGAGCGCGGACAAGTTCGCAGTTCAGCATCGAAGACCGTTGCACCAGACGGTCGGGCTTTCCGCGAATTCACCACCGATTCCGGCGCACCGCTGTTGTTGCCTACTACTCCTACCCGCGCTCCGAAGGCACCGAAGCCAACCGCCGCGCCTGCACGTCCGCCAGCTGCTCCAGTTGTTCCCGCCGTCAACATTCCCACCGGTTCCGGCTCGAGAACCGCAGGACTGATTGCGGCGGCAGCTCAAGCAGGAGCAGGTAACGCGAGGACCCCGCAGCCGAGCTCGCTGACCCGGCGGCCGCGCTGATGACGCTCCTGGCGGCACCACCGTCCCCTGATTCGGAAAGTTCGTCGAAGAAGTGGTGGTGGATCCTCATCTCCGTGCCGATCGTGTGCATGGTCGTGTTGATGGCGCCGGTTCTCGTCATCTTGTCCCTCACCGGTGAGGACACCACCTGCGGACAGCCGACCGGTACCGACATTCGTGCAGACGGATCCTTGGTAGGTCTGAAACCTGGATCGCTGGCAGTTCCGATGGCCGAAGGTACGTACACGATCAGCTCGCCGTTCGGCATGCGAGAAGGCGGAATGCATGACGGACAGGATTACGCCGCCCCATTGGATACCCCCTTCTACGCCGCAGGCGACGGCGAAGTCGTCGTCGCCGGACCGGCCTCGGGCTACGGACACTGGATCCGCATCCGGCACACCATCGATGGGCAGACCGTCGAATCTCTCTACGGACACATGACCGCAGCAGGAGTGCTCGTCAAAGCCGGCGACAAGGTCACCGCAGGCCAACTCATCGGCAAAGTCGGCAGCGAAGGACAGTCCAGCGGCCCGCACCTGCACTTCGGTATCTACCCAGGACAATGGTCGATGGGCGGTGGAGTGGACCCGGTTCCCTGGCTCAAGCAACGAGGAACCGCCTCCCCGGCAGCAGCCTCCGTCCCCGCTCAGCCCGACGCAGAGTTGGTGGCGAAATCCACCCCCGCCGGCACGGGCGGTCTCAACGCCAGCCAAACAGCGCTGGCGAAACAGGCTGTCGCCATAGGTGAGTCCATGGCCGTTCCTGATCAAGGAATCGTGGTTGCCCTGGCCACCATGAGCCAGGAATCGACCTATCGAATGCTCGCCAGCTCCAACGTGCCCGAGTCGCTGCAATATCCCCACGACGGCGTCGGAAGCGATCACCTCTCGGTCAATCAATACCAACAGCAAGTCGGCATCTGGGGCACCGCGGAAGAGTTGATGAACCCCGTCACGGCGAACGTCAAATTCTTTGACGCGTTGCTCAAAGTTTCGGGCTGGCAAACCATGCCAGTCACCGTCGCCGCCCAAACCGTGCAGGGATCGGCCCACCCTGAGGCATACGCCGACGACGAAACGCTCGCTCGGCAACTAGCTTCGCAGTTCAAAGGTTCAGGCAAAGACCTGACGCCGCAGGAGCTGGCAGACATCGTCAAGGGTGGCGGCGCAACAACGATCATCGATGGCGGCGCCTGCGCGCCTGGAACCTCGAACCCCGGTGGACCCCAGTTCAAGCCCGGGGGGCCATTCGCAGAGAACGTGATCGCTGCGGCCTCCCAATGGATCGGAACAACGTACGCGTGGGGAGGCGGAGATCAGAACGGCCCAACGAAAGGCATCAGTGATGGCGGCGGGGCAGGAGATGCGAACGGCGATTCGAACAAGGTCGGCTTCGACTGCTCAGGCTTGACGTTGTACGCGGTTTACCAAGCATCCGGTGGCCAAATTTTGCTCCCTCACTTCACCGGAAGTCACTCCAATCCCGGCCAGCTGTACGACTCCCGAGGCCAAGACATTCCGTTCGACCAGAAGCGTCCAGGTGACCTGATCTACTTCGGCGCAGGCGGCGACACCCATCACGTCGGCATTTTCTATGGCACCGAAAACGGACAGGACATGTTGCTCAACGCCCCGGAATCGGGGAAAAGCGTCTCGATCATGCCGCTCTCCGGCTGGGCCGGCGAAGAGATGTACGTCAAACGATTCGGATAGGAAACCTTCACCATGATTACTCGCAAACGCTCGCTCGCTCTTGCTGCTCTCACATCTGCCGCATTGGTACTGACAGCGTGCGGAGGAAGCGACGAACCCGAAGATCATGCGGTGGAAACGAGCGCCGAAGCCGACAGCTCGTGGACGGTACCCCCACTCCCCTCGACAGACGTCCTCGCTGAAAGTAGCCAATCCGGCTCGGCGCCGACGACAGTTCCGTCGCCGCCGACCGCCCCTCCAGCCCTGACCACCACTCCGCCTCCAGCGCTCCCCGACACACTGGCCGGAGCCAACGAGAACGACGCGCAGTCGGTCATGCTCGCCGCCGCTCGCACCATGCTCTCCTACGCGCCAGGCAAGGACGTAAACCAATCCGCGGCAGCTCAACGGGCGGCGCCACTCCTCGACGAGAGGTACTACGCCGCGAACGCCGACTCATTCATTGCGCTCGCACCCATCACCGGCAAGCAATGGCAGAACTGGGCAGACGACCATGCGATCGTCATTGCCACAGCGAGTATCGCCGGCGACGAACACCCTGCTGATCAACCCGAAAAAGTTTCCCGCGTTCTAGCAGTGACGCAGACTGCCACCGGACCGGATGGAAAAGAACTGAGCAAAAACACCTTCGCCGTCTACATGAGTGCCATCAAACTCGATGTCTGGCGTGTGAGCGCCGTAGCCGTCCGATGAGCCAGGAGTGGTCGACTCATCTGCCACAGCACAAGCCTGCGCCGTGGCAGATGAGTGGCCACACGAGAAATTCGGCCCGATTCGGAGTCGAAACACCTCAACGACGCTCGTCCGGTGTTATTGCCACAGTCCCGGCGAGGTGCGCTCACGACAATCGCGGACCCAACATCCCCTTTGCAGGAACCTGGCGTTGAGCAGCAAGAACGACCGCTTGGCAACAACGCGCATCGATCGAATTCGGATCACTGACACCTCTTCATGAATCGCCAATCCTTGGTTGGCCTCCAAAAAGGTCGACGCGCTGGACCGAGAAGGTTGGCGGCTTCATTCACTGCGTCGCTCGTGTGATCGGACTCGGTCAGCAGAGCCGTCGATGTCGGACCGTTGCGCCCTCGTCCACTGGAGACCGCAGCGACTTCGGAAACTGTGGGAACTGCCCGCACTCCGCCCGGCTTCATGACAACGACGACGTTGACGACCTCGTGAATGAACTTTTCGATGTCCTCGATTCCGTCGGCACGCACACGAGTGGTCTCTGTGACTGGTAGTGCCGCGAAGTTCGCGGCCATCCGCGATAAGGCCTCGTCGGCAGTCTGCCCCTGAATCGTCGCCAGCGCCCCGCACACATTTTCGGAGACGAACCGAGTAAAGAAATGTCCATCACCAGGCTCGATGATCTCGTCCACGACCAGGTACTCGAGTTGTTGCCGACTCAGCGAGAACTCCCAATCCAGTGATTGAGCGAGCCCTGAGGGAGCTTAGGCAACGACAGCATTGCCTAAGCGGGGAACGAGTTCGTCGAGTCCTTTCCAGCCTCCGCGAGCCACGATGCCGACTCGTGCATCCTCACGGATACCTCTGGCCAAGGCGTTCAACAGGGCATTGCGCCCGCTGCCGATCGGTCCGGCGATGACGACAACTCGGCCCACGGCAACGCAATGCTCTAGAAATGCTGCGGTGCCGTCGCCGAGTACTCCGTCGTCGATCATTCGAGACAGGGTCCACGAGGACAGACTTGGGACTGAGACTTCGATCTGCTTCACTGCAGCGAGCGCCGATGCATAAGTCCCGCCGTGCAGTAGCTGGTGTTCTCGGGCAGCTTTCTTACGAGCCGAATTCGAGACCATGAGTGTGCTCCGATCACTGGGCGCGTTGACGGGTGCCCCGCATGTACCCATCAAGGGGTCAGTGTCGAAAAGCATCCGCGGATCCGGAGGACCTTCCCCAACTTTGTGCCGAAACGACGATGCGGGCGCCTGCTCGAACATGGGTGGGAGTCACGCGAAACGACTCGACACCGAACATATCGCAGACGCCGGACAGGGACAGGCTCGCGACGTTGATTCCCTCATGGGAGGGGCGTGGGTGGCGATCGGGAGAAGACACTTTTGCGGTTGTCTGCCTGGGTGCGACGAGGAGACAAGGGCCGGTTCGGGCCCTCGTTTCCAAGGCCGTAACCAGCTGAACAGCGCGAATTTGATCTAGTTGCCGGGGAGGGAATTTATCCCCTACGCGGAGGGTCGCTCCGATCCATGCTCACTTCGTTGCGCTGTTCGGAGCGTAACCCACGTGTCAAGGGGTGACGGTGTTATTTCGCGATTGGAGTGAGCGCCAGTTGTTGTGCGGGCTCCGCGAAGGGAAGTTGCAGTGGGAGGGCGATGGGATGGCTCCCATGAACCTGTCACTCAGTAATGCATCGGATACAAGGCACTGCCGGATGCGTCGGTAGAAGGTCTGGCATGAGTGAAAGTCCAGAGACATTTTTCTCTGAAGATTTTTCGCCGCGATGTCACTCAGGTCCGGTCGGCGGGATCTTCCTATGAGTAGAAGGACCATCCGAGGCAGCTGCGCGAGCGCGCGGTTGACCGACCACAGGAGGAGCGCCATGCAGATGCAGACCGGAATCGATCGCCGCCAGGTGATCGGGGGTCGGCGATGACGAGTCCCGCGCAGGAAAAGGCCCCCGCCCGATTCGCTCGTTCCCCACGCATTAGTTCGCTGCCGGCACGGTCGCATAACTGGGTTCGCGACAGCTTCTGCCTCGGAAGCGCAGCAGTGGGTGTCGGCGCCGCAGCCCCGCTGTTCGGGTATGCCGCCTTGTCCATTCCGGCGGCCGCAGGTCTGTCGATAGGCGCGGTCTACACCGGAGTTGTGGGGAAGAGAAAACAACTCCGAGATGTCGACGTCGACGAAGTTGTCGAACGGCTCTGCCCTGTCATGGGACTCCCTGAAGCGACGCGGGCGGTGTTGTCGGTATCGAAGTGGAGCGGAGGGACACCGGGCGTGCCGGGAAAACTCACTGTCTATTACCAGTCGGCGCAACCGCTCAACGACGACACATGGGTCGACGACATCTGCGAGGTTTTCGAAGACCAAGGGTGGGGATTCTTCGCCCTCGCAGAACACGACCGCAACCGTCGGCGATTGATCTTCACACCCGCGGCGGAACCGGAACGAGAGCCCTCCGACAGTGAAGCGGTGGCGCGTGCAAAACGCTACGTCGGGCAACTGCTGGGACCGACCGCAACGGTCACCGCGATCGATGTCGATGCCAAGACAGGTGAAGTCACCTCCATGAAGGTGCGGCACGAAATCGGATCGAAGCTCGTCTCGGACGGCTATCGAACTCGTGTCGAACGCGCGATCAATGCGATGTTCCCCGGACGCTGGCGAGCAAAGTGGAACCATCACACGGACGAGGTCACGTTCGAGCAACGCACCGCGTTCCCCGACAGCATTTGGTTGCCCGCCCCGGACATCGACCCGGAAGTCGATTTGTTGGCCAACTACGACTCCGTCGAGATCCCATACGGTGTCGACGAAGATGGCAACGAAGTGGTGTGGCGCCCCGCGATCGATCCGAATCTGATGCTGGTCGGACCTCCCGGTAGCGGCAAGACAGTGACGGCACACAACCTGTTGGTCAACTTCTCGCGCCGCGGATGGCCGATCTGGGTGCTCGATGGAAAATACGTCGAATTCCTCGGCTTCCAGGACTGGCCCAATGTTCAAGTGGTCGCCACGTCCATCGAACAGCAAGTTGCGATGGTGCACCGGGCACGCGACTTGATGGAGTTCCGCTACGACAAGATCAAAATGGGCGAGGCAACGGAAACGGACTTCGAACCGGTCCTGGTGTTCCTCGACGAGTGGGCGGAATTCCGCGGCAATGTCGAAGATTGGTACTTCTCGGTCAAACCAAAAGGCGGACCGAGGGAACCACCGGTACTCAACATGCTGGCATCGATGGCGCGCAAGGCTCGTACGTCGCGAGTGCATCTGGTCTTCGGCACACAGCGCCCCGATGCGATCTATTTCAAGGGCGATATGCGTGACAACTTCGCGATGCGCATCTCCATGGGGCGGCTCTCACCTCAAGCTGCCGTCATGATGTGGCAGTCGCCGTCGATCGGCACGAGCGTTCCGCGCAAGTGCCGAGGACGCGGTACCACT
>NZ_LPNQ01000047.1:0-16769 GCF_019266085.1 Rhodococcus sp. FH8 | reverse complement strand
CGGTGCGCTGTTCCACAAGGGCAAGCTCCTCGAACGACCCGTCGAGATCACCCCGGAACCGTCACCGGACACGCCGGTATCCGAGGTCGCCTGACACACCTTAATCCACAGAATTTGACGATTCCTCGGGTTCGCCTGCCGGTGATGGGTGGCCCGCGACCGGCCGACCAGGGCAAATGCCCGCACCACACCGAGCAGCGCGGTCAGCCGGTCCACGGTCTCGGCCTGCCAGGTGCGCCAGGCCGCCCGGCTCACTCCTTGTTCTTCCTGGAGAGCGCTTCCAAGAACGCGACACCTTTTCCCATGACCTCCAACGCGGCATCACGATCGGCGATGACCTCGTCCTTTCGGGCAGCATCCCCCTCGAGCTTGCCGATCTGCTTTTCCAGCTCGGCGATACGCGCCTGCTCCGGGGACTGACCGGCTCGAGGCCTCTTCTTGGACACGGTGCCCAGTGTTCCGGCTTAAATCTGGGCCCGCCACTGCTTGACGCTGGACTCATAGAGGCCCTCCCGGCGCAGCACCCGGCCCTTCTGCCCGGCCGGGGCCCGGTCGTACTCGGCGGCGATGCGCCGCTTGTACTCGGCGGTGAACGTCCGCCTCGTCGGCCGCCCGGTTCGCGGGGACTCAACCGTCTCCTGCACCGAGGTCGTCGGCGTGGTCCGCGAGGCCTCCATGGCCGCGTCAGTGGTCGCAGTGATCGTCATGCGAGCGTCTCACCTCAGTCTGGCGGATAGGGAACAGCGGCACCAGGCTGCCCTCCACGATGATGCCCCGATCCTCGGCGTGGTTCCCGATGTAGGCGAGCTGCTCGGCGCTCAGACGAGGGTTCAGCGTGTGCAGCACCGCGCCCATCGACGCGACGGCACAGTAGGCCTCAACGTGCTCCTGGTTGTTGCACATGAGCGTGGCGACGCGCTCGTCGCCAGCGACCCCACAGGCACGCAGCGCATGCGCCCACTGGCAGATCGACGTCACACCTGCGCGAACGTACCGATCTTGACGCTCCCCTCCGGCTGCAAGGTCCGCACCCGCGCCGCGCCGTGAACGCTCGCACCGTGGCGCAGGATGGCTGCCGTCGTGAGCTGGACGTTCGTCATCGTGCTCTGCATGGTGTCCCGTCGGTGGTGGGTAGCGAGCCGGTGTCGACGGCTCGCCGATCGGGTCGGACGGCCCCGTGGTCCAGCTGACGCTCAGCTCGGTGCGATACCCAGTAACGCTTCTCTGCCGACGGGGAGTCCCGGAGAGAGCGTCCGCTTGCTGAAGGCGAAGTCGCGCGGCCGGTTGACGCAGTCAGCGGCAATGAGTTCCCCTGCGCGGAAGTAGAAGCAGGTGAAGTCGCGATCGCGATCACAGCTCGGGTCACCACTGAGCAAGACCTCGTCGTAGCCGGTGTTCAGTCCCGCGATCTGGAGCTTGAGATCGTACTGATCCGACCAGAACCACGGCAGCGCCGCGATGGTCTTGTCCTTGCCGCACATGGTCGCCGCGGCGACCTTCGCCTGCTCCACCGCGCTCGGCACGGACTCAAGTCGGACGCACCGCCCGTACCTCGCCATCACGTGGCTGGTGCAGTCGCCCGCGGCCACGATGTCGTGATCGCTGGTACGGGCCCGGTCGTCGATCACGACGCCGTCGTCGACGAGGAGACCCGCGGCGGCAGCGAGTTCGGTGTTGGGCTGGAGCCCGACACCGACGACGACGAGGTCCGCTGGGACTTTTTCACCACCGGCCAGCCGGACCTCTCGGACCCGGTCGTCGCCACCCAAAGCCTCGACGAGCGCCCGGGTGCGGACGGTCACTCCCGCGTCGCGGTGGACGCGCTCGTAGAACGCCGATACCTCCGGGGCGGTGACCCGCTCGAGCACACGGTCGGCGGCCTCAAGAACGGTGACGTCCAGTCCAAGCGCACGCAGGGAGGCGGCTGTCTCCAGTCCGATGTAGCCGCCGCCGACGATGACCGCTCGCCGACCCGGTTGCGCCGACTCTCGGATCTGCTCCACGTCGGAGAACGTGCGCAAGTAGTGGACGCCCGGGAGGTCGGCTCCCGGCACGGGGAGTCGCCGTGCCCGGCCACCGGTGCACAGCGCCAGCTTGTCGTAGGACATGCTCTTGCCGCCGGCCAGCATCACCCGCCGCTCTGTGCGATCGATCGACTCCACTCGCGCATTGACCAGCTGGATCTGCTGCTTGGCGTAGAAGTCCGCCTTCCGGATCGCCAACTCCTCCAGCGTGCTCTTGCCGGCGAGGTAGGCCTTGGACAGCGGCGGTCGCTGGTAGGGCAGTGCGCCCTCGTCACCGATGAGGACGATCTCGCCGGCCCAGCCTTCCTGCCGGAGGCTGGCCGCCAGTTGAGCCCCCGAGTGACTGGCTCCGACCACGAGCGCGGTCCCCTGCGTCATGCGTCCTGCTTCGGGGTCAGGCGCACCATGAGCTTGCTAATGCCCCTGACGAAGTTAGACTGCACGTACTCCGGCTCACCGACGACCTCGATGTCCTCGAACCGAGGAAGCAACTCCTCCCACAGGATCCTCAGCTGGAGCTCAGCCAGCCGGTTGCCCATGCACCGGTGCACCCCGAACCCGAAGGAAATGTGGTTGCGCGCGTTCTTGCGGTCGATGATCAGCTCGTCAGGTCGTTCGAAGACACGCTCGTCCCGGTTCCCCGAGGCATACCACATGACCACCTTGTCGCCCTTGCGAATGAACTGCCCATTCAGCACGGTATCCTTCTTCGCGACCCGGCGCATGTACGCCAGCGGTGTCTGCCAACGAATGACTTCCGAGACCATGTTCGGGATCAGGTCCGGATTCGCCTTGAGCTTCTCGAACTGCTCAGGGAACTGGTTGAGCGCCAGCACACCGCCGCTCATCGAGTTGCGCGTGGTGTCGTTACCGCCGACGATCAGCAGGATCAAGTTGCCCAGGAACTCCATGGGGCGGTCGATTAAGTCCTTGGTGTCTTCATTGCTCTGCAACATCGTGATCAGGTCGAATCCGGGCTCCTCGCCGGCCGCGAGCCGAGCCGCCTTGTCGTGCCAGTGCGCACTGAGCCCTCGCGCCGCGTCGACGAAGCCGCGGAAGATCTCGTCGTTGTCGGAGGGTCCGCCGTTGGCCTGCTCCATCGCGGTGGCGAGGTCGGACCACTCGACGAGCTTGCGTCGTTGGTCGTAGGGGAAGTCCAGCAGCGTCGCGAGCATTCGAGCGGTCAACTCGATGGACACCAGGTCGACCCAGTTGAACGGCTCACCGATCGGGAGTTCGTCCAGCACCTCCTGGACGCGCGAGCGGATCAGGGCCTCCATCTCGCGAAGGTTCTTCGGGGCGACGACCCCTTGAACGGCGGCCCGTTGCGCGTCGTGCTTGGGCGGGTCCATGGCGATGAACATCGCGACATCCATGAACCGGGGTGGTTGGCCGATGATGATGAAGGGCTCGGCGGAGAAGACCTCGTGGTTCTTGTCGACGGCGATGATGTCGGCGTGCCGTGTGACCGACCAGAAGGGACCGAAGGGACTGTTGGGCTGGTAGTGCACGGGCGCTTCGTTGCGCACACGCTCGTAGTACGACTTCCACCTGCCCTGGCGGTACAGGAAGGGGTTGCTCAGGTCGATGTCAGCGAGCTCGACCTCGTCCACCGGCGGGATCGGGGTCTCGACGAAGATCTTCTGCCCGTTCGTTCCGGTCACCCAACGACGGGTCTTGTCGTAGAGATGGGCGCCCCGGATCTGCAGCCCCATCGGGAGGGTCGACTGGACCTTCTCGCTCAGCGTGTCTGCAATGCTCGCAATCATCGATCCACTTTCCTTTCGATCAAATCTGGAACTCGGGCAGCTGAACGACCAGGCCGTCCCACTCCTGCGACACCGCCATCTGGCAAGACAGCCGGGAGGTCGGCTGCCGCTCAGGATTCATCGACAGCATCTCCTCCTCGACAGGTCCGGATAGACCCACCTTCTCAGACCACTGCGGGTCGACGATCACGTGACAGGTGCCGCACGCGGCCTCTCCCCCACAATCGCCGTCGATGCCCGGCACCATGTTGTCGACCGCGACCTGCATGAGCGACCGTCCCTCGTCCAGGGGCGCCTCATACTTCTCGCCGTCGTAGGAAACAAAGGTGACTACACCCATTGGCTTGACTCCTCACGATCGAAAACGTGATGAAAGCGTAGCGACTACGCAGGGGGTATGGCTATGATCACATCAGTCAGAATGTTGTGATTTCGGCTCAAGGGGTGCGTGCAATGCGTGTGTACGAACCCGGCGTCCCGCCTCTCGCGTTCGCGCAGATGCTCAACAGCTCCGTGATCGACAGTGAAGCTGCCGCCCGGTTCCGCACGGTGATGGCGCGGGAAGGGACCGACGAGACCGCACTTCTCGCCCGGGACCAGCAGGCGCCGGTGCGCTGGTTCCGAGAGGTGTACCCGGACCTCGACAGCGCCCAGGCGACCCAGTTGGGTTTCGCCTTTGCCGAACACTCCCAGCTGACCTCCTTCGGGCCGCTGAGCGTACCGCTGGTGAGCGCGGGCTCGGTCGCAGAAGTCGTGGAACTGCTCGCCTTTCTGCCCTTGATCTCCACCGCCCTGCACCCCCACGTCCACCCGAACGGAAGTGGCCTCACCATCGGGCTCACTGCACACACCCGCGACCCGGACTTGGACCGCCTCGTCATCGCCTACGGCGGGTCCACGGTGCTGCGACTATTGGACCTGCTCGCAGGGACCCTGCCCTCGGTCACGCTGTACCTGGAGTGGCCAGCGCCGGCGTCTGCCGCGGGGTGGGCGCAGTCCCGAGGTGGGCGCGTCGTCTTCGACGCGCCCACCTCGTACGTGCAGGCCCCCCAGGACGCGCTCGAGGAGGTGTGCCGCTTCGCAGACCCCGTTGCTTACCGCGTCGCGATCGCGGACCTACGCACAGCACTCGAGCGACACCACGGCACGATCTCCTTCGCAGAGCGAGTGCGGGTCCTGCTCGAGGAGGACCCCGGAGAGGCTCACAGCGCCCGTGTTGCTGACAAGCTCTCGGTCTCGACCAGCACCCTGAAGAGAAGACTCGCCGAGGAGGGCACGACCTTCCGTGACGTCCGCGAGTCCTGGCTGCGCGAACAGGCGATCGCACGCCTGCTCGACCCGACCGCAACGATCAGCCAAGTGGCCGCGGATCTCGCGTACAGCGATCTCAGCAACTTCTCACATGCCTTCAAGCGATGGATAGGGCAGTCCCCGAGCCAATTCCGGCACACGAAAGGCCGGGTGCGCAGGCGAGGCATGCCCAACGTGTAGCAGGCCCGACTTCCGACGAAGCCTGTGTCAAGCCCCGGGTTTTGTAGAGGGTGGTTATCTGGCGTCGACGAGGTCGTCGACGGGCTCTGCTTGGGGTTCGGCCGCCGCGTGCTGAGCTTCGTATTCGGCCGGCGGGACGTAGCCGATCTCGCCGTGAATCCGTCGATGGTTGAACCAGTCGATGTACTCGGCGACAGCGATCTCGAGGTCGTCGATAGCTCGCCAGGGCCCCTTGTGACGGTTGCGGACCAACTCGGCCTTGGACAGCGAGTTGAACGCCTCGGCCATCGCGTTGTCGTAGGAGTCGCCTCGTGAGCCCACCGAGGCGACCAGGTCCTGTTGGGGCTGGTGCACGAGTAGGTGACGTTGATGATGGAAGGGCCTCGTTGCCGACGCGTGTGACTCTGTAGGTGACTGACGGCCGCAGGGCTTGTCTTGCAATTGATCCGTCCGCGCGCTGGTGGCGGTGGCGCTGTCCGATGCATGTCGGCCAGAGGCGAGCATGACTTCATACGAGCCTGGTCAGCCCCGTCAACGTCTTGTCTGCCCGACCTCTGGCCGATGTGCCCTCTGGAGGAAGGCACGGCTTCATCATGACAACATTTCTCAACGAGTCCACAGCTGCTGTCCACATCGTTGCTGGAGTCGACACGCACGCCGATAACCACCACGTCGCGGTCCTCGACTTGAGCGGCAGGCGGCTCGGCGATCGACAAATTCCAGCGACCGCTGCCGGCTACGACAGGCTCCTGACCTATCTCGGGTCGCTAGGAAACATCCAACTCGTTGGGATCGAGGGCACGAGTTCCTATGGCGCCGGACTCGCCCGACACCTCAGGGAGCGGCGGGTCGATATCCGCGAGATCATCCGTCCCCGACGCTCGCAACGACGACGTGGGAAGTCCGACCCGATCGATGCCTATGCTGCTGCGCAACAGGTACTGGCCGACCCGGAGTCGTTACCCGCGGCTAAATCTGGCGACGGTCTCGTCGAACAGGTCCGTGTGTTGCTAACCGTTCGCCGCAGCGCCGTCAAAGCCCGCGTGGCCGTGATCCGCCAGATCAAGTCATTGCTGGTCACCGCCCCGGAGGAGATCCGAACGCGGTGGTCGAGAGTCAGCGAGCACGATGTGATCGCGGACCTCGCCGCTACCAGGCCCTGTGCCCCCACCGCGTCGGTAGATGCCGCAACTGGCCACGCTCTTCGGCGTCTGGCGCGTCGCCACCGATACTTGACGAGCGAGATCGAGGAGCTCGAGGAAGACTTGCGGGAGCTTGTCTCGACTGTGGCTCCCGCAATGATCGCCACCAAAGGGTTTGCCGTGATCACCACGGCTACGCTCCTGGTGACCGCAGGCTCGAATCCTGAACGGCTTCGATCGGAATCCTCGTTCGCCGCGTTGTGCGGAGCCTCACCGATTCCCGCATCCTCGGGAAAAACCAATCGGTTCCGACTTAACCTCGTTCCAGCGACGTTGAGGTCGGCGCGGCCTGATCTTCGGTGAGTTGCCGTGGCCGGATTGGTGGCGCAGAACGCGGATATCGGCGATGGTCTCGCCACCACCGGCGAGCATGACCGCGACATCGGTCAGCACGCGACCACGGTCGTGGATCGGGACGGACCGGCGGCGTGCCATCGCCTTGGACAGTTCGGCGGTCAGGCCGACCCGATCAGCCAAAAGGCGGGGAGCGATCGTCCCGGCGTGAGAAATCACCCCGACATCACAGGCGGAGAACGACAGACCGGCCGACCACGAAGTACGCTTCACCTACCGAGTGCTTTCTGCTTGAGAACCTGGAGCTTTAGACAACTCCCAGTTTCCCCTGCTCAGGAAGCACTTCGGTCTATTTCGGCCCAGAAAACCGAAGATCCCCATGAAACACCGAGGCTAGGATGAAGTACATGGCTAGCTCTCAGCAACGCGTCGTCAGTCCCTACCCCCACCGCCTGGGCGGTCACTGCGGCTCCGGCGCAATGCGGGACCTGCTGGAATGGGCCGGACTTGGGTGGAACGGCCCTCCTGACGAAGGACTCGTCTTCGCACTGAGCGGCTCCCTGGACCTCGCTTACGTCCGGGACACCGAGCTCATGCCCCCGATCTACCTCGTAGGCCGCGGAGGCGACCTGGAGACAGACCTGCCGATGCGCCTGGGGGCAGCGGTCTCGGTGCACGCCACCGACGACCCGAGCGAGGGATGGGCTTGGGTGCGTGACTCCATCCAGCGTGGCCGCCCAGCCCTCGTGTGGGCGGACATTGCAGAGCTGCCATACCTGCGGGTCCAGCTCCAGATGAGCAGGCACGACATCGTGGTCATCGGGTACGACGACGAGCATCAGATCGCGCACGTCGTCGACAACGACCGCGAGGACGTGCAGATGGTGCCCTACGACGCGCTGGCCAAGGCGCGGTCCTCGCAGGGCTTCCCGGTCCCGACGCGTCACACCTTCTTCGACATCGAGTGGCCCCAGAAGCTCCCTGACCTGACGGTCGCCAGTCGTGCCGCGTTCGCCCAGGCGGCCGCTGCCATGACCGCCTCGGACGGACCGTCGATCGTCTCTGGCAGCGACACGGCGGTCGGAGCCACCGGACTCGCCGCCGTCGACCTGTTCGCCGACGACCTCCCGCGATGGCCCGAAGTATTCCCCGACGACGTGCTGCACCTGCTCCTCCTCGGCCTGCGCGCGTTCGTCGAGAAGGCAGGTACCGGCGGCGGACTCTTCCGCAAGCTGCTGGCCAGCGGCGCGCACGACATTGCCCGGTTGACCGACGACTCTGCGGCCGCCGCAGTGTCCGACAGTGCCCGTCGCTGCGCCGCGACCTGGTCGCAGGTCGCCTCCCTGGCGCGCAGCAACGGGGCCCCGGCCCGCGAGCGTGCCCGGGAAGCAGCCCGGGTCGCCGCCACACTCCCAAAGTTGGAGCGGGAGCTCGTGCGCGCGCTCGAGGCCGCCGGGGCTGCCACGAACACTCGGGCGGTCGTCTGGTGAGCGGCCAGCACGAGCCGAGCGATGCGGTGGCGTCCGGCTACTTCGTCGATAGCGACCACCCGGCAATCCGTCGGTTCGCCTCATCGGTGGTGGAGGGAGCGGACGACCCACACGAGCGTGTCCGGCGGATCTTCGCGGAGGTCCGCGACCGCCTTCGCTACAACCCGTACGGTGTCACGCCCGATCGCGACCACTACAAGGCCAGCTCTATCTTGAACGGCGGCCCCACTTGGTGCGTGCCGAAGGCGGTGCTGCTCACCGCCAGTTTGCGCGCGGTCGGGATTCCGGCCGTGCTGGGTTTCTCCGACGTGCGCAACCATCTGAATAGCGAACAACTGCTGTCGGTGATGGGCACCGATCTCTTCGTCTATCACGGGTGGACCGCCGTCCACGTCAACGGTCACTGGCACAAGGGCTCGCCGGCCTTCAACACCGAGCTGTGTGAGCGGTTCGGCGTTCCCCCGCTGGACTTCGACGGGACCCAAGACGCGCTGCTCCACGCCGCAGACGGCGCCGGTCGTCGACACATGGAATACGTACGAGAGAGAGGGACCTACCTCGACCTCCCGTACGACGACATCATGCGGACCCTGCACGAGACCTACGGGCCCGGCCTGACGCAGAGCGGCACCTCAGGACCGGTCCGCCAGGATCCCGCCTTCGAACCGTGAGAGTCGGCATCGGCGACCACGCCGTTCGATCGATGCCGCCACGGGCACGGTTCACCGATCCGCCGGGACCCCTGCCAGCTGATCGACCATCGCGGTGATGGCGGCCTCCAACCGCCGACACCCTTCCTTCACAGCCCAGGTCTCCCCCAGGTCGTGGAGGTCTTCGAAGGGGACCGGGGGCCCGACGACGAGACTCACCGGTCGACGCCAGCCCAGGCGAAGACGCCCACTGTAGGGAAGGAGAATCTCCTGCGCCCCCCACTGCGCCACCGGGAGAAGGGGAACAGACGCCGCCAAGGCGATGCGGACGGCGCCGGACTTCATCGCTATGGGCAGTCCGTCCTCTCGCTTGGTGATGGAGCCCTCCGGGTAGACCAGGACCAGTTGACCTCGCGCCACGGCTTCCACGGCCCTGCGATAGCCAGCCTTTCCAGCCGACCGGTCGACCTCGACGTGACCCGCGGAGCGGAACCACCACCCCACGACCGGGACCGCGAAGAGGCTGTCCTTGGCCAGGAAACGGGGCACCCGTCGCTGGGCGAGGATCATCTCCGCGACAAGCAGGGGGTCGATGTGCGACACGTGGTTCGCGGCGAGCACCGCTCCGCCGGACCTTGGGACGTGCTCGACACCACGCCAATCCGGGCGACGCAGCACGAGCAGGAACGGCTTGCACACCAGGAGCGAGAGCCACCACGCGAAGCCCCTGGGTTCGGCACCAAGCCGTCGATCGGTCCTGAGCACCTCTCGGATCACCCGACGAGTGTAGACAGATGCCGGGTAAACGTCTGGATGGAGACAAACTAGACTCCATTTCACCGTCCGCCTGTCCGTCGTGACCCTCGAGGAGCCGATCATGAGCGACCTTCCCGCCACTTTGACCGCGCAGCCGAACCGCGAATCATGAGCAGCCACCACGAGCACGGTCCCGTTGCGCCGACGACGCTGGAAGCGTGGATCAGTGCCATGTCGCGACCACAGCCATCCGAATCCGGCCGCCTTCCCTCACACTCCCCCACCTGCGCGGGATGCGGCACGGAGAACCCCGCCGGGCTCGCTCTGCAGGTCGACGCCACCGAGGACGGTGTGTATTGTGTGCACCGCTTCGACCACCGCCAGGAGGGTGCGCCAGGGATCACCCACGGCGGTCTTGTGGCCGCGGCGTTCGACGACCTTTTCGGCTTCCTCCTCTACCGCGTCGGAGAGCTCGCCGTGACCCGGTCACTGACCGTCGAGTACCTCCGGCCGGTCCTACTGGGGACCGACTACGAGTTCACCGCCCGCGTCCGCGACCATGCGGGACGACGACTGCACGTGGACGCCGAGGCGGTCGACCAAGTCGGCGACAAGGTCGCCACCGCGCACGCAACGTTCATCGTCGTCGACCTCAAGCACTTCGAGCAGGGCACGGCCACGACCGGTCCCTGACATCCTCATTCCGCTACGAACGGCTCCAGCTCGACCGCAGGGTCGAGCGGGATCCCGTGGCCGGCCAGCGCATCCCGGAGCACGAGGGTGACGTGACCAGCGAGCCGTCCGACCATGACGTCCAGGGACTCGTCTCGCTGGTCGAGCCACCAGATGACGGTGGCATCCACCATCCCCATCACCCCGACCAGGATGCCTTCCGGAAAGCTCGCCACACCCGATTTGGTGTACCCGCGGGCAGCCGCAGCGATCTCGTCGAGGAGGCGCGACCGCCCCATCCGGGCACGATGCAGGGTCCGACTCTGCCCACGGGCTGCCAGGAAGCGGTAGAGATGCGGATGCTCCTCGGCCCAGGTGGCGCAGGCGCGCACCAACCCCTCGACGACCTGCTGAGGTGTGCCTCGTCGGGTCAGGTGCGGGCGCACCCGCGCGATCAGGTCCTGCGCTGCTCTCCTGGCCACCTGGTCGTCCAGGTCGTCTCGGCTGGTGAAGTTGCGGTAGACGTGCGGCCTGGGAATGCCAGCCCGCTCCGCGATGAGAGCGGTGCCGACGTCGATCCCGGACTCGTCGATGACCTGCTTCGCAGCCTGGACCACGCGCTCGCGCTTCTCGTTACGAGCCAGCTCGTCACGCGACGACCGCCGTCGGACGGTCGAGTCAGCCCATCGTCTCACTTCCACCACCCGCGCAGCCTACAGGCGCGGCGCGACGACTCAGCTCGGTGCCGCACACGCCGAGCAGCGCCCGACGCCGACGTGGGACACCTTGTACCCAGGACGGCGGCCGTGGTCTGATGGGGGTACACCCTGTACCCAATGATCCGGAGGCTCCCATGACCGCTCGCCGTTCCCCGTGGATGGACGACGACCTCAACGACCTGCGTGACCTGGCCCGCACTTTCTGCGAGAAGGAAATCAGGCCGCACATCGAGACCTTCATCGCCGACAAGCACGTCGACCGGGACCTGTGGAACCGCGCCGGAGCGGTGGGTCTGCTGTGCCTCTCCATCCCCGAGGAGTACGGCGGCGGCGGCGGGACCTTCGCTCACGAAGCCATCCTCATCGAGGAGCAGGCGCGAGTCGGTGACAGCTCGTGGGGCGCCTCCCTACACAACGGCATCGTCGCGCACTACCTGCTCGCCTACGGCACCGAGGACCAGAAGCAGCAGTGGTTGCCGAAGATGGCGTCCGGCGAGGTCGTCGGAGCGATCGCGATGACCGAGCCTGGTACCGGTTCGGACCTGCAGAACATCAAGACCAAAGCGATCCGGCAAGGCGAGGAGTACGTCGTCAGCGGCTCGAAGACCTTCATCACCAACGGTTCTCAGGCCGATCTCGTCCTCACCGTCGCCAAGACCGATCCCGACGACAAAGCGGCCGGGATCTCGCTGATGCTGGTGCCCACCGCGGCTGAGGGATTCTCGAGGGGGCGGGTCCTCGACAAGATCGGCATGAAGGGACAGGACACCTCCGAACTCTTCTTCGACAACGTCCGCGTCCCCGCCACCAGCCTGCTCGGTCACACCGAAGGACAGGGCTTCATCCAGCTGATGGAGCAGCTTCCCCAGGAGCGACTGCTCGTCGCCGTGTCGAACGTAGCGGCCATGGAGTTGTGTCTGACCGAGACACTGCGCTACGTGCGCGACCGCAGCGCGTTCGGACGCCCGATCTGGGGGTTCCAGAACACCAAGTTCAAGATGGCTGAGGTTGCCACCGAGGCGCGGGTCGCGCGTGCCTTCGTCGATGAGTGCATCGAACTGCACCTCGATGGGGAACTGGACATCCCCACCGCAGCCATGGCGAAGTTGTGGTGCTCCGAGCGGGCCCAGCGAGTCGCCGATGCGTGCCTCCAGCTGCACGGCGGATATGGCTACATGAACGAGTACCCCATCGCCCGCGCCTGGGCCGACCTGCGCGTCTCCCAGATCTACGCGGGGAGCTCGGAGATCATGAAGGAGATAATCAGCCGCTCCTTGTGAGCCCCTCCGCCACCGAACATTCCGGGCTCGGGGCGGGTTCCCGCGACGGGCGTCGAGCATCGGCGCGTCGACTCCCGTCGCAGCCTCGGGGATCGAGCGGGGGCACAAGACGCGGCCGCTGAGGATGTTAGACGTTGCCGACACGTCAACGCGCCCCAGGGCAAGAGGTCCGTGACCAGCGCGCCGCCCTCACCGACAGGGTCCGGCTCGCCGCGGACACCCCCACGTCATGCTTCTGTCAACCGCGGGTGAAAATTGACCCCTAGGTGTACTGACCGCGGACGTTGTGTCACCGGTCGGCATGGCGGGCTGACATGAGGGAGACCTCCGTGTGAGGTGTGAAAGCGACCAAGCAAACAGGCTCTTCGCATCTGAGTGTGGGGTCAGGCCCGTAGTCCCCCGGCGATGAGGAGCATGCGGAGGCGGTAGTTGTCGCGGTTGCGGTAGCCGCGGGCCAGGCACCGGTGGAGTTCGATGAGGCCGTTGATCGCTTCGGTTCCGCCGTTGTTGGAGCGGTCGGTGGTCCAGTACGCGAGGAAGGAGTCCTTCCACTTGCGGAGCGTTCGTCCCAGTCGGGCGATCTCGGGAATCGGGCACGACGGCAAGGTCGCGAGGGTCTTCTCGGCAGCTTTACGGGCCCTTCCGGATTTAGAGTGCGTTGATCCGGTTCTGGAGCTGTCCGGAGTGGATAAGTGACCGCAAGATGTAGTGCTTGAGGTTCCGGAAGCCCAGGGCGATTCCGCGGAGGTGTTCGAGGCGGCCGTTGATGGCCTCGACGGGGCCGTTGGAGGCGCCGATGTCGAAGTAGGCGAGGATCTCCCGGTGGCGCTTCCACAGCGACCGGCCCAGCTGGGCGAGCTCGGGCAATTCCTTGGGCACCCCGGTTCGGATCGAGCGCAGGAGCTTGTACATCGCGATCTTGCCCTCCCGCTTGCCCGAGGCCTCGTAGGCGGTGATGAGTCGCTGGTAGACGCCGTAGGTGACCTCCACCGCCGCGTGCGCATCATGGGCGGTGAACGCTGTGAACAGGCGGACTTTCTGCTTGTCGGTGAGCAGCTCGGCCCGGGTGTTGAGTGTCCGGCGGATCCCATACAGCGGATCGCCGCCGCGGCCCCGGTGCCCGGTGGTGGCCTGCTGGATGCGCTGGCGGCAGACGGTGAGCTTGTCCGCGGCGAGGTGCACGACGTGGAACGGATTCATCACCGTCCGGGCAGCGGGAACTGCCTTGGCTGCGGCGGAGTGGTAGCCGGAGAATCCGTCCATCGTCACCACCTTGACCCGATCCCGGAAGTCCTGGTCACGGGCGTCGAGCCACTCGGTGAAGACCTTCGCCGAGCGGCCGGCGATCATATCCAGCAGCCGAGACGGGCCGGTGCCGTCCACTACAGGGGTCAGGTCGACCAAGACGGTGACGAACGACGAGGAGCCGTCACCGCGGACGTGCTTCCACTTGTGCTCATCGACCCCGAGGACACGCACGCCGTCGAAGTGTCCGGGCTGGCCGTAGACCATCGTGCGGGTCTCGGAGACGGCAAGGTCGTTGACCAGATCCCAGCCCAGCCCGAGGGCCTTGGCCACCGCCGAGACGCTGGTGCGGTCGATCGCCAGACGCTGCAGAATCCAGCGGGTACAGCGGCGTGTGGTCTTGGCTCTCGGCTCGGCCAACGACGGCATGCGCTGCTGGAAGATCCTCGTGGCGCACTCGGTGTTGTCGCAGGTGAAACGCGGTACCCGCACATGCAGTCTGGTGGGGTGACCCACGATCGGTAGATCGGTGACTCTCCGCTGGATGTGGTCCCGCAGCCGGCCCGCCGCCCCGCACTCGGCGCACACCGGGTCCAGTGTCGCCGGGGAGCAGAACAGGTGCGTGAACTCGTCGGCCACAGCCGCGTCGGTGATCGTCACCCCCAGTTCGACGGTGCGGCAGATGGTGTCGGCAAGCAGGCTGGCGGTAGCGTTCAAAACGGGTCCTGGGGTGTTCGATGCGAGGCGAGAGAACCTGCATCTTCACACGCCCCAGGACCCCTACATCTTGTGCCTCACCGCATCACCGACGAACCCCAGCTACGCACTCCGGATCCGGAAGGGCCGGTTTCGGTACGGGGTGCTGCGAGCAATGTTCAACACTTCTGCGATTTCGGTCATGGTACGCCCTCGCCGCGCATCTTTTTCGCCTGCCGCTTTTTCGCGGCCGTCAGCGAAGACGGTCGGCCACCGACCCGGCCGCGATCACGAGCCGCCGACAGCCCGGCGATGGTGCGTTCGCGGATGAGGTTGCGCTCGAATTCCGCTAGGGCGCCGAAGATGTGGAAGATCAGCTTGCCGCCCGGCGTGGTCGTGTCGATCGCTTCGGTCAGGGATTTGAACGCCACTCCGCGGGCCTCCAGCTCTGCGACGGTCCCGATCAGGTGTGGCAGCGAGCGGCCGAGATGATCAAGTCGCCAGACGACGAGCGTGTCTCCCGAGCGCAGGGCGTCCATTCAACGCCGCTAATTCAGGGCGATCCGTCTTCGCGCCTGATGCCTTGTCTGTCCAGACGCGAAAACAGCCGGCCGCATTGAGTGCGTCCAGCTGTAATTCCGGGTTCTGGTCGGCGGTCGATACCCTCGCGTAGCCTTGTGACTCTCGGAATTATTTGGCACGTTCTTCCCTGAATTATTTGGCACGGTGGTAGCCGTCAGGCACTCTCACCTTGGGATCCTCGGTCGAGTAGGAGGCGGGAGGTATCTCGGGCCTCTCACTGTGTTGAGATCCGCCATCCCGGCATCCTCAGAGCCTCCGAACAACTCCTCGACGCGGCGACTGTTCAGAAAACCACTGATCAACTGCCACAGTTCATCCGCGAATGCCGGGGCTTCTGGACCGACCAAGCGAAGCAAGAACACGAACGCGTCATCATCGTCGAGCGCGGCCACTATGCCGTGCTCGGCGATCGCCCCCGCATCATCGGGGTACACCCCACCCAGGAACTCCAGCCCATGCAGATAATCGTCGAGGTACCTGTTCGGGCGCATCCCCTCATTCCTCCATCATGTGAATCGCCCTGGGTTCGGTGGAGACTTCTGGCCTTGGAAACGAGGATGAAGTCATGCCGAATGAACGTGTGCCAGGAAGACCGACAACGCGTCGGTATTCGTCGGAGGAGAAGGCCGGTGCGGTGCGGATGGTCCGTGCACTGCGGGCCGAGTTGGGGACCGAGCACGGGGCGGCGTCGCGGGTTGCGTCGCAACTGGGGTTCGGGCTCGAGTCGGTACGGGCGTGGGTCCGTCAGGCCGATATCGACGACGGCACCAAGCCAGGGGTGAGCACGTCGGAGGCTCAACGTATCCGGGAGTTGGAGCAAGAGAATCGAGAGCTCAAGCGGGCCAACGAAATACTGAAGCGTGCAGCGTCTTTCTTCGGGGCGGAGCTCGACCGCCAGCACAAGAGGTGACCGCGTTCATCGACGCAAACCGCGACGATGTCGTCGCAGGACGCCCACTCGGGGTCGAGCCCATCTGCAGGACACTGCAGATCGCTCCGAGCAGTTACTACGCCGCCAGGTCACGATCACCATCGACGAGGTCGGTAAAGGATGCCCGGGTGCGGCCGGCGCTTCGGACGTTGTGGGAAGACAACTACCGCGTCTACGGGATCCGGAAACTGTGGAAAGCCGCCCGCAGAGCCGGACTCGACGTCGGCCGTGATCAGGTCGCCCGCCTGATGCGCGCCGAGGGCATCGAAGGTGTCTGCCGAGGTAAGAGGGTGCGGACCACCCGCCCCACCGCCGGCATGGGTCGACACCCGGACCTGGTCGGACGAGATTTCACCGCCACTATGCCGAACCAACTGTGGGTTACCGACCTGACACACGTGGCGACCTGGGCAGGGATCGCGTACGTCTGTTTCATCACCGACGCTTACAGTCGGATGATCGTCGGCTGGCGCGTCGCACCACATATGCGCACCGAGATGGTCCTTGATGCGATCGAAATGGCCCGATGGTCACGCGGAACCACCTTCACCGGGCTGCGGTGCCACAGCGATGCGGGCAGTCAATTCACATCCCTGCGCTACGGCGAACGCCTCGCTGAGATCGGCGCGACCCCATCGATCGGGACCATCGGCGATTCCTACGACAACGCTCTCGCCGAGACCGTCAACGGCTACTACAAAGCTGAACTGATCTACGGACCAGCACATTGCGGACCATGGAAGACCACCGTCGATGTCGAACTCGCGACCTTGTCCTGGGTGTATTGGCACAATCACCAACGCCTCCACGGCTACTGCGACGATCTTCCACCAGCAGAGTACCGAGGAATGATCGAAACCTGTGGATCCCGGGAGGACGCACCTTCCCGGATGATGATCTGTACACGAACAGGATTCTGATCAAGTCCAGCGCGCCAACGCTGGCGGGAAGGTACGCCCGTGCTCACG
>NZ_LPNQ01000046.1:0-16605 GCF_019266085.1 Rhodococcus sp. FH8 | reverse complement strand
GTGCGCTGTTCCACAAGGGCAAGCTCCTCGAACGACCCGTCGAGATCACCCCGGAACCGTCACCGGACACGCCGGTATCCGAGGTCGCCTGACACACCTTAATCCACAGAATTTGACGATTCCTCCCGACGCAGTCAACTTCGACCACAATTTGAACGATCACATAAACGCAGCATCAGGAGTTGGTTATGGCTGGTGAGACCTTTGTATCGTACGACGAGAGAATGGCGAGACGCCTCTTCGAGGAAGGCTGCCGTTGATGCGGATCGCAATCAACAACGCAGTGCCCGGCATCGACGGCGACCTGCGGGGCGCCCGACCATCTCAGGCCACTGCGGATCGGCGCACGCACGGCAGGTCCGGTGCGCGGCGTCTGTCAGTTGTTCGTTTCCGCGGTACTAGCACGACAAAGCGGACATGACCGCTGCCGGAGAAGAAGCCGGATTCGATCTGGACCTCCACGTGTAGGGCAACGCTGAGACCTAAGGCACTGATTAGCTGGGCCGGGAGAGTTTTTGGGCAACTTGGTATTGCTAATCGTCGGCGGCAACGACATGACCCGGGATTCAATGATCGGCGATGTTCTGGCATTGAACCGGTTCCTTGATCAGCCGTTACACTCTAGTCATGGTTGTCGAGCCCGTCCGGGTTTCCTTTCGTCTGCAGCTGCGCGCTGAAGCCTTGCGAGCAGCTCAGGAGTTGGCCATCGAGAAGGGCTGGGAGAAAGTGCGATTCAGTGAAATCGCCGCTGTGATTGGCGTATCCCGGCCTACGTTGTATCGCGAGTTCGCGAGTAAAGCTGCCCTCGGCGACGCACTAGTCGTGCGCGAGACTCACCGCTTTCTGGATGGAATCCGGAAGGTCCTCGACGCAAACGCAGCCGACGTACCGACGGCCATCACGGCAGCCGTTCGTTACACGTTGGACGAAGCCGTTGAAAGTCCCCTGTTGGGCGTCCAGCTTGGCCGTTCGGATGACCTCACCCGTATGGGCACTGGGGTGTTGCCGTTACTCGCTACATCGACGAACATGCTGAAGTCCGCCACCGAAGAATTGGTGACGTGGATTCAGACCCATCTCAGAGGTGATCGTGCTGCCGACGTTGTCCCTGCGGTCGATGTTTGGATCCGCCTCACCGTCAGTCATCTGGTGCTCCCGGGTTCTATGGAACGCTGCAACCAAGCCGTAGCAGACCAGATTTCACTCTCGGTGCTCCGCTACCTTGGCCTTCGGTAGAACGAGCCCGCAGAGTAGGCTTCGTAACCTTCGTAGACTGCGATACTGGGTCGTGTGGCGTCGTAGCACGGTAACGAGATGTCGACAATGGTAAATGGGCATTAGTCCCTCCGCCAGTCACGATTTTTCGCCGCATGACATCCCGCGACAGCTGTCGTTGTGTGGGAAGGCGGAGCACACTGGTGCGCTCGTGTCGACATCGTGTGGCGGAAGACCGAATCGAACGCAGCGTTCTCTCTCTTCACCTAACATTCGCAGGAAAGTGGTTTGCTGGGGTCCAGCCTGAACACTCACTTCGATGGCCGCGGCATCAGAGGTAGGCCAAGTGGCTTTGTCAAACCATCGCCCTCCTATGGGAGGGCGATTCAGTGTCGCCGGAGCGGCGAGTACATCGTATACCGGGTCCCGCTGACGGGTATAACTGGTTTCCGCTGCGCAGACGTGCGTGTGGGAACGGAGAAAGTCACGCTACCGCCAACTGACCCATAACTTTATCCGAATGGGTCTGCTGCACGGATAGGTGACATCTGATCTGGCTTACCTTCGGGGTGGCCTGGAAGGATGCAGCTATGCCGAAGCCTTACCCACAGGAGTTTCGCGAGGATGTAGTCCGGGTGGCCCGCGGCCGGGAACCGGGTGTGACGATCGATCAGGTTGCCGCGGATTTCGGGGTGCACCCGATGACACTGTCGAAGTGGATGCGACGAGCCGATGTCGATGACGGTACGAAACCCGGGCTGAGCAGCATGAGTATGGCCGAGAACCGGGAGTTGAAGAAACGAGTTCGGCTGCTGGAGCAGGAGAATGAGGTGCTGCGGCGAGCTGCGGCGTATCTGTCGCAGGCGAATCTGCCGGGAAAATGATGTACCCGCTCGTGAAGGAGCTCGCCGTCGACGGAATCCCCGTCGCGGTCTCGTGCCGGGTCTTGAAGCTCTCCCGCCAACCGTACTATCGGTGGCTGCGTGATGCGGTCACCGAGGCAGATCTGACCTGGGCATATCGGGCGAACGCGTTGTTCGATGCCCACCGGGACGACCCTGAGTTCGGGTACCGGTTTCTCGCCGACGAAGCCGAGGCCGCGGGTCAGGTCATGGCGGCACGGACGGCGTGGCGGATCTGCTCGGATAACACCTGGTGGTCGAGGTTCGGCAAGAAGCCTCGCCGACTGAAGTCGGTGCGTTCCGGGCCGGCCGTGCACGAGGACCTGGTGCAACGCGAGTTCACCGCGCAGCGTCCGAACCGATTGTGGCTCACCGACATCACCGAGCACCCCACCGCTTGGATTCCAGCAATCGTCGCAACACTCGTAATTACGAGACTTCCAGTAAAGCACTCAGGCGCTCGGCAGGGGTGTCCCAGTCGAGCGATTTCCGGGGTCGGTCGTTAAGCTCCTCCGCGACGGCCAAGAGTTTGTCGACGCTGTGCGCTTCCAGGTCGGTACCGCGCGGGAAGTATTGGCGGAGAAGCCCGTTGGTGTTCTCGTTGCTGCCGCGCTGCCAGGGAGCGCCCGCGTCTGCGAAGTAGACGTCGAAGTTGGTCGCGGCGGCGAATGCCCGGTGCTCGGCCATCTCGGCGCCTTGGTCCCAGGTCAGAGTTCCTCGCAGCGATGCGGGCAGATGACGGACGGTGGTAATGAGAGAGTCGCGGACGGCTTCGGCAGTCCGTTCACGTCCGAGGTGCCCGAGCATCACGAAGCGGGAGGAGCGTTCGACTAGTGTCGCGATCGCCGATCCACCCAGCGCACCGATGATGAGATCGCCCTCCCAATGACCTGGCACTTTTCGCGAGTCAACCTCTGCCGGCCGATTGCTGATCGAGTTCATCGGGTCTACGAACCGCGGCCGACGGGCATCGGACTGCCTATGTGGCTTGCGCGCAATTCGACCGCGGCGCAGTTGCTTTCCGAGTTCACGTGTGAGATCGCCTCGGGCGTGCACGTAGATCGCTTGATAAATCGTCTCGGTGTTCGCACGCATTTCCGGCGTGGTCGGGAAGTCCTTGACCAGTCGGTGACTGATCTGTTGCGGCGACCACCTTTTCGCCAATTTCCCTTGGACATAGGAACGAAGCTCGGCATTGGCAACCAGCTTCGCCCTCCGCGGCCTGGCCCGATGCTTCACCGACAGCCGATGCGCCGTATGAGGCATATATCCCCTCACCGAGACGGTGTTGCGCTTGAGTTCTCGGCTGATCGTCGACGGTGCGCGTCGCATCTCCGACGCGATCGCCCGGATCGACAACCCCGCACGCCGTAGATCCTGCAACTGCTCCCGTTCGAGCAGGCTGAGGTAACGGGGATGGATGATCTTCTCGACCACATTGAGGTCGACACTTCCGCCGATCGCGCGAGTTCTTCGTTCTGGCACAACATCATTGTTCTTTACGGGGTACCGCACCACCCGGCCGTCGGGATAGACACGCCCTCGGTTGATGATGGTGATGCCTTTGTCCCAGTCGGTCGCCGATCGGGCATCGGCCCCGACGCGAGCCCTCGCCTCCACGCGCGTGAGTCCCGCCGCTCGTAGACGTAGGAACTCTTCACGCCGCGGGTTGACCTTGCGTGCCTCGCTGGTCGATATTCCTGCTTTCCGCGCCCATACATGGGCTGTTGGCCGATGAATCCCCAGCTCATGAGCAACAGTTGAGATGATTTGCCGCTCGCGAACGAGCCGCAAGAACTCAGCTTTGAGTTCCGCGGGGTAGGTGCGCGGCGCGGCCCGCGCCATGGTCAGCCCTGTCTTCCGCAACCAGTTGTAGCCTGCGTCTTCATGAACGCCGACTGCACGCGCTGCGGCGCGGACCGTGCCACCTCTATCGAGTAGTCGGAAGAATTCTTCCTTCTGCTGATCCGTGTACTTTTTGCCAGCCATTGCAACACCTTCCAGTAGGTGTTGCGACGATTGCTGGAATCCAAGCCGGTGAGGGGAAGCTGTATCTGTGTGCGATCAAAGATGCCTGCGGTAATCGGATCGTCGGATACTCCATCGACTCGCGGATGAAAGCCCGCCTGGCGGTCACCGCTCTGAACAACGCCCTCGCTCGCCGCGGCGACGTCACCGGATGCGTGGTTCACTCGGACCGAGGCTCTCAATTTTCGTCCCGAAAGTTCCTTAACGTCTTAACTACTCACGACCTGATCGGATCGATGGGCAAAGTCGGAGCCTGCGGCGACAACGCTGCAATGGAAAGCTTTTTCTCGCTGTTGCAAAAGAACGTCCTCGACCGTCAGGCCTGGGCGACCCGCCAGGAGCTCCGAACAGCGATCGTCACCTGGATCGAGCGGACCTATCACCGCCGCCGACGCCAGGCCGCCCTCGGCCGATTGACCCCCATCGAATACGAGACCATCATGAACACACCAGCCGCACCGGCTGCGTGACTACAACTGTCACCTATCCGTGCAGCAGACCCAATCTTGTTTCCTTGTGATCGTGGCCGATGCGTATGCCGTCATCTTTGGCTTGAAATGCGCTGCGACTCCCGCAGCGTCTCGTATTCCACTGTCGGACTTCCACGGTCCGCTCCGAGCAGATCATGTTCTTGTCGCAACCCGACGCATCCGCGTGAGTAACCTCAGGGTATTTACAAAAACAAAAAAAGGTAACGATTTGAGCAAAAGGTGGTATGGTGAACATCACACGCACCCTCGTGTGGGCGGGAAGCATGCCTCGCAACGACGAGTTCGGCTGAGAGGCGGTCACCCCCGATGACTTGTTTGACGGGAGCGGTGACTATCGCAGATTGAGCGTCCCTGGTCGCTCGCGACCGCGCATTACCTACAACGAGATTGGTGGAGGTTCGAGATGGCTGTGTTCAAGAATGAGGACGAGGTTTACGCCTACATGGCCGGGATATTTCGGCGTGGCCTGGAGATCGAGGGGCTGGCGGACAAGCTTGCGGGCTCGGGGGTGGTGTTGCGGGTGTATTACACCGATCCGGATGCGGTGGTGACGGTGGATATGCCGAACAAAGTGGTGGAGACCGGAGCTTCGAGTACCGCAGTCCCCAATGTCGAACTGTTCATGTCTTCGGACACCGGGAACAAGTTCTGGCTAGGGAAGGTGAACCTGACAATGGCGATGGCCAAGGGAACCGTGCGCGCAAAAGGGCCGGTGCCCAAGTTGCTCAAACTGATCCCACAGGCCAAGAACCTGTTTCCCGAGTACAAGTCGATGTTGCAGAGCGAGAATCGACAGGATCTCATCGATGCGTGACTACCGATCGATGCGTGACTTCCGCTTGACCGCTGACCGCAGGACGGTGGCGCGATGAAAAGCACCATGCAGGACGTTCCGCTGACCGTGTCGTCGATAGTGCGGCATGCCTCCAGGATTCATGGCGAGCGTGCGGTGTTGACCGCGCGTGGACCCGGGCAGATCTCCCGGGTGTCGTACCGAGAGCTGGGCGAACGTGCGGCTCAGTTGGCTAATGCATTGCGCGCGATCGGGATTCGTGGAGATGAGCGCGTCGCGACCCTCCAATGGAGTAACCAGGAGCATCTGGAATGCTATTCGGCGGTGCCATCGATGGGCGCGGTGCTGCACACGTTGAATCTGCGACTGCCGACTGAACAGCTGACGTGGATCGCAAACCATGCCGACGATCGGGTGGTCATCGTCGACGGAACGGTCCTTCCTCTCCTGGCGTCGGCTCTTCCCTCGATGACCTCGGTTCGCACGGTGCTCGTCACCGGTACTGGCGACCTTGCCGCTGTTGAGGGGTGTGGAAAGGACGTCCTTCGGTACGACGATGTGGTCGCCGCCCAGCCGAGCTCATTCGACTGGCCAGACGTCGACGAACGGTCGGCCGCTGCGATGTGCTACACCAGCGGCACCACCGGCCATCCGAAAGGCGTTATCTACAGCCATCGTTCGACGTGGCTGCATTCTCAGGCAGCGTGCGCCTCGAATGCGCTGGGCATCGGTCATGACGACACGGTATTGACGATCGTGCCGATGTTCCATGCCAATGCGTGGGGACTGCCGTACGCGGCGATGATGGCAGGCGCGCAGATGCTGCTGCCCGACCGCTTTTTACAGGCTGAGCCGTTGGTGGAGATGATCGAGGCAGCGCGACCGACGATGGCGGGAGCGGTCCCGACGATCTGGACCGACGTTTTGCACTACCTGCGTGACAATCCAGGCCATGACGTCAGTTCGCTGAAGATGGTGGCCTGCGGGGGTTCAGCCGTTCCGCGGTCGTTGATAACCGCTTACGACGAGCTGGGTATCCGCATCGTACAGGCATGGGGAATGACCGAGACCTCGCCGCTTGCTGCAGTCGCGCTCCCGCGGGACACCGACTCACCGGAGAGGTCCCTTCAGGTACGCGGAACCCAGGGCAGGGTGGTGGCCGGTGTGGAGGCCCGCATCGTCGACGACTCTGATGCTGAGCAGCCCTGGGACGGAAAGTCGGTGGGCGAGATTCAGATTCGCGGCCCATGGATCACCGGGTCGTACTACCAGCATGACAGTGCGGCGGTGACGCCGGATGGATGGTTGTGTACCGGAGATGTTGGCGTGATCAGCGCAGATGCGTTCATCACTCTGACCGACCGTTCCAAGGATGTCATCAAGTCGGGAGGTGAATGGATCTCGTCAGTCGAACTGGAGAATGAATTGGCCGCTCATCCTGCGGTGCGCACCGCCACTGTGATCGGTGTGCCAGACGATAAGTGGCAGGAACGACCGCTGGCAGTGGTTGTCCTCGATACCGGACGCACCGTTACGGCTAGGGAGCTGTCGGGATTCTTGCGCGACCGTGTGGCCAAGTGGTGGCTACCTGAACGATGGGCATTCGTTACTGAAGTTCCACTGACCTCGACAGGCAAGTTTGACAAGAAGAAGTTGCGGCGCCAATACGCCGACGGTGACTTCATTGTTGAGACGCTCGACTGAATCGGCCTTCACGGCAACCGAATTATTGATCTAAGGAGAATCATGAAGACACGCGCTGCTGTTCTCTGGGGCCTGGGAGAGAAGTGGGAGGTAGAGGAAGTCGAGCTTGATCCGCCCGGCCCCAACGAGGTGCTCGTCAGGCTGACCGCGAGTGGGTTGTGCCATTCCGATGAACATCTCGTGACCGGTGACTTGCCCTTCCCTCTACCCGTAGTCGGCGGTCACGAAGGCGCCGGCACCGTGGTGGAAATCGGCGCGGGAGTCGAGGATATCGCCGAGGGCGATTCGGTCATCCTCACCTTCCTTCCGTCGTGCGGGCACTGTTCCTACTGCGCACGCGGTATAGGGAACCTGTGCGACGCAGGCGCGGCCGTCATGATGGGACCCCAGCTCGATGGCACCTACCGCTTCCATGCACGCGGCGAGGACATCGGCCAGATGTGCTTGCTGGGCACCTTCTCGGAGTACACGGTCGTGCCGAGGGCGTCGCTGGTTAAGATCGATACAGGAACACCGCTGGATAAGGCGGCGTTGATCGGCTGCGGCGTCACCACCGGTTACGGGTCGGCGGTGCGCACAGGCGAAGTGCGCGCCGGGGACACAGTGGTCGTAATCGGAGCCGGCGGTATCGGCATGAACGCGATTCAAGGCGCACGGATCGCCGGCGCGTTGAACATCATCGCCGTCGACCCCGTGGAATTCAAAAGGGAGCAATCCAGCGTGTTCGGCGCGACGCATGCCGTTGCCTCGATCGACGAAGCGTGGGCGCTGGTCAGTGACATTACTCGCGGCAAACTCGCCGACGTCTGCATCTTGACCACGGATGTCGCCGAAGGGTCCTATACTTCCGAGGCGCTATCACTCGTTGGCAAACGTGGGCGAGTGGTTGTCACCGCGATCGGGCATCCCGAGGAGACCACTATGTCGGGCTCTTTGTTGGAGTTGACACTCTACGAAAAGCAGATCCGCGGTTCCCTGTACGGCTCGTCGAACGCTGCGCATGACGTCCCTCGCCTCGTCGAACTGTACAACGGCGGAAACCTCAAGCTCGATGAGCTGATCACCCGTGAGTACACTCTCGATCAGATTAACGAGGGCTATGAGGACATGCGATCAGGCCGCAACATCCGAGGGCTCATTCGATTCTGACGCCACCGCGGGGACAAATTCCCGCAGTCAGTGGTGAATGTCGGGTGGCGGAGCCCAAATAACGGCGAGGTTTGCAGATCGAGTACTGCGCCGTGGAGCCCTCACCGGCTTAGGGGCATTTCCGTGAAACTCGCCCACAAATGCAACGACTCCGGCAATACCTTGATGGTGACCGGCCGATGTCGTTCTAAATCTCCCTCATGAAGAAAGCCTCGGCTGTCGTGGTCGGCGCCGTTGGGACCCCGATTCGATGATGTCTACCCGTTTACCAGAGAAATCGCCCGAGCTACTAGAAAGGCAGTTGACATGCCATTACAAATGGAGGCGCAGGGCGGCAGGCGCGACCGCAAGCAACTGCTCGACGAGGTCCGACGTGTCGCAAATTCAGGCCGCACACGGGATCTGCAGTGGCGACTGGACCAATTGACAGGGATCGAGCGACTTTGTTCCGAACGTGAGAGCGAAATCGCCTTGGCGTTGTCCAAGGACCTAGGCCGCTCTTCTGTAGAGGCATGGCTCGGCGACATCAACGCCACGAAGACTGAAGCCCGCTACGCGCGGAAGCACCTGAAGAAATGGATGCGGCATAAGAGAGTGTCGTTGCCGCTGAGTCAATTGCCCGGTCGCGGGTGGGTGCAGTACGACCCGTTGGGCGTCGTCCTGATCATCGGACCATGGAACTATCCCCTGTATTTGAATCTGGGTCCCTTGGTGGCGGCGGTGGCAGCCGGCAACTGCGCAGTGATCAAGCCATCCGAGCTTGCGCCTGCAACCTCCGAGTTGCTTGCCCGGTTGGTGCCGCAATATGTTGATGCGGAGGCGGTCCGCGTTGTCGAGGGTGACGGGGAGACGACTCAGGATCTGCTTTTCCAGGGTTTCGATCACGCCTTGTTTACTGGAAGCACCGAGATCGGTAAGAAGATTATGGCCACTGCCGCGCTGACGTTGACTCCGGTGACGCTCGAGTTGGGCGGGAAGAGCCCAGTCGTCGTGGCAGCCGACGCCGACATCGACGTCGCTGCGCGTCGGATTGCGTGGGTGAAATTGCTCAACTCTGGACAAACCTGCATCGCCCCGGATTATGTTCTGGCTGATAAGTCGATCGTCGACGAACTGGTGGAGAAGATCGTCCAGAACATCGTCCAGTTCCGGTCTGCCGAAGAAGAGTTCGCGCTGCCGATCGTCAATGCACGGCAATTCGACCGCTTGGTTCAACTACTCACCGCCACCCAGGGCACCATCGTCAGCGGAGGGCACTTCAACCGAGACAGTTTGCGTATCGAGCCGACGGTCATTGTGAATCCGCCCGACACCGACGCGATGATGGCCAGTGAAATCTTCGGCCCTGTGTTGCCAATCCTCACGATCGACTCGATTAGCGCAGCTGTAACCCGTATTAACGCCGGCCCGAAGCCATTAGCACTTTACCTATTCACCACTTCATCGCAGCTAGGTCGTGACCTGATCGACCGCATCCCGTCCGGTGGTGCCGTCATCAATCACGTCGCATTGCACTGCTTAATTCCGCAGCTGCCTTTCGGTGGTGTCGGTGCCAGCGGCCTCGGCGAGTATCACGGCAAATGGGGGTTCGAGGCTCTCAGCCACCGCAGAGCAGTGCTGTCCAAATCCACCAAACCCGATCTGCGTCTGATTTATCCACCGTATACTGAACGTACGATCAAGTTGCTACGGAAACTTCTGTGAACGGGTTGGTGCCCGCCGTTCGAATGACCCCTGTTATCGCTGATCCTGAAGGTTTTCGGCGCCGGGGGGACCTACTTTTCGTCAACCAAAAGTGGGGAGCCGTAAATCAAATGGCATCAAGGCTCGGGGATGAGCGAATTCTCGGATTGAGCGTTGCGAGTTCAGGCTCGCTAGGTCGAACTGGAATGACTCGTTGCGTGAAAGCTGGAGGAGGCACGCCCGCATCATTGCGTTTCATTTTCCCCCCTGAGTCGAATTCACAACCATCTGACTCTGGCGAACATAGCCGACATGGTCAGTTGCTGTCAGAATTTAAAATCCCATCAATACGCTGCATCAGGAGTTGGTTATGGCTGTTGTCACTTTTGTCTCTCGCGACGGCGAGGAGCGTGAGGTGTCTCTCGAGGAAGGTTCGTCGTTGATGCAGATCGCAACCAACAACGCGGTGCCCGGTATTGATGGCGACTGTGGGGGTGAAGCCGCGTGTGGGACCTGCCATGTGATCGTCGACCCGCAGTGGTCCGAGTTGGTCGGACGTTCAGGATCGGAGGAGGAGGAGATGCTTGCGATGAACCCCGAGCGTCAACCCACCTCCCGATTGTCTTGCCAGATGCTCGTTTCGGCGGCGTGGGACGGCTTGATTGTCCAGACGCCAGAATTTCAGATGTGACCCACGAGAGTGACGGATAAGACGTAATGAAGGTTTCTGAAGTGATCACTGACAAAGTTCAATCTGCCATCCCGATCGACCTGCAAATCCGCGGCGCACACCTGTACGACAGGACCCGACGTTGGGTGACCGGATCGAACGGAAAGAAGCTGTTCGTAGAGAGCCCAATACCACCGGTCGAAGACGTCGAGCTCGCTGACATCGACCTCAGCAACCCGTTTCTCTATCGTCAGGGGCGTTGGCAGTCCTACTACGAGCGCCTACGCAATGAGGCGCCGGTGCACTATTTACCGGACAGTCCCTTCGGGCCGTTCTGGTCGGTCACGCGGCATGCCGACATAATGGCCGTCGACAAGGATCATGAGTCATTCTCCGCCGAGCCGCTAATCGTCATCGGGGTCCCGCCGCGTTTTTTAGATATCACAATGTTCATTGCGATGGATCCGCCCCGCCATGACAGGCAGCGGGCCGCCGTCCAGGGCGTGGTCGCGCCGAAGAATCTTCGTGAGATGGAGGGGCTGATTCGTTCGCGAGTCCAGGAGGTGCTCGATGACCTGCCAAGGAATGAGCCATTCGACTGGGTACAGAACGTCTCTATCGAGTTGACCGCTCGAATGCTTGCAACCCTTCTCGATTTTCCATACGAACAGCGTCATAAACTCGTCGAATGGTCAGACCTCGCAACCTCGATGGAGCAGACCAACGGCGGCCCCTCAGACCTCGACGACACGTTCGTCGGTATGCGCGAGATGGCACAAGGTCTCAGCGAGCACTGGCACGACAAAGCGGCCCGGACCGCTGCCGGAGAAGAACCAGGGTTCGACCTGATCACCATGCTGCAGAGCAACGCCGACACCAAGGACCTGATCAGCCGACCGATGGAATTCTTGGGCAACCTCGTATTGCTGATCGTCGGTGGCAACGACACCACCCGCAATTCGATGAGCGGCGGTGTTCTCGCGCTGAACCGGTTCCCCGATCAATTCGAGAAACTCAAGGCCAATCCCGACCTGATCTCCAACATGAACTCGGAGATCATCCGGTGGCAGACACCATTGGCCTACATGCGACGAATCGCCAAGGTCGACACGGTGCTCAACGGGCAGTTCATCCGGAAAGGCGACAAGGTCGTGATGTGGTACGCGTCGGGCAACCGCGACGAACGCGTGTTCGACCGGCCCGACGACTTCATCATCGACCGGGCCAACGCGCGCAACCACATCTCTTTCGGCTTCGGTGTTCACCGCTGTATGGGTAACCGGTTGGCCGAACTTCAGCTGCGGATCCTCTGGGAGGAATTGCTCGCTCGTTTCGAGAACATCGATGTCATCGGCGAACCCGAATACGTCCAGTCCAACTTCGTGAGAGGGATCAGCAAGATGACGGTCCGCCTCACCCCGAAATCCGACGCATGACCGCACAGCGCGCCGTCATCATCGGGGCCAGCCATGCTGGGGCTCAACTCGCAGCCAGCCTGCGCCAGGAACGTTGGACCGGAGAGATCGTCCTCATCGGCGATGAATCAGCGCTGCCGTACCAACGCCCTCCTTTGTCGAAGGCTTACCTGGCCTCGAAGAGCACGCTCAAGGACCTGGAGATCCGAAGCGTCGAGTTCTACAGCAAGCACGGGATCCAACTCCTGGACGCGACTGTAGAGGCGATCGACCGCTCAGCAGGAAGCCTTTCGCTCAGCACTGGCGACGCGTTGACCTATGACAAGCTCGCCTTGTGCACCGGTGCCCGCCCGCGGCGGCTCCCTACCCCGGGGGCCGACCTGGCCGGCGTCTACTACCTACGCACCGCCGCGGATGTTGGGTTGATTCGAAAGGCCGCGACCCCCGGACGTCGAGCCGTGATCGTCGGCGGGGGCTACATCGGCCTAGAGACGGCCGCCTCCTTGCGTGCACTGGGTCTGGAGGTCACCGTGTTGGAGGCGACCGAACGCGTCCTCGAGCGGGTCACCGCTCCCGAAGTCTCCGCATTTTTCGACCGAATCCACCGCAGTGAAGGGGTCGATATCCGCACGGGAGCCCTGGTCGAAGCGCTCACCGGCGATAGCCGCGTCCGCGAAGTGGTCCTGGCCAGCGGCGAATCAATCCCTGCCGACCTCCTCATTGTCGGAATCGGCGTGGAGCCCAATGTCGACCTCGCCGCCGCCGCGGACCTTGCTGTTGACAATGGCGTCGTCATCGACGACCACGCCCGGACCAGTGATCACAACATCGTGGCCGCCGGGGATTGCGCCAGCCACGACATGGCCCGCTACGGACGTCGCATTCGCCTGGAGTCCGTGCCGAGCGCCGCCGAGCAGGCCAAGGTCGCTGCCGCGACCATTTGCGGAAAGCCTAAGGAGATAAAGGCGCTTCCCTGGTTCTGGTCGGATCAATACGATCTCAAGCTCCAGATCGCCGGGCTCAACACTGGGTACGACGAAGTCGTCCTCAGCGGAAACCCGACCCGTGACCGCGACTTCACCTGCTACTACCTACGCAGTGCAGAGCTGATTGCGGCGGACTGCATCAATCGTCCCCGCGACTTCATGTTCAGCAAGCGGGTCATCTCGCAGCAGCTCCCCATCGACCGCGCCGAACTGTCACTCGCCGGTGCAGTGTGAGGCGACTCTGCCTTGAGCTCGATCGATATGACGTCGGCGAGCGATACGCAATTCGAAGGACGAACAGGTCCAAACCTCATTCGGCGCGCCCACTAACGAAACTGCGGCTTCTATCGGCGGCTCGCGAATCGACCCTTCCCTCCGAGCTTGAGCTCGATCCAACGAGACCCGCAACAGTTCGGTGCCAACTGTGGGCCACCACTTCAGTGTTCGTAAGCAACGTCGACCCATGGGCTACGCATGCCCACTTGGAACGAATCCCTGGCAACTGACTGGTCTTCGACACCCCCACGCCCCGCCACTCGGAAAGGATCGCATATGCCGCACAAAACCCTCATCGAGGGCTACCCCCATCAGATCGGGGGCCACTGTGGTTCAGGCGCGATGCGAGATCTGCTGCACTGGCACGGTCTCGGGTGGGATGGACCGCCCAGCGAGGGGCTGACATTTACCCTCGGGGGTGCCTTGGGGTTGTCCTATCTTCGATCGAATGCCCTCGTTCCACCGCTTTATCTGGTGGGACGAGGTGCCGACTTCGAAGTCGACCTACCGCGCCGACTCGGCGGGCAGGTCGAGGTCCTAACCACCGACGATCCAGAGGAGGGATGGTCGTGGGTCCGCGACGAAATCGACTCCGGTCGACCAAGCCTGGTGTGGGGCGACATCGCCGAGCTACCGTATCTGAGGGTCCAGATGAAGATGAGCCGCCACGACATCGTCGTGATCGGCTACGACGAGGACGCGGGCGTAGCGTTCGTCGTAGACAACGACCGGGCCGAGGTGCAGGAGGTTCCCTTCGACTCGCTGGCCCGGGCCAGGTCTTCGACGTCGTTCCCGCAGCCAACGCGCCACTGCACGTATCGGATTACCTGGCCGAGCGACCTTCCCGTGATCGGTGACGCTGCAGCGGCAGCGTTTCGGCAGTCTGCTGATAACTTGCGTCAGCCATCAGGGGCAAGAATCGCCGATATCCCCGCATCGAGCGGTGCTGAGGGGCTGGCAGCCGCCGCAGCGCTGGCAGCCGACGTCCACACCTGGGCAGACCTTCCTGACGACGAACTCGAGATCCTACTGTTCGGTCTCGGCGCGTTCATCGAGAAAGCAGGCACCGGCGGCGGGTTGTTCCGACGCTTACTCGCCGAGGGGTGCGCCGAGGTCGCACGACTGACCGGCGACCTCGCCACAGAAGGCCTCGCGCAAGTCGCCGACCGTTGTGCGCAGGCCTGGACCGAGACCGCGCGCGCTTGCATCCAGCGTGACGTTGACATGCGAGCTCGCTTGAACGCGGTTGTCCTGTCAGCTGGTAGATTGCCCGGGGCCGAAAGGGATCTTGTCGAGGCTTTAGAGGTTGCGTCCAGCTCGTTGGTAACTGAAGACCGCTAACCACGTTCGTCTCGTGAAATAGATCAGGTAGCTTGTTATGTAAGCCGAAAGTTGGTGCAGAGAAGGGCATTACACGGAGAGTGCGTTTCATTGCGGTGGTACTAATATCCGTCAAAAGAGAATGCTGGTGACAGATACATGATGGGCGCGAAACTCGTCGAGGAGACTGACACGATGCGGCTGATTCTGTGATGATGCTCAGACGACGCTTTGATAAAATGGGGGTTGCCGGTGAAGGAGATCCGCTTGGTGACCGGGATCGTCTTGATGCCGTCGACAGGCTGAACCCTGCCTCAGTGGGTTGGTCGTGACAGAACCGCTTGAAACCTATCAAGATTGTTCCGAAGGCCAGGTTGAGATCGCGCTCGTGACGGACTGGTGGAGTAGCTTCGAGGAGCGGCGAGACACACTGGCCGATGGCGACCCTCTCCCGCCTCACCACCCATGGTGTCTCGGCTGTGGCCCGGACAACCCCCACGGTCATCATCTACTGGCGCGACGTCGCGGCGACGGCGTCGTGGCGGAGCATGTGTTCGATAGTCGGCATCGAGGTGCTCCGGGCATCGCGCATGGGGGAGCTGTGGTCACCGTGCTCGATGACATGGTGGGAATGCTTCTTTATGTGATCGGGGACATGGCGGTTACACGTAAGCTCGATGTCGAGTTCCTCGCGCCGGTTCGCCTGAAAGTGCCCTATGAGGTAAGTGCCACGCTGAAAGCGCGTGATGGACGCAAGCTGCACGTTGCTGCCGAAGTTCGAGCGCAAGGCGCCGGAGACGTAGTGGCCTCCGCCATTGGCGTCTTCATTGTCGTAGATCTGGCGCACTTCATCGCTGCGCTTCGACCCGAATCGCTCTAGTGTGTGTGCGCCCGTTAGCCAATCGGGGGTCACGCGCCGAACGACCATAGCGCATAAGGATCGTGGCGCCGAGGCGGTGGAGAAGTTCGTGAAGGTCAGCCGCGTGAAGGTCCAATCGAAGGGGTGGGCAGTAGCGTTATAACATTTCTGGAAGGCGAGTAGGCGGCCGGCCACCTCGTCGAGATCGCAGAAAAGTCGTCGGGCGTGAGGGCCTTTGCGCTGCACAGCGGTGAAGTAGATTTCGACCTGGTTCAACTACTACGCATGAACGGGTAGATGGATCATGCGAGCTGTACTGGCATGTCCCCAGTGAACGGGGCCATCTTGTTTTAGAGTCTTGTTGCCCGTGACGTGGGCGGATAGGACGATGAGGAACATGGCTGGACGGAAGAGGAACTCCGCAGAGGACATCGTGCGCAAGTTGCGCCGAGCAGACGAGCTCACCGCGGCGGGGAAAACGCAGGAAGAGATCGCCAGCGAGCTCGAGGTTTCGGCAGCGACGTTGTACAACTGGCGCCGCCAGTACGGCGGCATGGATATCGACGCAGCGAAAGAACTCAAGGAATTGCGGGAGCAGCAGGGCAAACTCAAACGACTACTCGCCGACACCGAACTGGAGAAGGACGCCCTGCGGGAGGTGGCGAAGGGAAAATTTTGAGCCCGGCTGACAAGCGGCGCTGTCGACATGCTCGTCACGACGATGAGAGTGTCGAAGCGGTTGGCCTGCAGAGCAGTTGGGCTTGCCCGGTCCACCTACGCCCGTACGCCGATCGCACAGACTCCCGCCGACCCCGATGCGGTCCTGAGAGCGATTCTGCGTGACTACGCGCGAACACACCCGTTGCATGGCTTCCGTCGCGCCTGGGCGCATCTGCGACACGATCAGGCGATGGCGGTGAACAAGAAGAAAGTGCACCGATTGTGGAAAGAGGAAGGTCTGCAGGTGAGGATCTACCATCCACGCAAGGAGGAATCGTCAAATTCTGTGGATTAAGGTGTGTCAGGCGACCTCGGATACCGGCGTGTCCGGTGACGGTTCCGGGGTGATCTCGACGGGTCGTTCGAGGAGCTTGCCCTTGTGGAACAGCGCACC
>NZ_LPNQ01000045.1:0-14693 GCF_019266085.1 Rhodococcus sp. FH8 | reverse complement strand
TGCAATCCCGGTCAATTGCCGTGACACTCATATAAGTCGGAATGTTCACTACAATTACCACCGACCGCATTCAGCACGCGGAGGACGACCGCCCGCCGCTTACCGCCGGCACCGCGTCACCAACGTCCGTTCCTCCTACACCTAGTTTCAGTGATGAGGACGTGCGAGGTTCCGCGGCAGCTGCATTGGCGGCTGTTCGACCTGACGCGATCTCGGATGAGGAACTGTGGGACCTTATGCGCGGCAACGTATACCAGCGTGCAGCGGCAGTCGAAGTAGTGTCAGGAAAGAAATCTGCGAACAGATTTGACGTCCTTGTTGCGATGTCGCGGGACACGGACCCGTGGGTGCGCGCAGTGATAGCGCGTCAGATAGCCCGTGAAAAGCCAGTCGATGGCGACATAGACCGCGCAAATCTGCTGCGTCGGCTGTTGGCAAACGAAGGAACCCTGGTTGCGCGGATGGTGGCGAGCACGATCAATTCGTCGCCACCTGATGATGGCACTGACAAAGTGGTTGGCATGCTCCGCGGAAACTTCTCTGCGGGAGTGCGACGAGCAATCGCTGCGTACGACGCAAAACGGAATCCTGAGTGATTTCACCAGCAATTTAGCGAAAGTGGTCGAGGGATCGAGTTTCTTCAGACTGATGGGGCTCCGTCACTCTCGATATTGAGAGCGACGGAGCCGCGGTGCGGACGTTCCTAGATCCCCAGTTTTGATGTGATCTAGTGTCGCCCAGAGGGTTTCATTGTCACCATCGCGGCGGTGCTGATCGATGGCTGAGATCAGCTTGTCGATCACGATCCTTGCGGCCGGATTGAACGATGCCGCAGCGGCGCCGGCCCAAGCCAGTGGTTCGTCGGCGCGGTTGAGAATGCGGTCCAACGCACCTTCGCATCGGTCGAAGAATTTCCCGGTCCGTTTGGACTGGTTGGCATCCTGATCATCTGCTGCGAGCGCAGACTCGGCCAGGTCGAGAAACCCATTGATGATAGAGGTGGCACGGTTTCGTAGAACTGGGTCGAAACCCAAGGTCGCCCAGAAACTGTTCCACCGCACCCGATATCCGCGTTCGGAGTCGAGCGGTACGAGGTGATCGCGGATCAACCGGCCGAGCGCTTCGTCATCGAGGTCGCGCAAGTGCCCCGCCAGGAGCGCCGGCTTCGACGCCGTCGGCAGGGGTTGTGGATCTTTGACGCGTTGCCAAGGCTGTGGGCCTACGGATTCGATCACGACGGAAGGCTCTCCGCCGGCCACGACACATCAGTCGCGCCGGCCGGCGACGCCCCTGCCTGGTCATCGATCAAGAACTCGGACAGCACAGCGCTGACGCGAGCTTCGATTGCACTGTTGGTGGGATTCATGTTCATGTCCTTATCTGCCGTTCATTTCAGTTCTCTCGCCACAGCTAACACCGAGAGGTCGACAGCCGGCGCGTCATCGGACCAGACCTGCGTTCGGCCCTGAGCCAGGATTTGAGGTCGGGGGTGAACACGCCATGGCTCCACTTCCTGTATGACCTCGTGGGCCAGCACGACACCATGGAAACGAGTAGGCAGCGTCGTGAGGTCAACGATCGAGCCTCTACGGCGGAACTCCTTCATCGACCGCGCTGAACCGTTACTAATGACAACCTGCCTCCACGGCTTGCCCGCGAGGTCCACGATCGCAACCACGTGCGAATCGAGCCATCCACGATCACGCCACGCTGGCAGAACTCCTCGACCTTTTGGTAATGCGATCGAAGTTATGGCGTCGCGGGCGTAATCGGCTTGTTGCTGGCTGCGCAGCTCCGAATCCGGCGCCGGCAGACGCAACTGCGCCAACCGAGGAGAAGGGATCGCCGCAAGCTGGCGGTTGGTGCCAGAAAGCCACCGTCGCACGGTGCGCGTTGAAACCCCGCAAGCCTCGGCGACGACCGCGACGTCCACTCCCCCGCGCTCGGTCTCGCCATAACAGGTCCGGAGCATCATTTCGAGTCGCTTGCGTGTCCACCGCGGCCCTCGCCGAGAAGTCATCGCCGCTTACCGTTCCACGTCGAAGCTATTGATTTGGTAGAACTCCCAGCCGCCGACATAGTCTTGGGCTCGGCTGTTCATCCAATTGATCATTCCCTTGTCGCCCCCATTTTCGTAGGCGCTCCACATGGATTCAACCTGGTCGGGTGTCAGGGCCAAGGTGATCATTCGGTCCCGCGCATACTCCCGGGTGCCGGGCCCCTGTACCGCGTCGATCTTGATCTTCCCGCCGAAGTTCGACAGTGCTTTTCCTCGTGCGCTGCTGCGTACGCTCGACATCGCTTCTTTACGTGAGGTTCGAGTGGACGCGGACTGTTTCGCTTTGCGGGCCAATGCATTCAAGGTTTCGGTGCGTGGCTTCGCAATTCGCTGTCGGCCCTCGGGAGCCAGCCAACGCTCGACTGTTCGTTTGGAGACACCCAAATCACGTGCCGCTGCAGCGGTGTTGATTTCGCTGCGCTTTCCCGGTCCGTAAGCGGCCAGCAGCTGAGCCTTCAGGTTCGACGCATTTGGCTGTCCGGAAATGTCGGCCCCTTGCCGGCCGGTCAACTTCCCGAAGAACTCCCCCTGAAGTTTTCCTCGTTCCCCCCGCAAGACTTCCCGGATGGCAGTCTGAGTGACACGAAGCTCTTTGGCTGCTCGCGAGATATTGATTCGGCCGGCCACGACAGACCCGAAGTCGGAAAGACTGTCTGCGATGCGCGAATACGACGCCCTACTGAGTGGGTTGCGTGCCATCAGGAATCACTCCCCTCCGCACTAGCTGCCCACTCGTTCGGAGCAATCAGCTCCGACTTCCCCCGATAACCTTTGCCGTCCAAATACTGCAGGTGGTCGGACAACAGCGCCGATCCTTCCGGCTTGTAGTTCCCGAACCCCCGCCCGAACTGCTTCTGATCTCCAGGCCACGCCAATTGTGGATCGCGCTCGTCGGAGACGTACAGGACGGTGTCCTTGGTGACCGCTACAGGCCACACTCCGCTGTCCTCGCCGATCTTCGCGATCCTATACATGATGTTCGCGCGAGATTTAGCGACAATATGGTGGTGCCGCTCGGGCGAGTAACCGGGTCGCCCGGCCAAATGCATGTCGGAATTGAGCATGCCAATGGTGTGCGTGTAAATCACTTTGTTCTGCTCACGCGCCAACAGTGCATCGGTGTCACCCTCGATATCCAAGGCGGTTCGCGCATCGCGAATGCGTTCGTACCACGGCACCAGAACGCGCCCGTGATCTCGCCAGACGAATGCTTCCAAGATCTCCGGCTCGTAACCGAGTTGGGCAGCGCGTTCGAGAGTCGGAGTGGTCACCCACTTCGGTTCGGAGACAGACAGCCCCATCGGATTCAAGGGATTCGGGTAACGCCAGTCCGCTGCGTCGGGGATTTCGATCAGCCAGTATCCCGGAAGCTTGCGATCGAACACCATCCCATCCGGGTGATGCTCTGGCTCCCCGATCGGCAATTCGAGACCAGCAATACCGGCAGCATAGGAACCGCCGCGATCGAAGGCATGAACGTAGCGGCATTTCGCCTCTGAATCGGAAAGGGTTCGCGACCAATCGATATCGGCTTCAAAGATCTGGAACTTCTTCGCAAAATCCGAGTCGGACGGCGCGAAGATCCGCTTCCATTCCTTGGGGCGCGCGGCGATCATCAAGTCGATCCCGGTCGATGCAGGACTCACAGCCCACGGGAATCGGAGCGCCCCGGCCAACAACGCAAGCCGCCTTGCCAACGTGGCTGCGGTAGGAGAGTCACCAAGTACAGGCATCTCTTTCGGATCCTGACTCATCCCGGAAATCAGAGCTACCCACACGCCACGTGCCTCGCCTCGCCACACACGAGTCCACGTCCCTAGCCGGTCCCCCGGCTGCCCGCCAAGCTGCCATCCCTGAGCCAGCGCATCGGTCACAAATGCAGATTCAGCCGACAGCTCCTTGAGTCGATCATTCCTGTTGCGTTTCCCCAACGAACTGGTGTCAATACCAACTTTCTGCGCCATCGCATCGGTGATCCAGATCTGACCAGGCACAGACCACGTGTCAGACGTCCACGTCCCGAGATTCAGCGTCGTGACCAACTCGGCGACATCTCCGACATGCGCGATCGGAGTAGCCAGCTCGTGGCGAGTGCCGTCCGGCAGCCATACACCGTCGACATCGAGTACTGCAGCCGGCGCAGTGAACGCGGCCGCCTTCTCCTTGCCGGCCGTCTTCACTACCTTCGGGCGAGTCTCAGGGCCCTTCGGTGCCAGCGCTACCAGCGGTGAAGGTTCGGTAGCAGGTTCGATTTCTTCCTGATTTTCGGCTGTGCCAGCTGCAATCGCCCGAGAAGCAGCGGTGCTCTGCCACCAGCACGGGAGGTGCATCACGAGTCCGTCGATCTCCCAGCCAGCTTCGTCGCCATGGCAGAGAGCGCAGGTAGATGTAGGTGAGATCTGGAACCCGTCTGCGGAGAATCCCTCTGCATCGGTTTCAATCGCCATTTCAGGCTCCTTGTCAGTGACAGAGCTGGTTAGACCCTTTTTTTCGTTGGACGGGATTGGCGAAGATACTGCGAACCCGGTAATGGACGAATTCGCTCGCGCTTCATCTGGCGAATCGTGAAGGTCCCGTCCATCGATGTCTGTAGGAAGGTCGGCAGGCTTGCTATCCGGTACCGGACCGTGGGGATCGTCAGATCCCGTTCTCACCTCAAAATCGTCCGAACATTCGCCGAACAACTTGTGCAGGCGTAGTGCGACCATTCGTTGACGACGGTTCTCGCACTTGATCATTCGCTGCACGGTGTAGCGGGGCATCCGGCCCTTCCGCTCTTCCGCGATCAGCACACCTTCGTCGTATAGTGCGCGCAGTGCAGTGCCCCGATCAATTTGCAAGGAATCGGTCAACATCTGCCCGGCGGATTTGAGGACCTGCTCAAGGGCCAGCAAATCAATGAGAATCTGCGGTTCCCCATCGCAGGGCCGTGGGTTGGCGACGACATAACCCAGACGGATTCCTCGACCCTCCTCTCTCCACCGAGCGGTGCCATCAGATGTTTCCCCGACAACGCTGCGCCGCCAGCCAAGTCGCTTGGCCAACGACCAGTCACTTGGCGCCTCACCAGTTTCGACGTCGTCGACGTATGCTTGCCCATTCCTCAATGCGTGTATCAAAAGCTCACGTACCCGGGCGCCCGGTCGCATCGGGAGGTCAGGATCGACCGCCGCGGACGCGGCATCGGTTAGACCGACAGCTACGAGGTCTCCCATATGTGCGACTTCGTTTTCCGTCAACGCGCCCAATTCGACAAGGAAGCGTGACATGGCATGCCAGCCGGCCCACAATGAGCCCAAAGCGTCGGCTTGACGTACGCTTTCGCCGCCCTTTCTCAGCTGATTGGCGTACTGTTCGCCTGCTGCAAAAGCGGCGGAACGAACTTCATCCAAGCGGGGGCACAGCCACTGCAAATAAGTGGCCATTACCAGGGCACGTCCGTGGCGGGATTCAGGGCCATCCAATTCTTTCAGAACATTCAGATCGATCTCTGACGCCTGGAGAGGGATGACGAGCATTCTTTGAGCTGCTGACCCTGGCCTCGGCATGATCTCCGACGTAATCAGGGCAGAAGCGCGGGGTGGTGTCCCGTCAAGGATTCCGAGACCGTCCCGGGTGCTCCGTGACCGCTCTTCACCATTGTGAACCAGACGAGCGAACTCTTCGAGAGCTTTCTGGGCGGTGGCGAAGTCACGCGTGGGAGCGACGTCATCGGCCCAATAAAGGGCATCTTTAGAAGCATTCAATTTGATGCGCAGTGCATTCAACGTGTCACCGTTACCTGACATCGATGAAGCAGGACGTCGACGGTCCCATTTCTCGCCCCAGTGATGCATCGCCAACGAGGCAAGCGAGGTTTTGTAGCTCCCTGGAGACCCGACAAGTGCCATCACCCACGGGTTTGGGCCTAGCGCGGACCTGAATACATGCCCGAGTAGTGCTGCCGAGACCCGGGTAGGCGTGCGTTCGAGCATCGATGCCGAGTCGCAAAGAAACGCGGCCCGGATCCGCGCAGGATCCGAACTGGGCGCAGGTAAGTCGAACATTCTCAATGGGCCGGTCAACAGCACAGGTGCTACCCGTCCGCCGTTCTCGTCGATAGCACCGCCGGCGTGTACGAAGAAATATTTTCCTTGCGCGTCCCGTCGCCATCCGGTGGATCGATACCGTACAACGCGTCGAATCTCGCGTCCGCCAGCTCCTTTGAGTGCATCACGAAGCTTTGCAACGCCGCTTGGACGGCTGTCGTAAGCAGGAGGGCCTGGCAGTGTTTCCACCCACGCGCAGTCCCGATACTCCTTTGCCGGGATCCGGACCCGCAGAAACTCACGGCTGTCCGGATGCGTGTATCCGATGATCACCGCAGTCAGCTCTTGCGGCGAGGCAGGGTTAATTTCACTCTGACCGGCCATCGCTTCGCGGCCCATCAAATCAGGCTCGTCGACGTCCACCCCATCGTCGGTGACTTCGAGATATTCCATCTCGACGATGCGAGCATCGATATCCAGCACCAACTTTGCCTGCTGATCGCCGTCTTTCCTGGTGACGATCTCGACGAGGTTCCCTTCGATGATTCGATAGACAGGGGCGATGAAATTGGTTCCGCGGATGCCATTGCGAACCACGACCGATGTCGCAGACGGACCGTTCGCCGCGGTGGCCTCGTCCGCGTTAGCTTCAGTGACTGGCGCGGGTTCGAGCTCCGGATCCTGCAGCAGCGGAGGGATCGCGACGCCGGCGACCTCATGAGCAGCTCGCGCCGCCACCCGAGACGCATTCCAAGCAATCGTCGCGGACTCGACGGCTTCGCCAGCCCACTCGGTCCCCTCCTCGGCTGCCTGCTGAACGACTTTGTCCACGAGCTCGCTCAGATGCTCAAAACGGCGCTCAGCCTCCAAAGCCCAGCGCTGAGCGCGCACCAACTCTTCATCGGACTCGACCTGCGTGTCAGCTAGATCGATACGCGCTACAGCCTCAGCGAGCGCGACCTCGACAAGGGCCTGCTTTTCGACCACGTCAGCAGCGAAGCTATGTGCTGCGACTTCTCCAGGACGGACCGGAGTAAACCCACCCCATTCGTCCTCGTCCGACCACAGCCCAGCCTCGACGTGGTCGGTGAAATCAGACTTCGGGGTGACTATCGCAGGGAGCAACAACTGAACCTGTGCGCCAACTCCACCTAGCAATGACGCAAGTTCTATGCCGCGCTTCCATCCAGCGCCATCTCTATCGAGGACGACGCGGACCTCTGCACCCTCGAAGAGCTCAGCGGAGGTAACTGGAAAGCTCAGCCCACCCTGCGCATTGGTGGTCGCGACCAACCCCAATATCTCAGCGGTCTCGACGTCCTTCTCGCCTTCGAGCAACCAGACCGGTGACCGCTCAGACAGGGCGGACAAGAGGGCGGGAAGCTGATAAAGGACAGAATCAAAACCGTCGGGCTTGCGCTTGAGACGGGTGCCGTTGGCACTGACAAACAACTGCCGGAACTGCTTGTGACGTGCGCCGTCACAGGAACTGCATTCCTCGCGGATGACTTCTTGGACGACGGTGCCGTCCGCCGACACGTATGGGTAGACCCTGACTCGAACCCAACTGTGCTCAATCTTGGGGTCTGGTGCAGCTACGGCGATTCGAGCCGGCAACCGCCCGCCTTTAGGACGTCGTCGACCCGCACTCCGTTGTTGAGCCGAACGGCCGACCCGAGTGAGTGCATCGCGCTCGGGAAGAGGTTCGTCGAACAGCTCGACCATGGTCAGGCCAAGGCCTTCGGCAATTTCCAAAGCAGAGGCGTTGCAGCCGTGGCAATGCAAAAGCACCATGCCGCCGCGGTGACCGTTGACCCAGCTCACTGACAAGGACGCATGTCGGTCCGCGTGGACAGGGCATAAGGCCATCAACTCGTGAGGGCCTCGGTGTTGGACCCCACCACTGGACTCGACCGCGATGCGTACGCGGTCGAACGACGACATAGGACCCGTCGCTGCGCCGCTCGATGCAGCCGCCGTCATGCGATTGCCTCAGCGACACTCGTCGCCAAGGATGGCGAGTGTGCTCGGAATTTGGTTAGAATGGCCATAAGTCCTCTGGACTTGAGTAAGTGAAGTTCGGAAAGTGACCTCGCAAGTCGCTTCCCGGGACTGAAATCGAATCGAAGAACCCCCTCCGGCCGGCAAAGCAGTGGGGGTTTTTCGCTGTCTAGGGCCAACTCATGCTGGAACCGAAAGTTCGCCGTCGGTCGCTTCGCGAGCAGCCTGGGTTCGATCAACTGCATAGCGGGCGTCGTGGATGCGGAGTCGCTCCGGATCCAACTTCTTGAGGATGTAATCAGGAATGTCGAGGTTCGAGGCGCGCGCCATGACGAGCACCCAGTAGTCCCCGAGATCGATCCCGAGTTCGTCTGCCCGACGTTCGTAGACCTTGGCCTGGTTGAGGGGTGCGCGCACGGAGAGGCACCGGCGCGCGCCTTTACTTGGTCGTCCCATGGGATGAGCGTAAATCGATTCTGATTCAGAAACGGTGATGCTGGTTGTGTCAGCGTGTCGTGCCCGGCGCTGCTCATGTCTGAAATCCCCTCAACCCTCGCAATGAATGCCTCTGATTAGAGGAAGATCCGCGTGCCCCGCGCCGTGTGACAGATGGGGTCAACAAATCTTCGTGCGCATCATGTCGCGAGACCTGGACGGGCCGAGTCGAAGCGGAGTCAGGTTAGCGAGGCATGCACTTTCCCACTACTACGTGTGACCTATCTGCGAAGTTGGTGGGGAGTGGGGGGAGTGGAAAGAAACAGCAGTTCAGGCGGCAAAAACCGCTCCCCACGTAGGTGGGGAGCGGGGTGGGGAGTGGGGTGGGGAGCGGCTTCAAAGACACGAATCGGCCGTTTGCGCTCGCCCGGATCTACGATCTGTTTTTAGGCTACGAAGGCAGGCGATTCGATGCCACCTTCGACTGCCGTTCATGTGGGCCTGGAAGCAGAGACGACCTCCGAGGCTTACTTTTTGCTCCTCGAAGGTCGTCCCCCACTATCGTGCGGGCGACCGCAGGTGCAACGACAAGACGCCCGCGAGCAATCGGCTGCGCGATTTGGAACCGACGACCTTCACTTGCTCGTCAAGCCAGTCACGTTGAGCGGTGGTGAAGCGGAACCAGGTCTCGACGGGTCCTTTGACCGTGAACGGCTCTTGATGGACTGGAATCCCTGAGGACGATCTGCCCGCGACGGGTTGAAAGAGGGCTCGCAGTCGCTCGATGCCTACTGCGTCGAATGCCTCGATGGCAACATCGGCGTGATCGCATCGCCGTTCGGCTGCACGATTCACCAAGGCGTCGCGAGTGGTGCGATCCAGGTAGGCCGTGACAGTCACCTTCGAGGTATCTGCAGCCGGCGGATTTCCTTCTTCCAGAATCTGGGCTGGGGGCGCTTCGGTGACTGCGGGTGGAGACTCGACGACAACAGGAGGCGCGTGGGGTGGTGCGACTGGAACGGTGACAGCTTCGGGTTCCATCGGCTGCACCCGCACTGGAGATTCAGGCGCCGAGACGGCGGGTTGAGGGGCGTCGGTGACTCGTTTGGGAGTCGGCGGGTGAGGAGCTGTGGAGTCGATCTGGGGTTGAGCCGTGTCCGGTGTCTGTGGGCTCGTAGTGCGGCGAGGCTGCAGCCCGCCGGCCGGGGGCAAGAGACCAGCGAGTCCCTCTGCTCGGTTGGGCTTCGGGGCGAAAGACTTGGCAATGCTCTTGCGGTTGCGGACCCTATTTTCACTCATGCCGAAGCCCTCTCAGCGGTGATGGTCGACATCCGTACGAGGATCTCGCGGGTGAGGTTCGAGTAGTCCTCGGCCAGGCCAGAGGCGTTTCGCGAGAGCATCAGATCCTTTGGTTTCGTGCCTTTCCTCAGCGCTGCGATCCGTGATGCGGTTTCCCCGGCCGATCGTTCCTCGAGCTCATGCACCAGAAGTCCTTGGCGTCGCGCGTCGAAGGCGGTGGTTTCCATCGTGCGGATCCGAGATTCGAAAGTCGGGGCCGAATCGCCGATCATCTCCTCGACTGCTTCCCGAATCGTTGCGTCAAGTTTGGTTGCGCGTGAGCTGACGCCGAAGAGGCAGATCCCGCCGAGTTGGAGCTGGGGGTTCACGGCAGGAAGGTTTCGTTCCGGATCTCCGTCTCGTGCTGCCGAGAACTGGCCGGCGATCGTTTCCATGCCGTCGAGGCTGGCATCATCTGCGCGGATTGGAATGACCACAGCGTGGACTACTTCCATCACTGCTTCGATGATCGTGAGATCCGTCGGAGGGGTATCGAAGATAATGACGTCGTAGTCTGCGGCCACTTGCAGCAACATGGCCAGTAGAAGCTGTCCTAGTCGTTTGCCTCCCTGGCGTTGCTGCCTGGACACCATGACTGCGGCAAGGTCGAACATTGCCGGGCCGCCTGGAACGATGTCGAGATTCTCGCGACCACCGACGTTCTGGATGATCGGCGGTGCCGACCCGCTCAAGAGGGCTGAGAACAAGGGCACGCCGTCCTCCTTCACAAACCCTAGGTCGCGGCACAAGTTGGCCTGGGGGTCGAAGTCAAGCAAGAGAACCCGGTAGCCGCCGGCAGCGAGTAAGCCTCCGGTGTTCGCGCAGAGTGAGGTCTTGCCCACTCCCCCTTTGCCGTTGAAGAATCCGAAGCAGGCAGGCAGTTGCTGATGAGTGGGTGTCGTTGGAACGGCATCTACAGACATGGTGGTTCTCCCAATGGACGTTGGTTTCTGACGAGTGGTCTGTAAGGAAAGTTAGCAGGGGTCCTGGACAACTCGCGGTATGCCACGCGTGTGGGGCCGTATGTGTTCAGGCATGTGGGTCGGCAAGCGGCGCCGCGTGTAATGCCGCGTGTTTGCATGCCGATGTAATCGCAGGTGAACACGTATGTGAACACGTATGTGAACACGTATGTAAACACGCGTGAGTCGCTGCAGGGAATCACGCGTGAAGAAATGCGGATAATGATGCGTGAACACACGCGGATGAAATGGCGTGTAAAGAAACGTGGTCTTCTGCGTGTTGGACTGCCTGGGGTGATACGGGAGATGAAACGTGGTTCTATGCGTGAGACTCCGCATGATCAGGTGCGGAGTGCACAGCGGTTTGATGTGCGGGTGTACATCCGTGATGTTTTGCGTGACCGCTCGCAGGATGATGTGCGTGCAGAAGGATGGGCTTGCGTGCGGGGTGGTACTAAGGGTTCTCGTACGGCATGTGGTGCGGGTCTACATGCTGTGCCACAGGCGGAATCAGTTGCCAATTGGCGTACGGATCCGCCTGCTTGTAGGCGAGGGTGACCGGGTGCGTGATCAGAATTCTAGAGCCCCGGACTCACTACTCACTCTGCGTGATTCAACATGGCTTGCTTTGCGTGAAGGTGTGCGTGAAATAGCCGTTTAGCTGTACTGATGTGGGGTTCGTCGTGGATCGCCGATGGCGCCACGCTGTGCACGCTGTGCCTTGATGCGATGTCCGAGGCCGGCGACGGTGCGGACATCTGCGGCCTGAGCGATGGCGTCAGCCCGGCGAAATCCGTCGAGTTCGACGGCTAGATCGACCAAAGTGTCTTCGAGGATGTCCTCGGCAGCCGCATATAGGTCCCAGAGCTGCTTGAGCTCCCACGCGCGGATCAGGGGATTAGAGAAATAGAGCCCGTCGACGATCTTTTGCACCCGGGCTACCTGGGGATTTGTGCGTTCGTGCGCCTGCGACCAGATCGAAAAGTGGGAACTCGCCGAGCAGGTGACCACAGTCGTGTCCAGTTCGCGAGCAACTGCGGACCAGGATGTGGTCGTTTCGAGGCCTCTGCGCGCATGTCTGGCGGCCTCGCCGAATGCCCGTTGGCACACTGTGGCGTATGCGGCGGCTGAACGTCGCGCTTGGCTTAGTTCGCGCAGTTCAGACAGGGTGGTGAAGCTTTGGCGTCCGCGAGTGAACTCGGTCGCAGCCAACAGGGCGTCGCTGCTCGTCCATTGAAATCGAGACTGCCTGTATTGGTCGCGGTGCCAGCGGAGATCGTCGATCCATGCCGAGTTGAGCTTGAGGCCCATCTCGCTGCCAGGAACGGTCATAGAACAATGATGACACCACACCGGTGGTGTGTCATCAGTAGTACTAGTTGCGTCCCGACAAATCATGCTTATCGCCTTGTTTGGAACTTGAAGGCATTCCAACGGTCGCATGCCAGTCATACCGACATACCAGCCAAGCGGCTTCGCAAACATTGCCACTCACTTTCAAAGGCGTCCCAGAAGCGTCCCAATGTCGCATAATGTGCCAGTCGAATTGGATTTGATGTGAGGTTGGGACGCTTGTTGGACGCCATGCATATGGTCGTGTGATGGAATCGAGCTTGCCACTTCCGCATATGTAGGCAATTAGGCGCTTACGTCTTGGTCGTATCGAAATGATCCGATAGGTTTCTCTAACGGCTGTGGATATGACTTGGGTGCAAGATTCGCGGGTCTTGGGTGAGGTGTCTCGTCGCACCCGAGCTGTCCAGGGAGGGCTGTATAACTCTCAGCAAGATCACTTTAGGTTTTGAGCGAGCGTGTCTCGTTCCCTGTTCAGTATCGGAGATTGACGTGAGTAGCACGCATAACCAAGGCCCGTCTCAGTCGGCTGGCGGGCACCGACCACTCGCCGGGACCTTCCGTTCGGCCGCGGCCCGATCGGTCGAGAGCATCGCTTCCGCGTACATCGAGGGTGACAACGACGAAATTGAACAAGGGTCGGAAGTACCCGCGCATGTGGATCGCCCCGCCGAGACTGAACCTGCTGGAAGCCAACAAGATCGGGAGTCAATCGACCGTTCCTCTGACCTGGATGGGGGAGGGAAGTCGTCAAGTGTTCGGGTGCCGGCAAGGTGCCATGCGAAGCTCGAGGAGATGCGGGCGAGCACGGGGATGACGAACGGTCAGATTTTCATCGTCGCGATCGAGGAGACTCATGATCGACTGCCGGAACTGCTCTACCCTGGCGGTCGAATCGGTGGGGGATTATTCGCAGCCCGCGGCATTCGCGCCAAAACGTCACGTGACGATAGTGAGACGCAGGTAACTTACCGACTATTTCATGCCGACTTCGACGTGATTGACCACCTTGTGGCGGAACTGGGCGCAAAATCCCGCTCGCATCTGATCGCGGCGGCGCTGACCGGATATTTCTTCAAAGACGACGAGCCCGCAATATGACGAGGGGAGCGACGAGGGCGCCTTCAGCGCTTCTTGTTTGCGAGTACCCAAAGGAAAAGAACAAGCACGGGGGAGAAGGCGACAGGGACGGCGAGTACCCAATGCGTCACTGTCCCTGTCTCCACCTCCCTGTTGATCCAAGTCAGTAGAAGGGCTGCGACGAGCCACAGGAACGCGACGTGGCGCCAGCGCAACCGCCGCAAGAACAGGTTCAGTCCCACAGGCAGTTTCAGTCTCGACATTCGGTTTGGCATAGCTGGCTCAATTCAGTTGGATATCGACCATGCGGAGTCGGTCGCTGGCAGAAAAGTAGGCAAGCGCGTCAAAGCACGCTGCCGCCGCTTCAGCCATTTGGACGGCCCTTCCGCGCGCCCGTACAGAAACACCCCATAGATTGCAGGTCTGTTCAGTGGTGGGCATATGGGTAGGTGGGATTCCCAATGCGCCGGCTGTCAGCTGCCGTGTATCAGAGTTCTGGTGCCATTTTGGGAACAGATCCAGTTGTGAGAACAGGTGCCTGAGTAGCCCTGTGTGTTCCTCCGGATGGAAGCCGCCCGCGATATGTCCCTCAATGCTGCGGGCCAGCGTTGCGAGCGGGAGGGCCGCCGCGTCGTCGACCAAGGCGCCTCCACTGGCCAGCGAGATCTCCCACGATCGCCCGCTGCCTGTGTCTATTGCCGCAATTTCCCGTACCGGGCGCTCGCCGTTGTCGGTCGCTGCGGTATTGACGTGAACAACAAACAGATCGCGACCGCTGTTGCCGAACGGTGAAGGAGTTGCCATGGCGTGGAGGGTAGCTGCCAGCATGGACTGGATTGCGATCCTTGCCGATGCGGCATTGTCGATCTGAAGTGTCGAAATCAGTTGTTCTGTGTAGGGGACCGACGATCAGGATAATCGGCGAGGACTGCGGTGGTGAACGCCTGATACTGGGACTCCGCGAAGTCGGCGAAAAGAGTAGCGACCGTCCCGTCGTATGGCTTGCCCTCGATCGTGATTGTTGTTTTCGGCGGGCCCTCGCCAATAGTGGTGTGTCTCTCCAGCGCTCGATGAGTGACCTGGTCCCGCACCAGTTTGAGGAGTCTGAACTTGTTATCGCCCATTAAGGCCTGGCGCCACCGTTCCTGGCCTTCGTGGAGCTGCACACCGTTCTTCCTGATCGCCTCCCTCAGGTGTTCCAGGTCAGACTCGCCATGGGGATCGAACCGCCCTGCTCGTCGCAGTCGATACGCAGCAGCTGCGCAAAGATCGAGGCAAGTCAGGGCCGTGCGCGAGGCAAAATCGATCGGGGCTAGACGGTATGAGGGTCGGCCCGTTTCGGGCCGGGGACTCGCTTGCAAGTTGCCGTGGGTTGCCGAGTAGGCGAAGCCTGGATCGGTAGTGCCTACATTTGCAGGAGGCCCCGGTGATGTATCA
>NZ_LPNQ01000044.1:0-13363 GCF_019266085.1 Rhodococcus sp. FH8 | reverse complement strand
CTGCGACTCGGACAACCCGCCACCGAGCTGTCCGGCGGCGAAGCTCAGCGTGTCAAGCTGGCATCCGAACTCCAGCGTGCTCAACGCGGCGACACGCTCTACATCCTCGACGAGCCCACTGCTGGGCTCCACCCGTCCGACAGCGACAGACTGCTCGCTCACGCGCAGGGGCTCGTCGACGCCGACAACACCGTCGTCATGGTCGAACTCGACATGCGCGTCGTCGCCCAGGCCGACCACGTCATCGACCTCGGACCGGGAGCGGGCGCCGACGGCGGACGTATCGTCGCCACCGGTTCCCCCGAGCAGGTAGCTGCCACTGCCGACAGTGCGACTGCCCCCTATCTACGAGCGGCGCTGGAAAACACAGGCGCCGGCACCACACAACACTGACCTGACCGCGCACCACCGCCTGGACTGAACGGCGATAAGGATCAACTAGCGATGGCACGACAGGCACCGAAACCCCAAGGCCTGCGTAATCAGCTCTCCAACTCTCTCCGGCCTCTCTCCGGCGTGAGTCCGGCTCCGCGGTGCTGCTGCTGGTGGTAACCGTGACCGCCCTGCTGTGGGCAAATTCGCCGGCTTCGGACGCGTACTTCGACCTCTGGCATCAAGGCGCCGGATTCGAACTCGGCCCGGTGGCGTTGCACATGAGCCTTCACCATTGGATCAACGACGGGTTGACGGTCGTCTTCTTCTTTCTGATCGGGCTCGAGGTACGCCAAGAGTTCGCCCACGGGTCATTACGTGATCGAACCCGCACTCGTATCGCCGTGATCGCCGGAGTCGCGGGGGTGTGTCTACCCGCCGTCATCTACGCCGTGATCGTCGGCAGCGGAGACAGCCTGCAGGGTTGGGGGGTGGTCGTCGGCACCGATACCGCCTTCATGCTCGGGGCCTTGGCGCTCCTCGGGCCCGCACGATCAGGCCAACTGCGAGTGTTTCTCCTTACCGTCACGGTGGTCGACGACTTCCTCGCGGTGTCCATCATCGGATTCGTATACAGCGAAAACATTCGCCTGATTCCACTGCTCGTTTCCCTGGCATGCCTGACAGCATTGTGGCTACTCGGGCGGGCGCGACAGTGGCGAGCCGCGCCATACATTCTCGTGGTGATCGTGCTGTGGTTCAGCACGATCGAGTCGGGTGTTCATCCCTCGCTTGCCGGAATGGTCGCCGGCCTTCTGATTCCCGCGTACCCGACACAGCGGCACAAGGTGGAGGCGGCTCCAGAACTGTTTCGTGACTTCTGGCAGTCTCCGAGCGCCGCATCAGGTCGTGCAGTGTCACGTGGACTGGCCAAAGGCACAGCCGTCAACGAGCGGATACACGAATACCTCCGGGTACCCACCGCGCTGATCGTGGTACCGATCTTCGCTCTCGCCAACGCCGGCGTCGACCTGCGTGGCGGACTGCTCGTCGAAGCGTTCAGTGCCCGTGTGACCTGGGGAGTTGTGCTTGGCCTGGTTCTCGGCAAGCTCCTCGGCATCGGAGCAGCCACATACATCGCTGTCCGAGTCGGAGCGGGCCGATTACCGCAGGGGGTCGGCATGGGCAGTGTGATGGGCGGATCTGCGCTATCGGGGATGGGATTCACCGTATCGCTGCTGATCATAGGTTTGGCTTTCGGCACATCTCCCGAACTGGCCGGGCAGGCGACCGTCGGCGTGCTCGTCGCCATGGTGCTGGCTGCAGTACTGGGTGCGGTGATCTTCCGCGTGGCAGCGACCAAGCTGGGTGAGGCCGAAGCCGATCTCCCCATCGTGCTGGAACCTCCCGTAGATCCCGAGATCGACCACATTCGTGGACCCGAAGACGCCCAGCTGACCCTTGTAGAGTTCGTCGACTTCGAATGTGGATTCTGCGCACATGCCACCGGAGGATGGGACGACCTGCACGTCCACTTCGGCGACGATCTGCGCTACGTGGTCCGTCACCTACCGCTGGTGGACATCCATCCGCACGCACTGGTTGCCGCACATGCAGCAGAGGCCGCCGCACGGCAGCACATGTTCTGGGAATGGCTGGACTTCGTGTTCACCCGCCAGAACGCGCTCGCGCGAACCGATCTCATCGGCTATGCAGCCGAGATAGGACTCGACGTCGACCAGTTCGTCGCGGACCTCGACAGCGACGCGGTCGCCGAGCGCGTACAACGTGACATTTCCAGCGCCCAGTCCAGTGGTGCCCGAGAAACACCGACCTTTTTCGTCGAAGGCTGCCGAATAATCGGAAGCTATGACGCGCGCACCCTCACCAAAGAACTCGAGCACAGCCGCCGAGGCGCTCGCACGTCCCTGCAGTAGACGCCGGAGAGTATCGCCCTCAACGGCACCGTCCTCAACGCCCGACGACTTCGCTCGGATTCCCGATGTGATCGAGACGCTGATCGCGCGAATCAGCCGTCTTCCCCAAACCGTCACCTGCCGCACGTGGTCAGAGAACGCCGACGAAGACGAGCCAGTGGACTGCCGCACGGAATGCGGCAGCGAAGGGCGGGCCGACGAACAGCTCCAAATCCAACATCAACGACGGGGATTCATCGGCAGTGCCCACCGGGCCGGCACGGAGCGTTGTCTCGGACCGCAGACACGCACATCCTCCGGCATGAGCCCGGAAGACACACGCGACCAGATCAGCAGAAAGTTCATCGTTGATGTCTCCTCGCCGTTCCGTGCTCGTCGGAATGCGTGGCGCCGGGACTCGAGCTCGTCCTGAACGAGTGCCAACCGGATTTCGTCGCATCGAGTCCGATCCTTCTGCTCAGCGAGCCGGGCAGCTTCCTCGACCAGCTCGGAATCCGTCATTCCTCGCCTGACATCCTTCACCGCAAAACCTCTCGAATAGTTCGTTTCGGTGTGGATACCCAATTACCTGGCGATCAACAGACTCCGACCGGCAGCCCGCGACGTCGGATGGTCGCTAGGTGATCTCAGTGTCGACGCCGTCCAGGTTGCTGCAACTTCGCCTATTTAGATGGCGGAACTATCCTCGCGGCGTCCTACGGCTCGCGATCAAACCAGTCATCGACGTGCCGCAGTGATCGCTGCGGCACCCCGCGGTGCCGCCATGGCCTTCTCCGAGCACTACGACACCATGCCTCAACAGACCTACACGTGGTCGAGTTCGATCAAACCCGAAGCATCACAGCAAAACCCGAACTCGGCCAAGTTGCGCACCTTCTTGGAGTCCTGAGATCGGTCACCAGCTCATGAATAGCCGCACCGTCCCACACATGGCAGCAGAGGAGAAGGACTGAGACTGTGAGCACCATCGGATACACCGGTGTCTTAGAACAAACCCCGAACTGCAGCAGTACGCACTCCGCCAAGCCGGAGCGATCTGTATCTTCACCGACTGCGAATCCGGCTCGAAAACGCAGCGACCCCAGCTCGCCGAACGCCTGAGCTACCTACGCGGGAATGGCGGTGTCGTCCTCGTGGTCTGAACTCGACAGGCTCGGACGATCCGTTTGTCGCCTCATCGGCACGTCCACATTCTTTGCGAACACTGCTCCGTATTCCGTTCTTTCGCAGAAGGATTCGGCACAACCACCGGCGGGGTCGTGAATTCTTCTCCCGCATCATGGCCGCTCTCGCCCAAAGGTGGGCACCACATGATCGTCGAATGCGCTCACGCCGGCCTCGAAGCCGTCCGGCGCCAAAGCCGACACGGTGCCCGCCCAACCGTCATGACACCCGAACGTACCGAACGGGCCCGCTCCCTCTGTGAGCAAGGCAAGAGTCTCGACGCTATCGCCTCCATGCGGGGTGTCGGCAGATCTTCGATCAGCAGAGCGCGTTGACTTCCTCTGGTGGTAGCGGACTTTCACAAATCTGGCGAGAGCACACATGATCGGTGCCGGTCGACTACTCGGTGATGATTGCCCGTCAGCTTTGTCGAGTGTCGGGGTGGGGCGGTATGGAACCGTGGATCGAACCTGGTTGCACCCCTTCGACAGCCGATTCGGTGTCAATCTGGCTTTCCGCTGATCTGTTTGACCTGCTTCGTGAGGTCGCCGAGTGTCATCGCCACTCCAGAAAACGTTTCGGAGTTCTCGCGACGTGGCGGTGGTAGCCGGCCGATGAGATCGGGTTGGTAGGTGTGGGGGAGTGCTGCTCCCGGACTGTCCGCACGCGCCCGGGTTGCTAGTTGGTATCGACCGGGAATCCGACCAGGTGCATACCGGTAATGCGGTTTATGGTGGGAAGTGCGAGGCCGCACGGATATTGACCGCGCACGAAAAGGGCTGTCTGGGTTGTGTGCTCAACGCAGATGGCATCCCACCGCCCCGGCTCGACGTGCAGGGCCGGGGTCCTGGGGGTGTGCGGTCGTTGAAATCGCCGCAGCTGCCTTGTTCGTGCCAAACCATCCATCCGATTCGAGAGCTGTTGCAAGTCAGCATGAGTCGGTCGGAACGTTTCGTCGGACCTCCGTATCGCGGCGAGTCCGCTGCGGCGGCCGATGGGTCCCTGGGGCGGGAAAGTGGAGGCCTGTGTCGACCGGACGACTCTTGAGTGGATGATCGTCGATAAGTAGCGGGTGTGTGAGCAGTGCCCATTGGCATACCAACCTCTTCCGGCGGCGGAGTGCGGGTCCTGCGGAGGTCGGGGGTGTGCAGGCTGGGATGGCGGTACGCGCAAGGCTTCGAGCATGCCGAGGGAATGCTGATGGTGCTGCACGGTATCAGTGAGGATCGAGGTGTTTGAGGTGTTTGAGGTGTTCGAGGTGTTCGTCGAGCAGTCTCGGCAATGCAGTATTCGGCTGACGGTGCTCGCGGCCGAGGTGGTGGATACGCTCCCCACGCGGTAGAAGTAGGTGAGGGGTGCAGGGGAGGAATGTGAGGGCGATGCAGGTGGACTGGTTCGTGTCGGTGCGGGACGAGGAAACCGGTGTCCACCGCTACCGCGGCGGTGCAGGGTTCGACCGTGCGTCGGTGATCGAGCAGGTGATTCGCGCGGGGCGGGACATCGCTTGCCGTGAGGACGGTGCGGTCGTCGGTGTCGTCGGCGAGGTTGTCATCGACGGCACTGCAGTGGGCGCGATCGCTTTCGGGGACCGCGCCGTCAGTGATGAGGAGCTTTGCCGCGAGATCGGTATGCAGTTCGACAGGGTTCGGTCCTCTTCCGGCTTTCGATGGGACGGTAGGTGATCGCGGAGTGGGATGCTTCCCACTGATGTGGGCCTCGTGGGGTTAGGGTGGATGTCAGTTCTTCGTCATGGCTGTGGCAACGGGCTGGTCATGGCTGTGGCAACGGGCTGTCTTTTACCTTGTGCTGTCTGCATGGGGCCTCGATGAGTAGGACTGCACTGTGCCGTTGACGAAGAAGTTCTCGGAAATGTACGACGACGCGCTGACCGCGTTGGCTGCGGCGTCGCAGCGGCCCGCTGCTGTGGTGAATGTGGACGGGCAGTACGCCATTCGTGTGGATCTCGAGTACAACCGCTACGTGTTGGCCACCAATTCTGCGCGAGGGTTGTGGGACGAGCCCGATGCGAGCGGTTCGTGGTGGGTGCACATCGTGCAGACCGGTGACGACAATACGGAAACTTCGCTCGCGCAGGCGCAGAAGCCGTGGCTTATCGACGCGTTCGATGCGGCGATCGACCAGCTCGAATCGGAGGGGCATGTGATCGCTGCCGATGCGGATTTCGGCGCCATCGCTCACGCCGACGCGGGGTCACCGCCTTCCGGGACGCGCTCGGAAGGCGATTCCTCCGCGGGCATCCCACTGAGCTGAGCGATCTGTTCGGCCAGGATCCCGTTCCGGTTTTCCAGGTCGAGGATGACACCGATCGCAGTCAGGTTGATGCCGTCGGCGATCAACGCGCTGATACGTGTCAACGTGGCCAGGTCTGCTTCGCTGTAGCGGCGGGTTCCCCCGCCCGTGCGGGCTGGGGTGAGCAGTCCGCGCCGCTCGTACAGTCTCAATGTTTGCGGGCCGACGCCGGACAGTTCCGACATCACGGAAATCCCGTACACCCCACGGCGGTCGTAGGCAGCATGGACGTGCGCTGCATCTGTCACTGCCACAGCACTACTCCCTCAGCCCAACCGGATATCACTCGACTTTAACACGGCTCATCACTATCCCTTCGCCGGCCGATGCTGCAAATCTGATGGTCAGCACTGCAGATTTTCGCGCAACCGAACATAGTCACGGCTAGAACGTACCCGCCCGGTAAGAACGGAAACTCGCCTGAATGTGCAGGTGAGCCCAAGGGGAGATTGCTCACGGCGCCTTCGACCCTGCTTTCCCTGCCGCTCTAATTGTCGCTTATCTGCATCAGTTGGTATAGATTTACGACATCGGAACAGACAGCTGTGTGTGAGCATGTGGACCCCGGGAGTGTGAATGACAACTGCCATGACCTCCTCATATGACGTCGGGCGGACTTCTGCGCAGCGGCGATCGCCGATCACGACCCCTGTCGCCTCCCGAGGTTGGTGGCGGCGGGTGACGCTCGATCTCGTCCTGGTGATCGTGATCGCCGGAATCTTGGGCGCAGTCGGATCCGTCCTTGCCGGCCCGCTGACCGGAGTGGCGTTCGCCCTCGTCGCGGCGGCCTCATTCCGCGTAGTCCTGCAGGCGATCAACCCGTGAGCGCGACTGTGAAGGAGAAGACGATGCCCGCAGCACGATACGCACGAGCAACGACCACCCGGCAGAAGTGGGTGATAGCGTGAGCCGGCACATGAAGGACGCCGAATACGCACAGGTCGCGGGCTTGCTGGAAGAGTTGGCTTCTCTGCCGGGAGACGACGCACGCTGCGAGCGTCTGCGCACGCAGATCATCGAACTATGTCTACCGCTGACTCGCCATATCGCCTTGCGGTATCGCGGCCGCGGACAAGCGCTCGACGATCTCGTCCAAGCGGCCAGCGTCGGTCTGGTCAGTGCGGTGAACCGTTTCGATCTGGCCAAGGGCAAAGACTTTCTCGCCTTCGCGATTCCCACGATGATGGGGGAGGTGCGTAAGCATTTCCGGGATCGTGGATGGGATGTGCGGGTGCCGCGCTCGTTGCAGGAAAACTGTCTTGCGCTCAACAAAGCACGCACCGCGCTCACGCAGGATCTCGGGCGTGAGCCGACGGTGCCGGAGCTGGCGAAAGAGCTCGGAGTCGAGCCCGCCGAGGTCGCGGAGATCGTTGCTGCCGGCGATTCCTATCATGCAGCGTCCCTCGATGCAGCCGCCGTCGGTGACGGTCGATCGATCGCAGATGCGTTGGGAGAGTTCGATGCTGCCCTCGACGGCATCGACAATCAGGAAACGCTGCGGCCGGCGCTCCTCGCTCTGCCCGAGCGTGAGCGCATCATCGTGATTTACCGGTTCTTCGGGGAACTGACTCAGGCGGAGATCGCGGAGAAGATCGGAGTGTCGCAGATGCACGTCTCTCGGCTCCTCGCCCAAAGTCTCGCGAAACTGCGAGCCTCGTCTTCCTTTGCGCCCCGGCCGGTCGCGGTCGCAGCCTGACCTGACTGGGAAGAAAGGACGAGGATCGAATGCATTTCACTTTTCTCTACGACGGTGCTGCGCAGCGCACTGCTGAGTACCCGACCTTGGAGGAAGCTGTCCGGAGTATCGAGTTGGGGCAGGTGGATCGCACGCTCTGGAGCATTCAATACACCGATCGCGAGGGCGGAATTCGGGTCTACCGATTTCCCGCGGACCGCGGAGTCGGTGGTGAATGACGAACGCGCAGTACTGAATACAGCAGTACTGACTTCAACAGGCCAGCTTTCAACACGCTGAGCTGTACTCGATAACCATTCCGGGGATTCGTCAGACGCAAGGCCCCAAGGCCCGTCCCCCTGGGCGCTTACGAATGCCGGCGGGACGATCTGGGCCGCGGAGGGGAGCCGTCGGCAGTCGGTGGGATGTGTCAGATGTGATCGTTCTTGTCGTGCTTGGCGCGATGTATTCGCCGCGCGGGAACAGCTCTCAATGTGCGGGTGCTACCGATCTGCCGGTGTCGCAGACGTATCAGACCAGCCGCGGCCGCGCTTGCCACGATCGCCCAGGCGACGGTGGGAGCCCACGCCCCTTGGGTCAGGCTCACGGCGATGCCGACGACGGCGATGAGCAGGATGGCCCACACGAACATGGCGCTGAAACTGGCGATAGGCCTCACGAGTAACTCCTCACATGTGTTGGCAGGTCAAGATTCCGTGGGGCGAGGTCGTCCGCTGCGGATCGAATCCCCGCGCGCGCCTTCCGTTGCGGCGTTCGGCTCTGTTTCGACTGCGGCATGACGTCGATTGGCTTTTTCGCGACGGGGCGATGTTTCGCTACTGGCAGGGATACGCCAAAGTTTCGGCGAGTGACCGTCTTCGGTGTTCGCGAGGGTGCGTAGTCCGTCGGCGTCTTGTTGGAGGGTGGTGACGAAGGGTGCTCGCGCGTTTTCGTCGAGGCCGTCGGGCAGGTTCGCTCCCTCGCTGACCATTTTCGCGGTGTTGTCGAGAAAGCGAGCGATCCGCAGCAGCAGCGGCCGGGGCATGGGAACGGTACCGGTGCGGGTGTTTGTGCGGGCGTCGGCGGCGATCATGCCCAGAGTCGACAGGTGGGACAAGCCGTCGGTCAGAGAGTGCTCTTCGAGGTTGCCGTGGGCGACTTTCAGCGCTTCTGCCAGGGCGGCGATGGTCAGTCCGAGTGCGTTGGTGGGCATGGGGATGGTGCGTTCGAATTCGGTCATGGGCTCGCCGGGTGCTTCGTCGGAAATGGCCGCCGCGAGGGAGTTGGCGAAGATGGCGAGCTGTTCGTCGGTGAAGTGTCGTTGGGCGGTGCGGCGGGTGACGTGCATCAGGCGGGCGTAGTCGTCGAGTTTGTCGTTGAGCAGTACGCGGGCCTGGGAGTCGGTGATCGTCAGCCCCAGACCGAGAAGCGTGCCCCGTAGTTGGGTTGTTCGGGTGTCGAGCCAGGTGCTGTTCGGACTCATATCTGGCTCCACTCTCTCGCGAGATCTTATACCGAGCATAGGCGTCGTTCGGCTTCGGACTTCGCCTCAGGGGCGGCATCCGAATCCGCAGCGGGCTGATCATGTTCCTCGCCTGCAGCGGCGTACGGTCAGGTTCCTGACCCTGTCGCCTGTGTTTGAGCGCAACGGCTCGCAGCCGTATCAACACACCCACGAGAAGTGTTGTGCAGCCTGTGAAGTGACCGCATTGACGTCGACGGGGGCCGAGTGGATTGGACTGCGGGTCAGTTCGCAAGCTCCTTTTTCGGCTGTACTCGTTTCGTGTCTTCGGATCTGTTTTCGGAGGCCTCGAGGAGGATTGGTTATCGGCGACACACCGCGAGTCCCCGCTTCTCTCCATTGCATAATTTCGCGTGTCCTACGTTTCCAAAATCTGTGACCTGGGTAACAAACCCAGGGTTGATGAGGAGACAGTGATGGATGTAATTGTGTGGGCCGAATCCGAGGAACGTGAACGGTGGTGGCGACAGGTCATGGGCCTCGCACTCGCAATCGAGCGTTTCGAGGCGGAAGAACCGATCGCACGTGGTTTGTCCGCGACGTCGAGGATGCGCGTATCGGTCCGATCGATTCATGGCGTGACCGCTGCCTGAGTCCAGCTACCGGAACGTACGCGTCCGGAATGCGTCTGAGAATTCTGCCTTCCGTGGTGTGAGTGGCTAATTCGATGTCAGAGGGAGCAGTGGCGATGGTGAACGTGGTTCTGTTACTCGTGATGTTAGGTGTCGGTCTGACCGTGGTGATGTGCCTGGACTTCCAGTGGCTTCGTTCGTCCTCACGTGGCAAACGACACCGGCACCCTCGGCACGCACGTGTAGGACTCGGGAAGCCGTAGTAACCCCCTGCGGGGGAACCGTGCCGATGGGCGATTGCGCTTCCGGTGGCCCGCGCCTACTCCTGCCGCAGCAGTCCCCAGGCCTGCGGGGTGCGGGAGTTCAGACTTCGTCGGGGCGTATCTGGTCCGGGCGTTCGATGTTTCCCCGCCAGGCGCCTGTTTCCTGGTCGCGGGATTCGATGAACTCCTTGAAGCTCCCCATGTCCTTTTTGACTCTGTGGGTGAGGACTCCGAGTTTGTCGGCAATGTTTTCGACGAAGCCATCAGGGTCGATGTCCATCTGTGCTGTCACCCTGGTGTGCGAGTCGTCCAATCGGTGGAAGGTGATCACACCCGCATGATCGGGGCCTGCGTCCGATTTCCACGCAATGCGTTCGTCCGGGTGCTGTTCGGTGATGGTGGCGTCGAATTCCCGTGGTTGTCCGGCTATTTCGAGGATCCACTGTGTGTGCACATCGTCGATTTGTCGAATTTCCCGTACTCCGGACATGAAGTGGGGGAACGACTCGAATTGAGTCCACTGGTCGTAGGCGGTACAGATGGGGACGTTGACATCTACGGATTCGGTCACGGTACTCATGATTTTCGAGCTACCCACTCTGTCAACTGATACACATCGCAGCAGTCGACGTGGAAGCCACGGTCAGGGTGTGTCTTCGGGTTCGCCCAGGTCGCAGGGTCGTTCACGCTGCGAGAAGGTTCGAAGACAATCGGTCATAGCACCGCCAACAACCCGCGCGCGCGGTAGAGGCGCTCGGGTAGTTCATCCAGGGGCACCCTCTTCGGTCCGCCATTACCGTCGGCCTTCATGGAGGAGCATGTGCAGAACCGCCGAGGAGCACACCCGGTGGGAAACCCACGACGCACAACGATGCGATCAGGGCAGCCACAGAGGCGAACTCGGACACGAGTTGTGGGATCGCCGTCGAACGGTACGCAGACGACCGTCGACTCTTCGCAACGCATCTCCCGCAAGGAGGGCACCGAGGAACCGCCCACAGACACCGCCCTCGCCCCGGGTAGGCCAAAAAATCGTCCAGTCCGGATATTGAGAATTGCTGTTGCGTCCTCGGCTAGCCGGCCCCTTCCCCAGCCGCGGCGAACATCAAGTGCCGCAAGGCATCAAGCGCAACCGGGCGCGCAGTACGTCTCCCTCGTGCACTGCAGGGTTCCGCGGATCGCCAGCCTGAAGGTCGTCGGTGTACATCGCCGTCGACGTCGACGAATACTGCGCATCCGCCGGTCGACCTACCCGGACGTCACTGGTCCGGAGCATCACCGCATTCGAGAACTGAGCGTTTCGGCTCACGATTCGGTGCGGCGTTTACATGACGGGCAGCGGGGGTAGTGAGTCGAGGATCCACCGGATAGCCGGTCCCCCAAATTTTGCGTCCGGTGGATCACTTGTGCCGTGCCTCAGCTCTGCCGGGCCAGGGCACGGGACGGCTCGTCGGGTTTCACTGACCTGGGATCCGATGAGCCGTCACGGTTTCGACCGCTGGCCTACTCAGGAGAGCTGGGCGCGTACACCTTGGGCGGCGAGATCCTTCGAGGGTCTTCCGATCGCTAGAGCTGCTGTGGAAGGCGTCAGCCAGTTACGCCGCCAACCCGCGTGATGTCTTCACTGCCCCGATGCGTCCCGGTCGCGGCACCCTGGGTCTCTGTCCTGTCGCTACCCTGTCTCGTCGCAACGCTGCTACACGTTGTCCGACGGGCATATGCGTCTTCGAGGCATGGTTGGAGACATAGGGGAAACCGTGCCAAATACCGGCGGACTCGACGCCCCCGCTGCCCGCTGACTGAGAAATCTGTCAGCCCGGCCTACCGGCGCGGCTTCAAGCCTTCCACCCGGATTTCGGTGATTTCCCGGTAGACGACGACCTCGAACGCGTCCGATAACGACGTCACTTCTATGCTTGCCTCGACCCCGGAGATGGGAAATATGCCGGAACCATTGGCTGAGTTGCTCAGGGAGATCCGAGGGTGCACGCTCTGCGCGGACCACCTGCCGTGCGGACCGCGTCCCGTACTGCAAGCAGGCCCATCGGCTCGGCTGCGTGTGATCGGCCAGGCGCCCGGCCGCAAAGTTCATACGACGGGTGTTCCCTGGGACGATCCTTCAGGTGACTGTCTGCGCGCTTGGCTCGGTCTGACGCCCACACAGTTCTACGACCCGGACACGGTAGCCGTCATGTCGATGGGCTTTTGCTATCCAGGCAAAGCCAGGTCGGGCGATAAACCACCGAGATCCGAATGTGCATCTCATTGGCATGGGGCACTGAACGATCGTTTACTCGACGTCCGACTCACGGTGTTGGTCGGTCAGTATGCACAGGCGCATTATCTACGTGGTCGGCGCAAGCCGACACTGACCGAGACCGTCAAAGCAGCGAAGGATTACCTGCCGTTGGGGTACCTTCCCCTCCCACATCCTTCTCCGCGCAACCAGCCGTGGCTTGCCAAGAACCTGTGGTTCGAAGAGGACGTGTTGCCGATCGTCCAGACCGCAATTCGCTCACTCGCCCTGTGAAAGATCTTTTTGTCTCCACGTAGAGGTTCAGCGCAAAGCGCGAACACAACGTGTTCGACGTTGTCAGTTGACCGTCCACATCATCGAACCGATACCGAGCTGGCCGCCCGGTCACTGAGCTCTCCCCGTTCACACGCCGCGTCGGCGCTACACGCTCTCGCGCCTTACACCTTGCCCCCGGGTGTGTCGTCAACCGCCAGTCCACCTGAGTGCACGTCGAGACTGCGCAGCGGGTGGCCGTGTCTCATCCGACATACCAGACTTAGGACATGACCCGGGGAGCAAATACGAGGGTGAAGATGACTTAATCGCATGGAGGACATGGCATTTCGTCGAAAACGATTGCAGGACGGTTCTCGCCATCGTTTGAGGTGGATCATCCATTCCACAGCGCGTGTACGAGGTCGACCCGTCCGTCGCGCATGGGCGTCCCTTCGCCGCGCAGTAGGACGAGAGCGTTGTTGCCGTGACAGGTAGCGGGAGTGCCGTTGGCGTAGACCACTCGGTGCCAATGTGTTTCGTCTGCCCAGTGGGTCATGACCTGGCCGACTTGGCGCGGATGCGCGTCGACGATGGTGGCGATCAGTCCGTATGTCATCACTCGGCCTGCAGGAATACGGTCGATGATGTCGAGGACGCGGCGAGCGAACGGCGAGGGGCCGTCTTCCGATATTCCGTTCGGCAACTCAGACATTGAAATACTTTGCTTCCGGGTGGTGCAGGACAAAAGCGTCCGTGGACTGCTCGGGATGCAGCTGCAGCTCCTCGGACAATTCGACGCCGATTCGTTCGGGTTCGAGCAACGCAACCAACTTGGCTCGATCCTCGAGATCCGGGCACGCGCCGTATCCGAACGAATAGCGAGCGCCGCGGTACTCGAGATCGAAGTAACCGGCAACCTCGGTGGGATCCTGCTCCGCGACGGTGTGACCCTCGGGAAGCACTAGCTCTTCACGGACGCGTCGATGCCAGTACTCGGCCAGAGACTCCGTGAGCTGGACACCGATTCCGTGAACCT
>NZ_LPNQ01000043.1:0-12582 GCF_019266085.1 Rhodococcus sp. FH8 | reverse complement strand
AGAGAAGCCCCCCAACCAGTACTGGTTGGGGGGCTTTCTCGTACCCAAAACACCCCGAAACATCCCGTCGCCGGCACCCCCCGACTTCGAGCGAACGGCACTGTCGTCGCCTCAGATCGACCCAACGTACCGTTCACACCATCAAGGGCGGGCACGCCGCCGACTCACCACCCCGTCCGGGACCGAGTGAACGACACTCTCACCCTCTTAGGCGAGGGGAACGGTACGTTCACACCATCACTGAAAAGCGTGCGCGCACCACAAGTCTCGTCAGTCGAAGGTCAATCTCGACACCAACCTGCCACGGAACCCGTCGAGCGTGGCTAGGCTCGGAAGAGGTGCCCCGTGTGATCGGGCCCACCTCACCTGTGCACGCGTGATGACTACGGAGGCTTCGATGACCGATATTCTCGACCGCACCAAAATCTATGTTGATGGCGCCTGGATCGAATCCACTGGCAGCGGTCGGATCGACGTTCTCAATCCGGCTACCGAAGAACTGATAGGAACTGTCGCCGAGGGCACTGTCGAAGATGTCGATGCGGCTGCGAAGGCAGCGCGAAATGCGTTCCCGGCCTGGTCTGCACTATCCGGGGGCGAGCGCGCTGAATATCTTTCCAAGGCTGCGGCGATAATTGCCGAACGCACCGATGATCTTGCGGCGCTGGTTTCGCAGGATATGGGCATGCCGATCGGATTCGCGAAGCCTGTACAAATCGGAATGCCGCTCGCGAATTTGAATGCATTTGCCGAATTGGCGCGCACTTATGATTTCGACGCTCACGAGGTCGGAAATTCGCTGATTGTTCGAGAACCTGCGGGTGTTGTCGGCGCTATCACTCCCTGGAACTTCCCGCTCCACCAAGTTGTCTTGAAGGTCGGCGGTGCGCTCGCGGCGGGCTGCACCGTGGTTCTCAAGCCCACCGAGGTTGCGCCACTCATCACGTACGCTCTCGCTGACATCTTCGACGAAATTGGTTTGCCTGCAGGTGTATTCAACCTGGTAAGTGGCTACGGCCCGGTAGTGGGTGAAGCCATCGCCGGCCACCCGGAAGTCGACATGGTCTCCTTCACCGGGTCGACTCGGGCAGGTAAGCGAGTGGCCATCGTTGCCGCGGACACCATCAAGAAGGTCTCGCTCGAGCTGGGTGGCAAGTCGGCGAACGTCATTCTCGACGACGCCGATCTCGAAAAGGCTGTCACGGACGGCGTCGCAAAGTGCTTCATCAACTCGGGCCAGACCTGTTCGGCGCTGACGCGTATGTTGGTTCCCGCGGAGAAGGTGGATGAGGCAGCGGCAATTGCTGCTGCGGTCGCCGCTCATTTCCCGGTAGGTGATCCGACTCAGCCGACTTCGGTGCTTGGTCCTCTGGTGAACGCGAATCAACTGGGACGCGTTCGCGGATACATCGAGAAAGGTGTGTCGGAAGGTGCCACCGCGGTTGTCGACGGTCGCGAAACCGGACTGGCCAGTGGATATTTCGTCGGTCCGACGGTGTTCGCGAACGTGACCGAAGACATGACCATTGCGCGCGAGGAGATCTTCGGACCGGTCCTCTCGATCATGGGTTACAAAGACGAGGCCGACGCAGTGCGGATCGCCAACGGCACCGAGTACGGACTGGCCGGTGGCGTTTGGTCAGGTGACCCCGATCGCGCGGATCGCGTCGCACGGCAACTGCGTGCCGGGCAGGTCGAGGTGAACGGCGGCGCCTTCAACACGAATGCTCCGTTCGGTGGGTACAAGCAGTCGGGCGTCGGGCGCGAGGCCGGCACGTTCGGGCTCGAAGAGTTCCTCGAGATCAAGGCGATTCAGAGATAGTTCGTTCGAGAATGGCGATGCTCCCGTACCAAGTGCGGGAGCATCGCCATTTTTGTACCCGGATCAGGACTTGGCGGCATCCAAATGCTGAGCCGAGATGTTCGCCAGATGTGTCAGGTCCGAGGCCACGGTCGCGAACGTGTAGCCCTCCCCGAGCCGTTGTGCCGCAACCTGACCGGAAGGTGTGTGGATTCCCGCAGCGACTCCGCTGACGGCGGCAGCTTCGCGCACCCTGGTGAGCGCTGATTCGAATTCCTCGGCGACGTCCGGATCGTTGGAGTGCTTACCTCCGACGGCGATTCGTAGGTCGGACGGCCCGACGTACACGCCGTCCAATCCGGGCACTGCGCAGATCTCTTCGACGTTCGCCAGACCCTGTGGGGTCTCGATCATCGCAAATACAACGGTGTCGCGGTTCGCGTCGGCGGGAACGGGGCCGATACGGAGTTGCGAGCGCATGGGTCCGTAGGAGCGGATGCCGAAAGGCGGATACTTGGCGGCTGCCACGGCGGCCGCTGCCTCTTCGGCGTTGTTGATCAGCGGAACGATGACGCCCACAGCGCCCGCGTCGAGTGCACGGCCGATGGGCGTCGGATTGTTTGCCTCGACGCGCACCATCCCGACGGTGGACGGTGACGAGTCGATGGCGGTGAGCCCGGCGACCATCCCCGAATAGCCGATCAGGCCGTGCTGCATGTCGAGGGCAATGTAGTCCCAGCCGACGTGCGCGATCCATTCGGTCGAGATCGGGCTGTCGATGACGGACCAATATCCGAGTACGCGTTCGCGTCCTCGGATGCGTGCGGCGAATTCCTGTGCTGACATAGTGAAGAACTCTTCCTGATGAAGGTCGGGTGTTTCAGCGGTTGTAGTTGGGCATGGGGCCTCGTAGGGCGGCACCGACGAGATCACACTCTTCGACGGTCGAGGCGTCGAGTGGACCTCGCCCGATGGCCGCGATATTGGATTCGAGGTGCGTTACTTTGGATCCTCCGAGGAGCAGCGATCCGGCGACGGGCTTGCTGACCAGCCAGCGCAACGCAAGCTCGGTCAGGGAGATGCCCGACTGTTCCGCGATCGCCGTCAGTTGTGCAATGGCGTCGAAGATCTGTGTGTTCCAGTATCGCTCCTTGTACATCGACGCCAGACGGGAGTCGCCGAATCGGCCGTCGGCGGGACTTTCCTCGAAGGTGTGGCGCCCCGTGAGCAGGCCCCCACCGAGTGGGTTGTAGACCATGGTGGTCAGTCCGGTCACGTCCGCGAATTCTGCGTATTCTTCTTCGATGCGACGTGCGAGCAAGTTGTAGAGCTGCTGTGCGACGATCGGTCGGGGAGCTCCGACTGTGTCTGCGGTGTAGTTGATTTCACTGATTTGCCACGCTGCGAAGTTGGATACGCCGAGTGTGCGGATCTTGCCCTCGGCAACCAGTTCCGCGACGGTGGTGAGAGTTTCGGTCAGCGTGACGGTTCGGTCCGGCTGATGGAGATAGAACAGGTCGACGTAGTCCGTGTCGAGTCTGCGCAGGCTTCCTTCGATGCTTGCTCGGAGCCCCTTTGCCGAGAGTGGGCTGTTGTCACCGGCATCGGGATGCGGCATTCCCGCTTTGGTGGCCAGAGTGACGGAATCGCGTCGGCCGTGGAGCAGCTTTGCCAGCATGCGCTCGGACTCGCCGCCCGCATAGCCGTTGGCCGTGTCGATGTGAGAGATACCGGCGCCTAGTGCTGCGTCGAGCATCGATCCGGCGCCCGATATGTCGACCGTGTCTCCGAATGTCATGGTGCCGAGCACCAGTTTCGGAAGCTCGAGTGGGGCGGTCATCAGGCAACTCCTCGTGATTCGGTCTGCTTGGCTAGCAAGTTCTTGGACAGGGCTGCCACCACGTGGCGTGGTTTGATGCCGACCATGGTGGTGGGATCGAGAGCAGCGCCTCGTAGTGCGCGGGTGTACGGCTCGCGCGGACTGGCGAGAACTGTTTCTGTGGAACCGGATTCGACGATGGTTCCTTTTGACATCACGACTACGGTCTCGCTGATTTCTCGGACGACGCCCAAGTTGTGTGAGATGAAAACGTACGTCAGACCGGTATCGGCCTGAATTTCACGTAGGAGCTCGAGTACCTGCGCTTGCACCGACACGTCGAGAGCGCTGGTCGCTTCGTCGCAGACCAGGATCTCGGGTCCGCTGGCAAGTGCACGAGCAATTCCGATGCGCTGACGTTGGCCTCCTGAGAACTCCGCCGGACGCCGGTGTAGTGCCGAGCTGGGCAAGCCAACGCGATCGACGAGTTCTGCTGCTGTCTTTGCGCGTTCAGACTTGCTCCGAACACCTTTGAGGCGCAGTGGTTCTCCGATGATGTCCTCGGCAGTCAGATGAGGGTCGAGCGATCCGTACGGATCTTGGAACACCATTTGAACGCGAGAGCGGTAGGGGCGCAGCGACTTCTCCGACATCTGCGCGATGTCATTGCCGTCGACGAGAATGCGTCCACTGGTCGGTGTGAGGAGTCGGACGATCGATCGAGCGATGGTCGACTTGCCACATCCGGATTCGCCGACGATGGCCAAGGTCTTGCCCTTTTCCGCCGAGAAGCTCACAGCATCCACGGCTCGGAAAACTCCGTCGGGAACCGGATACTCGACCACGAGATCTTCGACGGCGAGAAGTGGCGTTTCGTGGCGGGTCATGCCGAGGCTCCGATCTGTGTTGAACGGGCGGGGTCGCCGTCCCAAGGCCCCAGGTGAGGTATGGCGTCGAGAAGCTTTTGTGTGTAGGCGCTTTGCGGTGAGTCGACGAGAACGTCGGCACTACCGGTCTCGACAAAACGTCCGTCCTTCATCACGTAGATGCGATCGGAGACCAACCGCGCAACTCCGAGATCGTGAGTGATGACCAGCATTCCGATCCCGGTGCGCTCCTGCAACTCGAGCAATAGATCCAGAATCCCGGCCTGAACGGTTACGTCCAGTGCGCTGGTGGGTTCGTCGGCCACGATCAGTTCGGGGCCGGCAGCAAGAGCGCCGGCGATCAGGACGCGCTGCAACATTCCACCCGACAGTTGATGCGGGTACTTGTCGAGTTGCTGATCCGGATACGGAATGCGTACCTGCTCGAGCAGTTGCACTGCCCGCTCGATTTGTTGCTTCTTCGCGGTCACACCGCTGTGGCGCACTGCTTCTCGAAGTTGGCTGCCGATGGTGTGGACGGGACTCAGAGCCGTCATCGGGTCCTGGGGGATGAGCGCGATGTGTTTTCCGCGAATATCGTTCAGGATCTTCGTGTTTCCGAGAATGTCCTGACCCTTGAACACGGCTTTCCCGGAAAGAACCGCAAAATCGTCCGGAAGCAGTCCGAGAATCCCCATGGCTGTCGTCGACTTTCCGGAGCCGGATTCACCGATGATGGTGACGGTTTCACCGGCGTCGATGCAGAAGGACACGCCGTCGACGGCTCGGATGACGCCGTTCGCCGTGACAAGTTCGATCTGGAGATCGTCGACCCGTAGTAGATTTCCCATGTCTCACGCCTTCGCTTTCTGGGCGCTGCCACGCCCGAACAGGCTTGCGCCCAGTCGTTTCGAACCTGCAGGACGATCTCGCAGACCATCGCCGAGTAGGTTCACTCCGATGACCAGCAGCACGATCATCAGACCGGTCAACGTGACGATCCACCATGACGTGGTGATGTAGTCCTGGCCGTCGGCGATGATTCGTCCCCAGGTAGCGAATGGACGTTGCGGTCCGGCACCGAGGTAGCTCAACGAACTTTCCAGCAGTACGGCCTGCGCGAGCAGCAGCAGGACGACGAGCGATGCCTGCTTGACGATGTTGGGAATGACGTGACGAAGCAGGATGGCCATGCGGGTAAGTCCGAGGACTCGAGCTGCAGCTACGTAAGGCTTTTCGCGTTCGACGAGTACCAATGAGCGAGTCAACCGTGCGACTTCGGGCCACTGTGCGATCGCGATGACAAACGTGATGACGGGAATGGACGGGCCGAACAGCGCAACAACGAGAAGCAGCATCATCAGCAGAGGCAGTGAAAGCTGTGCTTCGAGTAGGCGGGAGATGACGGTGTCGACCCAACCACCGAAGTACCCCGCGGCGGATCCGGCGACGATGCCGATGACGCCGGAGACGATCACGGCGAGAATACCGATCGTCAGAGACACCTGGCCGCCGTGCAGGATCCGTGAGAGCAGATCTCGTCCCAACTGATCGGTGCCGAACAGATGGCCGTCGGTGAGGGGCGGTAGCCGTCGACTGCTCAGGTTGGTCTGGTTCGGATCTGCAAGGGGGAGCAGCCCGGCCAATGCAACAGGAAGAATCACCAGGAGCGCGCAGATCGAGCCGGCCCAGATCTTGACTCGGCTGTCTCGCTTACGGCGCGTGGCTCCGGCGCGTGCGAAGTCTGCCTCGGTGACCGCGCTGGCGCGTGGAGTTGTTGGAGGTTCCAAGACGGTAGTCATCAGTTGGCGCCCTTTCCGAGTCGCACGCGTGGATCCAGGAGGGGGTAGAGGAGGTCCACTGCCAGTTGCACGAGCACTGCGAGAACCGCGGTGACAAGTACGGTGGCCTGGATGAGCGGGTAGTCGCGAGTCTCGAGTGCGCGGACCACCAGCGAGCCGACACCAGGCCAGGCGAACACGACCTCGACCACCACGACGCCGTTCAGCATTCCGGCGAATCTGGTGCCCAGCGCGGTGACGATCGGAATCGCCGAATTACGCATCGCATATCGCCAGGTGAGTTCGCGTTCCGATACTCCGCGAGAGCGTGCGACGGTGATGTACGGAGAAGCGAAGGCCGAGACCATTTCGCGTCGAACCATCCGGGAGATCAACGCGATCTGGAGGATGGCGATGGTGACGGTAGGCAGGATCAACGACGGCCATGTGGTGAAACCGGCTGCCGGGAGTACTGGGATCAAGACCGCGAAGATCGTCACCAGCATCAGGCCGCTCCAGAACTCCGGCATGGACTGCCCGCCGACGGCTACGACGTTCGCACCGAGTTCACGTCTGGTGTCCGCGTGACGGGCCATCCACACGCCCAGCGGAATCGAGAGCACGGCGGTCAACAGAATGGAGCTGACGGCAAGGGTGATGGTGTACGGGAGACGGCCGAGGACAACGTCCATGGCCGGCGCCTGGAACGAGTACGACGTGCCGAGATTCAGGTGGACGAGGTCCCACAGGTAGATCAGGTATTGGGAGAACACCGACTTGTCCAAGCCCATGTCAGCACGGATCCGTGCGAGATCCTCGGTGCTGGCCAGCGGTCCGGCCAAGGCGTAGGCAGGATCGCCGGGTGCCATTCGGATCAGGACGAACACTGTTGTGAGCGTGAGGAAGATCGTCAAGGCACTCTGTGCCAGACGTTTGAGCACGTATTTGACGGTCGGGTTGATCCTTGTGCGTCGACGCGGAGAGATTCCGAGGGCGGTTTGCGGTTTCGGAGCGGTGAGAGTCATCGCCTCAGGCCTCCAATCGGACGGCGCCGAGGTCGTAGGAGTTGATCGGGGTCAGTGAAACATTTTGTACACGAGTGCGTTTCGCAAGGAGAGCATTCGGCACGAAGCTCCACAGGCAAGGCCAGGTGTTCCAGATGTCTTGTTGTGCGGCGTCGAGTAGAGCGGCGCGCTTGGTCGGATCTGGCTCTCCGGATGCGGCTTGGATCTTCGCGGTGATCTCGGGGAAGACGTACCCGTGATAAGTGTCGCGAGTTGCTTCCTTCTCCGCTGTGCCGGCGTACATCCCCTGCAACGTGGTCAGTGCAAGTCCGGTCTGGTTGCCGTAGCCGTTGCCCAGCACATCCCAGTCGCCGGTCTTGCCCTGGCGCCAGGACGAGATGTCACCGCCCGGTTCGAACTGCTGGAGTTTGACGCGTACTCCCACGGCCTTCATCATTTCGAGTACCGATTCCATCACCGAGACGTCGTTGGTGAACTCTCCGGTTTCCCAGATGAAGGTGAGTTCGAGGTCGTCGGCGCCTTCGGCCTCGAGCATTTGCCGCGCTTTCCGTGGATCATATTGGTAAGTGCCGGTTTTCACGGCTCCGTCCAAGGTCGACGGTGCGGGGCCGGTGGCCGGGACTGCGGATCCGATCAGCACGTCCCGAGCGAGTGACTCACCGTCGATGGCGTACGTGAGAGCTTCGCGGACACGCGGATTGGACAGTGGGTGATCGGCGGGCTTGCGGAAGTTGAAGAACAGTTGGTTGATGCGTGTGCTCGGCACTGTGTCCACCTGGACACCAGGCAGGTCGGCGAGTTGTTCGGCGGAATCGGGACTGATCGAGTCGATGACGTCGACCTCGCCGCTCCGAAGCGCGACGACGCGGCCGGCCTCTTCGGGAATGAAGCGGACCTGAACACGACGTACGCCGGGGGCCGGGCCCCAGTAGTTGTCATTGGCGACAAGTGTGTAATCGCCGGTGCCCCGGTTCGATTCGCTGACGACGAACGGTCCAGACCCGATCCCGCTCTGCAGTTCGTTGGGTTCGTTGGCAGCGGCCGGGGTGATCAAGATGTTGGACATGAGCGAGTCCAGAACCGGCACCGGGGAATTCGTCCGAAGGATGAAGGTGCGATCGTCGATGGGGACGACCGTCGGCCACTCGGGGAACTGCGGTGCGACAAAGGATCCGCTGACCTGTTGGTACATCTGCATTGCCGTCGTGACGTCGTCGATCAGCACAGGTGTGCCGTCGGAGTAGCGGATGCCCTCGCGGAGTCGAACCGTCCACTCGGTCGGGCCGGTCGATTCGAACCTGTCAGCGAGAACGAGTTGCGGAGTCAGATTGTCGCCGATCCGGGTGAGACCTTGTCTGACGCCACGTTGAGCCGTGACTGCTGCGTCGAATTGATTGAGTTTGTTGTCGAGGCTGACGAGCGAGCGGTTGAGCCCGAGCACCAGGGTGTCCTGGGTCGGCTTCCCGGTAGGGCCGGCGCACGCGGCAGTAGTGCCCAGAAGCGTTGCGCCACCGATCAGCCCGGTGAACTGCAGAAAGGATCGCCGGGAGAGCTGTGGTGTTCGCAAACGAGTATTGGTCATCGGTGACCTTTCGATCCTGACGGGGCAGCGTGGGGGCGACGCTCCGAGCGGACTGTTGGTGAACAATCGCGTCGGGCTCTCGCTTGTAACTCAGCTCACAATGGCACTGTTGCGCACTTCGCGCAAGTCCCGTAACTTCGATTGCGTACTTCACGCATCGGTTGCGATGCTGTGCATACTCGATTCAGACCGAAAGGGGGTCGAGGAATTCGATGAAACCACTGGTAATCATCGCTGATGATCTTTCCGGAGCCGCGGAGTCGGCCGCAGGATTTCTGCTCCGCAGTTCGGGCATATCGCTTCGACTCGGCCCAGGTGCGCCCGACGGATCAGGAGTGACGGTTTTCGATCTGCACTCACGGCGATCCGACCCCGCCAGAGCCTCTCGTGACGTGAGATCAGTTCTGCAATCGTCTGACGGCTCCGAGATCGTCAAGAAGATCGATTCCCTGCTCAGGGGCAACATAGCGGCGGAGGTTGGAGAACTCTCCCGCGACGGATCCCCGGTCATCGTCGCCGCCGGACTGCCCAGGCAAGGGCGCACGGTGCAAGACGGCGTGGTGTTGGTCGATGGGGTTGCGTTGCACTCCACCGACCTGTGGCGCGCGGAGTCGAAGCCGGCTCCTCGGTCGATTGCAGAGGCGCTCGGCCCGTCGGCAATCACTTCTGGCGTATCGCTGGACGACATTCGCTCCGGGCGGTTGAACCAGGTTCTTGCGTCGATCTCAGAAGCCGGGTCGGTGGCGATCTGCGACGTCGAGACCGACAGTGATCTGCAACTGATTGTGGCTGCAGCACAGGAGGTTCGGGGTTCTCGATTGGTAGGAACCTCGGCGCTCGCGACGGCAGTGGCACGACGACGAACCGTGCAGTCACCCGTCGCGTGCCCATCTCTTCGTGATTCTCGATTTACCTTGGTCGTTGTGGGGACGGCGGATGCGTCTGCCGGGGACCAAGTGGCATTGCTTCGGGATTCAGGGGCGCACCATATCGAAGTGAACAGTGCTGAGCTGCTGGCGCATTCGGTCGATCCGCTTCCGATTCTGAACGCACTGGATCGCGGAAACGTCGTGGTTTCGGTAAGTGGACCTGTCGTGCCTGCAGAATCCGTCCACCTCGTTTCGGCTCTCGCCGATCTGATCGCTGCCGTCGATGCAGGATTCTCCCACGACGAGTACCCGATCGACCTGGTACTTACCGGTGGCGAAACCGCGCGCAGCGTTCTCGACCGCCTGCGGATCGACACGCTGTCACCGATTTACGAAATCGAACACGGCGCAGTACTTTCCGTCGATCGCACCGGACGGTACATCGTCACGCGGCCAGGCAGTTTCGGGAATGCACACAGTCTTTTCTCCATAACGAAGTTTCTCGCGCACCCCAACCCGGTCGCCGCTCCGGACAGTCCACCTTCAGTGACTCCTTCAGACAACGAGGTCAATCCCATGTCAATCTATTCCACTCCACTGCCGCTGATTGCTGTCACGATGGGCGACGGCGCCGGCGTCGGACCGGAAGTGATCGTCCCCGCACTCCTCGACGGCGAAACGAGAAAGCGTTGCCGCCCTGTTGTTGTCGGCGACGCGAAGCGTTTGCGATTGGCTGCCGGGGTGCTCGGAATCGACGTCGACGTGGTCGCGATCGAGGGGATCAAGGATGCTGAATTCATCGATGGACGGATCAACGTCATCGACCTGGACTTGCTACCCGAGGATCTCGCCTGGGGTGAACTGTCGGCAGTCGCGGGAGATGCGGCCTATCAATATATCCGCGTCGCAAGCGAACTCGCTGTACGCGGTGAAGTCCAGTCGATCTGCACGGCGCCGCTGAACAAGGAAGCGCTGCATGCGGCAGGACACATCTATCCCGGACACACGGAATTGCTTGCGCACCTGACCGGTACCGAGGAGGTGTCGATGATGTTGTCGACCCCCAAGCTCAAGGTGATTCACGTGACCACTCACATCGGACTGCTCGATGCAGTTGCCAGGATCGAGCCCGGCCTGGTCGGGAGGACCATTCGTCGAGGTCACGAAGCTTTGGTGCGCACGGGCAATCCATCTCCGAAAATCGGCGTGTGCGGGATCAACCCGCATGCGGGGGAGAACGGGCTTTTCGGGTACGGAGAGGAAGAGCAGAAGATCATTCCCGCCGTCGAACTCTTGAAGGCAGAAGGAATCGACGTCCACGGCCCTCTGCCGGCGGACACGGCATTCTTCCTCGCTGGACGTGGGGACTACGACTTGATCGTTGCGATGTACCACGATCAGGGGCACGGCCCGGTCAAGGTTCTCGGGATCGAGGCCGGCGTCAACATCACCGTCGGGTTACCTGTCATCCGTACCTCCGTCGATCACGGAACCGCTTTCGATATTGCAGGTAAGGGCATCGCCGAGGCCGGTAGTATGGTCGAAGCGTTGCGGCAGGCGGCCGAATTGGCAACCAGCACATTCGTTTCCAAGTAAGCACCAGGGTTTGTAGGGGGGAGGAGCGATGGCCATCCGGGAGTCGGAGGCGAGGCGGTCGGAGATTGCGAGGCTCGCTCGCACCAGCGGTCTGGCCAGTGTCGAGGATCTGTCTGCCCAATTCGGGGTGACTGCATCTACGATCCGTCGCGACCTGAGTCAGTTGACTGCCCAGGGAGTAATTGCCCGAACGTACGGCGGGGCGATTGCTCTCAACCCTCATCCGGAATCCTCCTTGCGTCAACGCGCAATGGAGGGATTCGACGCCAAACGGGGCATCGCCGAATGGGCTGCTGAGCAGGTTCGGCCCGGGGAAACCGTACTTCTTGATGCAGGTACCACCGTCGGGGCGATGGGAGAGTTCTTACGTCACGTGACGAATTTGACGGTGATCGCTGCAGGGCTTACGGCGCTCGAGGCGTTAGCCGACGCTGATGGTGTTCGAGTCGAATGTCTCGGGGGGACCCTGAGGCAGCTCAGTCAAGGATTCGTCGGGCCACTGGCGGAAGCGTCGCTGCAGAGGGTGTCGTTTGACAAGGCATTCCTCGGTGCCGATGCAGTTACCGCTGACCTGGGAATTTGTGAAGCTGAGCTCGATCAGACCCGGCTCAAGGAAATGATGATCGAACGTGCCGGCGAGGTCTACATACTCGCCCACTCCGCCAAGCTCGGTGAACGTCCTTTCCATGCGTGGGCGCCGATACCGCCGGGGGCCGTGCTGGTTACCGATGCTGCAGTAGACGCAAAGCAAGTCGCGTTGTTCGAGGATGCAGGTATCCGAGTCCAAGTGGTGTGAGTTCCCGCTGCGTGCCGATCCGGCCACGGTGTCCGGCGTCACATGATGTCCGAATTGGTGAAAATCGACTGAAACGGGCAATCTTGCTGGGGAAATGGATGCCTCCGAGTCTCTGACCTGTGGATTTGTCAAAGACTTCGGCGGACGCGTAACTTATTCCAAGTCAGAGCGACACGGACACCGACTCCCGCCTTTACGGCGAGTGACACGAGGTTGTACGAAGTGCCTGACCAAATTTCGAAGTAGTTTCCATCGTGTATGGTTGTGCTTCACCTCCAGTTCTTCCCCAAATGTTCAGCGGTTTGCGCCGATGATCACGATGGGATAGGCTGGAAAAGTTGCCCCGGAGCGGCGGCCATAGGGTCGTAGTGATGGTGTGCGCGTGTTCTTTGAGAACTCAACAGTGTGTCGATGAATGTCAGTGCCAAAATTAATTTGGTACTTCAC
>NZ_LPNQ01000042.1:0-11929 GCF_019266085.1 Rhodococcus sp. FH8 | reverse complement strand
GCCCTTCAGCTAACCCAAATCAGAAAGCGGGTGGGGAAAAACAACTGGCCGCCACCGGGGAGAACCCGTGGCCACCAGCGGGGAGAACTACTGGCCGCCTACGGGGAGAACTTCGTGGCCATTGACAGAAGACCACGGTCGCCAGTCGAACAGGAAAATCTGCGACAGGCTGCCCGGTCTGCTCGAACCGGCGGATCGAGCAGGGGATAAACGACCTTGCGACACTTCGACCTGACATTGCTGCCGAATGGCACCCAACGCGAAATTCGATCTCATCGGAGGAAGTTTCAGTCGGCTCGGCCAAGAAAGCCTGGTGGCTGTGCACCCAGTTCGGACACGAATGGCAAGGAACCGTGAATAGTCGCACGCAAGGCAACGGCTGCCCAGTCTGTTCAGGCCGACGCACACTGGCTGGGTTCAATGACCTCGACACCACCCACCCACATCTGGCCAACCAGTGGCACCCGACCCGTAACGCCCAAACAACCTCTTCCACGAGTCCAGGATCCGCATATCGCGCATGGTGGATCTGCCCAGCCGGCCACGAGTACTTGAGCGTCGTAAGCGCACGCGTCAGGGGACGAGGCTGCGCCTACTGTGCAGGGAAACAAGCCCTCGCAGGATTCAATGACCTCGCCACAACACATCCCACAGTGGCTGCAGAGTGGCACCCGACCAAAAACTCACTCATCCCGTCACAAGTAACAAGTGGAAGCAAAACCAAGATTTGGTGGCAGTGCGCCGGGCAGGGACACGACTACCAGGCCACCGTCGAAACCCGAACATCAGCCGGCACTGGATGTCCCGTCTGCACCAACAGACGAATAGTAGTCGGATTCAACGACCTCGCCACACTGCGACCAGAACTCGCGGCCGAATGGCACCCCACCAAAAACCTGCTCACCCCCGCCCGAGTTGGAGCCGGAAGCCATCTCAAAGCCTGGTGGCAGTGCCGAGACCACGGACACGAATGGCCCGCTGTCGTGGTTTCCCGAGTGAACGGTCGACAGTGCCCCATCTGCGCTGGACGCAAGGTCCTGCCAGGTTTCAACGATCTCAGAACCACCCACCCCGCGATAGCATCTGAATGGCATTCCACCAAAAATACAGGTACACCAATTGATTTCAGCGCCGGAAGTGATTCCCGCGTATGGTGGCGATGCCGCGCTGGCCATGAATGGGAAGTCTCGATCGGTTCCCGCACGGCAGCCGAAACCGGATGCCCACATTGCTGCACTATTGGAACCTCAATGCGAGAACAGGCAATCTGCCAGCTCATCGCGAAAGCGTTCAATCAAACCGATTACACAGGTCCTGCGGGTGTCGTCGGGTGGAGATGGGGAGTCGATCTCGCGCTGCACCATCAAAGGGTCATAGTCGAGTACGACGGCTGGTATTGGCATCGGGACAAGGCGGAGAAAGACCTCCTCAAAACACGAGTGCTCGAGAAGGCAGGATGGACAGTCATCCGAATACGCGAAACCACCGCGAAACGCCCGCTCCCCGAGCTACCCGTGACCACGATGGAATGCACCTCCACCGAACGTGCAGAAGCAGTGGCGCTGCGGACTATTCAACTTATCAACGAAATTCACCAGCATTGAATGCGCGAGACAGCAATCCCCATCACACCATCTACCGGTCGCAAGCACGCAGAATGATGCCCGCGTCCCTCAAACTGGACAGTTCAAGGTGACGCGGGCATCCGTATGACGACATTCAGTTCGGTGTCACCAAAACCTGCAACTCGCCAATTCGCTGCTGATAGGTAGATGTCAACGGTATTGGCATCACTCCACCTGTGCCACCACCTGGAAAGACCGCCGTCCATGTCACCACGAAATTGCTTGTCACGCTGAGATTGTGGACTCCGCCAGGCTCCGTCTCTGAGCTGCGCTCAATTCGATGTCCACAAGTCGGAGAGGGCATTCCACTTGGCGGGGTCATCGGACTCGCATCGACTGCGTCGGTGTAAGGAGTAAACGGCAAGAGCGCACCCGCACAAAAGGTGGGCGCGGAACGATCGCCCCAATTTACGAGCACTCCAGAATTTACTGCGTTCGCGGTGACTGTGACGACGCCGGCGGTTGCGACCCTGTTTACGGGCCCGATTTGAGCGGGTCTCGTCGATGCTCCGTTGGGGCAGAAATAGATCCACGCCTCGCGCCCTACGAGACCGGTTCGGCCGCCAGGAGAATTTGCAGGCTCGGGTGTCATGCACATCTCAGGCTTCTCCAACTGCATCGCGGTGACAGCCATCGACACGGTATTCATGATCTCCGCCATCGACGGTGGTGTCGGAGGAACATCAATCCCTGGTGCGGCTGGCGCAGCGTCACAGTTGTTTCGGAGATTGCTGCAGCTGCGACGTTCAAGTACAGCCGGTCCATTATTCGCTGCAGCGGCGGCACCACCGCCGCTCGTCCCTGCACCACCACCGCCACCACCGGCGTTGCCCGCGCCACCAGCATTACCGGCCCCGCCACCGCCGCCCGAGGGCGCGCTGATGTAACCACCACCGACAGTGACGTTCGCGCCACCAGGCGTTACGAACACATCGGAGCCGGCCCCTCCCACACCGGGCTGGGCGAATGAGGACTGACTACCGCCCGTAACCACCACTCCGCAAACGAGTGCCGCAGTGACGAATGCTCTCATTGCTAGCCGCATGATGACACCTTCTCAACTGTTTGACTTGTAACCCGCCAGCCATTCGCGTCTGGCCACTCAGGGTTTCGGACAGTGATCGCGGTGGACTCGAACTGCCCACGGTCGGGCTTCATTGCACTGGTTCCGTCCTGGTATTTGTTCTCCCAACCCGAGATATCCGTGCAAGCTTGCACATGTACCCACGCCGGCTCGGTCCTAGGCTTTCCGTTCTCGTCAACAGGAACCTCGAGATCCGAAACCGAGGAATTGACAACAGTTATCGCTCCAGTACTGGTGATTCCTTGCGAACGCCGGAGAGTGATGTTTCCGACCTGTCCCGACAGGACCGGATCTGCAGCAACAGTGCTGATCGCATCTGTCGATGCGGCGGGATCTGCTTCTACACTCCCCAACAGCGCGTAGTAGTCGTTCACCTTGGCGAGCGCCTGGGCACGTGCTTGTTCATCTGGTGTCTTGGCTGTGGCTGTGCCGTCTGGGCCACCGAATGCGGGGTCTGCGGTGGAGGTGAGGGTGACGTTGGGGTCGTCGGTTTTGTCGGAACAGGCTGCGACGGCGGCTAGTAGGGCTGCGGCGGCGAGGGCTGCTGCTGTGGTTCGTCGGATTGTGTTGTGGGTCATGTTGTTGTCTCCTAGAAGCTTCCGGCGCTGCAGGGGGTTCCGGGTTGTGTGTAGTCGGCTGTGACTCTCCATCCTGCTGGGTCGGGCCACGCGGTGTTGGTCAGGATCGGTTTTCCGAGTTCGAGTTTGTCGACAGGTTTGCTGATGCAGACGTCCATTTGGAGGGTGGCTGTTCCTGCGGTTGGGGCGCCGTTTTCGTCGATGGGGATGTCGTGTTTGGTGATCACGTTTTTGAGTACTTTGAGATCGTTTGGTGGCGTGGGGTTTCCGTTGCGGCTGGTTGTGATCTCTTTTTTGGTTCTGTCGAGGAAGCGTCCGGCTGCGACGGTATCGAGTTCGGAGAGTGGGGCGGTGGGGTCGGAGTTCAATCGTGCGAGCACGGTGTAGTACTCGCCGATCTTCGCGAGGGCGCCTTCTCCTGCTTGTTGTTCGGGTGATTTTCCCGATCCTGGGGGGCCGGTGAAGGTGGGGCCGTTGTTGGTGTCGAGGGTGCCGGGCTCGGGGCTGAGGATGCTGCAGCTTGCGGTCAGGCATGCCGCCGCGGCGAGGGTGAAGACGGCTGCGAGGCGGCGGTTCATGATGCGGCTCCGATTCGATAGTCGGTGGTGGTGTCGAGCTGTCTGAGGAGTTCGTTGGTTTCGGGGTGTGCGTCGACTTGCAGTTCGTCGAGTTCGCTTTTGAGGGTGTCGATGAGGGTTTGGGTGGTTTCGACGTCTCCGGAGAAGTGGGTGGCGATGATGGCCGCTCGCCAGCAGCCTTCGTGGGCACTGTCGACTGTGAGGCCGGTCTGGGCTGCTTTTCCTGCTGCGTCGAGGTCCTGGGTGACTTGTTCGCCGCGGATGTAGCGGCCGGCGAGTTCTTCTGCGACGTCGGTGATTGCGGAGATCATTTCTTGCTTTGTGTGATCTGCCCATCGGTATGCGGTGGGGTCGTCGCTGGTGAAGGGTTGACCGGTTACCAGTGTGAGTGCGGCTTGGAGGCGTTCGGTTGTCGTCGTGGCTGGGTGTGCGTCGACGAGGTGGTTCCAGTAGTCCCAGTCTGTGGTTACTGAGGGGTGCAGGCGGAGTGGTGTTCGGCCGGTTTTGTCTCCGGATTTGATGAGCGCTGCGTCTCCGGTGTCGGTGTCTCCCATCCAGCTGCGTAGTCGTGTGACTGCTTGGTTGCGGCGGCTGCGGAGCCGTACCTTTGCTGTTTTCGCTTCTGCTTCAGTGCTGGCCGTGTTGACGAGTTCGACGTCGTGGGGCCACATTTTTGCGGTGAGTTCAGTTGCGGGTACGCCGTCGTCGCTGAATGCGAGTAGGGCGGCGATTTCGGTGAGGCTTCGTGAGTTTTCGCGGTCCGTTGAGCCTGGGGTGAGTGGGGTGAGGGTGGGTTCTCCGAGGACGCGGATCCAGATGTGTGGGGTTGTGGGGACGTCAGGCTCGGACGCGGTGGTCTCGGTTTCGGTGTCACCGACTGTCTCGGAGTTGTTTTCCTCGAATACGTTGTCGTCGTTGCGAACTACCGTGAACGCCGCAGGGTCGGCGCTGGTGATGAGGTTTTCGGTCGTGATGTCGAAGTCGAGACGTGCCCCCTCCCAACCGAAGTCCCCGAAGTCTGCAGCCTGGGGTTCGGCAGCTGGGGAAGGATCATGTGTGGTGGTGGCGTACAGACTGACGATGCTGTCGTAGCTGGTTTCGTCGAGTGTTGTGACAGTGAGCTGTGCTGATGCGATACCTGGGCGGACCAGTGTTGCGGTGCCGTCGTCGGCGACGTCGAGTGTCCAGTCGGAGCGAGTGTTCGAGTTCTGTGTCGTGACTGCGGCGAACGCGATCCGCGGTGCGTTCTGGGCGATTGCGGCGAGGATTTCTGTTTGTTCAGCTGTCAGCGGGTCGGAGATGAGGACGATTTCCGGAGCGGTCAGCTCGCTGGTTTCGTACACGCTCCGTGCGTGTGCGATGGATTCGATGTCGTTCTCGTCGAGGATGTCGGCGTCGCGTTCGAGGTGGCGGGCCAAGCGCGTCAACACCTCGTCGGTGTTGTCTGAGTGCGTGATTCGGCCGGTGTTCACTGCGTCTGCGAGGTCGCTGCAGTATCCGACGACGTTGAGGTGGAGGGAATCGGCTAGGGGGGATACGGCGAGCTCGACGGCCATCGCGCGCAGCACGTTTGCGGTGGCGGTGGGTGTGCCGGTGATGGAGAGGTGCCCGATTTCCTCCAGATTGAGCATGAGTTCTCGTCCGTCGTCGCTGGTTCCCATTGCGGTTAGGGCTGGGTATGGGCTGACGTCGATGTCCGGGGTGGAGCGAGGGAACGTCCGTGGGTCGACCATCCACGTGTCGTCGTCTGATTGCATCCAGGGTTGGGGCAGGGAGATTTCCTCGAGTAGTCCGAGTTCGATGGTGTCGTCGCCGATGAAGACTGCGAGCAGTCTGGGGATGGGGGTTTCGTTTGTTCGGCAGTGCTGTGCGAGGTTCCGCAGTGCGGTGTCGACGTGAGCGGTGGTCAGTGGATCGACGGCGGCGGTCAGTGCTTGTTCGGCGAGGATTGCTTCTTTGGCGGGTAGGGCGATGCGTTCGCCGCGGCGGCGGCGGTGCTGTTGTTGTCGGCGGCGTAGTGCGAGGTGGCCGGTTAGGCCGGCGGCGGCGAGCGCGGAGATGCCGAGGGCGATGTAGACGATGTCGGATGAGTTGGTGGAGTCGTCTTCTGTGTCGGCGGTGATCGCGGGTGCAGGTGCATCAGGAGTCAGATTTGCGGGCATCTGAGGTTCGGCGGGGTCGAGTTGCCAGGTCGGTGTTGCGGCAACTTCTGGGAGGGGCTGCGGTGCAGGGTCGGGTGCCTGCGTCTGGGGGGTTTGTTCGGGTGCCACCGCCGGCGCAGGTACGGCCGCCGGCTGGGGTGCTGCCTCCGCTGCCGGCGCAGGTGTTTGGGCGGACGCGGACGGAATGATCAATTGCTGTCCGACTGTGATCAGGTCTCCGGCTGGCGCCCCGTCCGCAGTGGTGATCTCAGAGAAGCGCACAGGGTCGCCGAGCTCTCGGTCGGCGATGTCCCAGAGTGTGTCTCCAGCTTGGACGGTGTAGGCGCCTTGTACGACGTCCTGGGCTGTCGCGGGGAGTTGCAGCGTCATTCCCTCTGCGAGGAATCCTGCTTCGGGCACAACGTCTTTGTTCAGTTCGAGCAGTTCGGTGAACAACCTTCCGTCGCCGAGGTGAGTGTGGGCGAGTCCCCACAGGGTGTCTCCGCGGACGGTGGTCACGGTCGGGCCGGCGGGTTGGACTGCGGGCCGTGCAGCGCGGGGGTCCATCTGAGTGTGGGCGGGGCCGCTTGGGTCTTGTTGTGCGGAGATCGGTGCGTAGGGCGCGGGTGATGCGCTGTCCGCTGGTTGCGAGAGTGCGGGTGTTGCGGTTGCGGTGCCGGCTGTCAGCAGGAGAAGTGCACCACTGACGAGGAATGTCGCCGTTTTCTGTTGCGACCCGAGTAGCCGGATCTTCGGTGCCTTGACGCCCCGGAGTGTGGCTGCGAGTTCGACGAGGATCGGGAGGGTGAATGTCGCCCAGGCGGCCCAGCCGACGAGGGGCAGGAGTGCGACGAGGAGGCTGCCGTCGTCGGGGCTGGAGAGCAGACTTTCGAAATCCGAGAAGGGGATGTCGAGAGGATTTCCGCGCAATGCCCATAGTGCTGCGGGGATCCCTGCCACGAGCAGAAGCAGGATGAGGAGGTACCCGAGTCCTGCGAGGCGGGATCGGACTGTGCGAGTACTCATGGCCGGTACACCTCCCCTGCGTTGGTGCGGTTGAGGTTCACGGTTGCGCTGCCCGTGATCACTTTCGAACCAAGGGGTAAAAGCTTGTTGTCGTAGATGATGCGGGTGGTGATCAGCAATGTTCGAGGCCCGGTGGGGATGACCTCGCCCTCTACACCGGCGTCGGCGAGGTAGCGTTTCGCGGCCGCCACTGCGCGTACGGGGTCGACAACCGTATCGATGCCTCGCGCGCTGAGTGTTCCGACGATCTGCTGTCCGGACGCGCGGGCGGCGTCTTCGGCGACGTTGTCGGCGCGTTGAGCTGCGGTGTGCATTCCGCCGCCGTCGACGATGAGTCCCCACACGAAGAATATGAGGATGGGGGCGAGTATCACGGTCATCAGGGTCACGGAACCCTTGTCGCGTTCTTCGGGGAGCCTGGAGGTGAGTCGCTTACGCAGGGCGGTGATCATCTGGTGCGCTCCCGGAATGTGTCGATGGGTGAGATTGCCGTGACCTCGATGGTTCGTCCTCCGCTGACGCCGGGCCATCCGAGGGCGTCGTAGGAGACTTCACAACTGACGGTGACTTCGACGGTGGCGGATACTCCTGGGCGAGTGCGGAATCCGGAGGTGTCCGCGCTGACGTTCATCGTCGTGCATTTGAGTCCTTGACCATCCATCGAGTCCAGGGCCGCTTGGTATGCGAGGGGGTTGGCTTGAGCGGCGGTACGTGAGAGTGATGCTGCTCGGGCGGCTTCTCCCGCGGCGTGCTCGACCTTCTGATGTGCCTGGCGGTTGATGCCGTACGCGTACATCCAACCGAGTAGGACGAGGAGGACGACGATCGCGAGGCACAACTCGATGGTTGCATCTCCTCGATCGTTTGAGCGGGCGCGATTGATCCACTGGTTCAGCTTCATCCGACACCTCCGGGATTGGTCACGCGCTCAGTGGGTTTGGTGTGGTCGACGGTGATAGCGAATTCCAGCCCCGGTACGAGGGTCGGGGACTTTCCGGTGATCGTGACGGTGCTTTCGCGGAGTGTCTTGTTCACCGACACGACCGGTGCTTGAAGGTCACCAGATCCGGATTTCGCGATGCACGCGTTCGCTGCAGCGAGCCCGAGCGCCTGGTTCCCTTGCTGGGAACGTGTGGCTTGCAATGCTTTTTCGGCGCAGGTGTTGGCGACGTCCCGTGCGTGGAAGAACAGGGCGGTTTGCAGCATTACGGAGAACATCATCAGGAAAGCGACCATCGCGATGACGGTGACGAGCGTGGTGGGCCCTCGGTCGTCGTGGCGCCACCGGTCGATCAGCTGTTCCAGTGTCATGACTGTCCGTTTCTCTGCGGTCCGGTTGGTGGGTCGGGTTAGGTGGCGAGATCTCTTTGGGCTGCGATTCTGCGTTTGGTTTCCACACGGTTGCGGACGAACACGGCAGAACATGTCACTGCGGCTACAAAGGCTATGGAGAGGGGGAATGCTGCGGCAAAGGTGCCGAAACGTGCTGCACGGGAGGTGTTTTCGTCGGTAATCAGGTCGGTTGCCAGGAACGGCAGGACGATTATCATGATTGCCGCAGCCATGGGGGCGTAAATGAACGCCATGGAGTGGTCATCGATGATGGTTTCTATCGCCAGCAAGAGAGCCATCGTGACGAGCAGTACGCCGACTGTGATGATCATCGTCGTTTCCTTCACTTTTCTGTGGGTTGGCGCGCGGTTATCTGCGCCGCTTGATGTCAAACCAAATCGCTTCGCCGACGAAGCGGAAACCGTGAAGAGCCACTACTCCGAGTGCGGCGAGACCAAGCACGGTCAGAGATGTTTGCCACCGGCCGAACAACACAGCGGTCAGAAGCAGCACGTACTGCCCCCATAGGCACCAGAGGAACATGTTCTCCATCCGCAGGACCCAGTCTTTGAAGATGAGCCGAACACCGAGTATCAGGAGGCATGCAACTGCTATACCGACAAAAATCGCTTTCGTGGTTGACAACTCAAATGACAACGCGAACATTGATGACTCCTTCCCGCAGATTGGTTGCGCGAGGGGCAGAAGAAGGGGTTTCCGACCCTCAGGGTTGCCATCGATGAGCCGAGCGCTGGAACGCTACGTTGCACTCCAGCGCCCGGCGCGATCGATAGAGCCATGTGTTTTGCTCCTCCACCCGAACTGCGTTGTGCAGTGTCAGTCGGGGATGGAGTCGGCGCGGGACTGGATCTTCTGGACGACTACGGCGCCGGCAGCGATGGCCGCGACGGCGACGATTCCGGCCATGATGACGTATTCGAGGGTGGACGGGCCGCGGTCCGAGCCCTTACCGCCTGCACGCTGCAGGAGGCTTCCTGCGAGTGCGGCGACGAACATCATCGTGAGTGTGAGGTAGGAGGTGATGGCGGCGCGGGTTGCGCGGCGGGTGGTGGTGATGGCTTTGGTGGTCATGGTGTGCTCCTTGTTGGTGTGCTGGATGTGTAGCAGTTGTCCTGGACTGGATGAGTCCGGTCGATGAGTCCTTCTTCGTTTTGCCTGTTCAGAGGGATTTCCTTTCGTGGGTTTGGTTAGCCGCTGATGACGGAAACCGCCGGGATCAGGAGTAGTGCCATGAACAGGCCGGCGAGGCCGGCAAGGGGCATGGCGAGCTTCTCCGTCGCCTCGACGGCGGCGGACTGTTCAGCGGAGGTTTGTGCGGAGCGCAGGCTGGCGGCTTTGGCTCGCAGTGAGGTGTAGACGCTGGCGCCTTTGTCACCGGTCATCGTCATGATGTCTGCGAGGTCGCCGAGTTCTGCGAGTCCGAGCTGCTGCGAGACGCGTGTGAGAGCACTCCAGGGCGCTTCGCCGGAGCGGCCCGCTTCGTAGAGTTCCTCGTCGAGTCGGAGGAACACCCAGCTGTCGCCGACTTGGGCGGCGATCTCGAGGGATTGCGTGGATCCGACTCCGCCTCGTCGGCATAGCGCGACGAGGTCGATGTAGGAGCTGAGAGCCTGTGCGAATTCGGCGCGAGCGGCAGCTGCGCGTCGACGGATGTCGATGTCGGGAATCATGAAGAGGAAGACGGCGGTCGCGAGTGAGAGGATCGCCGGCATCGACCATGCCAATCCCAGTCCGAACGCTGTCAGGACCAGGTTGAGTATCGGGAAGATCAGCAGGCCGAAGAACGCTGCGACAAGTTTTTCGCCAAGTACGTGCGCCGGATCTTTGTGCAGCAGTGAGAGGTCCGCTGTGGGGAGGGTGAGGAATCGGCTGTCTTGTAGGTAGGGGTGTACGCGCAGGCCGAGCCTGTTGGCGAGCCCGTCGACGAGTGATGTCCCTGCGGTGTTTGCCTTTTCCGGCGCGGGTCCGGACATTCTGGACATCACGTCGGTGAGGGCGGGTTGGGCTCGCAGGAAGTACAGGGCCACGAGGTAGATGCCGATTGTGCCGACGCTGGTGTAGACGATGATCGTCATGGTGATGCTCATCGCTGCGCTCCTACGAGGTCAGTGCGTTCGACGCGGTCGTTGGTTCCGATGAACCGCGGGTAGACCGGCGGCTTGGTGGCTTGTTTCATCCAGTACAGGTCCGCCGCGAAGAGCGTCAGCAGGATCAGTAGGACGATCTGCATTCCGCCTGAACGGTAGGGCTCCATGAAGTTTGTGAAGGCGAACGCTGCGGCGAGGACGGCGATGGTGATGATGGTGACCCATTTGGCTTGTGTTCGAGTCGATTTGCGGTCCGCTTCGATGCGGCGGCGGCGGGCGACGGTGTCGCCTACGTCTTCGGCGAGGCCTTCGAGGACGTTGGCCAGGCCGACACCACGCAGTTGCATGGCGAGAAGGAGGGCGCCGCAGATCTTGTCACCGACGCTGTCGTTGAGGTCGGATGCGAATCGTGTGACCGCTTCGGCGGGTGGGACATTGTTGCGGAGCCTGTTGATGAAGGCGGTGATCTCGTCTTTCAGCGTTTCTGGGATGGGGGTCGAGATGATGGTGTGTTCGATTCCGGAGCCGGCTCGCATGCTGCTCGACAAGTTGCGTGTCCATTCGTCCATCGAGGACAAGCGACTGATCTGGTGTTCGGCTTCCGGTCGACTCAGGAGGTAGGGCAGACCCACGAGAAGGGCGGGGACGAGGAAGAGCGTGAAGAGCCATCCGCTCAGGTAGTAGACGGTGGCGCCTGCGCCTATTCCGACGGCCAGGAGAAGTTGGGTGGTGCCCGATAGTTTTGCTCGTTCGCCCTTTCGGCGGCGCTGGCGAGTGGGGGCTGTGGGGTCGCGGCGGTCCCTCCACCCCACGACGAGGCAGCCGACTCCTGCGCAGAGCAGCAGGACGAGGAAGACGCCGATTTGTTGGTACATGATCATGCAGCTCCTTCGTCGTCGAACAGATCGCGTTCTTCGTCGAAACTCCGAAGAGTGCCGGGAGGGAGGTCCACTTTCTTGAATCCGCCGGCGAGGAGCTTGCGTAGCATCGGCTGCGGGATGCTGCCGAATACGCCTGTGCCGTCGGAGTATCCGCGGTAGATGTTGGAAAAGCTGGGTAGCTTGTCGGTGTCGCCAGGTTCGACGTAGACGACTTCGGAGACGTATCGGACTGCGGTTGTGGTGCCTTCGCGGCTGACCCTGACCTTCGTCGCCAGCTGAACGATCACGTCGACGTGTTCGGCGAGTTGCCGCTCGATGTATTCCGCTGACGCGTTCATCGGCGGCTCTTGGGCGAGGTTGGCGAGTCGGTCGATGACACCGCGTGCGGTGTAAGCGTGGGTGGTGAAAATTCCGCCATTGGCCGTTTGGAGGGCCTTGACCAGAGCGAGGATCTCGAGGCCTGCGATTTCACCGACTACGAGGAAGTCGAGTCCCTGGCGGACGAACTCGTAGAGAATTGCGCTCAGACTGAAGCCGCCGGCGAGTTGTCCGTCTGCGCCGCGTTCACCGCCGCCC
>NZ_LPNQ01000041.1:0-10924 GCF_019266085.1 Rhodococcus sp. FH8 | reverse complement strand
TGATCATTTCTGCATCGACGATGAAGTCTCGACGGCCTGGGAGTTCGTCGAGGAAGAGTTCTCGTTCGGTTTCGGCGACTCCGATTCGTGTCTGGATGGGGAGTGCGTTGGCCAGGGCGCGGGCGAATGTCGTTTTGCCGTAGCCCATTCCGCCGCCGACTCCGGTCGATGCTCTTCCTCGGATGGCGCACCCGAGCATGTGTGCAAGTTCTGGGGGCATCATGAGGTGGTCGAGTGAGAGTTGTTCGAGGGTGATGTTGGTCAGGCGGTGGATGCGGATTGCGACAGAGGGCCGGATGGTGGTGTATCCGAGGACCGAAAGTCGGTGGTTGCCTTGCATGTTGAGCCGGAGGGAGGGATTGATCCTGGAGAAGGGCCTGCCGCCGTTGTCGGCTCTGGATGCGAGCAGACTCATCCATTCGAGGAGTTCGTCGCTGCTGTCGACGACGGAGTCTCTGGATTCGTAGTGTCCGTCGGGGTATTTGACGTACACGGCGTCGCCGTTGAGGTAGATATCTGTTATGTCGGGTTCTTCGACGAGGTCTTGCAGGGGTCCGAGGCGGAACTGTGCGTCGAAGATCGCCTTGATGAGGGCGTGTTCCTGGTTGAGATCGAAGGTTTCGCCTCCGGACCGGATCGTTTGTTGGACGTGGTTTTTCACCAGCCGGGTGATTGTTTCTCGCCCGTATTCGCGTTCTTCGTCTGCGGTGAAGGGAGCGACGATTTTCGTGTTCTTCGGATCGTTGAGCTCTCGGTCACGCTTGGTGCGGTGTTCGCGCAGCAGCTCGGCCGCTTCTCGCTGCAGGGTGCGGACGAGTTTTCGGTCGACTGGGATCTTCGGGGCCGCACTCCGCTGCGACTGTACGACCTCACCAGGGGCATTGTGCCGCGGCGCTGGCGGTAGGTCGTGAAGGTTGTTGGTGCGGAAGAAATCAGCGGTCTCTGCCGGCACCGGCACCACTGGTTCGGGGGCAGTCTGGGGCTGATCGGCGATTGGAAGCGTCGAGGAGAAGAACGGGAGATCGGTGATGTTCTTGTGCGTAGTCTGCGCTGTCTCGTCTGTCGTCATCGTCGGTCTCCTGTCATGGCGAGGCTGGACTTCCAGTCGGCCTGGTGGGTGGCCGCGAATTTTTCGATCTTCGGCCAGGTCGTTCGGTGCAGTGCACGCAGATACAGCGACCGACGGCGGCGCCACTTGGTCAACACCTCACCGTCGGAGAAAACCCGCGCGTCCTTCGAATCCGGGATGACCGCGATGACATCGAGTCCCGCGACCTTGGCTACTTCGTCTGCGTTGTACGGGGATTCGCCGATGAGGATCAGTCCGAGGCTTGCCGTGGACTGTGTAGCGGACAGTTGTTGACGCAATCCGTTGATCGACGCTCGCAGTGCTGCCAGTGCCGGACGAGTAGTGCGGGTGACGATGGCAATAGTCGTGGCATTGACGATCATTTCCACCGGTGAGCCGTGTTGTCCGATCCGGCCGGCGTCCACGATGACGTTGGCATCGTCGACCCCGAGTCCTGCGAGGTGGATTCCGAGTGGGCTCCAGACGGCGCGCATTGCGTCGACTTGAGCGGAATGTAGAAGGCCGGGGAGAACCGAGACCGTGGTGTCGGGGAAGGTGATCACCTCGGCGGCCAGCGCTGATTTGAGGCGTCCGTGACGGTTGGCGTCGACGAGGTTGATCAACGATTTGTCGTGGTAGCGGCCTCCGAGCAGGTATCCGGCGAGCACCGGCGAGGAGCCGATGGGGTCAGCTTCAACCAAGAGCGTGTTGCTACTCGGTGAATTCAAGGCCAGAGCTAATGCTGTCGTGGAGACCCCTGGCGCCCCGGATGCAGAGATGAGTGCGAGATACATCGATAGTCACCGCACTCGGTTGTCGAGGACGATGGACACGCGCTTCGTCGCGGCACGCGCCGCGACCCAATTCGCTTCAGCTTCCGGGACCAGCAGATTGAGAGTGGTTTCGCCCGCTTCCGCGATAACGGTCATCGAGTAGACCTGCGCCTTCGTGTTGACGGGTCCTGTGACGGGCGGATCGTCGCCCTCGCGGGGTGTGTCTACGACGCGGATCATGTCTCCGGGGACAATCGCTTCCGACGGTAGGTGTGGGTATCCCACGGTGATGCCGACCATCGTCAGGCCTTCCCCGGGTACTACCTGGTCGGTGACAGCTGCAGGCATCAATACGGATCCGGCCGGCAGACGCGTGCCGGCGCTCATGCCGATGACACGGCCGCGTTCACCTGCTGAGAGCGCACCCAGGTCCGCGTCGACGTTGACGGTCTTCACCGTGAGGTCCTTCGACTCGATGACTTGACCCTGTTGGACGTCGCGGGCGAGCACGAGGACATCCGTGGTGGCGCGCATAGCACTCACAGCGGCGAGCATCCCGATCACAGCGACGACGACAAGGGCAATGCCCACGGCCAAGTAGATCGGGCGTCGACGAACACGCGCACGGGTAGTCAGATCAGGTGGGCCATCCGGGTCTGCGCCGTTATGTGCTGGTGGTTTGTCACCGGACGAGCGGATGGAATCGATCTTTTTGGTCAGTAGGGATGCCATGTGTGGTGGTCCTTCACAGTGGACGAGTGGACGAGGTGGGCAGGTCGTACGGGGACAGTAGGACGGGACCTGGACTGGCTGGCGTCAACTGCGCTGCGGAACGGTTTGCTGCGGCTTTTCGGTGGCCGTAGGTTCGCCACAATTATTGTCAATCTTGGTGACAAATCTAAAAGCCAATCTGGGTGGCATATTAGAAGGGTTGCGGCATGGTGTCTAGCGATGGACGGACCAACCCGATGAGCCGCAACGTCCTGCGCGGCTTCGATAAAAAAGCATTCGCAGTTGCTCGCAAGGCAGCTGGCATGTCTCGTGGCGATCTCGCCCGCCTGGCTGACACGACGGCCGCGACCATCCACAATTGGGAGATCGGAGCCACGTCTCCTCAGATCGATTTCCTGGCCAGGGCTGCGAAAGTGTTGAACATCGAGATCGGCGATGTCGTCGTCACGGATCCTGAGCAGCGTTATCTGAGCGACTATCGGTGCTTGGTCGGACTTACCCAACCCCAGCTCGGCAAAGTGTGCGGGCTGACGACCACGACGATCACGCGCATCGAACGCGGTGAGATCGCCCTCACCGACAAAATCGCGGCCGCATTGACCGCAGCGTTGGGGATTTCTGAGGCGCAGGTGAAACGCGCGTATCTGAAGGCCAAGCATCGCCCGCCTGGAACGCCTGCCTGAGTCTCGCCGTACACGTGGCATGGCTATCCCCCTCTGGAGCAAACTCCGAGGTTCTCCCCGCCCCGGTGCCAGCTCGTTCTCCCTGCTGTTTCACTCTCCTGCCTGCCACGCAGCTGAGAGTCTTCTGTGAAACAGGACAGCAGGTTTGTGTGGCCGATACGAGGGTTGCCGGTACCACTAAAGAGTGTTACCTGCGAGTATTGACTTTTCGCCGCACGTTACTGATGAGTATTTGTCCCGTTACAGATGCCCGCGAAAGGTCATGCATGGACAACGTCCGCCCGCCCAACCTGGGCGATTACCTTCGCGCGTTGCGCACCAGATCCACGCCGCAGCAGCCGGGCGGTCTGACCAGGACTGAATTTGCCGCGAAACTGTACTGGAGCGTGAGCCATATCACGCAGGTCGAACGTAACGAATCTGCGCATCCTTCGGTCAAATTCCTCGAAGACGTTTCCCGAGTACTCAGCCTCGATCCGGCCCAGCGCCGACACCTGTACAACCTTGCTCGCCGCACTCAAACCGAACGGGAAACATCGACCACCCCGTGGACGATCGACCAGTACCGATCACTCGTCACACCCGAGATGCGCACGGTGATCACAGCGCTCAATCCACATTTGGTGGCCTACCTGGACGAGCGATGGAATGTCATCGAATGCAACGCTGCCTACGATCGCGCCTTTCCAGGACTTCTCGACGACGGCAATGTTTTGCGCTGGCTCTTCTCCACACCACAGTCCAAGCACGTCATGGCGGAGTGGGAAGCCGAGACAGCCTTGACGGTGAACTGGTTCCGCGCGTTGATGGGACGCTATTACAACCCTGAATGGGCAATCGAAACCCTGCAAGAACTGAGCCAGTTCCCCGCCTTTCGGCGCCTGTGGGACAAAGAGGACGTCCGATTCGGCCGGCATCAGCCATTCATGCACCTGCGCGATGCCGACACCGGCGAGGAATACCGCGTTCACGTCCAAGTACACACGGAAATGCGCGGCGACTACCCCGTCCAGATGTACTTAGGGGTACGAATCCCAGGAACGCAATAGCTGCTCGAACCTCTACAGCCAGCCGGTTTCGACCATCGTCACGAAAGCTGCGATGGTCTCGTTCACGGGCTGCGGGTGAGTCCAATTGGCCGCGTGACCTGCGCCGGGAATGGTGAGGACTGGAACTGCGAGCGGCAAATGGTCGTACAACTGTTTCGCTTTGGCCGCAGGCGCGGACATGTCGTGTTCACCGCGGACAATCAAGGCCGGCACCGCGATGGCACTCAGCCGGTCGACGACATCGTCGCGTTCGATCAAGCACTCCGCGGCCGGCCGAATCGCTCGACGATCGCTCGACGTCCACTTCTCGATCCACGGCGCCCACGACTCTCGTGAGTCTCCACCGATCAATTGCGGCGCCAGAGCTTCGACAAGCGGTTCGATCGGCGCATCGCTGCACCACTGATCGAACATGGCCCTGTATCCAGCCTTTTCGTCATCGGTGCAGGCAGATGCTTCGGTATCGAGCAGCAGCAGCGCTTGGACTCTCTCCGGAGCAAGCAAAGCAGTCCGCAGCGCGGTGTAGCCGCCCTGCGACATTCCGCCGACGATTGCTGTCTCGACTCCGAGGTCGTCGAGGACCGCGAGGGAGTCGCGAGCCAAATCCCAGTACGTGAATGCGGCACCGGGATCGGTTGTACGGCCGTGCCTGCGAGAGTCCCAGGCCACCACCCTGACCTTGCCTGCGAGGGCATCGATCTGCGGGGCGAACATCGACGAATCCATGAAGAATCCATGACCGAGCAGCAGAACGGGACCCGCTCCCCCACTGTCGGTGTAATAAATATCGGCGTCGGGCGTTCTCACGTTCGGCACGAACCTGATACTAGGGGTGACGCATTCCTTCGCCACCAGTGGCCGAGGGCGAGGACGCTGAGCGAACTGAAAGGGACACGCCCGCCTCATGCGACCGGCCCGGTGCGGCGTCCCGATGGGGAACCCGACCAGCGAGAGACGGGCTGTACCTTGAATGACCTCGTGCACCACGGGTGCGGGGCGGCTGTTTAGAAGAGATAGGGAAGCAGGAACGACGCCACGATCAGGAAGGCTCCGAGGACGACGAGAGCCGTGAGATTGCGTCTCATGCCCGCAGCCTTATCTTCGTAATACCACTTCTGGGCTAAAGCGTCGCGGCGCTCGTATTCCTCGAGTAAGTAGGAATCGCGATCGCTTGAAGGGCCTCCGCCGCTGAGAATGCGCACCAAATCGTAGCGATCGGGGCCGACGAAGCCGAGATCTTGGACTTCCCTGTCGTGGAACGATGCTGACGAGTCCGAATGTGCCATTTCAATACCTGACGCTTCCTGGTGTTCCGCAAGGCGGATTGTGACCGCGGATTCGATCCTGCTCATGTGCGAACGTGGATACGACAGTTCCTTGAGTTCCTGATGCGTACCCTAGAAATACGTTGCATTGGAACGTCTTTCGTAGGTGATGCAGTTCGGCTAGTCCGGGTTGCCGGGCAGTCCTTCAAACACGTCCGCTACCCGTGTTTGCAAATTCGGGGAGCTGACGTCAATCGACTGGATTTGGGCGCCGCCGATGAACGTCGCGCACACCTGATCGGACAATCGGTGGCTTGCGCCGCCGGCCCTTATCTCGCCAGCCTCGATGGAGCGGACAACCAATTCATCAATACTGTTACGCCACTTCCGGTATGCGCTCTTCCCCTCAGCGAGGGAGGGTTCTACAGTGAGAAGCAACCCAGCACGCAGACCAGGGTCGGCATCGATGCGGTGCGCCACCTCGCTGCAGAACCGCACCAACTGGCGGCAGGGGGAACCATCGCCAGGTTCTCCGAGAGCCGCATACTCCTCATCCACCATAGCGGACCATCGTTCGATAACCTGTTGTGCCAGTTCTTCTTTGGAGGGAAAGTGAAAGTATAGTGCACCTTTGGTGACGTTCCCGTTTTCAATGATGGCGTTGATGCTTGCCGCGGCGAATCCGCAAGCATCGAATTGGCGGGCAGCAGCGTCGACGATTTTCTCGCGAGTAATCTCCGACCGTTTTTGCCGTAGCTTTCCTTTGCCCGCGCGCCCGACGTCGGACGGGCTGGGCGAATGAATATGACCTGGACTCAACGGCTCTGATTGGACGATGGTTTCACGCATTCCCTCTCACTTTCAGCAGTGGCTTCTCGCTGCATCCTGCAGAAACAACGGAGGCGTTGGCAATCTGCCTATTGTCAGCATTGGTGCACGATTGTGCCGATCGGAGGCCCGCCTGAGCTGACTCTGTCCTCGTAACCCATTCTCCGATTGCAGTCAAAATCCAACTTTTGGACACCTCGCGGTCGACGTCCACTGCCGATGTCAGTGCCTCGAATGCCAGCGTGACGGCGACAGAGAAATCGGGGTGCGAAGTGTCCGTCGCTTCCAGCGCGATGTCGTTGACGGCAGAAAGTGCGAGGTGCAGCGCGTCCGCTGAGACCACCGCCGGGTCTTCTACCAGCACTGCAGTGGATTGGTATGCCGATATCCAACCCTGGGGGTCTAACGGATGCTGAGCGGAGGCGCGGCACATGCGGGCAACCTGCTCCAGTTCGGAGATGATCTGCTCGGTCAGGATCGGGCCGAGTCTGCCGGTCAGCCCCCACTGCGAGTCGAGGAGGTCCGCGAACCATTGCCAGCGCATCGATTCCGGTGCGTCATCGAGAGCGAGCTCGACTGTTCCGGCAGCAAGACACATCACGGCGTCGCCGGGTGTCATGGTGTTGAGTGCGGAGGCGAATGTCGTGTTCATGAGCAAGGTCCCGTCTGGGCTCTCAGGTCGAGACCGGAGATACCTGTATATGTAAGGAACGATCTATTCGTAATGCACTGTCCTGGCATGCTTTTCAGTCTTCAACGGAAATATTGCCGAGAATCGCTTCAGCCGCTATCAGCGATGTCGATCGGGCGCACGTATCCCTGCGGTTGATTCCCTCCGTCCGCCTTTCGCTGCGGCGGACCGCCAGCGTGGCCGTGAACGAATTCCTTCGTGCCGGTCCCTGAAAGGGGTCGACCGCGCAGCCGCGATGCCTGTGCGGGCGAAGGCGACAGCGACTGCGAGCACTGCTTTGCATCGTTGAAATGTTGATCAACTCCGAACAATCGACCAGTAATATTGGGGCGCAACATGTCTCGAGTGGGTTGATGGCGAATGATTCGACCACCAGTTCCTACTCCGGGGCGCCGCTTACTCAGAGTGCGCGGCAGATGGCACGCAGGCCGGATCGGTGTCGCTCCATTCTTATGCCCTGACAGAGAATCAGGCAACAGAACTCGGCCGTTCCTCACGTCGAGCACGACCGTCGCGCGAGCGCTCGATGTCGCCTCTTCCGGCGATTCTTCGTCGAGCAAGATCGGCTCCAGCTGCTGGCCCGAGTGGGCCTCGACAGGAGGCAGTTCGTCAGATTCGTCACGAACAGCGAGGACTTCAGCGGTCGTTTCCTGCGGGCCACTCTCTTCTGTCGATGAATCGCTGTCGGCAGCTGCATCGCGCGCCAGTGCGCGCCGGTAGCGGCTCAATTCGGTGACTGCCGAGTCATATTTGATGGAAAGCGTTGCAGCGAGCTCGGCAGGAGACCAACCTTTCTCGAACGCAATGCGCACGATCTCGCGTCGCTCGCAGAAGCGCAGTGGCATCTGTTCTCCACCGAGCCGGCGAATCACGACTGCCTCGTCAACGGGAACAGCTCCCGCTCCCTGGCGTGGTTGAACTCGTTCCTGACTCCGTGCCTTGGGGTTGTCGATTTCGTCGTCATCCCATCCGAGTGGCGGTACGACGCCGGCGGCGCGGGATTGTTCACGAATTTCGGCGTCCGGGCCCGGGCGCATGGACAGCTCGTCGTAGATGCTGTCGATCGCCTTCCATAGGCCACTTGGGATGAGGCTCTTGGTCGGCATCCCGGTGACGACGTTGATGTCGACGCCGAGACGCGCTGCCAAGAGTTCGTCTCCATAGCCCATTGCATTGAGTGCGCGTAGGCGCCGGTGCGCTCCCACTGCGGGGGTGAGATCGCGGCCGCGGCTGGGGTGGAAGGTGATGGAAAGTACGGCGTCGACGACACGTTGGGGTGCTGACGTCGTGGACGTCTTGCGCAACGCCCGGATGGTTGCGATGGGCAGTGTTGCGAGTTGAGCGATCAGCTCGGTTGTCATTCCCGCGCACATCAGAGCATTGAGGTGGTAGCGAACGTTTGCGAGGTCGACTGATGTATCGACGTGACGGGCAGGTGTCCAAGCCTGCCCGTCACGTCCCCCTGAACCCGATTGTCGCGATGTCTGGAACCACCCGTCGTCGCGACTGGGTGTAGTAGACCGGGCGGGGATTCCGGCTGTTTTCAGTCTAGCTACCGACGCTTGGCGTGCAGGGGAGCGGCAGTCGCGTCGGCTGCTGGGAATTTCGGACGTGCGCTGTGGTGCGGCGGTGCTGGTGGTCATCGAAGACTCTTTTCCGTCTGGCGGCTGGTCAGACCGCTGGTTCGTGGGAACCGTGGTGCGCTTCGGAAATTCGCTGGTAGCACGCGAGCAATCAGGCAATGTTCGTTTATCTTGCCACAGTATGCCCGCATGCTGTGACGGTATGCAACTATGCTGATTCCATGACGACCGTGACGCGACGAATTCTCAAAGGTTTCGACCCAGCCGCGTTGATCCGAGCAAGGACGCTCCGCAAGCTCACCCGGAGCGATCTCGCGCGGATTGCATCGGTCAGCCTCAGCGCACTCGGCAACTGGGAAGCCGGGCGAGGAACACCGCAGGTCGACACTCTCGCTCGCGTCGCCGCAGCACTGGAAGTGCCCATGGAAACCCTGATCCCCATCCCCGAGAAAGATCGGACGCTTGCCGACCTTCGGAACATCGCGGGAATCACGCAGCCTCAACTGGGCAAAGCCACCGGTATCAGCACCACAGCAATCGGCGCTCTGGAGCGTGCCGAAGTGCGTCTGGCCGCCCTCGAACCGACGCGTATCGATGCACTGATTCAGTCGCTGAACACCACAAGAGCGGGATTTGAACGTGCGTATGCAAATGCGAAGAACAGACCGCCAGGAACCCCGGCGTAGTGCCGCACACGCTTCGAAAATTACTTCGAAGGTCGCCACTCTTACCGAAATATTGTGCCGCATTTGCTATTTCACCTGATCGCCCATTCGCAGCCGCTGCTGCCGTCGACGATCCACTGCCTGGCGTAGTCCGCTGATCGCCAGAGCGATCGCTACCGCAAGGACTGCGACAACGACGATGAGCCGGCGAATATCGAGGCCAGCACCTTCCGCGCCTGGAAGGGCCAGCAAGGGCGATTCCGATGCGGCGATGATCATGTTGTGTTCGAGGAGCCAGGCTGTGGCCCTGGCCGACATGGAAGGAAGGGCTCCGACGACGACACCGAAGATCAGTGGGGCTGCCATCAGCAGGGACATTTGATCCGCGTCAGAGAGTCCTGCTGAGTTCGCCGTATTCGGGGTGGTCCGCTGGGGTTCTGACTGACTGTCGAACATGACCGATCTCCTCGTGTCGCCGGAATTGGGCTTCTACGAGTAGGAAGATCCGGTGGAGGCGTCCTGTGTGACACGCGTGGGCAAACTATTTTCGGAACCTGGGTGTCGCACGTGACGGACGCGAGGCGTCGATACGTCCTGCCGCGTTTTTTGCGTTCGACTATCGGCCACACGTGCAGCAACTGTCACCAAAACTCAATGATAGGTCGTCAAAAATTACACTTAGAGCGATATTATTGATGCATGAAAGGTGATGATCGGCTCCTGGCACTGGCAGACCTCGCCCAAGAACAGTGGGGCATGTTCACCTCAGCCCAAGCCGCCGAGTCCGGCGTAAGTGCGCAACACCTCAAGCGGCTGGCAGACCGATTCATCCTCACCCGCATCAGGCATGGCGTGTACCGGCTGACAGGGACGCCGATTCACCTCACCGATCACGTACGCGCCCAATGGCTTGCACTCGACCCGACACGCTCGGCAGCAGAGCGCATCAACAGTGCCGATCCCCGCGGGGTCGCCTCTCATCGAACGGCCGCCGACTTGAGAGAACTCGGTGACATCGATGCCGACATTGCAGAATTCACCGTCCCGCGGCGGCGCAATACACGCAGCGACGGAGTCCGTTTCCACGTCGCCGCGCTGGACCCTACGGACTGGTCCCTACTCGACGGCCTGCCGGTCACGACGACAGCAAGGACGATCGTTGACCTCGCTTCCTCTCGCACAGACGGTGGACACCTCGCGGGAGTGGTGTGGGATGCACTGCGCACCGACCAGGTCTCGCGAGAACAACTGGAGTCCGAACTGCGCCCATTCGCGCACCTCTACGGCGCCCCCCTCGGCGACGGAGCGGGGTTCGTCGCCGCCCTCATCGACGACGTCGCCGCCTCGAACCTGATGGCCATACCGACCGAGGCACTGCAAGAGAAAGCCGCCACCACCGGCGAGGACGCGCACAGGCACGGTGTCCTGAATATTCTGCGTGATCCTGCTCTACCTGCCGCGATTCGTGCACTACGGAAACAAGGAATTCTATAGTGTCACAACATTATTAGACGTCAAAAGCACTTCATAGCGCGGCGCTGTCAGACCGTCGACATTGCTGCGGCACGTGGCGCGAGGAGGTTACT
>NZ_LPNQ01000040.1:0-10586 GCF_019266085.1 Rhodococcus sp. FH8 | reverse complement strand
GTGCGCTGTTCCACAAGGGCAAGCTCCTCGAACGACCCGTCGAGATCACCCCGGAACCGTCACCGGACACGCCGGTATCCGAGGTCGCCTGACACACCTTAATCCACAGAATTTGACGATTCCTCTCGTCGATTTCATGCGCAGCACAGCCGGGCGCGTACTGCGCATCGTCGTGGGTATCGCCCTCATCACGCTCGCCTTCTCCGTCGGTGGTGCCGTCGGCATTCTGGCAGGAGTGATCGGGGCAGTCTTCGTCCTCACCGGAGTAGTCAACGTGTGTCTGCTCGGCCCGTTGTTCTCCGTGGAACTGCGAGGACGGCCCAAGGCATCCTGAGGAGGAGGACTCGATCTCGGGACCGCCGACCTCAGAAATGGGGTATCACCTTGAATGCGGTGTATCCGTCGGTGTCCGCGGCGAGCGCAACACCGTTGGGTGTCATCGCTACCGGAGCCTCGCCCAGTGATGTGCCTGTCACGCGGCCGGTGACCGCATCGATAGCGGTCACGGCCGAACCAGAAGCACCGTAGACGATTCCGCCGACGAGCGTGAAACGATCGGCACCGGGAAACTGATCGGCTGTGAAACCTCGGTTGCCGTATCGCGGAAAAAGAACGGCGATTCCGTCGTCGCCGAGGTCCCCGGTGGTGATCATCGTCGATCCGCTACCCGCATCGGCTGTCACCGCCATCGGGGTCCGAGCACCACTGACCCAACGGATCCCGGCGTCCGAGAGGCGATAGACCGCTTGGATCGGTTCAGGGCGGGTAGGGACCGTCCATGCCACGACGACGGAACTACCAGCCGATTGGACGAACCGTGCGCTACCGGCGAGTGCGGCGGGCGGTGGTGCCACTGTCTCGGTCGACCATGCCGTGTTGCCAGTATCGACAGTCACGATTTCTGCGGTATCACCATCGCGGACGACCGCGTAACCCCCGGATTCGGACACTGCCCCACTCAGATAGGTGGTGTGCCCGTCGGCGGCAGATATCGCGGCCTCCGGCGGGGCGGATTCGCTACTGCATCCGGCATCGATCAGCAGCCCGGTCCCGGTCAGGCACCCGGCGCTACCGACCGGGCCCCACACGACCTCGCCTGTTCGGGTGTCGCGAGCGGTGAGGGAGGCAGCGTGCCCGGAGTCAGAGGGGTCGACGTCTTCCGTGATCAGTAGTTCGCGATCGTGGGCAGTGGTGACCGCGAACTGCGTGCGGTTCTTCGGTACGTCGACCTCGAACCGCGATGAGCCTGTGTCGCTGACGACCTGCACCGTTGCCGAATCGGATGACGGTGCCGTGTCGAGGACTCCGACGAATCCGTCATCGACGACATGGGGTCTCGAGACGAAGGGCACCGACCACAGTGGGCTGTCGCCGAAGCCGGGCGGCGACAGCAGCTGCGACGACGACGGGTTCTCCACCACTCCGGTGATCGACCCGTGTGCGCTCACGAGCGAGGACGCATCACATGCGCAGAGCATCAACACCGCGCATGCTCCACCCGCCGCACTCACCAACCGAATACGGCACATGCGCATCTAGGTAGAGGAGCTTTCGCCACTGAGTGCCATGATGGCCGCGTGCAGCAGCGCTGTGGCTTCGTCGGCGACATCCGCGAGTCCGGGCGCGTCGGACAGTCCGACCATCACTTGCGGGTTCATCGCTTCGACGATCGTGCTTCCCCCGTCAGCGCGGACAATGACGTTGCACGGTAAAAGCAGTCCTACCTGGCGGTCGGTGTCGATCGCAGATTTCGCCAGCCGGGGATTGCAGGCACCGAGAATGACATAGCGCTCGATGTCGGCATCGATCTTCGCCTTCAGGGTGGATTGCATGTCGATTTCGGTCAGGATTCCGAATCCCTGCTCCGAGAGAGCTTCACGGGTCGCGTCCACGGTTTCCGCGAAGGGCATGTCCAGTCGAATACTGATCGCAAGTTCGGTCATGATGTTCGATTCTCCATCGTCGGAATTGTCCTTGTCTGCCTCAAGAAATGTCGAGTACGGCACGAGCCGACAAGTCGGCTCACACCGCGCAGGACCCTGCGGAGCAGTCTCGCCGACGCCACCGAAAAGCTACGGCTGCAGCCAGCATCGTCAGTGATACTCCAGCAAGGATCGGTTGAATCGGCGCCCACAGCCCCAACGCACCCGAGGTGCCGAGCGCCAGCAGTACGAGCTTGTTGCACACCGGGCATCCGACCGCGAAGAAAGTCAGCGCGACACCGAGTGCGGCCGGGGTACCGGTTCGCTCGACCTGTCTGGGCTTGTCGATGCCGAACCATACCGCGGTCAGGACAGCAGATGCCAGCAGCACCGGCAGTTCCCACGCGCGGACCGGAACTTCTCGTCCGAACATCGGGGTGTCGATAATGTCGGTCGGAATACCCACGACCAGCACGGTGGCGATCCCGGCAAGCGTTCCACGTAGAACACGCAGCCCCCACCGCCTGTAGAGACCGGCCTCGGTGAGCGCTCGACCGTCGGGATCGACGTCAGGGCGTTCGGAGATGGCAGGCTCAGGCATCGGATGGGTCTCCTACAGTTCGTAGTTGTGTGAGTGACACTACTCTGCAAGAGTATACCCGCAAGGGTATAGCTGTCAGTATTCGTGACTACCGAAAGGTATTGCATGACTTCGTCATCACGATCCACCCGCCGTCGAGACACCTGGCTTCTCGGGATCGCGGTACTGGTCGCCGCCGTCCTCGTCGGCGTTCTGGTGGTCGGAATGCACGACAGTGACGAACCCGAGGCGACGGCGGGAGCGACTTCCAGCGCGGAACCGGAGGTGGGCACGACACCTGCAACCGGCCCGCTGGGCGATCTCTCGCGTCGCACCGTCGACGATCCGATGGCCATCGGTGCCGTCGACGCGCCGGTGGTGATGATCGCCTTCTCGGACTTCCGCTGCCCGTTCTGCGCCCAGTTCAGTCGCGAGACCGAACCGCAGTTGATCGACCGCTACGTCGACGAGGGCACCTTGCGTATCGAATGGCGCGATCTGCCGATCTTCGGGCAACAGTCCTTCGATGCCGCCCGCGCGGGCCGAGCAGCCGCGGCTCAGGACAAGTTCTGGGAATTCACCAACGCCGTGTACGCCGGTGCGCCCGAGACCGGTCATGCCGACCTGACGATCGAGGCGCTCGAAGCCTATGCACAGCAAGCCGGCGTCCCGGACCTCGAGCGTTTCACCACCGAAGCCACCGGAACGAGTTTCGACTCCGCGATCACCAGCGATTCCGACGAGGCACAGTCGTTGGGTATACCGGCCACACCGGCGTTCTCGGTGAACGGCGATCCGGTACTGGGGGCGCAACCGCTGTCGACCTTCGTCGATCTGATCGATACCGCCGCCGGAGCGTAGGCCGCCGAATGTCTCAGATCGGACTTCTCGGAGCATTTCTCGGCGGACTGCTGGCCTTGCTCAGCCCCTGCTCGGCGTTGCTGCTGCCCTCGTTCTTCGCCTACGCATTCGACGGGGCGGGCAAGCTCGCCGGCCGCACAGGAGTGTTCTACCTCGGACTTGCCACGGTTCTGGTTCCCCTCGGAGCCGGAGTCGGCGCCCTCGGCTCGGCGATCACCCGGTACCGCGAGATCACCACCATGATCGGCGGACTGATCATCATCGGACTCGGGGTGATGATCATCGTCGGTCGCGGATTCGCGCTGGGATCGGCTCAGCGAGCGGCCGCCCGCATCGACGCGTCGTCTGTCGGGTCGGTGTTCGCACTCGGTGCGGTGTACGGGCTCGCCGGATTCTGCTCCGGACCGCTACTCGGCGCAGTCCTGACCGTCGCAGTGGCCGGTGGACAGGCGGTGTACGGCGGAATTCTGATGGCCCTTTACGCCGCGGGCATGGTGGTCCCGCTGTTCGTACTCGCGCTTGTGTGGGACCGTTTATCGTTGGGCTCACGAACCTGGTTGCGCGGCAAAGAGATCAGCATAGGACCGTTGAAGACGCACACCACGTCGCTGATATCGGGGCTGATCTTCATCGGAATCGGCGTTCTCTTCCTGCTCACGGAAGGAACCGCCAACCTCGGCGGCGTCATGGGCGTCGACAGTCAGTATTCGCTGCAGGTGTGGATCAGCGAGGTCGCAGATTCGGTGTCCAACGTGGCTGTCCTGCTCGCCGGAGTGCTGGTGATCATCGCGATCCTGGCGGTCCGGATCGTACGTGGTCGCAGCACCGCAGACATCGAGTCGGAGAATCACGAGTAGAGCTGCGACCAGCCGTCCCGCTGCCGTTGGGCGAGATGCAGGACGGCAGCCGGGATCACGTCGACTCCCATCAACAGGTCGTCATCGCCGAGTCCTCGGCCGTTCAGACTGTTTCGGCACGCTGTGACGGTGATCGCTGCCGAGTCGATCAGTGTGCGCATCTCCACGGAGACATCCGAGCACCCCAAGGCGGCATCGAGGCCTGCCCCGAAGCACACGACTTCGATCGCCACGGGTTCGGATGCAGCAGCACGAAGATTGTGGATTGCCGACACGACGACTGTAGGTGTGGTGTTCACCGCGAACACCACGCGCAGCGGTTCTGTGTGGTCGCTCATTCGCGGACTCGGTCCATCAGGCTGCGGTGGGGTGAGCCGGACCACGGTTGGGCATGCAGCAAAATGTCGATGGCATGGCTATCACCCTGCGGCCGTACGAGATGCGATAGCTCACGAACCCGCAGTCCGCTTGCTGCCCGGGCGAGATCGTAGATATCGGGCAGTATCGATGGGTCCGGTGGACCGCCCACACCGCGAGTGAAATTCTCGAGCGCATGTCCGAGATACAGCAGCCTCCCCCCCCGGTGCAAGCCAGGTTGCCGCGCTGGCGATGACCGCAACGAGCTCGTCGACCGGAAGATGCAGGAATCCGATGGCAACCAGATCCACCGGCCCGCTCGGTTCCCAGGTTCTGGCGTCGGCAACGCTGTACCTGATCGATTTATCGGACCCGCCGCTCATGGCGAGTTCGATTGCCACCGAGGAGAAATCGACCGCATCGACCGCCCAACCGGAGTCGGCCAACCATCGGGCGTGTCGGCCGTCCCCGCAGCCCAGATCGACCGCGCGCCCGGGTGTCAGTTCGGCGAATCTCGCGGACAGAGCAGCCGCCGGTGCAGATCCCCAGGGATGTTCGACACTGCTGTAGCGCGCGTCCCATGCCGATGATGAATCCACTGCGGACTCCTGTCTGTGTCGTGGGGCCGCTCGCATCGGAACGGCATCGACCTCACTGTACCCCCGGGGGTACATGACGTGATTCTGCCTCGAGATCCAGGCGAGGACCGCAGGAATGTTACTTGTCCTACCACGGCGGTCAGTCCGATCGTGGCAGTCGCGTCCTCGGTGCTGGCGATCGCTCCGAGCGCGCCCGGGCCTGGAATTCGCACTGAACGTCAACGCCGCCCTCCCTGTCGGGTGGCATTACGGAGCATCCCGCTCGGGACGGAGAGGTTTACTGCTGTGCGATTTTGGACTGTTTCAGCAAGATGATCGTGGGTCGTTCCTTTTCCTCGACTGCTGATACGGCGCCGGTCAACAATGCGGTAAACATGGCCGCGCAGGAACGGATCCGTTGGGAGGCAACGATCTTGCATGACAATCATGGTCCGCAGTTCACGTCGTGGGGGTTCGGTGAGAATCTGCGGAGGTGGGGGTTGCTCGAGTCTTTCGGGACGGTCGGTGATTGCTTCGATAATGCTGTCATGGAGGCATTCTGGGGACGTTTGCAGACGGAATTGCTGAACACGAAGAAGCGGTCGACCACGCTGGAGTTGACGGCAGCCATGGCCGATCATATCGACAATTTTCATAATGCCGAACGGCGCCACAGCTATCTCGGCAACCTCAGCCCGATGGAGTATGAGAAGCTCTGGGCAGACATCCAACCGTATCCTCAGCTCTCATAACATTGGTGCACTATTGGGGGCACGGATCAAATCAGAGAATCAATGCGTGTGAATACGGCTGGCAGGGCTTCGAGGAGGCTGTGGAATTCGTTCATGTTCAAGCATTCGTCACGGACACGGTTGTTGAAGGATTCGATGTACCCGTTTTCCATGGCTGACCGGGTGGAACGTAGCCGATACCGACCTGATCTTCGCAGAACGTCCTCGGCGCTTCGGAGATGAACTCCGGGCCGTTGTCGCACCGAAGTATCTGTGGCGGTGCGCCCCAGAATGCGAACGCTTTCTTCAGCGCTGCGACGAGATCCTCTGCCGGGATGGATCGCTCGACGATGTTCAGTACCGACTGACGCGTATGCTTGTCCACCATTTACGCGATCTTGAACTTCCGCCCGTCCGTCGTCGAATCGAACTAGAAGTCGATCGCCCACAACACCTTCGGCGCCTCTGCCTCGGTGATCGGGGTGGTCGAGGCGCCGGCACGTTTCCGGATCTTGCGGACTTTCACCCGCAGCCCTTCCTCACGCCAAAGCCGTTGAACCTTCTTCTTGTTGATGACCCAGCCGGCTCGGTGGGCAGGACCAGGTTCTTAACCACCGATGACCCCGAGGAGGGATGGTCGTGGGTTCGCGACGAAATTGACTCTGGTCGACCGAGTCTGGTCTGGGGCGACTTGACTCGCGGGCTCGGGCCAGGTCTTCGATGTCGTTCCCGCAGACCGTGGTCGACGAACGACAACAGGGGGTGGAATCCGAATCCTTGTTTGTAGGTCGGTGCCGCGTTCGCTTTTCCGAATGTGCGGTGGCGAGGGTGGCGTCGAGGTCAATCACGATCGGGTTCTGGGCGGTGATGTCGGTGATCGGGCGCGCGCTCGCCGGTGTCTGGTACTAGCAGCTGGTTTCAGGTGGCGAAGTCAGCCCAGAACACCTATTGAAGTCCAGCTTGCCGAACCTGCAGAATGCGATGCGCCTCAACGAGATCAAACAGGCGTGGGGAGGCGTCGGCGCCGGACCCGGGCAATGGTGGTCAGGGGGCTGGCAACGGAAGCCCAGATCGCTTCCAGTTTGTCCGGCGCACGGGGTGCTTCGCGGACAATCAGGCAGCGACCACGACAGGTCCGCGTCTTGCGCTTCTTTCGGTCGCGTCAGCGGTCCGGCGGGCGCGTTGACGATTTCTCCGGCCCGTCGTCCCCGAGCGCAAAGGTGAGGCGGTCGAATAGTTGCTGGGCGGTGCCGGGGGTGCCGTGTCGAGCGAAGTGCTCGATCGACACGGCGATGAAGACCGCGTTCGCGGTGAACAATGCTGTGCCGTCATCGGCGGTGGCGGTTGCCTCGAGGTGTAGTTTGCGGCCGTCGATCTCCCGGATGTGGGCCCGGATGCGCAGGGGCCGGTGCAGTGGGACGGGGGCGAGGTAGTCGACGGTGAGGTTTCGGGTCACCGCCGGGGTGCGGGCGATCCAGAGGGTGAAGCCGAACAGGTCGTCGCAGGCGGTGGCCACCGCCCCACCGTGCGCGAGGCCTGGCGCACCGATGTGACGTTCGTCGAACGTCACATCGGTGTAGACCTCTTCGCCGGAACGGAACACCTCTAGTTGCAGGCCGGCGGGATTGTCCGGCCCGCACCCCATGCAGGTCGGCGAGTGCGGCGGTAGCGGTAGCTGGGTCATGGGTGTCCCTTCTCGATGGTGTTGGCTAGCGGCGGGCGCGGGATCGACTGCACTGGCCCGGTTCAGCCGGTTTCTTCGATGTGTCCGTGTCCAGGGGTCGGGGACTCCGGCCGGGCGCCCAGAACAGCAGGATCGCCGCACCGGCCGCCGCGATGAGTGCGAGGACGATCGCGGACTGCTCGGCGCCGTGCAGGAACGCGGACTTGGCGAAGTCCGCAAGCTGCTCGCCGACCGGTCCGGCCCGGTCGGCGACCTCCAGGGCACCGGCGAGTGAGTCCGAGACTGGCCCCCGCGCGTCGGGAGGGAGTCGCTCGATCGCCGGTGCGATGTTGTGGCTGTAGCCGGCGGCCAGGACACTGCCGGCGACAGCGATGCCGATCGCCGCACCGATCTCGCGCGTGGCGTCGTTGACCGCCGCGGCGACGCCGTGCTTTTCGATCGGTGTGTCCGCCACGATGGCCGCCGTCGCCGGCGCCGCGGTCAGACCCAGTCCCGCGCTCATGATCAGCGTCGGCCACATCACGTCGAGGTAGGTGGAGTCCAGATCCAACCGGCTGATGAAGTAGAACCCCACCGCTATGGCGAGCAGACCGGTCACCGTCACCAACCGCAACCCCAGCCGGGTCGCCATCCACGGCGAGATCGCCGAGAGGAGCACCAGCGGCACCATCATCGGTGCCAAGGCCAGTGCCGAACCCAGCGGACTGTATCCAAAGATCAACTGCAGGTATTGCACCAGGACGAGGAACACACCGAACGTCACCAGGAACTGGATCGTGATGGAGAACGATCCGCTCCCGAAACCCCGACTGGTGAAGAACCGCACATCGAGCAACGGATGATCCGCGCGCAACTCCCACACTACGAACACCAGCGTGGCCACCAGACCCAGACCAAATCCGACGACCACCACCGGATCCGACCAACCACGCACTGGGACCTCGATGATGGCCAACACCACCAGTCCGATCGCGAGTACCACCGCGACCGACCCGATCACATCCATCCGCGGCGGATTCTCCTGGCGGGATTCGGGAATGGTGAAGGCACACAACAGCAGAAACACCCCCGTCCCGGTTAGACCGACGAAGATCGACTGCCACGACCAGTAGTCGAGCAGCACTCCCGACCCGAGAATCCCCAGCAGGCCCCCGGACCCGGCGACCCCCGCCCAGATCCCGACCGCCCGCCCGCTCTGTTCCTCGGGGAATCCCGCGGTCAGGACCGACAGCGTGGACGGCATCACGAACGCTGCCCCCAACCCGGCCGCGGCACGCGCCGCAATCAACCACCAGGGGGTCGATACGAACAGAGGCACCGCCGAGGCCAGCGAGAAGAGCGCTAACCCCACGATCAGCACCGCCCGCCGACCGTAACGGTCACCCAGCGCACCGGCGGGCAACACCAGACACGCCAACACCAGCGTGTACCCATCGACGACCCAGGTCAGCTGGGTTTGAGTGGCCCCGGTCGCCACCGCAATGTCCGGAAGCGCGGTATACAGAGCCGCCATCGACGCGACCACCAACGCCACCGACAAGCACGAGACCACCAACGTCCACTTCTGCGCCCGCGACAGCAGCACCCGATCGCCCGAAGCCATACGCCACCTCCACATATCGATACGGCTGGTATCGATTCGCTACTATCAGTAGCACAATGAGGCTGGAGAGGATAGTGTCTGCGCCTGATTGAAGGGCACAATGACGAGGTGAGCGAGAAAATGATCATCCAAAACCTGGTCGACAACGAGGACCGGCTCGTGGATCCACGGAAGGCGCGTTCACGCGCACGACTGCTCGACGCCGCAACATCCTTGCTCTCGACCGGCGGAATCGATGCCGTCACGATCGACGCGGTCACCAAAGCGTCCAAGGTCGCGCGGACCACCCTTTACCGGCACTTCACCGACAGCACCCAACTCTTGGCCGCGGCGTTCGAACGTCTGCTGCCCCCTGTCACCGCACCGGCCTCGTCCGGAACGATCCGTGAACAGTTGATCGAACTGCTGGACCGTCAGGCCAAGCTCATCGAGGAAGCCCCTGCCCAACTGACGATGCTGGGATGGCTTGCCCTCGGGTCCGTCCAACCCGAGACCGCCGGGGCGGCATCCCATCCCGAAGAGGACCGGAACCCGGTCAGTTCCCTGCGCGCGCGGGTGGTCAACCAGTACCGCGAACCGTTCGACCAGATCCTGGGCGGCCCCCAAGCCCAGCAAGAGCTCGGTGACTTCGACACCGCCCTTGCCCTGACCCAACTCGTCGGACCCATCATCTTCACCCGACTCACCGGACTCCCGCCGACAGGATCCACTGAACGGCAACAACTCGTCGACGACTTTCTCGCTGCACGATCCGCGCACGCGCGGTGACGTGACCTCACGCTGGCCCTGGCCTTACCTGCAAACTCACTGGCCAGCGGCAAAAGCGGATCAGAACACCATCAATCACACATACTGGGTGTGCCGTTGGGGTGGGACTGTCTCTAATCGGTGTTTCGGCCCGAGACGCTGAGTGAATGCTCAGCGAGGAGGTGCCGAGATGACGACACTGGAAGATGCGGGCGAAGAAGAGGGCCGAGCCCTCCTCGGAAGCCGCGGAGCTGGTCAGGTTGGCGAAGGAGCAGGGTCTATCGCTGGCCGGCCCGGACGGTCTGCTCAAGCAGTTCACCAAAACCGTCCTGGAAACCGCGTTGAACGAGGAGATGACCGAGCATCTCGGGCACGACAAGAACCAAGCCCCGCCCGATCGGGAGTCGACGAACATCCGCAACGGGACTCGGTCGAAAACGGTGTTGACCGTGGCGACCGGGCATGTTCCGATCGAGGTCCCTCGTGATCGGGAAGGGACGTTCGAGCCGCAGATCGTCAAGAAGCGTCAACGACGCCTCAATGGGGTCGACGAGATCGTGTTGTCGCCCAACGCCAAAGGATTAACGACCGGTGAGATCTCCGCTCGCTTCGCCGAAATCTACGGCGCATCTGTCTCAGAAGAAACCATCTCACGGATCACCGACA
>NZ_LPNQ01000039.1:0-8489 GCF_019266085.1 Rhodococcus sp. FH8 | reverse complement strand
CGCCGCAGCTTCCGCGGAGGGCTCGGCCCTCTTCTTCGTCACATTCTCCAGTGTCGTCATCTCGGCACCTCCTCGCCGAGCATTCACTCAGCGTCTCGGGCCAAAACACCGATTACGAAACAGTCCCCGGACGCAGGCCTCGCAGTCCTGGTGGGCTGTACACTTCTCGCTGCGGCTGCGCTGTTGGGGTATACGTGGTGGTCGTGGAACTCTTCCGCACCACGGCGGGCAGAAGACATGGCTGATGATTATGTGTTGACCCACGGGGGTTTCCGAGCCAATTCTGTTGTATTTGAGCGCTCTCGCCGCCGATCCCACGGCCAAAGGAACGGCGGCGCATCGGGACCCTGCCGATGGGTTGGCTCGAATGGAGGGAAAGGCTGCGGACACAGGGCGGTACCGCGTCGGTTTTGACGGTTCGGCTCGTGCTTGGTTCGTGTGAGGATTACTGCTGCCCGCCGGCCTTCTCGGGTGCGAGGGCACGACTGACGGAGGATCTGCCGACACGGAGTGTCGAAGCTATCGTGTCGAGGCTTTTGCCCTGTTCACGCATCGTGCGGGCGAGTTCGGTGCGTTCGGGGGTCATGACGGTGGGCCGGCCGCCGTGTCGACCTTGGCGTCGAGCGGCTTCGAGGCCGGCGTGGGTGCGTTCGACGATCATGCGGCGTTCCATTTGGGCGAGGGCTGCCATGATGTGGAATAAGAATTCGCCGCCTGCGGTGGTTGTGTCGAATCCTTCGGTGAGGGAACGGAATGCGATACCACGTTCGCCGAGGTTGTGGACTGTGTCGATGACGTGGCGGACGGATCGTCCGAGGCGATCAAGTTTCCAGACGACAAGGACATCACCGTCGTGATCGCGTAGGTAGTTCAGGCATTCGGTGAGCTGGGGGCGCTGCGTTGTCGAGCCGGATTCGTAGTCGGTGAAGATGCGGATCGCGCCGGCTTGGCGGAGTGCGTGCTGCTGCAGCTCGGGGTTTTGTTCGAGGGTGGAGACGCGGGCGTATCCGATGATGCTCACAGTCTCGGTCCTTCTGGTCTGCTGCTGTGTTGTGGGATGGTGCGGCTGTTCATGAGTTGGTGGTCGACCTCGGGGCTCCAGTGGGTATGGAACTTGGTGGTGTCGAGGTCAGCAAGTTCGCGCTCCGGAGCGACTGGTGTGGGAGTTGGCCGAACCTGGGTCGACTGTGACTCGTGTTGTGATGCTTCGTCCGGTAGGCCTTTGAGCCCGTCGCAGACCAGGAAGAATACGTCCCGGGTGCCGCGATGTCGGATGTCTGTCAGCACGCTCATCGAAGAAATTGGCGCCCTCACCGCCGGGGCCGGCCCACAATCCGAGCACGTCGCGGTGTCCGTCGAGGCTAACGCCGATCGCGGCATAGATCGGCCGGTTTGCGACCTGACCGCCGGCGGACTTTGACGACGATCGCATCGACGAAAATCGCAGCGTATACCTCGTCGAGCGGTCGGGCAGCCCAGTCCTGTATCTATCTTCGAGCTGAACCACATACTTCGAGAACAGCGGACACTGTCCCCAGCGCCGCGGTCTATGACATCAACTACCCGTGCAGGCCACATTCAAACAGACGGCCAAGCGATGTGGTGCTGAAGAACGATCACGGCAATGCCCGCGAGAGCAGTCGTCGTTGCCAATCCGAGATAAGATCAGGAACAGTCCTGAGTCGACAGCGGCGCCAGGCCTGCCATGAGCCATGCAAGCAGCATCGGCCCCGAACAGATAGGCCTGCCATGAGCCATGCAAGCAGCATCGGCCCCGAACAGATAGGCCGACCAAGACCATGCCCCTGACAGTGAAGTACTCGCAAACCTACGGCGACGCATTGACCGCATTGGCTGCCGTAACCCAACGTCCGGTGAACGTCGTCAACCTCGCCGGGATGTACGCCATCCGCGTCGAGCTGGAATACAACCGCTACGTCGTCGCCACCAACACCCCGCACGGACTCTCGGATGACCCCGAGATCGAAGGCTCCTGGCTGGTGCGAATTTTTCAAACCAACGCCGACGACGCACTGGACGAACTACTCACCGCAGCCACCCAAGTCTGGATCATCGACGCCTTCGATTCTGCTCTCGAACAACTCGAAGCGGACGGCAACAAGATCCTCGCGGACGCAGACTTCGGCGACATCAGTCGCTCCGAAGGAGCAATCGTCTCTCCTACCGGCGAGGGGCTCGGCCTCGTCACTCTCGGCGAAGACGGCGCTCACGCTGAAGCGGTCCCGCCCCACTGAACTGACCGAGACGCGCCTCAAGCAGTGCATTCTGGGCTTCGAGGGAGAGAATCAACCGAACCCCCACCACGTTGACCCCCTCGTCGATCAGTGCGGTGATTCGGTCCAACGTGTTCAGATCCACGTCGCTGTACCGGCGCGTCCCCCCTGCAGTGCGAGTGGGGGCCAAAAGACCGCGCCGCTCATACAGTCGTAGCGTTTGAGGGCCCACTCCAGAAAGCTCCGACATCCCCGAAATCCCATAGACCCCTTGCTGTGAACGCTTGTTCGTCATCGCCACACCTGAGCGAATTCGGCCGACATCATCACGACTCCCTAACTGCATACGCACAAAAATTTAATCTGACCTCCACGATACATATTTTCTTCATTCGCGGAATAAAGTCCGGTAGAGACGTCGGGAGCACGGGGAACTCAGGTAGGCGATATACAGCCCCACGCGCGATCGAAACGGGCGCTGATCAACCGGACGAGATCATCATCGCTGATTGCCGAGTCGCCGAAGGCGATCGAATCCATCGGCATGCCGGCAATAACCGCGTTTCCCACAAGGCCGGTCATCGAACCATCACCACCGAACGCGACGGCGCAACCCGCCGCAACCACCTGCTCGATCACCCACCCACGATCGGACCCGGAGCCGCCGCGATAGCGAAGAAAACCGGATCCCTCATCCCATATCGATACGAACCACTCCACAACTTGCCCCTCCATATCGGCGCGCATAGACGTCCAATCCTTAGACACCAAAGGCGGGTTCTGCCAGCTTCTGCCCCTTCCACTCTGCTTCAATGCCCGCGATCTTCAGAAGACCTCCACACCTCTGGGCCCGCATAGATGGAAGCCCGAACGTGTACTCAGCGGTTATGTGCTCAACACGGATGAGAAAGAAGGGAGCCCTCGGCCGTTGACGGAGAACGAAATCTCCGCAGATCAGGAAACTACGCAACAACCAATGACGCAGCCCCTTTCAATCGGTGGACAGCTCGGCAGCTGTTCATAATCTGTATCCGATGGTATAGATTTTAGAGTGTTGTTGACGTAGGTACGAAGAAAGCACTCACAGAGTCGGGAGCCCGATAATGACGATCGCCGTCTCACCAACTCGGCACAGCGAGATCAGCTTCACCTGCGCGAGCTGGGGTGCAGCGGACGTCGGGCGGCGTATCGCTTCGATGCTTCGAGGCATCCCGCGTGGGCCTTTCATCGATGTCGCGTTGGTGGTCATGGCAGCTGTTGTCCTGGGCCTCACGGTGGGGTGGCTGCTTACCAACGTCGCCGCAGGCTTGGCAATTACGCTCGGCACCGCGGTAGCTTTCCGCTTCGTTCTAGGCACGCTCACTACGTGAGAGACCACAGTTCGCTGCCGCAACTCACCTCGCGACATCGAGCGGCTTCGAAGTCGGCGACATCCCCCGACGCCACCGTCCATCCCAGTCCAGTCCAGGAGGAACTTATGCCATCACGTAATACCGTCATTCGCAGTCTGCACGACCTCGGAGCAGCAGCATGGTTCGGCGGCTCGCTGATGGGGGCAGTCGGTCTTAACGGCGCCGCCGATGCGGTTCGTGACCCCCAGGACCGCGCACGGGTCGCCTCGTTGGGATGGGCGAAATGGGCTCCGGTCAACGCGGCCGCTATCGGTGCTCACCTCGTCGGCGGCGGGGCACTGCTGTATGCGAACAGGGACCGAGCGCAACACCAGGGCGGGGTCAAAGCGAACACGATCACCAAGATCGTTGTCACGGGCGCTGCCCTTGCGGCGACCGCATACAGCGGTGTCCTCGGAGCCAAGATCGCCACAGCAGACGGCGAATACGTCGAGGGTGCTACCGAACCGGCGCCCTCGACCCCCGACGAGGTCACCGCCGCTCAGCGGCAACTGCAGTATGTGCAGTGGGCTCTGCCGGCTCTGACCGGGGCCATCGTCGTTCTGGGAGCGCAGCAGGGCGAGCAGCAACGCCCCGCACAAATTCTCACCGGGCTCGGTTCCACTCTGGCCCGTCGTGTCCGCAAGTGAACCCGCACTGTTTCCCGAACAGACACGATTGATGATGCAAAACAGTGACAGTTCGACGATTACGGTGGAGGACGCTCGACTGCTGCGCGGAGGGCAGGTAATCGGAGTTGACGGCGATGTTATCGGTGTGATCGGGTCGTTGCTTCTCGATCCGATCACAGCGTCACCGCATTGGGTGACTGTGGACTTCGATGACGCTGGGTATGCCTTGGTTCCCCTGACTGGTGCTTATCGTGACGGGCAAAGCCTGCGAGTGCCGTTCACCGGCGCCCAGGTCAGCGCTGCACCGGAGCGGGGACATGTCGATGCTCTAACTCCTGATGACGAACAGGTTTTGCGCAACTACTACGTACAAGTTCGAGCGAGAGGAACTGATCAGAGATGACCGGCGCTGACACCGCTCCGGTCGAGGCGGACCCGGACGACCCTCGCAAACCGCAGTCGCCGACCGAGCTGACGAAATCGTCGTGGCTCTACGTACTGCGCTCGACCGCTCGCCAGTTCTCGCGTGATCAGTGCACTGACCTCGCGGCTGCGTTGACGTATTACGCTGTGCTGTCGCTGTTTCCGGCGATCCTGGCAGTGGTTTCCCTTCTCGGAGTATTCGGCCAAGGTCAGTCGACCGTGGATGCGGTTTTGCAAATTGTCGGCGCCCTCGGTCCATCCTCGGCAGTGGATACCCTGAGGGGACCGATTCAGCAGCTCGTGCAAGCCCCGGCGGCTGGGTTCGCCCTCATCGCCGGTATCGCGGGCGCGCTATGGTCCGCTTCCGGGTATGTCGGAGCGTTCGGGCGTGCGATGAACCGCATGTACGAGGTCAACGAAGGCCGTCCAGTGTGGAAACTTCGGCCGGTGATGCTGCTGGTGACTATCGTCGCGTTGACGTTGATCGGTTGCGCTGCAGCGATGTTGGCGATCAGTGGGCCCGTTGCACGAGCGATCGGCGATGTGATCGGGGCGGGAGACACCGCCTTGACTGTCTGGAATATCGCTCGCTGGCCGGTGGTGCTGGTGTTCGTCGTTCTCGCCGTTGCGATTCTGTATTACGCCACTCCGAACATCCAGCAACCGAAGTTTCGGTGGATCAGCGGCGGCGCCGCCCTGGCCATTGTGGTGTGGATCCTCGCATCGGTCGGTTTCGGGTTTTACGTCGCCAACTTCAGCAGCTACAACAAGACCTACGGCTCCCTCGCCGGCGCGATCGTGTTCCTGCTGTGGTTGTGGATCACCAACCTTGCACTGCTGTTCGGCGCAGAACTCGATTCCGAACTCGAACGCGGACGACAACTTCAAGCCGGGATCGCCGCCGAAGAACAACTCCAACTCCCGCCCAGAGACACTCGCGTCTCGGACAAGAACGCCCAGAAAGACGCCGACGAGGTCGAACGTGGGCGAGAGTTGCGTCAGGCGCACATCTCCGACCACGGTAGCGAAAAGTCCAGGGCTGCTAGTTCTGCCGACCCGTACCCACCGAAACCGGGAGGAACACCGATGAGTGATCCCACACGCGACCACGCTGAGCGCACCCCTACGCCGAACTCCCCCCAAGCGGCGGACTTGTCGACCGTTCAACTCGTCGAGCGACTCACCGAGCAAGTGTCGACACTGGTGCGCACTGAAATCGCCGCCGGACTGGACGAAGTCAAAAACAAAGGCACCCGACTCGGGATCGGGATCGGCATCTCCGGAGCGGGAGCCGTCTTGGCGTTGTTCGGACTCGCAACTCTGATCGCCGCAGCAGTACTCGGACTCGCCACCGTCGTTGCCCCCTGGCTCGCAGCGCTGATCGTCGGCGTTACTGTTCTGATGATCGGCGGAGCGGTGGCCGCGGTGGGCGCAACCCGATCCAAGAAGGCACTACCACCAGTTCCGCAGGACACCGCGGCCAGCGTCAGCGAAGACATCTCCACCATCAAGAAGGGCATCCGATGACCGACAGTCATGACAACCCGTCCGAGAGCATTCCACCTGGGGCGACCGCGTCGACTGACCCGGAGCGGAGCGTGGAAGAACAGCGCGCCGATCTCGCGGACACCGTCGCCGCGCTCGCCGCCAAAGCGGATGTACCCGCGCGGGTGCAGGACAGTGCGAATGCACAGCTGCACGAAGCGAAAGCCTTTGCCAAAGAAAACCCGCAAATCCTCACCGCAGTCTCGCTCGGCATCGCCCTCGTCGCGTTGATCATCTTCCGCCGCAAGCGGTCTCACAGAAGGAGTGATCGATGAGCGCGGTCGTGAAAGCAATCTACAAACCGCTCTCCCTGGCGACGAGCGTGCTCGGCGGTATCGCCGCCGGCGTGGTGTTCAAACAGATTTGGAAGCGCGTCGACGACAACGACGCGGCCGCACCGAACCCGAAAGATCTCCACCGTAGTGTCCGAGAAGTATTGATTGCCGCAGTCATTCAAGGGGCATTCTTCGGCCTGGTCAAGGCAGCAGTGGACCGAGCCGGTGCCACCGGTTATCGTGCCTTGACTCACGAAGATCCGGTGTAGACGTTCTCGGTCACCGAGGTTGCCGAAATAAGTGGGTTGACTCTCGGCATCGAAAGATGCGCGGTCGGCGACGATGCCGCGGCTCGGCCTGGTCGATGGAACCAGTCGTGAGGACCGGCTCGCGTGAAGATACGACGCGCCGCACGGCCGGGGGACGCGGACGAACCGACCATCTTGGTGCAGGTGGGCAGACCAACGTTATTACCCGGGCAATAACCGATGTGCACCCTTCTCCGACGCCTTCGGCGTGGAGTACAGGACTGACGAGTCGCTGCGACAACGACAACGACGTCAACCCTCAGGCGTGATCCGGGCACCGCAACTCAGACGGTACGGTCCATCCGCTCGCTGTGAGCCACCGGCGCACCGGGTCCGGAAAACCATCACCACTGTGGGCGGCCTGGGCGAGATCGCCGGCGAGGATTCGGCCCGTCGCCGCACACCGCGCACGCGACATCGAAGGCCGGCGGCGGTTCGCACTGGTCGCAATGAGATCGGGCGATGACCGAACCAAGAAGGTCCGCGCGTTGGTGGGCGTCTTCGGCTCTGGTGCTCGGCTCGTAGCCGCAGAGGCAGATCCGCGGCGACAGCATCGCCACAACAGGGACCGCAGCCCACCATGTTCACCGGTACAGCCGACGAACTCGCAGCCCGGGTGCGTGTGTTGAGGTGCCCGTACACGGTGGTACGGGGAACGTTCATCGAACTGTGAGCGTGAGGCCTTCGCACTCGCGTGGTCGGTATGATTGTTTTCGGCGTCGAGCCCGGCTCGCAGCAACGCGTCGACCTGGTATGTCGACGGCCGTCGTAAGCTCCCCACTGGCGGCCATTTATGGCGCATTTTGTGGCCATGGTTTCTCCCCGCGTACGGCCAGATAGTTCCCCGGGCACTGTCACGTTAATCGAAAAGTGAAGCGGCGAAGGATGTTTGGGGCATTCTGTTACAGGGCACTGCTGGGGCAGTTCACTTTCAGGCGGCGACACCGGCCGCGGTGACTTCCTGCCAGACCGCGAAACGGTCGGCCATCTCGGCACGCCATTCGGGCGCGGTCAGTCGATACCGACCGGGCCGGAAATGCGGTGAGATCGAACTAAACGCGGACAGGAAACGTTGCGCGTGCCGGGCCGATGCGAACCGTTTCATCGCATGTTCCCGCTGTCTGGTGGGTTGATGCGAGTTCTCGGCCCGATTGTTCAAATACTTGGATCGGCGATGCTCGACCGAGGCCAGCATCTCGCGGTGAGCGACGCTGTAGCTGGTCAGCTTGTCGGTAACGATCACCCGCGGCACATACTGCAAGCCCTTGAGCAGCTTACGGAAGAATCGCTTGGCGGCGTTGCCGTTTCGGCGCGACTGGACCAGCACATCGAGCACGTTCCCGTGCTGGTCGACCGCCCGCCACAAGTAATGCAGTGTGCCGTTGATTTTTGGCAGCCGAGATCGAGGCCGTGTTCGGGGTGAAGCTGGTCTGTCCGGTGGATGAGTTCAACGCCTCCCGCCATGTCGGCGACGATTCGCCGGCGCTGGTGCCGCCTCCGACTCCGGAGCGCGTGCGGGAGTTCTTCGAGTTCATGAAGGCGCGCATCATCACCGCCCGAAAATATGGGCCGGCAGCTCGGGACTACGCGCTGTTCCGGACGCTCTATCATGCCGGACTGCGCTCGGAAGAGGCTGCGCTGCTCGACCTTCCGGATGTGCATTTCGATCGTGGTCCGTTCG
>NZ_LPNQ01000038.1:0-6829 GCF_019266085.1 Rhodococcus sp. FH8 | reverse complement strand
GCTGATACATCACCGGGGCCTCCTGCAAATGTAGGCACTACCGATCCAGGCTTCGCCTACTCGGCAACCCACGGCAACTTGCAAGCGAGTCCCCGGCCCGAAACGGGCCGACCCTCATACCGTCTAGACATACAATTCGACGAGAACGTCATCGACGAGCAGCTTCGCATAATTGACCGACAGCCATCCCGGTGTCCAGGTGCTGCTTCGTGATGGGCGCATAAGACTGAAGATCATCCGCCGTGTAATAAACGACGGCATCCAAATATTCCAGCGGATTCTGGCTCAATACCGCTGCGACAGCAAGGGTTTTGAATGTGGAACAGAACGCGAAACGCTCGTCAGCTCGATACTCGACCATCCCTCCCGTTCTCGGATTGGCCGCATATACACCCAAGCGGGCATCGTATTTGTCTTCGAGATCAGCCAGGAGGTGGGCTCGATCCTCTTCGCTTGCCGTTGACGTTTGAGAACTTGTCGTCGAAGGATTCTTCGCTGAACAACCGGCAAGCGGTACCAGCACCGCTGCGCCCAATAGCGTCCGACGCGTAACACCGCGAAACATCGTCATTCTCGCCTCTCTTGGCTATAGAAATACAGGTTGGTGAAAATGTGGATCGGCAGGGCAGGAAGCCCCGACTGGTCCGACGGCGACCCGATTGGAAAAGTGGGTCTTATCGGTCAATATCCAAGGGGTGCAGGAAGTGTCCGGCGATATCGAGTGCAGGGTTCAACCAGCCCATTCTCTGTTTCATACCGCTGTGTATGGCACTGGCTGTCAGTCCGTTGGGGATGTTTGTGTCCGGCTGACCCGGGACGTCGCTAACCCGTGCATCCCCCGAGGGCGTTCAGCTTCCGTAGCTGGTGGAGCCACTCGACGATCCGGTGATCCCACAGAAGAAACTGAAGAAATCACTCGACCCGGATGTGCTTGCGGACTCGCTGCCGAACGCACCGGCGCTACCACTGTCACTTCCACTACTCGCACTGCCGCTCGATCCTGTGCCGCAGCCCGGCGGCGTGACAGAGGTGACGGTGAGCGTCGCTGCAGTCGTGGTCGCCGTGCCGCCCGCGTTGGTGAACACCGCACGGTATTGAGTACCGCTCTGTGCCAGCGTGGCGTCAGGGACGGTCAGTGTGTTGCTCGTAGCGCCAGGGATATCGGTGAATGTCGTTCCGCCATCGGTGCTTTGCTGCCACTGCACAGTCTGGGGAGTTGCGGACGTCGCGTCCGCTGTGAACGTCGCGGTGTCACCTTCGGCAACGGTGACATCAGTTGGATTGGTGATCACTGTCGGCGCGTCGACTTCCAGCCCGATCTTGGTCAACGTTCCAGTGGTGATGCTGGTAACGAAGGTCAGGTGCCGTGTCGGATCGGTCGCGGTGTAATACGCCGTCGGGGCGGGAAGTGTCTGCGCCACGGCGCCTGTCGCGGCATCGAGGATGGCGACCAGACCACCACTTTGGAAGGGGACAGTCATGAACGATGTGCCGTTCGTCAGGTCTTGGGACTGGAAGTAGGTGCTGTTGAACGGGATAGTTCCCGTTTGAGTGTTGCTGGTGAGGCTGAAGATCGCTGCCGGCACCGGCCCTTGCTGTGAGATGAATGCACCTGCATTGTCATTCGTGAGTGCAACTTGGTGGGCAGAGGAAAATCCAGTCCATGTCGTGGTCACGACTCCGGTCGTCGTGTCGACGAGGCGTACGTTGCTGGCACCACTGGCCACATAGAGTGTTGATCCTGCAGGATTCACGGTGATGGTTTCGGACGCGTTGGGCATCGTGATCGAGGGCAGCGTGGTAGGTGCGAGCGGGTTGGTGGCGTCGAATACGCTCAGAAAGGTCGAGGAATAGTTGGCGACATAGATTCGCTTGTTGGCAGTTGATCCGTCCGGAATCGCGGGGTTGCGGTGCCAGGCCGGCGAATCCTGCGAGTTGGTCGACGCTGGTGAACGCGGCCATGTCGCCGCCGGTGGCGGCGAGGAATTCCGCGGCCAGCAGTGGACCGAAACCGGGCAGGCTCACGATGATGTCGGCGGAGCGATGTCGGCGAAATCGTTCCTCGATCGCGGTGTCGAGTTCGGCGATTTCCGCGTCGAGGGTGATCACCGCCTGCGCAAGTCGGGCGATCATCTGCGCGGCCACCGTTTCCCCGGGCAGCGAGATGCTCTGCTGCGCGGCCGCTACCGAGGCTTTCTGTGCCAATGCCGCTGCGCCGCGGACGTGCTGCTTACGCAGCCATGCTTCGATTCTGGCGACTCCGGCGCGGCGGATCGCGCTCGGCGTCTGGTACCTGGTCAGCAGCATCAAAGGCCCTTGGTTGGTCAGGGTCAGGGCACGTTCGAGCGTTGGACAGACCTCGAGCAACTGTGCCCGCAGGCGGTTGATCTGCCGGGTGCGGTCGAAGACCACATCGAGGCGGTGACCAGTCAAGATGCGCAGGTCTACAGCGATGTCATCGCCAGGCCGCAGCAGGCCGAGGTCGCGGCGGACCCGAGCCTGGTCGGCGATGACGAACGCATCGCGGGCATCGGTCTTTCCCTCACCTCGGTACCCGGCCGCGGCCCGGTGCATCATCAGGCCGGTCAGGTACGCGACTGGCTGACTGCGGGCGGCGAGCAGTCCGATCACCAAGGCAGCACCTCCTCGATTGAGGTCGATCGCCCACAACAGTTCGCCACCAGCTGCCAGCGTGAGTGCCTCGTCGATCAGAGTCGTCAACGCGGTCTCGTCGTTAGCGATCCGGCTCGAGAACAACCGCTGACCGGCCTCGTCGATCACCACACAGTGGTGATGCTCTTTACCGATATCGATTCCAGCCCACAACTTGTTCGGCACCAGCTTCACCCTTCGATCGATCTGCTCCATCCGTGCGGTTCCCTGGCAACGACCTCCCCGGCTCAGTCCTACAGCAGCGATGGCTCGCGATTCTCAATCAGCAGTCGAGTCGTTGCAGAAGCTGCGGGTGGCCATGTCCTTGAAGCAGTCCGTGCCGCACCAACATGACAGCCATACCCGCAGCTCCCAGGGGCTCTCCGATCTTACGAATGACCGGATCAAACCCGCACCTAAGAAAGTAGGACACCGACATGAGCACCGCAATCATCAACCTCGAGGAAACCGCTTCGATCACCACGTCGGGCTTGCGGCCGCCGAGAGCGTCGGCGACGTCGTCACCGAGAGTGTCCGAGGGCGCCAGGGTGCGGTTGGCACCGAGGCGAGATGCCCGATCGAGTCGTTGGTCGGCGACCCTGTGCCCGCAAGCCTTGCTCACCGCTGCGTTGGACGTTGGGACCATCCGGGCGCAACAGCACGTACCGCTGCCGACCGTGCTCCATTCGTTTCGAATCGACCTACGCACGCTGTGGGATGCACTCATCGCCGAAGGCCGATACCTTGATCTCGCTGCGCGAACCGACTTCCTCGAACTGTTGTCGGTCATAGTGTGGGAGACGGTCGAAACGAGCACCGAGGAAATGGTGCGCGGCTACCAAGTTGCTCAAGGAGGACTCGAGGAGATTCGAGCCGAGGCATTCGACCAACTGCTCATAGACGGAGCAGCTAATCACGTCGCCGTTGACAACGCCGCCCAGATTCTCGGCCTGCCAGTCTCGGGTACATTCCTGTGTCCTGTCGGGGATTTTGGCGTTCCCCAACCCGAGCTAATCGGCGGCTGCGCCCATCGATTGAGTTCCAGCGGCATCGCTCACCATTTCGGTTGGTACGGACATGAGTTACGTGCGATCGTTCACCGTCCGAATACCAGAACCAACCTCATCGACTATCTTGTCGCACTGGAGGACCACGTCTGCACCGTGGTGGACGCCGAGGGACTCGCACACGTTCCTGGCGCAATTCGCCTTGCACGGACCACAGTCGAAGGCCGAGTCACTCCAGGGGTGCGCCATGTGCGCGAGACCTGGTTGCACACTATCGCAGCTGGAAACGCCGAAGTAGCCGATGCTGTGCACAAGGCAGTGTTCGGTCCACTACAAATGCTGAGCGAGTACGAGCGCACCGCTCTGTTGGAGACTGTCGGCGACCTGGTCGCGTACGGGGGAACTATCGCGAACATCGCCGAACGCACACACAGGCACCGAAACACGGTGCGCCGACGCCTTCGGGACTTCACCACCCTCACTGGGCTCGATGTCACAAGCACCAGCGACCTAGCTGTCACGGCCCTCGCGTTGACCGTCGAACAACGCCGTTCACACAGTGGATAGAGAAGGATCAGCTACGACTTTCGCGCACCGATGCCGGGTGCCTCAACTGGAATGTTATTGATGGCGCTCGGAATCGTGCCGGGCCCGGGCGACGGTCGAGAGGTCACAGCTGCGCCCGACTTGGCCACTCTCCGGTGGCACTACACCCGACCACGCGCTCTGCCGCACCAGATCATGGACTCACCCAGGTACTGGGCCAGTAACTCGCGGTCTTCCGCAGCCCGCAGATAGCGTCGGGCAACATCGCAATCCGATTGTTTGTGGGTGTGCGACCTTCAATGAGGCTGAGTTACCAGCGTCCGCCACTGCTGTTCGGCTCGGGCTTAACGGATTACCAGCATCGCCCCCGGCGATCCGAAAGCGTCCCGCTCGTCCCTCCCGATTGTGGAGCTGAAAATTCTTACCGTTCAGGTCAGTCGAAAGTCGTATGCCTAATGTTCTTGTTCTGGCGCGTTAGGAGTAGCGTTCCGCTTCGGTGACTATCCGATAATCTTCGTGCCGAACCTTCCGACCTATCGTGATGAGTAGGATATTTTCGATGACGACATTGCTAACACGTGCGGTCGCCTGGATTGGACTCTACTTGGCAGTGGCAGTAATGCCGCTAGTGTTCGCGGTGCTCGGTCACCCCGGTCCGGGTCGGGGTTTCCTGACCGAATTCTCTGTCGCACTTGGCTTTATCGGGCTGTCGATGATGGGGATGCAGTTCGCACTGGTGGCACGCTTCCAGGCAGCGGCTGAACCCTTCGGCGAAGATGCCCTAGTTCAATTTCATCGCGAGATCTCCTATGTCGCCTTGGCGTTCATCTTGGCGCACCCGATCCTCCTGCAGCTGGCGGGAATCGACATCGTCGGACTGCTCAACCTTGCGCACGCCCCCTGGCGTGCACGGTTCGCGGTCACCTCGACAGTGCTGCTGCTGGTGCTCATTGCCACCTCGATCTGGAGACGGCGGATGAATATTCGCTACGAGGTGTGGCAAGTGCTCCACGGGGCGATCTCGGTGATAGTTGTCGCCTTCGCCGTGGCGCACGTGTTCCTGGTCGGATATTACGTCGACCATGCCTGGAAGAAATGGTTGTGGGCGATCATGACCTGCGCGTTGATCTTGCTGTTGCTGTGGGTTCGGGTGATCCGGCCGCTCGAGCGCCTTCGTCGCCCCTGGAAGATCAAGTCCGTGGTCCACGAACGCGGTGACGCCGTGACGTTGACGATGATCCCAGTCGGGCACAAGGGTTTCCGGTTCGAGCCCGGGCAGTTCGGCTGGCTGACCGTCGATCGGTCACCGTTTTCGGTGACGTCACATCCGTTCTCGTTTTCGTCGAGTGCCGAGAACGCGTCAGTGCTGTCCATGACGATCAAGGCGCTCGGCGACTTCACCTCCACCGTCCGAACTATCGCCCCGGGCACCCGCGCATACATCGACGGGCCGCACGGCGTCTTCACGCCAGATCGCAATGAAGGACCGGGATTCGTTCTCATCGCAGGAGGTGTCGGTATTACTCCGATGATCAGCATTCTGCGCACCATGGCTGACCGCAGCGACAATCGACCGTATCTGCTGTACTACGCCAGCCGCTCACTCGACGACATCACATTCGACGAGGAACTAGAAAGCCTTAAACGTCGTTTGAACCTCACCATCGTCAATATCCTGATGACGCCACCCGAAGGGTGGACCGGTGAACAAGGCTACCTCGATCGCGAAATGATCGTCCGCCACCTGCCTGATCGCTATCAGCGACTGCAGTACTTCACCTGTGGGCCCGCCCCGATGCTCAATGCTGTCGAGGAGTCACTGACCGAGCTGGGAGTGCCGGCGCAAAATCTTCACACCGAACGATTCGTTTTCGTCTGATCGGAGTCCTGATGCGACACGTTTACACCACCCGCGCCGTCATCCTCATTGCGCTCCTACTGCTAGGAGCGTCGGCCTGGTTCGGTCTGGCGATGCACTGAATTAAGCTTGTTCAGCCGCAACGACTTTCTGGATCGAAGGGGTTGCGGCCGAACGAAGGGTTTGAGTTTAGGCAGCACCCCGATCTACTCTCGCCCGTCCTGAATTCACTACCGACCGTGACAATGAGAGGGTTCGAATCCTGTGACGCAACAGGCGTATGTCGTCGTCGCCGAACTCGACATGCAATTCGACGAGAACGTCAGCGGTGAACTTCTCCCGCCCATAATCGATCACCACGGTGCCGTCCAGCGCTCGGAACTCGGCTGGGTCGAAGTCGTATTCACCATTCCTGCCGTATCCGTCCGGCAGGCCACCACCGCTGCGCTGGAAATTCTCGACACGTACACCTTAGGTTTGCTGTCCCTGCGTGTGCTGACCGCCGCTGACTTCGACCGCATCGCCGATGCAATCGAGACGCCACGGCTCCTTTCCACCGTTCACGCTGCAAAAGTCCTCGGCATTTATCGTCCGCCAGGATGATCCCGTAGCGATCAAGGAAACGAAACGGTCATCGGCCTAGACGGTATGAGGGTCGGCCCGTTTCGGGCCGGGGACTCGCTTGCAAGTTGCCGTGGGTTGCCGAGTAGGCGAAGCCTGGATCGGTAGTGCCTACATTTGCAGGAGGCCCCGGTGATGTATCAGC
>NZ_LPNQ01000037.1:0-6554 GCF_019266085.1 Rhodococcus sp. FH8 | reverse complement strand
TGAGGTGGTGGTCTTGGAGGGGGTGCGGAGGTCTCTTCCGGGGTTCATGGTGCCGTCGGTGGTGGTGGTGTTGGGGGAGTTTCCGGTGACGGTGCATGGGAAGTTGGACCGTAAAGCCCTCCCGGACGTCAACTTCGAACCTCAACCGCTGCAGTATGTTGCGCCACGAACGCCGGTCGAGGAGACGGTTGCCGCAATCTTCGATGATCTGCTGGGAACGTCGACGGTGGGCGTGAACGACGACTTTTTTGCCCTGGGTGGGAACTCTCTCAGTGCGGCCAGGTTGGTTGCGCGAGTGAATTCTGTTCTCGGCGAACGGATCAACATTCGCGACGTCTTCGATGCTTCTACCGTTGCAGCGCTGGCCGAATTGGCGCAGTGTCGTGGAGGAGAGGGGGCCAAGCCGGCGTTGACGCCGCGGGGTACGACGACGGATATCCCACTTTCACCGGCGCAGGAGCGAATGTGGTTTGCGAATCAGTTCGCCCCCGAGTCCGCCGCCTACAACGTCGCGTGCGCGTTGAGGCTCGAAGGTGCAGTGAACGTGAGTGCGCTTCACGCTGCATTTGTCGACGTCGTCGAGCGGCACGAGTCCTTGCGCACCGTTTTTCCTCTGACGGACAACGGACCGCGTCAAGTGATCATGTCCACCTCACAGGTGGTATCGGATCTTGCACCGATACTTGTGCAGGGAGAGGAAGAGCTGCGCGAGCGTAGCCGGCAGATCGCTTCGGATGGTTTCGACGTCACGCAGCAGGTCCCGATGCGCGCCGCCTTGTTGCGGCGAGATGACCAGGTCCACTCGCATGTCCTGGTGATCGTGATTCACCACATCGCCGCCGACGGATTCTCGACGGTACCGCTGGCCCGAGATCTCATGAGCGCATACTCCTCCCGTGTGAACGGTGAGGCACCGCAGTGGGCGCCGCTCGGGATCCAGTATGCCGACTACGCGTTGTGGCAACGTGGTTGGTTGGGCTCGGAATCGGACTCTCGGTCTCTGATCTCGAAACAGCTCGGCTATTGGGCCGAGAATCTTGCGGGCGCACCGGAGGTTCTCGACATTCCGACCGATCGACCGCGCGGTGATGTGCGTTCGCTTCGACGCGGACGGATCAGGTTCGTGTTCGGTCCGAAGGTGCATGCCGGTGTGGTTGCCCTGTCGCGCAAACACAACGCCACGGTCTTCATGGTTGTGCACGCAGCCTTGGCAGTGCTGCTGGCGAGGCTCAGTGATGAGGACGACGTAGCCGTCGGAACTCCCATCGCCGGGCGTGGGGAGCGCGAACTCGACGACCTGGTGGGCATGTTCGTCAACACGTTGGTCTTGCGCACTGCAGTGGACCGCGGCGCGACTTTCGGAGACTTCCTCGACCAGGTCCGAAACGTAGATCTGAGCGCCTTCATTCATGCGGACGTGCCGTTCGAAAGAGTCGTCGAGATCGTGAATCCTTCACGTTCGACGGCGTACTCGCCCCTGTTTCAAGTCATGTTGGAGTTCCAAGACATCGAACGGCCTGCACTCGAACTCCCCGACCTGCAGGTGACCGACGTGGGCGTCGAGATCGACACCATCAACTTCGATCTTCAGTTGACGGTGACGCAGAACGCCGGCGCAGCCGGCGAATCGGATGGTATTCGTGCTGAATTCGGATATGCCACAGATATTTTCGACGAGGAAACGGTAGCGGGCTTCGCCGGCCGCCTGCAACGGATTCTCGAGCGCGTTATCACGGATCCGCAATCACGGATCGGAGATATCGAGATCCTCGACGCCTATGAGTCAGCCGAACTGGTACCCGTGCGAGGTGAGATTTCCGCCGCTGTTCAGACCCTTCCGGATTTGCTGACTGCAGCAACAGATATGGCGACCGCCCAGGATCCCGGCGCCGTTGCGCTGGTGTTCGAGGAACGTGAAGTGACCTATCTCGAACTCGACGCGCAGTCGAACCGATTGGCCCGCATGCTGATCGAATCCGGAGTGGGTCCCGAATCGGTGGTGGCGTTGTGTCTCCCACGCTCCGTCGAGTCCGTTCTGGCGGTGTGGTCCATTGCCAAGACAGGTGCGGCATTCCTTCCCGTGGACCCGGGACATCCCGCTGCTCGTATCGAGCACATGCTGGGCGACTCCGGTGCAGGGTGGGGGATAACGTCTCGAGCTCACAACGCAGCATTGTCCGGCCTCGTGCCGTGGCTGGTCCTCGACGATGCCGGTTTCGAGGAACGGCTGCGGGCGTACTCGCCATCGAAAGTCATCGACGCGGATCGGAACGCGCCGATTCGCATCGACAATCCGGTCTATCTGATCTACACGTCGGGGTCGACAGGAACACCCAAGGGCGTGACGGTCACACATCGCGGGTTGAGCGACTTCGCGCTCCAGGAGCGTGAGACCTTCGCCGCCACGACCCGATCCAGAACTCTGCACTTCGCTTCGCCGAGTTTCGACGCGTCGGTTCTCGAGCTCGTGATGGCCGTTGGTGCTGGAGCCACGATGGTGATCGTGCCACCGACCGTCTACGGCGGGTCGGAACTGGCGGCGCTACTGGAGCGCGAGCGCGTCACCCATTGTTTTGTGACTCCGGCGGCCTTAATGTCCGTCGACCCAGACGGTCTCACCACTGTCGGTTGTGTCGTGACAGGTGGGGAAGCGTGTCCGCCGGAATTGGTGGCCCGCTGGGCGCCGGGCAGAAAGATGTTCAACGCCTACGGTCCTACCGAGGCAACTGTCGTGTCGAGCATCAGTGCGGCACTGGCTCCGAACGCCCCGGTCACTATCGGCACACCTACTCGCGGATTCAGCGAGGTAGTGCTGGACTCGCGTCTGCGAGCGGTACCGGTAGGTGTCGCGGGGGAGTTGTATCTTGCCGGGCCGGCTCTCGCTCGCGGCTATCACCGGCGATACCCGTTGACCGCCACGCAGTTTGTCGCAGATCCCTTCGGTGCGCCGGGAACGCGGATCTATCGCACGGGCGATCGCGTGCGGTGGACGCCCGACCGACGGCTGGAGTATCTCGGGCGCACCGATGCCCAAGTCAAAGTCCGTGGGTTCCGCATCGAACTCGGGGAAGTCGAGGTGGCACTGCAGACGCACCCGCGCGTGGCCCAGGCGGTGACGGCCGTCTGGAACGGCGACGGCAGGGATCGGTTGATCGGCTACGTGGTTCCCGATCGCGGAGCGAGTGTCGATCCGCGAGACGTCCTCGCCCATGCAGGCAAGCGCCTGCCGTCGTACATGGTGCCGGCGGCGGTGGTGGTGCTCGACGCCGTTCCGCTGACGGTTCACGGAAAACTCGACCGCGCAGCGCTTCCCACACCCGATTTCTCGTCCGCCGCCACACCCGACCGGCCACCGCGAACGGAAACCGAGAATCTTCTTGCCGCTCTGTTCGCGCAAGTTCTCGGGCTCGACTCGGTAGGAGTGCATGATTCGTTCTTCGAGCTCGGTGGCGACAGCATCATGTCCATCCAATTGGTGGCCCGCGCTCGCGATGCGGGTGTGATCATCTCACCCCGGGATGTATTCGACCACAAATCCGTTGCCGCGCTTGCCGAGTCGGCGCACCTTGAGCAGGACAGGCCTGATGTGCTCGCGGAGCTACCGGGATCCGCTGTCGGAACTGTTCCACTGAGCCCGGTGGCGCAGTGGATGCTCGACCGCAGCAGTGGCGGGCTGCGTGGCGGCGGAGTGAAACGGTTCTCTCAGGCGCTCTTGCTGACAGCTCCCGCTGATCTCACCCAAGACCTCCTTGTCCGTGGTCTCCAGGTGTTGCTGGACCGCCACGGAATGCTTCGAGCTCGCTTGGTTGAGAGTGACCGGGTCATGGAAGTCTTACCACCCGGCTCGATCTCGGCCGAAGGACTGATCCACCGCATAGCCGTCGATTCGGTGGACGACGAAGGTTTCAGGGCCTTGGCGTCGGGAGAACTCGAGGCCGTGGCCGACAGCTTGGATCCCGCCGCGGCTGACATGGTGCGCGTGATCTGGTTCGACCTGGCCGACAAACCTGACGTGTCGACCGGGCGGGGCCGACTACTTGTGGTGATTCATCACCTGGTTGTCGACGGGGTCTCGTGGCGCATTCTGGTCACCGACCTGGCGTCGGTGACAGCACAACTCCAGGCCGGTGTCACGCCCGAACTGCCACAGATCGGAACGTCGTTCCGGCGATGGGCGCATGGGCTTGTCGAGCACGTGGGCGACCGGAGCGTCGAACTGGACATGTGGAGAACGATCCTGGACGGCGATGACCCGTTGATCGGTTCGCGCCCACTCGATCCCACGATCGACGTCGACGACACGGTCGACACCGTTACAGTGGACATCTCGCCTTCGGCGACCAGGAACCTTCTCACCACTGTTCCTGCGGCATTCCACGCCGGCGTGAACGACGGACTCGTCACCGCTGTTGCGTTGGCCTCGATCGGGTGGCGACGACGCCGCGGTATGGATACCGTGGCCGCCCTGATCACTCTCGAAGGACACGGCCGCGAGGAAGGGGTGGTTCCTGGCGCAGACCTCGCTCGCACCGTTGGTTGGTTCACCACGCTCTACCCGGTGCGCGTGGACCTCGGCGCAATCGACGTCGACGACGCACTGGCAGGTGGCGCCGACGCCGGGCGGGCTCTCAAAGCTGTCAAAGAGTACGTGCGTGCGATCCCCGATCATGGAATCGGATTCGGGATGTTGCGGTACCTGTCGGGCGAGAGCGACCCACTCGGCCGATTCCGTTCTCCTCAGATCAGTTTCAACTATCTGGGCCGGATCAGCTCCTCTGACGGAACACAGGACTGGCTGCCGGTGGAGGGCAATCGAAGGCTTGGCGGAACCCAGAACCCGTCCATGCCTGTGGCGTCCGTGATCGACATCAACGCGGCGGTTGAGGACCATGTCGACGGGCCCTGCCTGACAGCATCTTTCACCTTTCCCCGCGGAGTGCTCGACAGGTCTGACATCGCGGAGTTCGCGGAACTGTGGCGTCGTGCGCTCGACGGACTCAGCGCGCACGCGTCGCGACCTGATGCGGGCGGTCTGACGCCGTCGGACATTCCCCTGGTCTCGGTCGACCAACAACAGATCGAACGCTGGGAGAACGACTTCCCCGGATTGCACGATGTCTGGTCGGTGTCGCCCCTTCAGGCCGGGCTGATGTTCCATGCCTCACTGGCGGCCACGTCGACGGACGTCTACACAGCGCAGTTGTGCGTCGAGCTCGAAGGAGCGGTTGATTCCGAGCGTTTGCGTGGCGCTGCTGCCGGACTACTGGCAAACCACCCGAATCTGTGTGCAGCGTTTGTCTACGACGTGAACGGCCTACCGGTGCAGTTGATTGTCGACGATGCCGTGATTCCCTGGACCGAGGTCGACCTGAGTGATCGCGGATCGGCAACCGACGCAGATCTGGAGCGCCGCCTCGACGAGGATCGCAGTGCACCCTTCGACCTCGCTTCGCCGCCACTGCTTCGGCTGACGCTGCTGCGAACCTCGCCGACGAGGTGCGTGTTGGTGGTGACGAACCATCACATCGTTCTCGACGGTTGGTCGATACCGTTGCTGGTTCGCGAACTGTTGATGCGATACGCGGCCGACGGTCTCCCGGTCGAGAGGGCCCCGGCCGATCTTCCCGAGACTCCGTCGTACCGCGCCTATCTGGAATGGTTGATGCACCGCGATATGGAGACCTCGCTCGCGGCGTGGGAGGACGCCTTGGAAGGCGTCGACGAGCCGACGTTGTTGGCGCCTTCGACGCCGATCGCGGAGCAGCTGGTGCCCGAAGAGGTTGCCGTCGATCTACCCGATTCGGTGCGCGACGGACTCGGTGCGCTGGTCCAACGGAGCGGGATCACGATGAACACGGTGATTCAAGCGGCGTGGGGTGTCCTACTGTCTCGGATGCTTTCCCGTGACGACGTAGTCTTCGGCGTCACGGTTTCGGGCCGCTCACCCGAGTTGCGTGGTGTGGAAAACATGATGGGGCTGCTGATCAACACGTTGCCTGTCCGAGTGCAACTGGATCCGGACGAGACGTGTATGCAGCTGCTCGCTCGACTGCAAAGCGAGCAGACAGCTCTGCTCGATCATCACTATGTCGGACTCGGCGCGATTCAATCTGTCGTAGGGACAGGCAATTTGTTCGACACACTGTCGGTCTTCGAGTCGTATCCGATCGATACCTCGGGGATGGGCGGGAACACCGACATTGCCGGTATGCGCGTCACCGCTGTGAATGCCCGCGACGCCACGCATTACCCGCTCACCGTGCTGTCGGTCGCGGAACCGACGCTGCAGGTCAGCCTGCGGTACCAGCCGGCGGCATTCGACCGCGCCGCGGTCGACACCATTGCACAGCGAATGTCGCGGATTCTTGCCGCCTTCGCAGCGAACGCGGATACACCGGTCGGTGAGGTCGACGTGTTTGTCGCCGGTGAGCGTGGGTTGGTGGTGGGTGGTTGGGATGGTGTGGGGGTTGTGGTGGGGGGTTTGACGTTGGTGGATGTGTTGGATGGGCGGTTTGCTGGTGTGGGTGGTGGGGGGTTGGTGTGTGGTGGGGTGG
>NZ_LPNQ01000036.1:0-6223 GCF_019266085.1 Rhodococcus sp. FH8 | reverse complement strand
GTGGAGGCGTTGGCTGCTCGTTTGGGTTCTCATGTCGGTGGCGGTTCACGTGCGGCGTTGACTGCGCAGGTGCGTCCGGTTCGGGTTCCGTTGTCGTTGGCGCAGCAGCGCATGTGGTTCCTCAACCAGTTGGATACGAGCTCGGCAGGGAACAACGTCCCGGTTGCGATAACTCTCACCGGAGAACTGGACGTCTTGGGGCTGGAGCAAGCGGTCGCCGACGTTATCGGCCGTCACGAGGTTCTGCGCACGGTCTACCCCGAGGTCGACGGCGTCGGCTACCAGAAGATCGTTGCACCGGCTGATGTCGACGTGAACCTCGCGGCAACCTCGGTCTCGGATTCGGAGATCGTTTCCGAGGTAACGAACTTCGTAGCGGCAGGCTTCGACGTGACGGCCGAGGTGCCGTTGCGCGCCAAGCTTTTCCAGATCAAGGCCGACGAGCACGTTCTGGTATTCGTGGTGCATCACATCTCGACCGACGGTTTCTCGATGGGCCCGCTGACCCGCGACGTCATGACCGCCTACTACGCCCGAACCAACGGCCAGGCTCCGACCTGGACGCCGTTGCCGGTGCAGTATGCCGATTACTCGTTGTGGCAGCGTGAGGTTCTCGGGTCCGAGGACGATCCGCAGTCCGTCATCGCGCAACAGATCACTTACTGGGCGCAAGCACTGGACGGCGTGCCCGAACAGTTGAATCTTCCGGGGGATCGGGCTCGGCCGGCGGTATTCTCCGGTCAGGGAGCGACATTCGAATTCTCGATCGGTCAGGAATTGCATGAGCGGCTGATCAGCGTGGGCCGGGAACACAATGCGTCGATGTTCATGGTGGTCCATGCGGCTCTGGCGTCGCTTCTCGCTCGTCTGTCGGGAACAACGGACATCAACATCGGTGCACCGATGGCCGGGCGAGGTGAATCCGAACTCGACGATTTGATCGGAATGTTCGTCAACACCCTGGTTTTGCGTACCGAGGTTGATCCGTCGGCGGCGTTCACAACACTTCTGGCCTCGGCTCGGGAAACCGACCTTCAGGCGTTCGCGCACTCGGACCTTCCGTTCGAGCGGCTCGTGGAAGTGCTGGATCCCGTTCGGTCGAGGGCACATCACCCGCTGTTCCAGGTGGCATTGGCATTTCAGAACCTGGGGCAGAACTCGTTGGCTCTGCCCGGTCTGACGGCGGCCGAGTTCGAAATCGACGAGACCGTGGCCAAGTTCGACCTGCAGCTCACGATCAGTGAGGTATCAGAAGGGCTGTCGGCGACGTTCACGTACGCGACGGATCTGTTCGACGAATCGACCGTCCGCGGATTCGCCGCACGATTGATGCGCATTCTGAACGGAATTGCGACGGACCCCGCAACTTCAGTGGGTGACATCGAAATCCTCGACGCGTCCGAGCGTGAGGTTCTGACGAGTCAAAGGGCTTCGTCAGGAGTAGCGCAGGCGCCGTTGGCCGAGATTCTTGCCGACGCTGCTGCGCGCTACCCGGACAACGTCGCTTTGCGCTACCCCGGCACGGCGCAGGCCGCGGCCGGTAGGTCCATGACGTATCGAGAGGTCGACGAGTGGTCGTCGAAGCTGGCCCGCGTTTTGATCAACCGTGGTCTCGGGGCTGAAGATCTTGTGGCGGTGTCGATTCCGAGATCCGTCGAATCGGTACTCGCGGTCTGGGCAGTGTCGAAGACCGGGGCAGCGGTCGTTCCGATCGATCCGCACTATCCGGCAGACCGTATCGCGCACATGCTCAGCGACTCGGGTGCGAAGGTTGGCCTGACCCTCGACGTCGAACGTCCGAATCTCGCCGACGACGTCGAGTGGTTGGTCGTGGACGGACCGCTCGGCGAACAGATGATCGCCGGAGTGTCCGGAGCGCCGATAGATGCCGAGGAACGTGTCCGTCCACTGACGACTGCTCATCCGGCTTGGGTCATCTACACCTCCGGCACGACAGGACTGCCGAAGGGCGTTGTCGCGACCAACGCGGGACTGGCGAGCTTCAGTGTCACGCAGGCCGCGCACTACCTCGTGAAGCCCACCTCGCGGACATTGCACTTCGCGTCACCGAGTTTCGACGCGTCGATGCTCGAGTTGTTCCTCGCGGTGGCCACCGGCGCGACGATGGTCATCGTCCCGCCTGGCGTGTACGGCGGCGACGAACTGGCTGAGGTGTTCCGTAGCGAACGAGTCACGCATGCGTTCATCACACCCGCTGCCCTGGCGTCGATGGACCCGAGCGGTCTGGACGACCTGACGGTGGTAGGCGTGGGTGGCGAAGCGTATTCGCCGGAACTGATCAGCAAGTGGACGACAGGGGACGGATCGGCCGCGTCGGCTTCGGCTCCCAGGACATTCCTGAATGTCTACGGCCCGACCGAGACGACGATCGTGACGAACGTCAGCGTTCCGCTTCTGCCCGGTGACCGAATGGACATCGGCGCCACGATCGGTGACATGGCCGCATTCGTCCTGGACACACGACTCAATCCAGTTCCACTGGGAGTCTCGGGCGAGCTGTATCTGTCCGGTCCTCAGGTGACCCGCGGCTATCATCGTCGTCCAGGCTTGAGTGCCGATCGATTCGTGGCAAACCCGCACGGTAATCCGGGCGAGCGAATGTACCGAACCGGTGACGTGGTGCGCTGGGTCGCTGGAACGGCACCCTCCACCTACGCCGTGGAATACGTGGGCCGCAACGATTTCCAGGTCAAGATTCGCGGTTTCCGTATCGAACTGGGCGAAATCGATGCATCGCTGACGGCACACCCCGAGGTCGAGTTCGCTGCGACGATGGGTACGACCCTGCCGTCGGGTGCCCCGGCGCTGGTGTCGTACGTGTTCACCGGAAAGCACGCTTCGGTCACTTCGGCGGAATTGATCGAATTCGTCTCCAGAACCCTTCCGGCCCATATGGTTCCGGCTTCGGTCATGGTCTCCTCGGACATGCCGCTCAGTCCGGCAGGCAAGCTGGACCGAAAAGCGCTCCCAGCACCGGTTTTCGAGACCAAGGAATTCCGTGCCCCGGTCACCGAGATGGAACAAATCCTGAGCGAGATCTTCGCGGACGTTCTCGGCCTGGATCGCATCGGCACCGACGACTCGTTCTTCGCTCAGGGCGGCGACTCGATCATGTCCATCCAACTCGTCTCTCGTGCGAAGGCACGTGGGGTCGTATTCGCACCCAGTGACGTCTTCGAGAGCAAGACTGTCGCGGCATTGGCCGAAGTGGCGAAGTATGCCGCCGACGTCGAGGCCGCGGTGGTGCTCGAGGAGTTGCCGGGCGGTGGAGTCGGCTGGATGCCGTTGACGCCGATCGAACGATTCATGGTCGAGCGCGGTGGCAGCTACAACCGATTCACGCAGACGATGACTCTCGAGCTTCCACTCGGAGTGCATCGAACCGACATCGTGCGAACACTCGCCGCAGTCGTCGACCACCACGACATGTTCCGCTCGCGGCTGATCTCCGACGGTCGCGGATGGGGGATGTCGGTCTCCGAGCCCGGAACCGTGGACGTCGAGGATCTGCTCAGCCGCGTCGATGTCGACGCGGCTGCGGACGAGTCGACAATTGTTCTCACGGCTTCCAAGGGCCTCGACGAGGCTCTCGGCCGGTTGAATCCGGCGGACGGCGTAATGGTTCAGTTCGTGTGGGTCGACTTCGGTCCCACTCGCACCGGGCGCTTGATCATCGCTGCACATCACCTGATCGTCGACGGGGTCTCCTGGCGAATCATCGTTCCGGATCTGGTGTCGGCTGCGGCTCAGATGGCCGGGGCGAGCGGAGCGACGGGGGATGTTGCTCTCGAGCCGACCGGTACGTCGATGCGACGCTGGGCTCATGCTTTGTCCGAAGAGGCCCATCGGGATTCGCGTGTGGCCGAGCTGGATACGTGGCGGAAGGTGTTGCAGACACCGGACCCGGTGCTGGGTAAGAGGGCGTACGACTCTGCCGTCGACGTTGCGGCAACGGTTCAGCGGATAAGCGTGACGGTCCCCACTCAGGTGACGGAGACTCTGTTGACCACGCTGCCGGAGGTTTTCAACGGCGGCGCCAACGACGGCCTGCTCGCTGGACTGGCACTCGCGCTGATCGAGTGGCGTCGCCGAGCCGGAATCGACTCGACGTCTGCCTTGCTGCAACTCGAGGGCCACGGTCGCGAAGAAGCCGTGATTCCTGGCGCGGATCTGTCAAGGACCGTTGGCTGGTTCACCGCTGCCTTCCCGATCAGTCTCGATCTTTCCGAGGTAGATCTGGGTGACGCTTTCGCCGGAGGTGATTCGGCGGGACGCGCGATCAAAGCAGTGAAGGAACAGCTTCTGGCGATCCCGGACAAGGGCGTCGGGTACGGACTGCTGCGCTACCTGAACGAAGACACGCGCGCAGTGCTTTCTCGCTTCGCCGGGGGACAGGTCAGCTTCAACTACCTGGGACGAGTTGTCGCCGAGGATCTTCCGGCAGGCGTCGAGGGACTCGGGTGGCTGCCGGCCGGCGATTTCGCCAACGTGTCGGCACCCGAAGACGTCGACATGCCCGCAAACAAGGTCGTCGACATCAATGCGATCGTCAACGACGGCGCAGACGGTGCTGTTCTGGAGGCCTCTTTCGCATACCCCGTCGGTGCCATCGACGGCGAGAGTGTCGAGACATTTGCACAGATTTGGGTCGAAGCACTGACTGCCCTGGCGGAGCATTCTCGCTCCGTCGGAGCCGGTGGACTCACACCGTCCGACGTGCCGCTTGTCTCCGTGAGCCAACGAGATATCGACGGCTTCGAGAATCGATTCGGTACGGTGACCGACATCTGGCCCCTGGCACCGCTGCAGTCCGGTTTGCTCTTCCACGCGATGTTGGCAGAATCCAGCGTCGACCTCTACTCGGTGCAGATGATTCTCACTCTGTCCGGGAAGGTGGATGCCGACCGCTTGCGCACTGCAGCACAGGGAATCATCGACCGTTATGCGAACCTGCGAACGGCATTCACGGCCGACGACGACGGAACGCCGGTCCAGATAGTCCTCGGAGACGTTCCAGTCCCGTGGCGGAACATCGATCTCAGCGATATTGCGGCCGTCGACCGTGAGGCAGCTCTGAACGAAGTTTTGACGGCTGACCAGGCGACACACTTCGATATGGCGTCACCGCCGTTGATTCGGTTCACCTTCGTCACCATGGCGGAGGGGGACTATCGCTTGGTGGTGGCGAATCACCACATTATTCTCGACGGTTGGTCGGTGCCACTGCTCTTGCAGAACCTGTTGGCGCTGTACGCGACGCGTGGTGACGACTCGGTTCTTCCGCGTGTGCGTAGCTATCGCAATTACCTGGCGTGGCTTGTCGATCAGGATCGTGATCGATCACTCACAGCCTGGGCGGATGTGCTTTCCGGCGTCGAAGAGCCGACGCTGCTTGCTCAGGTCACAGGCGGACAGGAATTCACCGCGCTGTCACAGAAGCTGAACGTGTCGATGTCGTCGGAGACAACCGCGGCGCTCACCGCTCTGGCCGCACGACTCGGGGTCACCGCCAACACGATCGTGCAGAGCGCGTGGGCGGTCCTGCTCGGTGCGTTGACCGGAACCGACGACGTTGTCTTCGGTGCAACAGTGTCCGGCCGGCCACCGGCGCTCACCGGCGTCGAATCGATGGTCGGGTTGTTCATCAACACCCTCCCCGTGCGGGTGCGCCTCGACGCCGCGGAGTCCGTCGAAGAATTGGTTGCCAGGGTCCAGATCGAGCAGGCGAGAATGCTTGATCATCACTATCTCGGTTTGACCGATGTCCAGAAAGCAGCGGACGTCGGAACACTGTTCGACACGTTGGTTGTATTCGAGTCGTACCCGGTCGACCGTGAGGGCCTCGCCGCACAGGCGGATGTTCTCGACGGAATGATGATCGACGACATTGCCTCGGACGATTCCACGAACTACCCGTTGACCCTGCTGATCGCACTCGACGAGCAGTTGCACTTGACGCTGCGGTACCTACCGGACTTCTTCGATGCCGACTACGCAACTGCGTTGCTGGACAGAGTTCTTCGACTGCTCTCCTCCGTAGCCACCGATCCTTCGGTGCGTGTTGGTGACGTTGATATTTTGGATTCTGTTGAGCGTTCGTTGGTGCTCGAGGGGTGGAATGACACGGCTCGTGAGGTTGCGGGTGTGTCGGTGTTGGACGGGTTCGATGCGCAGGTGGCGGCGTCTCCGGATGCGGTAGCGC
>NZ_LPNQ01000035.1:0-5449 GCF_019266085.1 Rhodococcus sp. FH8 | reverse complement strand
CAGGCACGATGGATAACGAGGTGGAAGCCCGCTCTGAACGCGTTTGCGATCACGTTCGCCGATCGTTGGCCAGGATCTGAAACTTACTGATGGAAATCCGCCGAAACACCGTTAAAGAGATAGACCCTGCGTCCGATTTCCACGCGATGCGTTCGTCCGGGTGCTGTTCGGTGATGGTGGCGTCGAATTCTCGTGTTTGTCCGGCTATTTCGAGGATCCACTGTGTGTGCACATCGTCGGTTTGTCGAATTTCCCGTACTCCGGACATGAAGTGCAGGTCGGGACGGCCCGTGTTCAGATGATGAGGTTCGAAGCGTTTCGTTTTCAGACTCGCAATTGGGGTCAGGTTTCTGGCCACCTGTCGTATGCGGGCCATGATTCGCCCGAGCCGGTCGTTGTTGACCCGTCCGGCGGCCTCGTTGAGCTGTAGAGCGGATATGTGCAGTGCGTTGTCAATCGAGGCGTTCTCGGTGTTCGTTGGGTGTCATGCCGGTGGTGTCGCGGAACGCTCGGTAGAAGGTGCGGGGGTCGGAGAATCCTGTTTGTCGAGCGATGAGGGAGACGGGCCGGGAAGGGTATTTTCGTAGTAGGTGCTGGGCGGACTGGATGCGCGCTGCGCGGAGATATCCCATGACTGTGTGGTCGGTTCCCTGGAACAGGCGGTAGAGGCTGCGGCGGGAGAGTCGCATCGCGGTGGCGATGCGTTCGGCGTCGAGGTCGGGGTCTGCAAGGTGGGCATGGATGTAGGCCAGAACCTGATCTCGTCGTAGGAAGGCGGGTATTTCGGCGGCAGAGCGAACCGGTGTGACGAGACTCAGTAGTGATGTGGCCAGTGAAGAGGCGTGAGTCTCGAGCTGTGCGGCGCCGTGGGGATCGCTGTCTTGGTGTTGGGCCAGTTGGGTGAAAAAGGCTGCGACGGCGGACATCGCTCCTGCACAGCTCATGGTCGTGGCCAGGATGTCCGTGGTCCGGTCGATGCCGGCGAGCGCGAAGGCTCGATCGGCGGGCACCTTGACGATGACCTGTTCGTAGGGTGCATCGGCTCGGAAAGCGAAGGGCAGGGAACTGTCGTAGATGACCATGGATCCTGGCGGGACTACTGCAGTGTGTCCGGCCTGTTCGATGACGCAACTTCCGCGCGTCTGGAATGTGGCGAACAGATACTCGTCCTGTTCCCGCCCTTGGGCGATTCGGCTGCGATTGCGGTGTGTCTGCTCGGCGGTGGCTCGTTTCGTGGACAGAGTGAAGTTCGTGTATCGGCCGAGACGGACATCGCCGTAGAAGTCGGGGTCGGCGGGGTCGGTGCTGACGTCGACGTAGGCATGGCGCCGGGCCTCTCGCCAGTAGTCGATGACACCGTCGTCCGGCGCCCGCGAGGTCGACAACGTTTCGAAGTGTGGCAATGAGGGCTCGTCTGCATCAGCCATGGCCGGATCACCTGCCTTTCGGATACCACTGAGTTTACTGAGCCGCGCGGGAAAGTCCTGCGGGTCGGGGAGAGAGCGAGCCGGCCCTGTGTCCGCCAGTCGGGGGGCGATCACAGGGCCGGAAATCTACGCGTGCTGCAAAACGCTCAGGCCGTGAGCATTCCGTGCTGTATTGTGCTGAGACCATGAGCTTTCCGTGCTGGATCGTGCTCAGGCTGGAATCATTCCGTGTGGGTCGATGATGAACTTGCTCGATGACCCCTGATCGAAGGTCTCGTAGGCGGCGGGTGCTTCGTCGAGGCCGATGACCTTGGTGTTGAGCATTGCGCTCAGATACGGCATGCGGTCCCACAGGATCGACATCATCAACTCGCGGTTGTAATGCATGATCGGTGCCTGCCCCGCGGACAGGCGCGGTGACTTGATCCAGGCCTTGCCGAATTCGAGCGGGAAGATGCCTTCCTGTTCGGCCTTTGTCGGTGCCAGAGGGTCGGGGCCGTAGACGCCGATGACGCCGGTGGCGCCGCCGGCACGGGTGGCTTCGAGGACGTCGTTGATGGCACCTGCCGGCTGAGGCTGATTGGACTCCGAGCCGATGCCGTGTGCTTCGGAGCCGACATAGTCGACGCCACAATCGACTTCGCGCTCACCGAGGATGGCCTCGATCTGGTCGGGCAAGGGGATGTCCTGGCTCAGGTCGATGGTCTCGCAGCCGTTGTTCTTGACCAGGTCGAGTCGGTCCTGATAGTAGTCGCCGACGATGATGCAGGATGCGCCGAGAAGGCGTGCTGCTGCTGCGCCGCAGCGTCCGACCGGCCCGGCGCCGGCGATGTACACCGTTGAACCTGGTTTGGCCCCTGCCTCGATGAGTCCGTGAAAGGCGGTGGGAAGGATGTCCGAGAGCAGGGCAAGATCGAGGATCTTGTCCATGGCCTGGTCCTTGTCCGGGAAACGGAGGAGTTGGAAGTCCGCGTACGGGACGAACAGGTATTCGGCTTGTCCGCCCACCCAGTCGCCGAGATTGAAACCGTATGCGCCGCAGGAGACTGCAGGATTGACGGTTTCACAGACATCTGTGCGGCGAGCTTTACAGTTGCGGCATCGTCCACAGGCGACGTTGAAGGGGACCGAGACGAGATCGCCTTCTTTGAGGAACTCCACGTCGGAGCCGACCTCGATGATCTCTCCGGTCATCTCGTGGCCCATGACCATACCCTGGGGGACGGGGAAGGACCCTCGGTAAATGTGCAGGTCGCTGCCGCAAATGTTGGTAGCGACGATTTTCAGGATGACGCCGTGGGGCGCTTTTCGTCCGTTCGGCATCTCCAGCTTGGGGAAGTCGAGTTTCTCGACCTTCATGGTGCCGGGGCTCTCGAACACCACTGCGCGGTTGCTGTCTGCCATGCTGTCGCTCCTAACCTGGGGGATCCCTGCACGCTGCGATTCGGGACCCGGTTGTGGTGGCGTGGCCACCGGGGGACCTTTCGAACGTATGCGCACGTGGCGATACGTGTCAGTGACCTTGCGTGTCAACTGAGTGACGATGTGTGCCAGGAGTGCTGTGGGGTCTGCCGCAAGGCTCCCTTCCTTCGTTATGGTCACCGGCATGACAAACCGTTCCGAACATCTCGCCGAGGCCGATGATCGCTGGAGGCAGGGTGTCGTGGTGCGGGGAGCTCGGCAGAACAATCTTGCCGACGTCGATCTCGATGTTCCTCGAGACCGTCTGGTGGTGTTCACCGGTGTGTCCGGCTCGGGGAAATCCTCGCTGGCGTTCGGGACACTGTTCGCGGAATCGCAGCGGCGCTATCTGGAGTCGGTGGCACCGTATGCCCGTCGGCTGATCGACCAGGTCGGTGTACCCGATGTCGACGTCGTCGAGGGACTGCCACCGGCGGTTGCACTGCAGCAGCACCGAGGCATCGGTAATGCTCGATCGAATGTCGCCAGCGTGACGACATTGGGCAGTCTCGTGCGGATGCTCTATTCCCGTGCCGGGTCTTACCCAGATGACCAACCGATGCTCTACGCGGAGGACTTCTCGCCGAACACCGTGCAGGGCGCATGTCCGACCTGCCATGGCATCGGGCGCGTCTACGAGGTCGATGTCGACAAGATGGTCCCCGATCCCACACTCAGCATCCGGGAGCGCGCGATCGCTTCGTGGCCGCCGGGCTGGCCGGGTGGCAACCTTCGCGACATCCTGGTGTCACTGGGATACGACGTCGACTCTCCGTGGAAGAAGCTGCCGAAGAAACATCGCGACTGGATCCTGTTCACCGAGGACCGCCCCACCGTTCCTGTGTACTCGGGATTTACCCCGGCACAGACTCGGCGAGCGATCAAAGCCGGAACCGAACCCAGTTACGAGGGCAATTTCGTCGGCGCCCGGCGGTTCGTGCTCGATACCTTCGCGAACACCAAGAGCTCGATCGTCAAGAAGCGGGTCTCTGAGTTCGTCACCAGCGAGGTATGCCCGATGTGCCAGGGCAAGCGGGTCAAGGCGGAGGCGCTCTCGGTCACCTTCGAGGGCCTGGATATCGCCGAGTTCGCGTCCTTGCCCCTGGCACGACTGGCAGAGATCGCGCGCACTGTTGTGTCCAGCGACTGGCTACCCGAGGCGGCAGGAGAAGCTCTCGACGAAACCCGACGAGCCGAGGCCACGCGACGACGTGTCGCATCGGGAGGATCGGCGCACACCGCCGCTCCCGACGTGCGACGCACCCCGAACGTGTCAGCGGAAAAACAGGTGGCGGCGCGGCGCCTGCTCGACGACCTCCTCGAAAGAATCCAACCCATCATCGACCTCGGGCTGGGATATCTGTCACTGGACCGGACGACGCCCACACTCTCCGGCGGAGAGCTGCAACGACTGCGCCTGGCGACGCAGCTGTCCTCGAAGCTGTTCGGCGTCGCCTACATCCTCGACGAACCTTCGGCGGGACTGCACCCCGGCGACTTGACGGCGCTGCTGAGAATTCTGCACGGACTTCGTGAGCGAGGAAACAGCGTCCTCGTCGTCGAGCACTCCCTACCCGTCATCCGAGAAGCGGACTGGCTGGTCGATATCGGTCCCGGTGCCGGCGAGAACGGTGGACGCGTGCTCTACAGTGGAACACCCGCCGGGCTGGCCGACGTACCGGACTCGGTCACCGCACGCTATCTCTTCGACACGTCGGAGCAGGTGCGCCGCCAGCGGCGTACCCCCCGCGGGTGGCTTCGCGTCGAAGGCGTCGAGCGCAACAGTCTCCGCGACCTCACCGTGTCTTTCCCTCTCGGGGTCTTGACCGCGGTCACCGGAGTCTCCGGTTCGGGGAAATCGAGCCTCGTCAGCCAGGCTCTACCAGCGTTGATCAACGCTGAACTGGGCCGGCCCGCCGCGCCCGATGCCAACGTCGAACCGCGCGACGACACCGATCTGCTGCTCACCGGAGATCAGGGCGCGGTCCGCGGCCGCATCGAGGGCACCTTGGGAGGGCTCCGTCGGGTGGTCGCCATCGATCAGCGCCCTATCGGGCGCACACCCCGATCCAATGTTGCAACCTACACCGGCATGTTCGACCACATCCGCAAGCTGTTCGCCGCAACACCTGCGGCCAAGAAACGGAACTACAAACCGGGGCGGTTCTCCTTCAATGTCGCCGGTGGCCGCTGTCCGACCTGCGAAGGTGAAGGCTTCGTGATGGTCGAGCTGCTTTTCCTGCCCAGCGTCTACAGTCCGTGCCCGGACTGCAACGGCACTCGTTACACGCAGAGCACACTCGAAATCACCTGGCGGGACCGCAACATCGCCGACGTTCTCGCGATGAGCATCGACGAAGCCCACGCCTTCTTCACCAGTGAGAACGACGTTCTTCGCTCGCTCACCGTCCTACGCGAGGTCGGGTTGGGTTACCTGCGACTCGGACAACCCGCCACCGAGCTGTCCGGCGGCGAAGCTCAGCGTGTCAAGCTGGCATCCGAACTCCAGCGTGCTCAACGCGGCGACACGCTCTACATCCTCGACGAGCCCACTGCTGGGC
>NZ_LPNQ01000034.1:0-4160 GCF_019266085.1 Rhodococcus sp. FH8 | reverse complement strand
AGCGTTGCCGGGACCGAATCTGACTCACAGCAGGTGGGGAACTATCTGGCCGTACGCGGGGAGAAACCATGGCCACAAAATGCGCCATAAATGGCCGCCAGTGGGGAGCTTACGATGGCCGTCGACAACCGGCACAGCCGAGGTCGACGAGTGGGGTTACCGGCGCGTCGACAACGTCACCGACGGCATTCTCGCGCTCTACTGTAAGGCTGTCGGCGATCAGGTGACCAAGGACGACATCTTCTTCTACGTCTACGGCCTCCTCCATGATCCGGCGTACCGGAACGCATACGCATCCGATCTGAAGAAGATGCTTCCGCACATCCCGACACCCGAGACCAGCGAGCGTTTTGAGGAGTTGGTATCGGCCGGTCGCCGCCTGGCAGATCTGCACGTCGACTACGAGACGGTCGATCCGTATCCCCTTGACGTACAACTCAAGTCAGGATCATCAGACGCAGACCGTGAAACGTGGCGGATAGCGAAGATGAAGTGGGACAAGAAAAAAGACCCCGATACCGGAAAGAATGTAGACGACCGCACCACCATCATCTACAACCCGAAGGTCACCATCTCTGGCATCCCAGAGGATGCCGATCGGTACATGCTCGCCTCGCGATCGGCGCTGGCATGGATCATCGACCGCTACCAAGTCAAGACCGACAAAGCCTCGGGCATTGTCAATGACCCCAACGACTGGTGCGACGAACACGATTACCCCACCTACATCGTTGACCTGATCAAGCGCGTCACCACGGTGGCAGTCGAGACGATGAAAATCGTCGACTCACTCGCATAAGGAGAAGCCGGAGGAATCGGCCACAGACAAGGGCCGATCCTCCGGCAGACGTCGACTCTAACAATCTAGATTGTTAGAAATAGGTATTTATCAGTAGTTTCATCGAACGCATTGGATTAGAGAGCTCCCGGCGTATCGTGGACCGGGCCGGTCCGGCAGAGTCACTGCAGCGATGCCGCCAACATTGCCTGCGCTTTGACCTTCCGCTACACGGCCGGCATCCCGCCCCCGAGGGTTCCCGGCCGTTCGGAGAGATCGACGCATTCCAGCAACAGCTCGAGCTCCTCGTTGGGTCGGTCATCTCGTTTGAGCCTGACGTGCTCCGCCCGGTTGCGTTGCACGTCGGGCGGGAGGTCACTATCGTCTGCGAGGGCGTAGGCGTCAACAGTGGGGGCGCGGCCAGGTCGGGGAGCTGTACCGAGCGATCGCCGGCGCAGACCAAGACGTTCACGATCGAGTCGAATGCTGTGAGATATAGCCCTCCAAGGAAATTCCCCGACTCCAACTTCTCTTCTTCCCTGGGACATTTGGGATCCAAGAGTACTCATGAAGCATTATAGGCTTTAGCGAGCGAAGGCAGGTCGAGCACAGTTCCTCTCTCACTGTTAGCTACCGGGTAGGTCTTGTATACAAGCGCAATAAAATCATTCCAATAAAGATCCTCCGTCGAATTGATGACGTGGTCTAGAATTTTGCGCTCAACTTCGGTTAAGGATTCAAAATCAACAGGTTGACCAGATCGTGCGATCAACGTCTTCGGGCGGCCATACATATTCTCAGTCTCCTCTACTGCGAGCAGAGTGGACCTGTCAGCAATGTCGCGGGTGTCGTCCACGTACGGGCCATAGTGATTGAACTTCCAAGAAATGGAGGATAGCTGATGCCCAATGGTGATACTAGAGCGCCAGTCTGCGAGGTAGAGCATCTTGGTTATGCGAGCCTTGGAGAGTTCGTGTTTATGTGGGTAATTTTCACACAAATAGGCGAGCATCAGCTCGACTTTACGTTCATCTGTGTTAGTCAACATGATCAGAACCCCCTCTCGGAAGGGCTGGTGCTGCGATCAATTGCTGTTGGAAGGCTCTTGTACGCACTTGCAATGTTACCCCAAGTCGCAGACTTTTCGACCTGTTCGATGAGCGTGTCGAGTTGCACTTGTGTCACCTTGTTCTGCAACTCAACGACAAGAACCCCGCCGTAGGTATTCTGTGAGCCTTGCGGGAACCGAATCCCAAAGACAACCCGAGGGCGCATGGTGAATCCATTTATTTCGTCGTCCAAATACCCCAAATCACGATGTTCCCGTTTATATGTTGACTTGTGCTCTGAGAATATACGGGAACATTTTCCTTCAGCCCAGGCCAATCCGAGACAACCTTTACCTTTAGGTTTAGTCAGTTCGTCGGCGGTCAGGCCAGACCTTTCCGGATCCGAAGCATAGCGACTGTAGAGTTTAAAGTAGTTCGAGTCAGCTGAGTCGTAAAGGCTCAGTCGGTGAGGTTCTGTAATGCTGCAATTTTCAGCAAGCCTCCGGAGAAGGCTCGCGTACATATCAGAGATAGTTATAACCATCCCGTTAATTGTGTCGACGTGATTATCTCGGTCGGCCGTCATCTTAGATAGTTCATCGTCAAGAGTGCTATTTATGCCTTGTAAGTCTTTTTGAGACCTGTTGTATACAACGGACCATATGATGCCGATGATGACCATCATAATAGCAGCAACGAATAGCAGTCCCTTGGCTCGATTGAAGGTTATATCGGTCATTGGGATAGCCCACGTAGATTGCGGAGCAATTATAAAGAAGGTGGGGATAGCTAACAGCACTGTCGATGCGCCAAGGAACCAGTCTGAGCCGTAAGGCCCAGTGACCCGCCATAGATACCGCCGCAAGTCAAGGAAGGGCGTCGGGTCTGAATCTGGAGTCGAGTCTGAATCTGGAGTCAATCTTGCTGGCCCTTCTGTCACTTTGCCGGGGCGCCAACAATGCCTACGCGATCATATGTAGGCCTTTGCGGATGCTGAGAAGGATGGATGGAACAATATTTAGAGCGAGGTCCTCATTTAACAAGGTCTTCATCATAGACTCTGGCCTCAAATTGGCCTCGTTTGGCCCGCGAAATGGCCGGGCATGAGTCTACTCACGCCAACTAATTTCACAGTTCAGAGCCCAGGAGATCCCTTTCTGACTGGTCACTGGAGTACTGCAGGCAATACTTCAAAGACTTTCACGGTCTGCCGCTGATCCCCAGAAACTCCCTACCCGATGAATCCCGTAGCACTCCCGTGACATGTCAGCGCGGAAGTCGTCATAGGCTCCCCTCAGGTATCCGATCAGCATCTGATGGAAGTCCGCGTTGGCGAAGAATTGGCTGAGTTTCCTGATCCCAAGTGCCGGACCCCTGCACTCGTGTCACTATCGGAAGCTCTGCGCCCGGGCTTGACAGAAGTAGCCGAACACCCAGCGCGGACATGTCGCAATTCCTTGGAATTGAGACATCCGCTCGTTCTGCGTGGGATCAGGTGTTGGTCCAGCCCACTGCGTCTCAGAAGGACATACCAAAACTAGAGTCTCACGATTGAGTGATGTGGCGACTTGTGGGACGTTTCGGACCTATGAGTACCGCGGCTTGAACCGGATACTTCGTCGGCCACCCCCGCGTCAGCACTGGCCGTGTCCTTGATGAGCGGAATGCACTTCTTGTCGAGAATAGATCTTGGTCTCAATAGGTCAACGCATCACCGACGATAACGGATCAGCCCCAGAAGATCGGATCGCCACCGTTTTCGATGTGATCGAGCAAATCCTGAACGTGAGGGCTCGGATCCAAGAACTGGTAGCGGTGAAATTTGAGGTGCCGGTCCCGCCAATACAGAGTCCACAGCCCGGTTTTCTTCGTGTAAGACAGGCGGGCGATCGGGAATCGCGTCCACTCCGGTCCGAAGTCCTCACGCCACGGCGGCCGGCATTCGCAGATCGTGACATGGCGCGGCGCGATGTCGCATTCGACCCGAATCTCATGACGCAGACGATCGGGAACTCTACTGGCGCAGTACTTCACGATACGGGCGACATCGAGTTCGGGGAGTCCGGTGGCAGCCATGACCATCATCATGCCAACCGCCGTTATGGCCAGCTTTGCTATCCAACTGCGGAGGAGCCGAGCACCTGGTCTTCTCGTTGGCGTGGACTGTTCCAGTCGAGCACCCGACGAGGCCGATTGTTGAGTCTTACCGCGATCGAATTCAGGTCCTCCTGGCTGAAAGTGCGCAGGTCAGCGTTCTTGCGCAGGTACTGGCGCAGGAGCCCGTTCGTATTTTCGTTCGTCCCTCGTTGCCACGGATGATGCGGGGCGCAAAA
>NZ_LPNQ01000033.1:0-3948 GCF_019266085.1 Rhodococcus sp. FH8 | reverse complement strand
GAGGAGGTCTGCCACGTGTCGCCCGTCCGTCCCACCGACGAGTTTGAGATTCAGACCTGCGCGCGACGCCAAGGATAATGCGCCGATGCCGTCGGTCAGAGCGGCGTGGGTGATGCGGTCGAGCCCCGCTCCGACAAGTGGGGCGGCCGTCCGCAATGTTGCTTGCAGTGCAACAGAGTTAGTCGAACCGCCGTGCATCAGCAGGTTTCTCTGTCGATAGAGGCGCCGCATCGCGGTGGTGATGTGTTTGGAGACGTCGTTGAGGGTGCGGCGAGGATCTTTCACGACCTGGTTCATGCGTTCCTGGGCGGCGATATCCGTCGGCCGTGTCAATGCCAGCGACCGACCAGATTTGAGGGATTCCGCTACCAATAGAGCCCTCTCCCGATTGGAGGCGGCAGAGGCAAGTGCCAGCGCAAGCCGGTCCGGTTCTTCCGGGTCATGGCGGTGAGCCAAGGAGGTCAATTCACCACGAGGCCATGAACATGCCACCAATGCGGCCATACGATCGGCAGCGACGGAGCCCCGGTCTCGGGTGTCGTCACCGTCGGCGGATGAGATCAGCAAGGCCTCGATGGCCGCCCATCCCCCGGAGATGGCAGGGCCGGGGGATCCGAAGTTCAGCGATGCGGCAAGTTCGAGTGCGTCGTCGAGAGCTGTCGGCTCAGCAACGTCGTATACCCGACGCTCGGCCTGTAGGGACAGCACGAACGCCCCACGCCCGTGTTCGCGGCGCAGTTCGATCTTTTCAGTGTCCGTGCCGCTGCTGACCCAGACTGTGCCCAGCGGCAGCGGGATCTTGTGGCCGCGGGTCCGTTTGCGGGTGTAGCCGCTACGCGCAATCAGCCGATCGACGGTCTCGGCGACAGCGTCGGCTGCGCCGAAGGTGTCTCGGGTCTCCACTGTGTAGAGGAAGCCTCCGCACGTGAGGATGCCTCCTGGAGACTTCGTCTTGTCCTGAATCCACTCGTTCACCTGCCCAGCGGTGCGCCACTGCGGCAGATCCTGCGCCAACTCCATCTTGGGCAGCGCGATGAATGGGACCATTACCTCGAACGAGTGGGCACTGCCGTGGGCCAACGCTCCCGCAGAATCGAGCAACTCGGCCAGGGAATGACCGCCGTACACATGCCCGGAGACCCAACGATGCAGAAAACCCATGCTGTATCCGCAGTCGAGGAGATGCGAGGCAACGGCCCGGGCTAACCGCTCTGGCGAGGGCCGCGAGGATCCCTGCACCGCCACAGCCCAACGCGCGATGTAACCGTCCTGCACCAGATCCGTCAGCTGAGCCAGTGTTCGGTGATGGCGGCTTCCGTGCGGAACTCCGGATCGGAGAGTGGCTCGCAACTGCGTGCGCAGTTCCTTCTCGCCGACGCCCCGATCGCGGCCGGCGAGACGTTCGATATCGTCTGCCAGCCAGGAAACCGCGCTCGTCGAAAGCACGTTCCGCTCGCGCCAACGAGACGCTTCGTCGAGTTCGCGCAATGCCAGAACCGTTCCGGTATCCCAGAGTCGGCGCTGCCAAGGCGAGGTGTCGGAAAAGAAGTCCAACAACCGCACGAAGATGTGCGCGGAATACGGATCAGCGTCCGCACCCTGCGATGCGGCGATGATATGCACGGTGACTGGATCGAGAGGTTTGCTCACCGGAATATCTTCACGTAAACTTCGAGACAAGCGAAACGCTGCAATCTTGAGCAGGGGAATAGTCCTTCGGGACTATTCCCCGCTTTTTCGTTCTCAGCATAGAACATATGTTCGAGGTTAGTTCTGTGTGTGGCAGCGGTTAGGTCACGAGTGCTGAACCAATAGCGAAGGTCCGGTCGGCCAGTTCTTGCCCGTAGACGGTTGCGATGTTGGCCGCGACCGGGGCCCACGCAGTGCGGAACCATTCCAAGCCGCGTTTGAGGCCTTTCGACATCACGGTATCGAGGTCATCGAGAACGTCCTCGACATCGCTGGGGTCGATGTTCGGATGTGCTGGGGCGGAGGCGATGTCGCTGCGAAGCGTGCGCACTAGCTCCACGGCTTCCTCGATGGTGACGCCTTCGGTGTTGTTGACGGTGACGGTGTGGTTTTGCCCGCCGACGACTTGGCTGCTGATGGTTCCGTAGTTCTCGGCCGAGTAGTTCGTGACGTGGTTCGAGACGGGCACCGGCATCGCAGCATCCTCGATCGGGAAGGAACTGCGTAAGGCTCGGTGGCCTTTCGGGGTGAGTTCGGCATAGGTGAATTCGTTATTGGCGTTGCGCTGTCCCGTGATCAGCCTGCGGTCCGCAAGGTCATCGAGAGCCAATCCGACTTCCTGATGAGTGAGAGCGCCGGTGAAGTCTTCACCGTCCGGCCCGCCGACGATGCCAGTGAAGTGTCCGGTGCGCGCGATCGAGGACAGGACCTGGCGGCGTGCGAATTCCTCGCGGTACGACTCAACAGTGTTGCGGGCCCGCATCTTACCGACAGTGGTGAGATGAAAATCGTAGCTGCCGTCGAGGGTGTAGGTGTCTTCGACCAATTCAAGATTTTCGAGTTCGTCGTACACGAAGCGGGCATCGTCATATGGGCAGACCTGTACTGGAAGGGCAACGGCTGGATCGTTGTCGGCCAACCAGCGCAATGCGCGCATAGCGCGAAAGGAGATGCTCACGTTGTGCTCCGTCGTGATCGCGTCGTGCCTGAGTTGGCGCGACGATTCGACACTATCGGCCGCATGTGACATGCATGCTGGAGCAGACGACAGAGGGCTCCGCGTGCACGGACGCCGTTGGCAGTCACAGACACTTTCCGCGATAACGACGACACCGAGAAAGCCGCACGGCCGTCGCGACCGCCCCTACATCCCAATTTCGTCGTCCCACCTGGGTGCGGCTCGATTGCGCACAGGCTGTTTACACGTTGTCTTACGGCTTCCGGTAAGCGAGAACGCGGGAATTCCGAGCGCAGTTAGTACTTGTCGAATACCAAGACCAAGTCGAGGTGGTGCGGTCACCGCTTAACAACGCAACCGCACCGCACCGCATCGCAGGGCAGGGCAGAGCCAAGCCCGCGCCCGCATCAATGCCAGCCGTTCGGCTGCACGGCAGTGGGTGCCGGCCGAGCTCGACAGAGGTCACGCCAGCTCAGGTACCTGAACAGGCTTGCGAATCGAGACGTACGAACTGTCCGGAATCGCAAGATCGCCCATCTCGTCGGTGTCGCTGCGCCAGGTCAACGAGAGCAACGAGTCTTCGATGATGTCGGGCTCGGGTTCGGTGTCGACAACGACCCACTCGTCGGTGTCCTCCATCAACATCAGATCTCCCAGTGCCACGTCAGAGGCGCGAACATCCTGGACCGGTCCGTATTGGTCCTCGTGTTCGTTTCCGCTGCCGAATGCATAGTCCGGTTCCTCGCGTGGAGCCGTATCGTCGACTGCTGCCTTGACGACGGTGAGTCTGGTTCGGGCCTGTTCGACGTTCGACGGTTCTGGTCGGGATTCGGGATCGGAGAGTTTGTCGAGAAACGCCGCCGCATCGGCGGCATCGTTTGTCGCGAACGCCGGCCGGCGGTAGGTGTCGAGGTCGACGAAGTCCGCCATCGCTTGTCGCTTCTTCGGAGTTTCGGACGCCCCCAACAGACCCAACAATGCGGTCGGCGATGCGAGCCGGGGATCGGTCTCGCCATTCATCCGTGCTCGTGTGAGTACCGGGTCGAGGTCAGGCCTGTCACTGGCAAGGACCCAGTCAGCGGCGACGTAGTCGAAATAGGTCAGGGGTGCGGGTTCTGACGTTTCGTCGGAGTCGTCGATGTCTGCCAGAGATTCCGGCGGCACGATGAGCAACCGCGGGTGTCTGGTCACCGCTGGCCGAAGTCTGTCGAGGAGTTCAGCGTCGGGAGTGCCGTCTCGCGTCTTCCGCGGGTCCGGCACGCGGTAGCACTGAATTTCGAGCGCCTGATAGGTGTCCGTGA
>NZ_LPNQ01000032.1:0-3893 GCF_019266085.1 Rhodococcus sp. FH8 | reverse complement strand
GTGCGCTGTTCCACAAGGGCAAGCTCCTCGAACGACCCGTCGAGATCACCCCGGAACCGTCACCGGACACGCCGGTATCCGAGGTCGCCTGACACACCTTAATCCACAGAATTTGACGATTCCTCATCAGCTTTCTTTGTCGGACTCTCACGTGCTGCGCAACGAATAATTTTCACACAATGCGACGAGCGCGGCGGGCAGGTGAAAATTGAGGACTTGTACGAGAGTCTCAACGATGGCGGACTACAAGTCTCTCGGATCGAATAGAAGAACGGCACCCGGCCATCACCGAAACAACCGTATGGCTGAATAGATGATGTTCGAGCGCCCTCTGGTTCCGCTCCCGATCGCGCCGACGGAATCGATCGCCATACCCGTTTGCGGTAGCTAGTTTGACGTCGGCGATCAGACGGCGCGCAAGCGTTTTTCGGGGGAGAGGAAGACGGTTTCGTTGGCCGCTATTCGATGGCCGATGAGGGCGGCTGCTTCCTCTCGTGACAGGCCGGCCTTCGATATCAGCATCTCTCCGATGCTTCGCGCCAATTCCGGGGTTTCTGGCGGGATTTTGTCGGTTCCCGGTTCGTTCACCTTCCATCCTCGTGCGTTCAACGAACGGTAGAAGCGTTGGCGATCGTCTGTGCTGACCTTGCCCATGCGGTATGCGCGCTCGTAGAGCGCCTGCATTGAAACACCCCACACCTGTTTCATTGCAAGCAGTTTCGCGGGTGTGAGATTTCTGAATTCGGACTCGATGATGTGCGCCGGCATCAAGAGTTCGGCCGCGAACTCGTTCGCCTGAGCTTCCATGTCGGCATCGATGTACGTGTTGTGCAGAACCAGGTGCCCGAGTTCGTGTGCGAGTGTCAGCCGCTTGCGATCGGCCGGCAGTGCGCTGTTGAGCATGATGATGGGATAGTCGCTTGCCCATTGCGACAACCCGTCCATGCGGTGCGTACCGAAGTCTTGTTCGACGACGATGACACCGGCTGACTCGACCCATCTGGTGAGATTGCGGACCGCCCCGATCGGCATCTTCCATTGCGCGCGAAGTATCCGTGCCGCGTCGGATGGTGTCGTGTCGTCCGGGTCGAATGTCGGTACATGATTCTGCGGCGTCATCGGGACGCGCTGCAGCAGAAATGCTGCACGCATCCGATACAGGTTCAGCTTCGCTTCTGCCAGTTTCCAATCAGAGGCTTTGGTTGTCTTCTGCCGACGCATGTGGGCGTCGGCAGCGATTGCCCCCTGCAACCTGAACGCATGAGTCAAGAACGGTACCGACACGTCGAGGGCACGACTCATCCGTTCGAGTGTGTCGCTGTCGGGTTCTCGAAGGTTGTTTTCGTAGCGGGACAGCGCTGCTTGTGTGATGCCGAGCTGCTCAGCCAGGTCCTCCTGAGTCATCCCGGCTGCACGCCGCGATGTCAGGATTACGTCGCCGATCTGGTTCATGATCCTTCTACTGTGTCTTCGCTCGTAGCGACAACATCGCTGAGATCGAGCTGGGGCAACTGCGGGTCCACTGGTGTCCACGTGATGCCGGTGGCCTGACCGGACTGGCCCGAGTGCAGCAGAATCGACCAGATAGGTGTGTCTTTGCTGTCACGGAACGACAAGATCGTGTCGCCGATCGCGGCCTCTTCAGGATTCCATATGTATCCCATTGCCAGGCTCCACAATTCGAGATCCGGCAGTTGAGCGGTGGCACTGTTCGTCCAAAATGCGAGTGCGCCGGTGGTCGGGTAGCTCGTAATCTTCAAGTTTTCGGTGTGGCGCTTGATTCGGACCACGTAGTTGGTGCCGATGTGGATTTCCCGAGTCGGTTCGTCGTCCTTGAAGTGGACGTCGCCCTCGTCTGCTGTGCGCAGCATCGAGTCCCAGATGCGTTCGTGGATGAAACCGGCGATGAACCGTTTCGAGAAGTTGACGAACCATTCCGGTCGGAAGTCGCGAAACTCTTCCAGATCGGCACGTGCCTTGTCCACGGACGCTACGAATGCGTCAAGGAACTTCTCGCCCAAGTCGTCGACGACTTTTTGTCGATCCGGGTATGAATTCATACCAGAAAATATACCACCTGCGCTCGATTTTGCTGGTCGATCGAATTTCACCAGCGGCGGCACGGTTCATCCCTCTCAACGGCCTGTTCGCTATTTCGTGCGACGCGGGGTTGCCTCCTGCGGGTCTATGAGTGTTAGTAGACGTTTCCCTTCGGTGGGATGCACGAGGATGGCGTCGGCGTTGTCGAATGCTCGTTGCGCGGAGCCGGGGTGGTATCCGTCGAAGCTGGCTGCGGTAGTAGGCGCTGTCCACTGTGAACCTGGCTGCTCGAGTAGGTGAGGGTTGGCGCGTCGTCGGGTCCACAGGTGTGAACATTGCTCGATTACGGCTTTGATCACTGCATCTACAGATTCGAGGACTCCGTGCATCGAAGCGAGCGCATCTTCGGTGAGGTATGTGTCCGTCAGTGTGTCGGCGGCTCTGAGCGCTGCGCCTTCACTTTGGGCTGGTGTGCGTGGAAGTGGGCGAATCCAGTTGGTAGGGGCGGTGCGGTGGGGTCGATCGTGCATGGTCATTTTCAGCCATTGTGATCGGTGAACGAAGCTATTGCGGGTTTCGAGCGTCCATTGAACCCATCCGGGAGGACCAGCGGCAACGACAGCTGCACGGATACCGCGAAGGAGGGTCTCTTGGGCGTGTGCTCCGTCGGAGGTGTCGGTGGCGAGGGCCTTGCGCAGTTTTCCGCCCGCCGGTCCGGTGAGGCGTGGGTATGTGTCGGAGGTGTCGGATGTGCAGAGCATCCCGAAGTCGGCGCGGAGCACGTTCAATGACAGGGCACTCACTACGATTGTGACGCCGGCGAGGGTATCGAGTGTGGATCCGATCGAACGGAAAAACGCGGTTCGGTGCGCTCCGATCTCCGCCTCTCGGCGCCTGTCGATCTCCTGCCGTTCGTTGAGTTTCGTTAGCTGTCCGCGACCTTCGGTGAGTTTTCGGGTCAGGAAGATGTCTTCTGCGCGTATGCGTTCTTGGTACTGGAAATAGTGAAGTGCGGCTTCGTCAAGATTTGTTGCGACACTCTGAGCTGCACTGACGGCATAGTGGGAGAGTTCGGAGAGTGTGTCGCGCCCGAGCTGGTAGTTGGCCCACCAGCTGATTCCGCCGACCGTATCGTCCAGGTCCTGTCGGATCTCGCCCGCCAGAGCTTTGGCTACAAGTTTGGATCTAAAAACTGGTCTGTCGTAGGTCGGCATGCGATCAGTATCCAGGTGGGGTCAGAGTTGCATCGGGATGAGTCCGGATGTGTTGCGGGAACTGGAGTGTCGACGCGATGTCGACTGCCGGCGGATTTTCGCCGCGGCTAGGGTGCTTGAGCCAGTAGATATGTCAGCTACCGAGGGGATGGAGCGCCGATGGTGGGCTCGGGAAGGTCGATTTTCGGGTGTTTTGAATGTTATTGTGTTTCAGTAACTTTGGATAATCAGTTGGTGGATAATCGGTTTCAGAGATTACGCATGGAAATGTTTTATAGAGGTACCAATTCTGTTGCAGTGGTGATAATTTCGGCGTTTCGTGGTTCTGTGTTGTTTTGCGGTTTGGGGTGGGGTCTTGTAGGATGGGAAGCATGATGACGATGAGTTGGTAGTCGCGAGACAGGGTACCTTCGAGCGACCTCCGTCCCTCCCCAGCCTCGTTTGGTACTTGGGTACCGACTTCACGGTTCCGATCAAATCCTTTGGTGACAAATATAATTCAGGAATTTAGAGGTGCGCAGCGACTCGATCGACGGCAGTCTGTCTGGACCCACCGCGAGCCGCGCAGCGGCTCCCTGGCGGGGAGCGAAGCGAGCCGCTTCCGGTCCCGATGCGGAGCATCGGGAGAGCGCCGCGGTT
>NZ_LPNQ01000031.1:0-3309 GCF_019266085.1 Rhodococcus sp. FH8 | reverse complement strand
CGAACGGACCACGATCGAAATGCACATCCGGAAGGTCGAGCAGCGCAGCCTCTTCCGAGCGCAGTCCGGCATGATAGAGCGTCCGGAACAGCGCGTAGTCCCGAGCTGCCGGCCCATATTTTCGGGCCGTGACGATGCGCGCCTTCATGAACTCGAAGAACTCCCGCACGCGCTCCGGAGTCGGAGGCTGCACCAGCGCCGGCGAATCGTCGCCGACATGGCGGGAGGCGTTGAACTCATCCACCGGACAGACCAGCTTCACCCCGAACACAGCCTCGATCTCGGCTGCCTTGCGGACCTGGAGGAACCAGTGGAATCCCTTGAAGATCTGCACATACTCCCGCCGAGTCGACGGAGCACGGCCCGCGACTGCGAGGCTGCCAACGACTCGGTCGATGTCCTCGGCGGTGACTTCCCACGCAGGCCGTCCCAGCGCCGTCAGCGTCCGCTCGAGTAGCCCGATGTCGTTGTCGATAGTGACTGGGCTGAAGCCCCGAGCACGCCAGGATGCGACGAAGGCGTCCACGCAGTTACGTTGGAACACAACAGGATCTGACTCGATCGACTCTATCGGAACGACGTTGCCCGGGATCAGCCGCAGACCTTCTGTCATCAGCACACCTTCTTCACACCTGAACGGTTAAGGCAGCACCTAATATAGACCGCTCACAGCTTGAAGAAGGCTGAAACGCGAAAACATGCTGAAGTCCCAGCGAGCTGCGGGTTTCCACGGAGACGAACAAGTGCCAACCCCAGATCGATGGGGCGAAACATTTTCCGACGACGTCGTCGCCGCAGCGATGATCGACCGACTCGTCCACCACGCCGAAGTACTCACCCTCAGCGGCGACTCCTACCGCACCCGATCCCGCCGAGAACTTCTGACCAAGAACCGATCCAACAGGGACTAATCAAAGCCAAGTGGTGAATTTTCGTCCGACGATCACCGATCACTTTTCATCCGACGTTGACATCTTCAGCCATCTCAAGGAGGAATGGTTCTCCCGTCCAGAAACCCGACACTCTCGACGAGTTTCACGAGGGGCTCACTGATTACCTGCGATGGTGGAACACCACCCGCATCCAATAGCGACTCGGCTACCTCAGCCCCGACGAGTACGGGGCGGGCCGGAACGATCGTACATTCCGATCGGGGTAGCTAATTTCGGTCGAGGAAATTCGTTCATGTGTTGTCCGACAACGGTTTACAAGGTTCCATGGGTAGGGTCGGGGCATGCGGTGGCAATGCCGCCATGGAATCCTTCTTCTCAATGTTGCAGAAGAACGTCCTCGACCGTCAACGGTGGTCGACTCAAGAACAGTTGCGGCTCGCGATCGTGACCTGGATCGAGAAAACGTACCATCGCAAACGTCGGCAACGGCGCCTCGGGAAGCTCACCCCGATCGAGTTTGAGACAATCAACCAGGCTTTTTACGCGGCTTGAAGCTATCAACCCCACGTGTCAACTGAAGTGGGTGCAGTCCCTTACGATACGAGGATGATGCCCGAAGAGCATTCCGAACCTGAGTTCGTACCGCCGACGGTGAACGGTTTCAACTGCTCTCGAACAATCGCCGCCGCATGCTACGCACTGGTTTCGGACGTCGATGGCCGAGAAGACCGACCTCTCGAAATCGACGATCGGGCGTATCTCGCGCAGCTCTAACTGAAACCACATCTGACCGATGGTTTCAAGCTGCCTCCACATCTTGTATCTAAACAGCTCATCGCCGGATCGACCTCACGCATTCTGGTTCCCGAAGAGCCGGATTACTACGAGGGTTGCGGGGAGACCGTCGCGCACGCCGGCCTAAGCGGTTCGCCAATCGTCTTTTTCTGCTACTAATCTGCATTCGGATGTGACGGACCAACTCGGACGCAGACGGGATACTGCTGGATTCCACTTTCCGGAGTCGTGATTCTTTCCGCTCTCACTAAGAAAATTCGCCGTGACTTACGCGGTGCGGCATCGCGCAACTAACGTCCGTTCCTCCCCCTGCACCTAGGCGAATGGATCGGCATGAACAATGATCTCTTTACTTGCTCCGAGCCGCACCCATGGGTATTTCGTGACAAAATATGGCGCTTCGAAACTCGTGTAGTCACATGACCATCCGGTCCGGATCCTGCCCGGATGGCCGCTTCATACCTGTTGAACTGGCATTTTTTCCAGTGCGGAACAATCAACTCGCGACACCATGGCGGCGAAACATGTAAGAATGCTGACACGGCGGTATGTATTCACCAATTTATTGGTCGGCTTCCAATTCAGAAAGTTCAGAAGCCTTGGTGCCTTAAGACCAGACACGGGATTTGGGTCCAATATCAGATTCCAACGCAAGGAAGGCGTTTAGATGGAATATCCCCCTGAAACGGCTATAAAAAGTCAATTCCTGGTTGCACTTGACGATACTTTTCAATACCTGGCAAATTCAAAAACTTCGAATTCAGTGCGCGTGAACGGATTTAAGATGATCCTTTCGTACATTCATATTATTGAAGGCAGTCTTTCAAATTGTCACCTGCACAATACGATCGACAATCCCAGCTTCGCGCCAGAAATCGACTCTATAAAATCTCCATCAGGCCGACTCCTCAATGAGGTCGAGCATAAAGGTTCGGTCGACGACGAGAAAATTGTCGCCAAATTATATGACCCGGCCGTTCGAGAGCTACTAGTGAATGCAAATGGATTGTCGCACAATTCCCAGGACTTACTGGAAACAATGGCTGCAAGATTGCGAAACTCTGAACGGTTCCTTGCATCAAACCCAAAGGCCCAATTCACTCCATGAACGATTTCACCAACCCTTAAAGCATAAAAACACTGGAATATAGAGAAATCTAGATTGCCACCATCCTCAACTATCTCCTTGTGCCTGATTTACGAACGGTTCAGCCTTGAGAGGAGCTTACGCATGAAGAGCCCACTAACTCCCAACCCGAGCGTTCTAGCCGCGGTCACCTACTTGTTAAAACAACCGGATGCTGCAAAATTTCGACGACAACATCAAGCCTTAGTCGTCCCAGTTGGCGGCCCTACCGGTAGGCACAATTTCGACTACACGGCGGCAGATAATTTTGCACTACTCTCTGCACAACGGAGAGCAAACGAGCTCGGCGAGCCCGACCCCACATGGATCCAACGAAAGTCGTCTTTCGACAGAGGAATGATCGAAAGCTGTGGATCCCGGGAGGACGCACCTTCCCGGATGATGATCTGTACACGAACAGGATTCTGATCAAGTCCAGCGCGCCAACGCTGGCGGGAAGGTACGCCCGTGCTCACGATAGTGGACTACGACGAC
>NZ_LPNQ01000030.1:0-3201 GCF_019266085.1 Rhodococcus sp. FH8 | reverse complement strand
GGTGATCGAGGAGGTGCAGGACTGGTCTGCCCGACCACTCGACGAGGTATACGCAGCGATCTTCATCGACGCAATCGTCGTCAAAGTCCACGACGGGCAGGTAGCGAACCGGCCTATTTACGCCGCGATCGGCGTCAGTCTCGACGGGCACCGCGACGTGCTCGGATTGTGGGCGGGAACCGGCGGTGAGGGCGCGAAATTCTGGATGTCCGTGCTGACGGGCATCCCCAACAGGGGCACCCGGGACGTGTTCTTCTTGGTCTGCGACGGATTGAAAGGTCTACCGGAGGTCGTCGAGAATGTGTGGCCGGCGGCCACTGTCCAAACGTGTGTAATCCATTTGATCCGCAATGTGCGCCGTGAGGCGCCTGATTCACCGATCGGAGGTGGGAAACCTTCGTCGCCGGGCCGTCGTAGCGGTTCGGTGGAGCTGGGAGCAGCCCCGACAAAGCCGGGACGTACTAGTACTGCCAGATGGTGCGGGCTCGGCAAGCGAGACGAGAGGGTGTACGCGAGGAATCAGCGTTTGACGCCTCGTTAACAAGAACCGGCTCGAATCTGGCGGATGTGGGCCGGGATGCGGTGCGCGTCATCATTGTTGCGGTGATGGCGCCCGTCTGCACCGAAGCCGTCGGTGTGGGCAGGTCGGGAGGAAAGTCTGCGGCGTACTCCCGTCGACCGCCGGGGTATAGCTGGGCACCGGACTCGTCGAGCGGTGACAGGTGAACACGGGAACCGTCTCGGTCCCACCACATTTCCCGCGCATCCAGTGCGGGCGGTCGGGTTGGGTCCGCTGTCGGCCGATCGGGCCGGGGCGGGGCGGAGTCGTCGTAGTAGTCGGAGGCCGGGAAAGCCGGTCACAGGGCGAAGGGCGGCAGCAAGTGAAGCAGAATGGGAGTTGTCATGCCGGAAGAGGCGCCGGTGAATATCGGTGCACTGCTGGAACGTCCGTACACGGTGCGTCAGCGGGTACTGGGGATTCAGACCAAACTGCACAGTTGGGCGGCGGCCGATCCTGGTCGTTGTTTCGATGATCTGTTCAATCTCGTGGTGGACCCAGGGTTCCTCGTCATGGCGTGGACGCGGGTCCGGGAGAACAAGGGCGCCAAGACGGCTGGGATCGACGGGGCCACCGCGTGGTCGGTCGAGAACAGCGAGCGCGGCGTGGCCGGTTTCCTGACCGAACTGCGGACCTCGTTGAAGGACCGCTCGTTTCGTCCGGTGCCGGTACGGACGGTGTCGATTCCCAAGGCGAACGGCAAACGTCGCCGCCTGGGCATCCCCACTCTTCGTGACCGCGTCGTGCAGGCGTCGTTGAAGCTGGTGTTGGAGCCGATTCTGGAGGCCGATTTCGACCCGTCCAGTTACGGGTTCCGCCCGGAACGTCGATGTCAGGACGCCATCGAGGAAATCCGGTTCTACGCCGCACGCGGCTACGAGCAGGTCTTCGAGGGCGATATCGCGGCATGTTTCGACGAAATTTCGCACCCGGCCCTGATGGACAGGTTGCGGCTTCGTGTGACTGACCGACGAATCCTGCTGTTGGTCAAGGCGTTTCTGAAAGCGGGGCTGTTGGACGAGCTGAACGAGGTCCGCGACACCACCACCGGCACTCCCCAGGGTGGGATTTTGTCCCCGCTGCTGGCCAACCTCGCTTTGTCGGTCCTCGATGAGCACTTCCGGGAAAGATGGCGGGCCATGGGCAACCAGACCCAACGCTGGCGTGCCACCCGCCGAGGCGCCGCGACCTACCGAACCGTCCGCTATGCAGACGATTTCGTGGTCATGGTGTTCGGCACCCGGCAGCAAGCCGAGGATCTCTACGGCGAGATCGAGACCGTGCTTGCGACGGTCGGGCTCCGTCTGGCGCCCGAAAAGACGCAAGTGGTCGGGATCGACGAGGGCTTCGATTTTCTCGGTTTCCGCATCCAGCGGCACCGACAGAAAGGAAGCGACCGGAAACTGATCTACACCTATCCGTCGAAGAAATCGATGAACACCATTCGGCGTAAGGTCACGACAGCGACCGGCAGACAGACCACCAGCTTGCCCGCGAAAGATATGTTCCGACTTCTGGGACAGATCACTCGCGGCTGGGCGTTCTATTTCCGGCACGGCGCGTCGGCCCATGCGTTCGGCCTGCTCAACCACCACCTGTGGTGGCGGGTCTGGCGTTGGCTACGCAAGAAACATCCGAACCGGAAGGCGTACTGGATCATTCGCCACTACTATGGCTCCGGCCGATGGTGGCCGGAAGCGGGTGGGATCACGTTATTTCAACCCGCGACGGTGACGATCAAACGCTACCGATACCGCGGGGCGCGTATCCCCAACCCGTGGCTGATCCACGCTCAGAAGACAGGACCGACAACCCTTGCGGAGAGCCCGGTGCGGTGAGAATCGCACGCCGGGTTCGGCGGGCGGCCCGAGGAAACGGACCGGGAGCAATCCCGATACCGCGCCTCGGGTCGACCCCACACGTTTCAGTTGTCGTCGCGGCAGCATTGGGCTGCGCTCAAACATGATCTCAAGTCGATCTTTCGCTGCCCCGACTGAGGCCGCCGCGAGTGCGGCGTTCGAGGATCTCGCTGACCGTTGGGGCAAGCAGTATCCGGCGATCATCCGATTGTGGAACAACGCCTGGCAGGAGTTCATCCCGTTCCTGGATTACGACACCGAGATACGGCGAGTGCTGTGCTCTACCAATGCGATTGAGTCTTTGAATGCCGGATGCCGGCGGGCTGTCAAGGCTCGTGGGCATTTTCCCACCGAGGCTGCTGCGCTCAAGTGCTTCGATCTGGTGACGCGGTCACTGGACCCGACAGGCAAGGGCCAGGCACGATGGATTACGAGGTGGAAGCCTGCTCTGAACGCGTTTGCGATCACGTTCGCCGATCGGTGGCCGGGATCGGAAACCTACTGATGGAAACCGGCCGAAACACCGTTAGCGAGATAGACCCCGGCATTGATCGCAGGTGCAGTCAACGACTGGTCTGTGGTGGTGATGGCTCTTGTCCTCGTGCCGTTCGTAGTCATCGTGCGGTGGCCGAATACGCCCTCCGGCGTTGTCTTCGGGGAGGAATCGTCAAATTCTGTGGATTAAGGTGTGTCAGGCGACCTCGGATACCGGCGTGTCCGGTGACGGTTCCGGGGTGATCTCGACGGGTCGTTCGAGGAGCTTGCCCTTGTGGAACAGCGCAC
>NZ_LPNQ01000029.1:0-2640 GCF_019266085.1 Rhodococcus sp. FH8 | reverse complement strand
TCGCTGCTCGCCAGAGCGGTTGGTGGTGGTGTTGCATTTGTTTGGCGGTCCACATGTCGGGGTTGACCATTCGGCCGATGTAACCCTTGTAGCAGGCGCCGATGAACCGTTTCATTGCTGTGTCGCCTGTGTCGACGGCAACTTTGCGGGCTTCTCGCAAGAATTTCGCCCACTTGTCGAGGGCCCGTCCCTGTTCGGGGTAGACCCATGCTTCTGCGATGTCGAGGTCGTCGAGTTCTGCGCCGATTCCGCCATCGGCGATGGACGTTTGAAGTGCATCGAGGCTGACGGTGGTGATCCAGGTCTGCACAGGTTGGTCGGCGAGCATGTGTGGGTGAGGCAACGGTAGAGCGGGTGGGAGCGCCAGCATGTCACCCGGTGGGAGGGTTACACGCCAGAGCCCAAACGGGGTTTTCGATTGCCGCGCAGCGTCGAGCGCGTTCTCGCCGCGAAGATGTCGAGGTTTTCCGTAGCCGAATTCGAGCATGCCAGCGGAAGCGAGGTACGCCGCTCGTTGGTCTATCGATACCAGTTGTGTTGCGTCGGAGACTTCTTCGAGGTCCGGGATGCGTGTCCAACCGGCGGCAGGTTCGAGATCTCCGCGGGGTTCGCCGTCCAGCGGTGGGACCGGTCCACCGACAGTGACGACGATTCCTTTACCGCTGCGGGTGCGGTCGCGTTTGATCTTGTCGACGATGGCGGCGCCGGTGCGTGCGGGGGTGGGGCCGGGTAGCACGCCGAGGTGTTGTGCGCACCAGGCGAGTCGGCGTCCCAGTTCCTGCGCAGCGGGGAGGTCGTCGTCGGGGAGGTAGGTTCCGGCGGTGGGTGATCCGAGAATTCCCATGTCTCCCACGCGATTGCCCCATCCGAAGTCTTTGTTCCAGTAGGTCCATACATAGGGTTCGATGAAAATGTCGACCATGGATGTGAAGTTCCCGGTGGTGCGGGAGAGGTGAACGACGTGGCCGGGTTCTCCGCGCAGTTCCCATCCTGCGGTCAGCATGGGGGTCAGCGTGGCGTGGAGGATCGCGGTGAGTTCTTCGGCAGCGCGGGTGCGGAGGATTTCCATGTCGTCGACATCGTCTTCGCTGCCTGGGTCGATGATCCATCCGAGCATTTCGCAAGCTTCGATTCCGACTATCCAGATCTGTGCCGGTGCGCCCAGCGGGGTGAGCGTTGCCCATCTGATGAGTTTGTCGAGTTTTTCGATGGAATCGACTGGGCCGGTGAGTGTGTGGCCAGACGGTGTGTAGGTGCCGGCTGCTGTGACAATGACGGCGTGGCCGTCTGCTGCCTCGCTGGCGGGAGGAAGGGTGCCCGATTCGGTTGCGTCGAGTTCAGATGCCTCGGTGGGTTCCGAATCCACCTCAGCAGTGAGCTCGCTTTGGGGCACAACTGTTTCCGTGTTGTAATCCGAAGACCGTGACGAGTCCGTACCTTGCCGCGCTATGGGGGCGCTTTCGCCTGCCACTGGTTCGACCTCTGGTTCCGCGGCGACACGATCCTCCGCAATCGGCGCACGGGCATCCATCACGTCAGCATCGGGATCCGGCGCCGTGGCGTCTTCGATCCCGAAGAGAGCTGGTTCAGAATCGAGCTCAGAACCTTCGCCATGAACTTCGGGCACCGGAGGAGGATCGAGGTCGAACAGGGGAATCTGCTCCCACTTCTTCACCACCATCTCTCCCCCATCCTCGCTGCTGATTTCCTCATGATTCGAGATCGAATGCTGATCGCAGCGCCCTGCTCAACAACACTTCCTGAGCCGGCAGGAGAAATCCTCGGTTCGCACCGAGTGCCGACACGGGGATGGTCGTCACCCCGTCGCAGTCGGCAACAGATCCGTCCTCGACGCCGTTGCCTTCACCTAAACTCAGTTCGGTCGACAACCCCCGCCCCTTCGAACGAATGGGGGCAACAGTGACCGTCCCCAGGTGGGGCCGAACCAATTCCCTCGTCAGGACCAACACCGGACAAAGATCTCCGAGTTGCGCCTCGTGGATCGGGCGCACTCAGTTCTTCTTCCCGTGCGCGGCAGCGATATTCACATCGCTACCCGCGCCGTCAGACAGGATCTCCACGTCGCGGACCGCCAACTGTCGACGCTGCTCACGCTCCAACGCTCGAAGCACGACTTGAGCACGGCTTTTCGCACGCCCACCGCTGACCTCACTGTCGAGAAACGCCACGATGTCCTCGGGTAGCCGTACCGCGATCTGCGTACTCATAACCATCATGATACCGAATTGGGATGTAAACCGGTACCAGTCCCACATCCATTCATCTCCTTGCAACCACCGCCCCTGAGACTCCCGGTGCCGGGGACTGCCGGCCGAACGTCCGTGGATTGTCCGACCGTCAGTGCCCCGATTACTCGGCGCCGTACAACTCGGCGGTGTAATGCCCCTCCCCATTGCATGTGGCTTCTTCCCAATCGACGCCCAACGCGTCGGCCAGGTGGTGCGCATCGGAGAGGAAATCCGCGAACACGGTGGGCAATTCTTCGGTGCCGGGGGTCTATCTCTTTAACGGTGTTTCGGCGGATTTCCATCAGTAAGTTTCAGATCCTGGCCAACGATCGGCGAACGTGATCGCAAACGCGTTCAGAGCGGGCTTCCACCTCGTTATCCATCGTGCCTG
>NZ_LPNQ01000028.1:0-2637 GCF_019266085.1 Rhodococcus sp. FH8 | reverse complement strand
GCGAGCATCTGCCGGGCGCCGTCGCGGACGATCTCGTCGAGCAACGAGCGGCCCGCGCCGACTGCCTGGCCGGTCTCGTTGGAGTCGTCGTCGTAGTCCACTATCGTGAGCACGGGCGTACCTTCCTGCCAGCGTTGGCGCGCTGGACTTGATCAGAATCCTGTTCGTGTACAGATCATCATCCGGGAAGGTGCGTCCTCCCGGGATCCACAGGTTTCGATCATTCCTCCCTGGACGCTCTCAAATCTGGTGACGGTCATCGGCGCACCTCTCTGCAAATTCATGTGAAGAACGGACAATGTGGACCGCTGCTCGTGAAGGGCGAGGTTCGATGCGCACAGCGCCGAACATGTCTGCGCCGCGTCCGGGACCGATCCGTTCTGGAGTCAGGCTGAGCCAATTGTTGGCTAATCAGAAGGGTGAGTGCGCACCGAGAATGCCCTACCGATGTGTTTCTGCAGCTCAACAGACTCAGAGTCTTGTCCGGACCGGACGCATTCTGGCGTAACACCGGACGCAGCCTGAGGTGCAATTATGAGTTGAGTCTCATTCGTTTGGAACTGTCCAACGGTCGGAGTACTCGCGGTTCATCTCGGCGGTGATGATCCCGTCCAGACAAGGTGGCGACTCTTGTCTGGGATGTGGGAACTGATCTCCGGGTTGGGTAAGGTCCCGAAAACGCTGGTGTGGGACCGAGAATCAGCAATCGGAGGCACCGGGAAGATCACCACACCTGCTGCTGCGTTCGCCGGAACGTTAGCGACTCGGATCCAGTTGGCTCCACCGCGGGACCCGGAGTACAAGGGCATGGTCGAACGCGCCAACGGCTACCTGGAAACTTCGTTTCTACCCGGCCGGACGTTCACCTCACCGCCTGATTTCAACGCCCAACTCCGTGACTGGCTCACACGAGCGAATACTCGCACCGTGCGGGCGATCGGTGGCCGACCTGTCGATCTGCTCGCCACCGACGTGGCGGCGATGATCGAACTGCCACCGGTCATTCCGGCGATCGGACTCACTCACCGGATCCGGTTGGCGCGGGATTACTACGTGCGTGTCGACGGCGCCGACTATTCGATCGATCCACGAGTGATCGGCCGGTTCGTCGATGTGAGCGCCAGCCCCACCCGCGTGGTGGCCCGCTGCAACGACCAGATCGTTGCCCGCCACGACCGTTCATGGGCGAAACACGTGGTCGTCACCGATCCTGATCACGTCGATACTGCGGCGCAACTGCGCCGCGGACTGGCGGACGAACGGCGCCGCCGCACGGCAGCGGCCACACGCCGGCACATCGACGGGCACCCCGTCTCGTTGCGGGCATTGCCAGATTACGACGCTCTGTTCGGCGTCGATCTCGAATCCACCCCGACAACAGTGAGGACCACATCATGACAACCGCAACCAAGAAGAAAGCCGCCGAGGCAGCCGCCTCGGCACCGCCAGCGGACGGAGTGCCGTCCCAGATCGCATATCTGACAAGAGTATTGAAGACTCCGACGATCGGACGAGTATGGGAAGAGCTCGCCGATCACGCCCGCGACGAGAACTGGTCACACGAGGAATACCTCGCAGCAGTATTGGGCCGCCAACTCGCCGATCGTGAGTCGGCGGGCACGATCATGCGAATCCGCACGGCGCACTTCCCAGCAGTGAAAACACTCGAAGACTTCAATCTCGACCACCTACCGTCGCTACGACGTGATGTGCTGGCGCACTTGGCGACTGGCATGTTCGTTCCCAAAGCGGAAAACGTCATCCTGCTCGGACCCCCGGGTATCGGCAAGACACACATCGCGATCGGACTCGGAGTCAAAGCCGCCTACGCCGGATATTCCGTCCTCTTCGACACTGCCAGCAACTGGATCACTCGGTTGAGCACCGCGCATCATGCCGGGCAACTCGAAACCGAACTCAAGAAGATCCGTCGTTACAAGCTGATCATCATCGACGAGGTCGGATACACCCCTTCGATCAGGACGCGGCGAACTTGTTCTTCCAGCTGATCGCCTCCCGATACGAGCAAGGCTCGGTCATGGTCACCTCCAACCTCCCGTTCGGGAAAGCGCACATGTTCGCGCGAATCTGTGCGTAGTGGCGCCGAAATTTCACGGGTTCGGCAGTCGGGTCGGGTCGACGAAGTCTGCCAGGTAGATCATGGCGGCCTCGGCGGTCATGCCGAAGGCCGCGGCCCCGGCACAACACGGCCTCCGCGAAGCGGACCTTGTGATCGCACTGCGCGCACCGGCGGGAACAAAGCACGCAACGACCTGTCTCGACGACCAGCACCCTACTGCGGCTGCAGTCAGGGCACGGTTGCTTGGCCGATGATGCCCACCGGTCCGCCGCACTCGACACAGTCACGCTGGCGTTTACCCATGTTCTGCAATGACTTCCAGGTCGGCGTGTCATATCGGCGGCAGCGAGCGGCCGCGGGCGTTGACGGCTTGGCGCTGCGTCGGCGCCGGTCGGATCGGCGGCTCGGCAGGACGCTCGACGGGAGTGGTGTCGATCTCGAACAAGTCGTCCGGAGTGCATTGCAAGGCAGTGCACAACGCGATCAGCGTCGTCATCTTGATCTGGGTGGGTTCCTTGGTGAACAGCGCCGACACCGACGCCGCCGACATCTCCAGC
>NZ_LPNQ01000027.1:0-2490 GCF_019266085.1 Rhodococcus sp. FH8 | reverse complement strand
TGAGTGGAAGAGGGGAGCGCGCAGCGCCCGGCCTCACCTCGATCCATTGGTGAGTGGAAGAGGGGAGCGCGCAGCGCCCGGCCTCACCTCGATCCATTGGTGAGTGGAAGAGGGGAGCGCGCAGCGCGAGTGTATTTCTGTGGGATGTGGCGTGAGTCCCCGGCACCGGGAGTGTCAGGGGCGGTGGTTGCAAGGAGATGAATGGATTTGGGGCCGGTACCGGTTTGCATCCCAATTCGGTATCATGATGGTTATGAGTACGCAGATCGCGGTACGGCTGCCCGAGGGCATTGTGGCGTTTCTCGACGGTGAGGTCAGCGGCGGGCGCGCGAAAAGCCGTGCCCAAGTCGTGCTTCGAGCATTGGAGCGTGAGCAGCGTCGGCAGTTGGCGGTCCGTGACGTGGAGATCTTGTCTGACGGCGCAGGCGGCGATGTGAATATCGCTGCCGCGCACGGGAAGAAGAGCTGAGTGCGCCCGATCCACGATGCGCAGCTCGGCGCGGGCGTTTCTTCGGTGTTGGTTCTGACGAGAGAGTTGGTTCGGCCTCATCTGGGGACGGTTACTGTTGCGCCGATTCGTGCGGAGGGGCGGGGGTTGTCGACGGAGCTGAGTTTGGGTGAAGGCAACGGCGTCGAGGACGGATCTGTTGTCGATTGTGATGGGTTGACGACGATCCAGGTGTCGGCTCTCGGTGTGAACCGGGGGTTTCTGCTGCCGGCGCAGGAAGTGTTGTTGACAAGGGCATTGCGATCAGCGTTCGACCTCGAATCATGAAGACACCAGCAGTGACGACGGGGCAGTGATGGCGGCGAAAAAGTGGGAGCAGATACCCATGTTCGACCTCGATCCTCCTCCGGTGCCCGAAGTTCAGGGGGATGGTTCTGAGCTCGATTTTGAACCAGCTCTCTTCGCGCTCGACGACGCGGCCCTGGATTCCGATGCCGGCCTGGACGCCACATCGCCGAATGTAGCAGATCACGCCGCCCCGGAGGCAGACGTCGAACCAGAAACCGGTGAAAGCACCGATGCCGATCGTCACGGTGAGGACTCGATGTCGCCCGTGTCGTCGGTCTCGGACACCGAACCAATTGTGCCCCAAGTCAAGGCCGCCGCTGACGTGGAGCCGGAAACGGAACCCACCCACGCGTCCGAGCTCGACGCAACCGAACCGGCCGCTCTTCCTCCCGCCGGCGAGTCAGCAGACGGCCACGCCGTCATTGTCACAGCGGTTGGAACCTACACACCCTCTGGCCATACACTCACCGGCCCAGTAGATTCCATCGAAAAACTCGACAAACTCATCAGATGGGCAACCCTCACCCCGCTGGGCGCACCGGCGCAGATCTGGATAGTCGGAATCGAAGCCTGCGACATGCTTGGATGGATCATCGACCCAGGCAGCGAAGACGACGTCGACGACATGGAAATCCTGCGCACCCGCGCTGCCGAAGAACTCACCGCGATCCTCCACGCCACGCTGACCCCGATGCTGACCGCAGGATGGGAACTCCGCGGAGAACCCGGCCACGTCGTTCACCTCTCCCGCACCACCGGGAACTTCACATCCATGGTCGACATCTTCATCGAACCCTACGTGTGGACCTACTGGAACAAAGACTTCGGATGGGGCAATCGCGTGGGGGACATGGGGATCCTCGGATCTCCCACCGCCGGAACCTACCTCCCCGACGACGACCTCCCCGCTGCCCGCGAACTGGGACGCCGGCTCGCCTGGTGCGCACAACACCTCGGCGTGCTACCCGGTCCCACTCCAGCACGCACCGGCGCCGCCATCGTCGACAAGATCAAACGCGACCGCACCCGCAGCGGTAAAGGAATCGTCGTCACCGTCGGTGGACCGGTCCCACCGCTGGACGGCGAACCCCGCGGAGATCTCGAACCTGCCCTCGGATGGACCCGCATCCCGCACCTCGAAGAACTTTCCGATGCAACACAACTGGTATCGATAGACCAACGAGCGGCGTACCTCGCTTCCGCTGGCATGCTCGAATTCGGCTACGGAAAACCTCGACATCTTCGCGGCGAGAACGCGCTCGACGCCGCGCGGCAATCGAAAACCCCGTTCGGACTCTGGCGTGTAACCCTCCCACCGGGTGACATGCTGGCGCTCCCACCCGCTCTACCGTTGCCTCACCCACACATGCTCGCCGACCAACCTGTGCAGACCTGGATCACCACCGTCAGCCTCGATGCACTTCAAACGTCCATCGCCGATGGCGGAATCGGCGCAGAACTCGACGACCTCGACATCGCAGAAGCATGGGTCTACCCCGAACAGGGTCGAGCCCTCGACAAGTGGGCGAAAATCTTGCGAGAAGCCCGCAAAGTTGCCGTCGACACCGGCGACACAGCAATGAAACGGTTCATCGGCGCCTGCTACAAGGGTTACATCGGCCGAATGGTCAACCCCGACATGTGGACCGCCAAACAAATGCAACACCACCACCAACCGCTCTGGCGAGCAGCGA
>NZ_LPNQ01000026.1:0-2340 GCF_019266085.1 Rhodococcus sp. FH8 | reverse complement strand
CGCCGGACTCTCCGACCGCGTTCTCGCGGCGGGATTCCCGGTAGCCGAACCCTCCGTGATGGGGTCGGCGGATCGCAGAGGAGTCGGTAAGACCGACGATCTCGACGCCGCTCGTATCGCCCGATCAGTTCTGTCTGTCGACATCGATCGACTGCGTCGACCACGAGCGGACGGATCGCGAGTGGCGATGCGCGTTCTCGTGGTCGCCCGAGAACAGATGACGTGTGAACGGACGCGCACCATCAATGCGTTGACGGCTTTGGTTCGCACCGTCGAACTTGGTGTGGATGCACGAAAATCGTTGACATACAGTCAGTTAAAGGAGATCGCAACCTGGCGGGCTCGGTCCGAGGACGCCACCACTGCGACGTGCCGAGCAGAGGCCGTGCGACTAGCCAAGAGGATTCGTGCGCTCGATGCGGAGTTGGTTGACAATCGAAAGTCTCTCGACGCATTGGTGAAGACCAATGCGCCGGAACTGACTGCCGCGGTCGGGGTCGGGGCAGTGGTTGCAGCGACTGTCCTGATCGCGTGGTCACATGCAGGTCGGGTGCGCTCCGAGGCCGCATTCGCCTCGCTCGCCGGGACCTGCCCGGTCCCGGCTTCATCAGGTAACACGGTGCGCTACAGGCTTAATCGGGGCGGTGACCGCCGATTGAACAGAGCACTGACCACGGTTGTGATCGTGAGGATGCGGGTTGATCCCCAAACTCGCACCTATGTCGAACGTCGACGAGGAGAAGGCCGCACGACCAAGGAGATCATGCGATCCCTCAAGCGTTACGTCACCCGGCAGCTGTACCGGACACTTGCCACTGCACACCCAATCTTGGAGTCTTGACAGATATAGAAGCATCCCGGCAAGTCCGGAGACTGAACCGTGCCGGGTTTCTTGCCGCTCCTATGCTGGCGACATCTCCGGCTGGAGAATCGATAGTTGAGAGTAATAGACGGCTTCGAACTCGTCGGGAGTGACGTAGTTCAAGGTGCTGTGCAGACGGCGGGTATTGAACCAATCCACCCATTCTATCGTCGCGAATTCGATGTCGTCGATCGTCTTGATCGCCCCTTGCAGAAACGGACTGCTCTTGGAAACTTCTTCTGTCTTGAACAGTCCGATTGTCGACTCCGCAAGGGCGTTGTCGTGGGCGTCGCCGACGCTTCCAATTGAAGCCGCAATCCCTTCCAGTGCAGCCGTTTCCGCGAAGGAAATTGATGTGCACTGATTGGGCTCAACCGGTGGAAGCAACACCTGAGGCCAGGAGGGTGTTGTGGGCAGACCATCGGATTGGGCGCGGGAGGTGACGGGCAGGGCTCCGATGAGGTCACCGAAGAGCGCCGGGCCATCCTCGGTCGAAGGACCGAGATTTCTTGGGACCAGATCGCCACAGGCAAGCTTCCTTGCGAGGCTGCTGACGCTGTCGGCGTGGGACAACCTGTGGGCCAGCGGTTGTTCCGGCACGCTGGCGGGCTGAGACCGTATCCATGGCCCGCGCCGGCAGGTACCTCTCTCTGGAAGAGCGTGAGGGCATCGCGATCCTGCGCGCCACCGGCCACGGGGCGCGCGCGATCGCGAGTGTCATCGGGAGGAGCCCGTCGACGATCTCGCGGGAGTTGCGGCGCAACGCTGCGACCCGGGGCGGCACGCTCGACTACCGTGCCAGCGTTGCGCACTGGAAAGCCGAGTTGTTTGCCCGTCGCCCAAAGTCCGCCAAGCTGGCTGAGAATGAGCGGTTGCGCGAGTACGTCGAGGACCGCCTTTCGGGCAAGATCACCCTGCCGGGCGGCGCTGCTGTCGCCGGACCGTTCGAACGGCAATGGAAGGGTTTGAACAAGCCGCATCGTCAGGACCTCCGATGAGTGAAAGCGTGTAGCCCGGAGCAGATTTCGCACCGGCTGCCCATCGACTTCCCGATGACGAGTCAATGCGGATCAGCCACGAGGTCATCTAAGCCTGGATCCACTGACGAGCCTCTGAAAGTCAATTCGAATCGAAGACAGCGGTGGCGGCGGGTCTGCGGATCGGGATACCCGCGTTTCTCAGCCATGTGGTCAGGGAACCATGGGATATGCCGAGATCGGCGGCGATCCCGGCTACGGTCGCGCCGTCGGTATCGCAGTACAGCGCGACGCAGTCGAGCTGTACTGGCATGGCCCCGTTCACTGGGGACATGCCAGTGACGCAGTCGCCGATATCGCTACGGAAACCGGCGTGGAGGAATGATCGAAACCTGTGGATCCCGGGAGGACGCACCTTCCCGGATGATGATCTGTACACGAACAGGATTCTGATCAAGTCCAGCGCGCCAACGCTGGCGGGAAGGTACGCCCGTGCTCACG
>NZ_LPNQ01000025.1:0-2143 GCF_019266085.1 Rhodococcus sp. FH8 | reverse complement strand
TTGTGTGTTGTTTGAGAACTGCACAGTGGACGCGAGCATCTTTGTTGTAAGTAATGAAGAGCGTACGGTGGATGCCTTGGCACCAGGAGCCGATGAAGGACGTAGGAGGCTGCGATAAGCCTCGGGGAGCTGTCAACCGAGCTGTGATCCGAGGATGTCCGAATGGGGAAACCCAGCACGAGTGATGTCGTGTTACCCGCGCCTGAATATATAGGGCGTGTGGAGGGAACGTGGGGAAGTGAAACATCTCAGTACCCACAGGAAGAGAAAACAACCGTGATTCCGTGAGTAGTGGCGAGCGAAAGCGGAAGAGGCTAAACCATGGGTGTGTGATAGCCGGCAGGTGTTGCATTCGTGGGGTTGTGGGGTTCATTTTGTCTGTTCTGCCGAGCAGGCCAACAGTAAGAAATCACAGGGTTAGTGGAAGTGGTCTGGAACGGCCTGTCGTAGAGGGTGAGAATCCCGTACACGAAAACTTTGTGACTGTTGTAATGGAAACCCAAGTAGCACCGGGCCCGTGAAATCTGGTGTGAATCTGTCGGGACCACCCGATAAGCCTGAATACTCCCTGGTGACCGATAGCGGACTAGTACCGTGAGGGAAAGGTGAAAAGTACCCCGGGAGGGGAGTGAAATAGTACCTGAAACCGTGCGCTTACAATCCGTCAGAGCCTTCGAGCAGTTTACTGCTGGGGGTGATGGCGTGCCTTTTGAAGAATGAGCCTGCGAGTTAGTGGCATGTCGCGAGGTTAACCCGTGTGGGGTAGCCGTAGCGAAAGCGAGTCCGAATAGGGCGAGTCAGTGGCATGCTCTAGACCCGAAGCGGAGTGATCTACCCATGGCCAGGTTGAAGCGACGGTAAGACGTCGTGGAGGACCGAACCCACTTAGGTTGAAAACTGAGGGGATGAGTTGTGGGTAGGGGTGAAAGGCCAATCAAACTCCGTGATAGCTGGTTCTCCCCGAAATGCATTTAGGTGCAGCGTCGCGTGTTTCTCACCGGAGGTAGAGCTACTGGATGGTCTAGGGGGCCCACAAGCTTACCGAAATCAGCCAAACTCCGAATGCCGGTGAGTGAGAGCGCGGCAGTGAGACTGCGGGCGATAAGGTTCGTAGTCGAGAGGGAAACAGCCCAGATCGCCAGCTAAGGTCCCTAAGCGTGTACTAAGTGGAAAAGGATGTGGGGTCGCGAAGACAACCAGGAGGTTGGCTTAGAAGCAGCCACCCTTGAAAGAGTGCGTAATAGCTCACTGGTCAAGTGATCCTGCGCCGACAATGTAGCGGGGCTCAAGTACACCACCGAAGCTGCGGCATTCACGCAATAGCCCCCAGTTGATCCAAGGATTTTCTGGCAGGTGTGTGGATGGGTAGGGGAGCGTCGTGTGGCCATGGAAGCGGCAGGGTGACCTAGCCGTGGAGGCCACACGAGTGAGAATGCAGGCATGAGTAGCGAAAGACGAGTGAGAAACTCGTCCGCCGAATGACCAAGGGTTCCTGGGCCAGGTTAATCCGCCCAGGGTGAGTCGGGACCTAAGACGAGGCCGACAGGCGTAGCCGATGGACAACGGGTTGATATTCCCGTACCCGTGTGAACGCGCCCATGGTGAATCAGTGATACTAACCATCCTGAAGCCACGAGAAGACCTTCGGGTCTCGAGTTGGTGGATGCATGGGACCTGATCTGGTAGTAGCCAAGCGATGGGGTGACGCAGGAAGGTAGCTGAGCCAGTCAGTGGTAATACTGGTGTAAGCGTGTAGGGCGTGACCTAGGCAAATCCGGGTCGCACATAGCCTGAGACGTGATGCGTAGCCGATTGAGGCGAATTCAGTGATCCTATGCTGCCGAGAAAAGCCTCTAGCGAGCTTTCACACGGCCCGTACCCCAAACCGACACAGGTGGTCAGGTAGAGAATACTAAGGCGATCGAGATAACTATGGTTAAGGAACTCGGCAAAATGCCCCCGTAACTTCGGGAGAAGGGGGGCCCTGTCTGGTGACGACATTTACTGTCTGAGCTGGGTGGGGCCGCAGAGACCAGTGAGAAGCGACTGTTTACTAAAAACACAGGTCCGTGCGAAGTCGTAAGACGATGTATACGGACTGACGCCTGCCCGGTGCTGGAAGGTTAAGAGGACCGGTTAGTTC
>NZ_LPNQ01000024.1:0-2140 GCF_019266085.1 Rhodococcus sp. FH8 | reverse complement strand
ATCGTGAGCACGGGCGTACCTTCCCGCCAGCGTTGGCGCGCTGGACTTGATCAGAATCCTGTTCGTGTACAGATCATCATCCGGGAAGGTGCGTCCTCCCGGGATCCACAGGTTTCGATCATTCCTCATGGGTCGACGGAGTGATGCTCTACTCACGACCTTTTCGCTGCTGCTCTTCTGCGATGATCCGTTTCGCTTCGATGTTTGAGTTGGCATATTTGGACGGTGTCGGTGCGGGGTAGAGATGGTCGAGCGCGGTTTCGACAATCTCCATGGTTCGGAGGAGATCGCCGGCGGTAGTTAGGGATGAATCGTGAGTGTTCGAGTTTCCAACGATGCGGACGGCGTCCAGCAAGTCTTTGACGTCGACCTCTGGGTGCGCTTCGTGGAAGTTGTCTATTCGAGTGCTCAGATACAGGGGTGCATGGTTCTTGTTGGTGGATAGCCGCGGGATACCTTGCTCGTCGAGGAGAATCTCGATGCTTGCGCGCAGGGCAGTCGCTGCGGCTCGCGGATCATTCCAAACCAAGGAACCTACTCGAGAGAGTTCTGCCTTGATTGCGTCAGGCACTGCACCGGCGGTCTCAGCAACGTCAATCGGCGGATAAAACCCGCGTACAGAATATTTCGTTTCGAACTGTCGATCGTTGCTGAATGAGCTGACTTCATGAACGGTGAAGTCGCCGTATACGAGAGTAGTGCCTTTGCAGTTGATCGCAGTGCAGATTGTTTGCGCGGCAAAGGTTCCGACTATCGATTCGGGTTCGCCATCGTTGACATCGAACTCGGTGGTGTTGAAGTAGGGATCCCGGTTCAGCACGACCCTGTCCTCCTCGAGTGGGAGTGCGCCGACGTTGCAATAGGGGCATTCAATCTGTGGCCATTGGTGCAGAAATATTGGCTCTGTCAGTTTCTCCGCGAACGGCTTCATGACCTGCTCCTAATGTTCGGATCGGCTGTTTCAAGTCTATCTACGATGCTGCGGACTGGAGGTGGATTACTTCGGTCAAGCCAGACTGATCGTGTTCGGTAAAACCGCCAGTTTGAGATGTGGGGACGCTCCAGATCTCCCTGCCCCCGGCACAGCGAGGGGCAGGGGCATCTGGAGTTGCAAGTGCATTCGAAGTGTGTACGACATATGTTGCACAACAACGGAATTCAATCGTCGGATCTTTGCCCGCTGGAGATGTTGATGGTAGATTTGTGGAGTCCTGTTAGTGGTGGCGCCTGACCAGCCCGCCGATTCGATCACCTGGAAAGGGTGGTTTTCTGATGACTGTTCTCGACGTGCGTGCGGATTCTGCTGTGACGGCTCCTGTGCGCGATGGAGTGGAGGTGCTTGAGGTGATGCCCGCCGCGTTGGTGTCCGGGTTTCCCTCCGAGGGTGCGTGGTCCGAGGTAGTTGATGAGAGCGGCGATGTGGTGGCTGCAGGGTGGTTTTCTATTGACGCGGATGTTTCCACGCCGGAGTCGGGCAGGGTGGTGTTGGTTTCTCCGCAGTTGGCTGTGCCAGGCCGGAAGTTGCTGTCGGCGTGGGCAGGTTCCGTGCGGCCTTCAGAGGTCCGTGCTGCAGCTGTAGCGCCTGGGTGTGCGCCTGTGTGGTTCGGGCAGTACGTGTCCCCTGTGCATGAAGCTCAGCGTGTTGTGGTGCAGTTGGAAGCCGAGCGTGAGAAGTGCGCAGTTCTGGAGCGTGCGCAGGGTGAGTCCGTGCGTAAGCATCAGGAGTGGATCGAGAACTTGAATGATCTGGCGATCGAATGGGCCGATGACAACAGTTTGTGCGAGCAATTCGATCGGTTCATGGAAGAGAACGGGTTGCGAGGGCGTGAGCGTGACCAGGAGGTAGAGGTGACCGTGACTGCAACGATGACAGTGGCGGTGCGTGGTGTTTCGCAGCGCGATGCTGAGGAGCGAATTGATTCGGACGATATTCGTGAGCACATCAGCGGCCATCTCTCGTATCTGGATTTCGACTACGCGTTGGCTGACTAGCCCGGGGGAGAGGTGAGGCCGGGGGAGCGCGCAGCGCCCGGCCTCACCTCGATCCATTGGTGAGTGGAAGAGGGGAGCGCGCAGCGCCCGGCCTCACCTCGATCCATTGGTGAGTGGAAGAGGGGAGCGCGCAGCGCCCGGCCTCACC
>NZ_LPNQ01000023.1:0-2069 GCF_019266085.1 Rhodococcus sp. FH8 | reverse complement strand
CAACAGAGTGGACAAACCCCGGCCAGTGCACCACGAAGGAGCAAAGCGATTCATGAGTCACACGGCGTTGTAGCGACGACACCTATCCTGTCAGCCGGCCCCGGGCCGGCCACTACAAACACTTACATGCGATTCAATCACACGCAGTTGGTTGATGATTTCGACCGGGTAACGGCGGCCTTAGTACGACAGCGTTCTTCAAACAATGTGACAGTTCCCAGCGGCCCGATGCGCATTCGACCGCTGCTGGTCTGATCAGTTCACTGATCAGACCAGCAGCGGCCTCTCACGAAAAATCGAGGCTGACGCCTAGACCGCAGGCTTCTCGACCGACTGGTCTGCAGAACCGGTGCCGAGTGTGGAAATTAGTTCGACGACTGTTTTGACGATGCTGATGACGTCCCCAACTGAACCCATGACTGTCTCCCTCTGTGTGTTTGATTCTTTCTGTTGGTTGCGCGAAAGACTGTCCCTTACATGCATTTTTGGCCGCATAGAGCACAATCTTCAATACGCGCAATCCAGAGTGTAGGCCGCTGGTTCGGCATCGGCATGAGGGTCGGTGAACCGCTCACTGAAATGATCCTGGGGCAACCAGATAGCTGTATTTGACCTGGAAGGAAAAACAGACAGTATGTACTGCGCATCTTATGATTAGCCAGCCAAGAAACTAGTTGAACGGAGAGTGAGCGACATCACATTTCGGGCTTGATGGCGTTGACCTGACGTGAGTTTCGATTCGGCCAGTATGCCCATCGAGCAGATGGGAACCCACCCCCCCATAAGTGAATCTGCGAAAGATGTAGATGTCCCTTGCGGATCGATCCGCAAGAGCGCCGCGCCGAACCGCGAAGAGAGCGCACGACCTGCACGCTCGGCGGGATGCGGAATTCGAGCATGGAGACGAGGCGTCAGTGACGGCGGGGCGCGTGACGGAGGACGACGTTCTCCAGGCCCGCCTCAACGAGTTGTACGGCGCGCCCGATCGGCGGCTCACGAACGCTGCAGTGTCGAAAGGTGGCGCGCGGCGCATTCCGGATTTCCGCACCGTACCCCTCTCAGTTGCGTACCGGGGTCCGCGAGAGCCCGTCAGATGAGGTGGAGTCGCGTTGGCACTCGATTTTTGTGCACGATACTGCTGAAATGGCGTCGCGATTGCAGTCGGGGTGGCATGACCCCCGTGAAGTGACCCGTACGCTATGAGAATCCTTCCGCCCTGCTCAAGGGCATGAAAGGCTTCATCTCATGGCTGGACGTAAACGACACACGCCCGAACAGGTCATCCGAAAGCTGCGCCACGGCGACGAACTCGCCGCCACAGGTGGCAGGTCCCCGATAGTCGGACCACCGCGCTTTAGAGCCGCGGTTTGATTGGTTTCAGTCGATCTCGCACCCATCCACCGGTTGGTGGGTGTGGGAGCACTGGGCAGCGTACTCGGCCGGCGTGAGGTAGCCCAGCGACGAGTGGCGGTGCCGATGATTGTGGTCGTCCTTGAAGTCCTCGATCACCACTCGCGCTTCGAGCAGGCTCGTCCAGTGGTTGCGGTTCAGGCACTCCTTCCGAAGGCGGTTGTTGAAAGATTCGATGTGCCCGTTGTTCCAGGGAGTTCCCGGCGGGATGTACGAGATTCCCACACGGTTCACGCAGAACTGGTGTAGCGCACTAGAAATGAATTCTGGCCCGTTGTCCATCCGTAATACCAGCGGCGGCCCGCCCCACAGCGCGAACGTCTTGCCTCGTTCCTCGACCAACCGCTGCGCGGGGATCGAACGCTCCACGATGTTCATCAGCGACAGGCGCGTGTGCTCGTCGATCATCGATGCAATCTTGACGGCTTTGCCGTCGACGGTGGAATCGAACTGGAAGTCCATAGCCCACAACACGTTCGGGGCGTCGGCTTCGGTCTGTGGGCATGAGCTGACCCCGCCTCGTTTGCGTGGAGAGGAATGATCGAAACCTGTGGATCCCGGGAGGACGCACCTTCCCGGATGATGATCTGTACACGAACAGGATTCTGATCAAGTCCAGCGCGCCAACGCTGGCGGGAAGGTACGCCCGTGCTCACGAT
>NZ_LPNQ01000022.1:0-2067 GCF_019266085.1 Rhodococcus sp. FH8 | reverse complement strand
TGCACACGGGTTCTCGACGGAACGAAGAGAAACCCGCTGCGGAGACCCGAATCGGATACTCACTGCATCCTCGGCCACTATCACCTGGGCCACTCGGTACGAGGAAAACACACCGCACACCTTTGGGTGACCCACCCTGCTGGTCGTCAGTACCAGCTGGGTGGGTCGAGTGTGCCCAACTCTGGGGGGCCGGGCACACGATCGGGAGCGGCTCGCCTGCAGTCGTGTGACATCTCGGCGAACCCCTATCCATCGCCGCCTCGAACGGAGATGGTGCGGAAGGGAAATGTAGCGCACACGATTTCACTGACCTGTAACCACCCGGCGTGTTTCGGCGGCCATTTCGTTCTTGCGATGTGAGGCGGATCTAAGCTCACCTCGACAACCGCGGCCTCAACCTCACGGGAGCAGCGATGAGTCCTCGGCCCACCTGGCTCCACACCCGATCCACCGAATTCCGGGCCGCCCTCCTCGATCTCGGGCTCACGATCACCGACACCGAAGCCCGGAATATCCTCGACGACAAAGTCTCCGAATACGCGACCTTGATGAGAGTCACCCGCCAGACCGCGCAGCGCGATTTCACCGACGAACGCCTCCTCGCATTCGCGCAGTCCCTCGCTGTGTCACTCTCCGACGAAGCCCCCGGCGCCGACCTGATCGGATTCGAGCGCAGCATCTCCATGCCCGTCGCCGCCGTCGGCCTGACCACCGCGGCGCTGGCCGAAGCCTTGAAAGTCGCACACATCAACCTCGACGACAAAGAAGCTGTCGCCGGCCTGTCCCTGCTCTCGACTCTCGGCATGATCACCGCCGACGCGAACCACTCCGTCGTCCCGACCCCACGCCCGCTGCTCTTGCGGATCGCCCGCTACCTCGACGGCGCCGCAGCATCCATCACCGACGGTGCGAACCTGCCCGACGGCCTCGACGACACCCACCGACAGCACTTCGCGGACATCCTCGCCCAGGACGCCGACGGAATCCGGGCCCTCGCCAACAACGAAGACGGCGACCCCCCGCGCCTGTGGCGCACCCCCAACCCACGCTGACCGCCGGTGCAGCGAAACATAGTCGATGCGCTGAAACCTGCGGGACGGCTCGCCCGCCGATAGACCAGGGGTGGCTACCGGCGGAGCGTTCGCCATGCCCGTTGGGGACCGGGTGATGCCGCCCCCGAAAATTTACGTGGCACCCACCTCGGTTACCAGTCTTCGCACAGTTACAGCTACTTGAGCATTGAACTACCGAGGAGTACCTCGCCGCCTTCAGGTGAACCGGTACCGAGTTAGTCCATCGCGTCCATGGGTGCGCCGTCACTTACCTCCCGCGCACCGATCACCCAGCAATGACGCAGTAACATCACACTGTGGTGCGCTGCTTTCCGCCTCGGTTCCAGCGCACCACCCGATACCACCGCACAGGCAGTCACCCCTTCGGACTGCCTGCATGAGCCACACGTGCAGGAGCGACGCATGACCTCCCCCGACGAGCGTCTGACCGCCAAACTCGAACAACTCCCCATCAGCGACGACGCCCCCATGTGCTCACTCCTGCGCACCACCCTGCTCAAACACGCTCAACACGGCAGCGACATCACCGAGCCCACCCTGCTCGGGCTGCTCGCCATCACCGGCGCCCTCGAAGAACGACTCACCAGGCTCGAAGCCATGATCCAACCCTCCACCACTACATGACCCCAGCATCGCCGCGCACCCACCGTCCACGCCTGCACGAACGACTCAGCGTGTCAGTCGAAACTGCCCTCATACTCGGCTGCACCCTCACCGCCATCGCCTGGTGGGCAGCCTGAAAAACGCGTCTGTCGAAAAGGCAAAGCCAACGGTTTATTCGACATAGATTTTCGACACGAGATCTCGACACCTAGACCTCAGTACGAACAGGGAATATAAGTGCTTCACAGAAACGTCTAATACCGATCTTGGTCTCAATAGGTCAACGCATCACCGACGATAACGGATCAGCCCCAGAAGATCGGATCGCCACCGTTTTCGATGTGATCGAGCAAATCCTGAACGTGAGGGCTCGGCGCCAAGAACTGGTAAC
>NZ_LPNQ01000021.1:0-2014 GCF_019266085.1 Rhodococcus sp. FH8 | reverse complement strand
CGTGTCGGATGCGGCTTCACCAACATGGACAACTACCGAAGGCGCATCATGGTCCACATCGCCCTCACCCGAGGGCAGAGACCAGCAGCATGAAATCAGCACACGCCCCGCTCAAATGCGGAGAGCCATTTATCTCTGCAGTAAACGCCCGGCCCGTCTTCGGCGCCTCGTGCCACACATGCCTTCCCGCTCGGGTTGCGGCGGGCCATAATTCGCCTTTCACGTGCCCGGCTTGCCGTCTTCGGAGCTGGGCCTTGACACCCCTGCACCGGGTACCCCCGCATCAGTACCGCACCTGCCGCTGGGCAGTCGATGCATCACCTGTCCGAACGGAATCGACCGCCCCCACGCTGATCACTGCTCCCACACCGCCGAAGCACTTCAACCGATCCGTCACTGCAGCATCATCGAGAAGCCGTCCTCGACACCGGCAGGTCCCGGGCCCGCTGGCTGTGATGTCTTCGCGCTGGCGGCGTCGGCGGGGAGAGGATTTCGCAGTGAGCAGCACCGCTCTCTCCGGGATCGAGGCGACCACCGAATCCGGCCCGCGGTGCTGCACGAAACCTTCGGGGCTCCATCGAGCCAGTGGCAATCGGCCCGTGGTTGCCTCACCATGGAGCGATGACTGCTAAGCGTTGCCGATCCACCGCCGATCCTGCCGAACCCCTTTCCGATGCCGAGCTGCTCATCGGCCTGGTGGTCTCACCATCCCTGAGTGCGATGCTCGGCCCCGAGGTCACCACCTCGGTGCGCAAGATTTTGGTGCAGCGGTATCCGGGAGTGCGCTGGCAACTGAAGATGGCCGAAGACCGGCTGGTCGATCCACCCACCGAGACCTTGGACCTGCTGGAGGCGGCCCGAAACCGCGTGCTGGAGGAGAACTGGGATTTGGCCGTGGTGCTCACCGAGATCCCCCTGAAGACCGGCCGACGTCCGGTGCTCACCCAGCTCAGCCCCGTGCACGGGGTAGGACTGGTCTCCGTCCCAACCCTGGGAGCCGTGCACGTGCGGCAGAAGGTGCAAGAGACCACCGTGCACGTGGTCGGGCAGCTCCTGGGCTACGACGCCGAAGACCTCAACGCCCAGCGGGATCTTGCTCGAAGAGCCCACCAGCTGTCCACCGATCTCGACGAACGCCCGGACGACAACGTCGTGCAGTTCACGGCCCGAGTGCTGAGCGGCAACGTGCGGTTGCTGCTGGGCATGATCCGCGCCAACCAGCCTTGGGCCTTCGTGGCCCGGCTCTCCCGGGCGATGGTCGTGGCAGCGGCCACCGGCATGCTGACATTGGTGGCCTCGGACCTATGGGTACTGGCCATGGCCTACGGGCCGGTGCGCCTGGTCCTGCTGGCGGTGATGGCGATCGGGGCGGTGAGTGCCACCCTGATCCTGGGAGCAGACTTGTGGGAGCGCCCACGGCGGCGAGCCCAACGTGAGCAGGTGATCCTGTTCAATTTGGCCACCACCGCGACCGTGGCCATCGGGGTTGTGGTGTTCTACCTCGGCTTATTCATCCTGTCCTGGGTCGGCGCGCTGCTGCTCATCGACGAGCAGGTACTGGCCGGTGTCGCCGGTCACCCAGTGAACGCTTTGGACTACGCGAAGATCAGCTGGCTCACCGCCAGCCTGGCCACCGTGGGCGGAGCACTAGGAGCTGGACTGGAGGACGACGATGTGGTGCGCGCCGCTGCCTACACCCGGTCCAGCACCTGACACAGCCCCAGCACAGAAGAAACTGAAACATCTACGCGTTGATGCCACGTCTATGCAGGTGTCATTGCCGGTCGCGATGACTTGGTGGGCTCAGCGCAGTGCGCTGCCTCGTACTCGGCGGGTGGGGCGTTGCCGAGGCGGGTGTGCGGGCGGGCGCTGTTGTACCTGTCGATCCGGGATCCGCACCGCCCTGCCGGACGCGCGGATCGCAGTCGACAAGTGGCATCTCGTCGCCCTCGCCAACCTCATGGTCACCCAGGTCCGTCAACGGATCACCCGGCAACTGCACGGCCGCCGCGGC
>NZ_LPNQ01000020.1:0-1837 GCF_019266085.1 Rhodococcus sp. FH8 | reverse complement strand
GCGCGGTTTGGTGATCGGGTTGCGGTGCGGTTCGGTGGCGAGTCGTTGTCGTATGGTGAGTTGTCGGTGCGGGCTAATCGTTTGGCGCGCAGGTTGATTGCTCAGGGTTGTGGTCCGGAGTCGTTGGTGGCGGTGGCGTTGCCGCGGTCGGCGGATCTTGTGGTGGCGTTGTTGGCGGTGGTGAAGTCCGGTGCGGGGTATTTGCCGGTGGATCCGTCGTATCCGGCTGATCGTGTCGAGTTCATGTTGGCTGATGCTGCTCCGGTGGCTGCGATTTCGTGGTCCGGGCGTGAGTTGGTGTTGCCCGCTGGTTTGCCGGTGGTTGATATCGACGCGGTGGATGTGTCGGAGTTCGATGGTTCGGTGGTTTCGGATGCGGATCGTGTTGCGCCGTTGCGGTCGTCGAATGTTGCGTATGTGATTTACACGTCGGGTTCGACGGGTCGCCCGAAGGGTGTGCAGGTTCCGCACACGACGGTGGCGAAGTTGTTTGCGAATACCGAGGGTGTGTACGGGTTCGACGAATCCGATGTGTGGACGATGTTCCACAGTTATGCGTTCGACTTCTCGGTGTGGGAGTTGTGGGGTCCGCTGTTGTACGGCGGCACGTTGGTGGTTGTGGATTATGTGACGTCGCGGTCGCCGGAGCAGTTCTTGGAGTTGCTTGCTGCTGAGCGGGTGACGGTGCTCAATCAGACGCCGTCGGCGTTCTATCAGTTGGCCGAGGCTGATCGGTTGGCGTCGGAATCCGGTCGGGCTGCTGAGTTGTCGTTGCGGTGGGTTGTTTTCGGCGGCGAGGCGCTCGAGCTGCGTCGCTTGTCGGATTGGTACGGCCGCCGCGGTGACTTCGCGCCGACGTTGGTGAACATGTATGGCATCACGGAGACGACGGTGCATGTGAGCCATCGTGTGTTGGATGCTGCGTTGGCGGCGGATGCGTCGGCGAGTGTTGTGGGTCAGGCTATTTCGGGTCTGCAGGTGTTCGTGCTCGATACGCGTTTGGCTCCGGTGCCTGTTGGTGTCGCGGGTGAGATGTATGTCTCTGGTGTTCAGTTGGCTCGGGGTTATCTGGGTCAGGCGGGGTTGACGTCGACGCGGTTTGTGGCGAATCCGTTCAATGCCGGCGAGGTGTTGTACCGCACGGGTGACGTCGCGTCGTGGAACAGTGCTGGTGATTTGGAGTATCTGGGTCGCGCGGATGATCAGGTGAAGATCCGTGGTTTCCGGATCGAGATCGGTGAGATCGAGTCTGCGGTGTTGGCGGATGTGTCGGTGGCGCAGACGGCGGTGGTTGTCCGTGAGGATTCTCCGGGTGATCAGCGGTTGGTGGCGTATGTGGTTCCGGCTGCGGGTGTGAGCGTTTCGGTCGACGATGTCCGCACCGGTGTGGGTTCGTTGTTGCCGGAGTACATGGTGCCGTCGGCGTTTGTGGTGTTGGATTCGATTCCGTTGACGGTGAACGGGAAGTTGGATCGTCGGGCGTTGCCGGTTCCGTCGTTGCAGGTTGCGGTGTTCCGTGCTCCGACGTCGGTGGTGGAAGAGGTTGTTGCGCAGACGTTTGCGGATGTTCTGGGCGTCGAGCGTGTTGGTTTGGATGATGATTTCTTCGCGCTCGGTGGTAATTCGCTGATTGCGACGCAGGTGACGTCTCGGTTGGGTCAGGCGTTGGATGCTTCGGTGTCGGTGCGGGAGTTGTTCGAGGCGTCGACGGTGGAGGCGTTGGCTGCTCGTTTGGGTTCTCATGTCGGTGGCGGTTCACGTGCGGCGTTGACTGCGCAGGTGCGTCCGGTTCGGGTTCCGTTGTCGTTGGCGCAGCAGCGCATGTGGTTCCTCAACC
>NZ_LPNQ01000019.1:0-1745 GCF_019266085.1 Rhodococcus sp. FH8 | reverse complement strand
GGGGTAGCGTCGGTCACGTCGAGGTCTTTCGGATGGATGGCGTAGGAACCTCCATCGTCGGGAGACCTCGACGTCTACCTGCGGACCGACGCGCCCGGCCGACCTACACCCTCATCTGGGAAGAGCCACTATGATCCCATGTTGTCCCTACTTTCCGAGACGGGTCCCTTAATTTTCGCTGTGAGGACCAAATGTTTAGTGATCAGTTGAATGCGTTGTTCGACCACTCGGCGCGGATCGGCTGCCCGATTACGCAAGTGCAGCTGGCGGACGCGCTCAATGCCCGAGGTCACCAAATTTCGCATCCGTATATTTCGCAGTTGCGGCGAGGGAAGCGTTCGAATCCGTCTCCGGAGATCGTGGCGATACTCGCCGACTTCTTTGGTGTCGACAAAGACTATTTCTATCTTCCCGCCGTTAATCCTGATTTTCCGACGGCGTCGGAAGTGATCGAACGTCTCGACCAAGTACCTTTACGGAGACTCCTCGCTCAAGCGGACGGACTTTCTGACAGGTCGATGGGTATTGTCATTGAGATGGCTGAGCGTCTGCGCCACGCAGAGGGCTGCCCTGTGGTTACTGGAAACGGATTCTGGATATTCTGGTCCCACCCGGATGTACCTCCAATCGAAAGCGCAGAGTGCGGCCCATGAAAGAATAAGGTTTCGATTTTTTAAGAATGTTGGTTTTTGTATGTTTCTTATTCTTTGATAAATTCGCGCAATTTGAGGCCGCTATTTGAGGGGATGGCATCAAAGGGTGATTGGCATGATCGAAGACGCCGTTACAGTGATTTGTACACTATGTCCCAGCTCCGGTCCATCAGATCGGTGATGTAGGGCAAGTTGCACTATGCGACCAGCGTCTACCTTCCGCGGTTCTGACGAGTTACGTGTACCGAGTAATCCGCCCAACCCATCGATGGTTGGTTTCCATAGATTTGCCCAAGTGCGCGGCAACCCGGTCACGTAAGATATATGCAACGCGACAGGCCCATCTTGAATGGGTTTCAGTCCGGAGATTGCGTCCGGGATTTCGTTTTTGAATTGTTCTTTTGTATACGACCTGCGAGTTATCAGTGTTGCCGTTTGGCCGATGTTGGATGATTGCGCAGGGATGGCTGAGTCAATTGAAATCGTGGATATTTTTGAATTCCTTTTTGTGCACCATACGCTTGCAAGCTGATTCCCGGAAATTTGCTTTACTCTTTCTGCGAGTAGGAATGCGTATTGATCCAGGTCGGGTTTCTGAAGCAGCGGCGTATTCAAAGGGATCCCTACATTTAGGGAAAGGGCTGTGGAGCTGGATAGTGCTGTGAGATCAGGTAACAGTAGCTTCTCGCTGTCATTCAGGAATCTATCGGTTCGAGACTGGATAGATGGATTGATCTTTTCGGGCTGTGGGAGCACTGTCGGTACTTGTAGGCGGTTCGTCTTTCCGGATGGACAAGCGAAGCTAGGTGCTGGGAGGTGCATAGTGAAAGGGTAGAGGGCCAGGCAACGGACTGTTTGGGAGGTTTGGATCCAGCAGCGTTCGAACGGTTACTGGACATGTGCGTAGGCACGAGCCCAGTTTGGTCGAAAACCGATCTTGGTCTCAACACGTCAACGCATCACTACTGGTGACATGATGCGTGATCGTGGAGGCATGGATGGGCAACAGGGCGCTCGGGTTCACTGTGGATCAAGAGAACACGATCTGGGAGATGTGGCGTCGCGGTGATTCGCTGAGTGCGACCGGGCGGG
>NZ_LPNQ01000018.1:0-1724 GCF_019266085.1 Rhodococcus sp. FH8 | reverse complement strand
GTCGAGATGTTCGAGGTGGAGTCTGTGGTGGAGCGTGGGTTGGTGTTGGGGGGTGTGAATGAGACGGATCGTTGTGTTGAGGATGTGACGTTGGCGGATTTGGTGGCGGCTTCGGTTGAGGTGTCGTCGGGTCGTGTGGCTGTGGTGTTCGGTGATGTGGTGTTGTCGTATGCCGAGTTCGGTGTGCGGGTGAATCGGTTGGCGCGGTGGTTGATCGGGCGTGGTGTGGGGCCGGATGTTTTGGTGGGTCTTGCGGTGGAGCGTTCGGTGGAGATGATCGTGGCGATGCATGCGGTTGTTGCTGCGGGTGGTGCGTATGTGCCGATTGATCCGGAGTTGCCGGTGGAGCGGATCGGGTTTGTGGTTGATTCGGCTGCGCCGCAGCTTGTGTTGACTGTTTCTGCGTTTGTGGGTGTGTTGCCTGTGGGTGTGGATGTTGTTGTTCTCGATGGTCTTGATGTGGGTGGGTTTTCGGGTGGTCGGGTTTCTGATGGTGATCGGGTTGCGCCGTTGCGGTCGGGTAATGCGGCGTATGTGATGTTCACGTCGGGTTCGACGGGTCGGCCGAAGGGGGTGTCGGTCAGTCATGGGGCGATTGTCAATCAGTTGGCGTGGTTGGCTGGGGAGTACGGGGTGGGTGCTGATGATCGGGTGATGGCGCGTGCGCCGTTCACGTTCGATGTGTCGGTGTGGGAGTCGTTTTTGCCGTTGACGGTGGGTGCGAGGTTGGTGGTGACGCGGCCGGGTGGGCATCGTGAGTTGGATTATCTTGCGGGTGTGATGGTCGAGCATGCGATTTCGGTGGCGGAGTTCGTTCCGTCGGTGCTTGCGGCGTTGGTGGCTGATGGTTTTGGTGGTGCGTTGGGTTCGTTGCGGCATTTGTTTGCCGGTGGTGAGGAGTTGTCGCCGGAGCTTGCGGTGGCGTTGGGTTCGTTGACGTCGGCTGCGGTGCATAACACGTATGGTCCGACGGAGGCGGCGATTACGACGACGGCGCATCGGATTGTGGGTTCGGTGTCGGGGGTGGTGCCGATCGGGACGCCGGTGTGGAATACGCGTGGGTATGTGTTGGATTCGCGGTTGCGTCCGGTGCCGGTGGGTGTTGCGGGTGAGTTGTATCTCGATGGTGCGCAGTTGGCTCGTGGTTATCATCGGCGTCCGGATTTGACGTCGGATCGGTTTGTGGCGAATCCGTTTGTGGTGGGTGCTCGGATGTATCGCACGGGTGATCGTGTGTTGTGGAGTGCTGCTGGGTCTTTGGTGTATTTGGGTCGGTCGGATTTTCAGGTGAAGATTCGTGGGGTGCGGATCGAGCTCGGTGAGATCGAGTCGGCGTTGGGTGCGTTGCCGGGTGTTTCGGGTGCTGTGGTGGTGGTGCATGGGGGGAGTCGTCTGGTCGGGTATGTGACGGCTGGGTCCTCGGTCGATGCGGAAGTTTCGGTGGATTCGGTGGGGGCGCGGGCTGCGGTGGGGTTGGTGCTTCCGTCGTACATGGTTCCGGATGTGGTGGTTGTTGTTGACGAGTTCCCGTTGTCGAGTGCGGGGAAGTTGGATCGGAAGGCGTTGCCGGAGCCTGTTTTCGGTGTGCGGGTGTTTCGGGCGCCTGGTTCTGCTTCGGAGTTGGTGGTGGCTGCTGCTTTTGCGGTGGTTTTGGGGTGTGAGTCGCGGGTTGGTGTGGATGATGATTTCTTCGAGTTGGGTGGTAATTCGCTCAATGCGACCAG
>NZ_LPNQ01000017.1:0-1618 GCF_019266085.1 Rhodococcus sp. FH8 | reverse complement strand
GTGGAGGCGTTGGCTGCTCGTTTGGGTTCTCATGTCGGTGGCGGTTCACGTGCGGCGTTGACTGCGCAGGTGCGTCCGGTTCGGGTTCCGTTGTCGTTGGCGCAGCAGCGCATGTGGTTCCTCAACCGATTCGACACCGATTCTGCTGTCAACAATGTCCCTGTTGCCGTTCGGCTCACGGGTGCGCTCGATCTGGCGGCCCTGAATTCTGCAGTTCACGACGTTATCGGCCGCCACGAGGTTCTGCGCACGGTCTACCCCGAGGTCGACGGCGTCGGCTACCAGAAGATCTGCTCGGTAGAAGATGTCTCGATCGATCTCGGCGCAGAACGCGTCACAGACGACCGAATCCAGGCGGAGCTGTATTCGTTCTTCGCCCAGGGCTTCGATGTCACTGTCGAGGTTCCGTTGCGCGCCAAGCTTTTTCAGGTCGCCGATGACGACTTCGTGTTGTCGTTCGTGATGCATCACATCTCGACCGACGGCTTCTCGATGGGCCCGTTGACCCGCGACGTCATGACCGCCTACTACGCCCGAACCAACGGCCAGGCTCCGACCTGGACGCCGTTGCCGGTGCAGTACGCCGACTATTCGTTGTGGCAGCGTGAGGTTCTCGGGTCCGAGGACGATCCGCAGTCCATGATCGCGAAGCAGATTGTGTTCTGGTCGGATGCGTTGGCTGATCTTCCGGAGCAGTTGGATCTGCCTGGTGATCGTCCGCGTCCCGAGATTGCTTCAGGGCGCGGCGCCAATCACAGTTTCACCATCGAACCGCAGCTGTGGTCTGAGCTGGACGAACTGGCCAAGGCAACGAACGCAACTCCGTTCATGGTTGTTCACTCGGCTCTGGCGGTGCTGTTGGCACGACTGTCCGCGACGACCGACATTGCGATCGGTGCCCCGATCGCGGGTCGTGGTGAAGCCGAGCTCGATGACGTGATCGGTATGTTCGTCAATACCTTGGTGCTGCGTACCGAGGTTGATCCGTCGATGTCGTTTGCCGAGTTGTTGGCGTCGGCGCGTCAGGTGGATTTGCAGGCGTTCGCGCATGCGGATGTTCCGTTCGAGCGTGTGGTGGAGGTTCTCGATCCGGTTCGTTCGCAGGCTCGTCATCCGTTGTTCCAGGTGGCGTTGACGTTCCAGAACCTTGGACAGAGTGCTCTCGAACTGCCCGGACTCACCGCCGCTGCTGTGGAATTCGACGCAGCACTGGCCAAGTTCGATCTGCAATTCACACTTGAAGACGCCGCTGACGCCGGTATGTCCGGCACCCTGACCTACGCGACGGATCTGTTCGACGCGTCGACAGCGGCCGAGTTCGCTGATCGGTTCGTGTCCGTCCTCCGTGGCGTTGTCGCGAATCCGGCCGCTGCCGTTGGCGACGTGGATGTTATGACCGCCGGTGAGTTGGATCGCGTTCTGTCATGGAGCGACACGGGTGTCGACAGTGGTGTGGATTCGACGTTGTCGGCGTGGTTCGATGATGCTGCTGCGCGGTTTGGTGATCGGGTTGCGGTGCGGTTCGGTGGCGAGTCGTTGTCGTATGGTGAGTTGTCGGTGCGGGCTAATCGTTTGGCGCGCAGGTTGATTGCTCAGGGTTGTGGTCCGGAGTCGTTGG
>NZ_LPNQ01000016.1:0-1617 GCF_019266085.1 Rhodococcus sp. FH8 | reverse complement strand
TGTCAATGGCCACGAAGTTCTCCCCGTAGGCGGCCAGTAGTTCTCCCCGCTGGTGGCCACGGGTTCTCCCCGGTGGCGGCCAGTTGTTTTTCCCCACCCGCTTTCTGATTTGGGTTAGCTGAAGGGCTTCACCCCCTTGCCGGTGGTGGCTTCGGTGAGGCGGAAGGAGTCGCCGTCGGTGACGACGACGTGCGCATGGTGCAGGAGCCGGTCAACGGTGGCGGTGGCCAATGTTTTGGGCATGATCTCGTCGAAGCCGGAGGGGTGCAGGTTGCTCGAGACGGCAATCGCTCGGCGTTCGTAGGCAGCGTCGACGAGGCGATAGAATCCTTCGGCGGCGTCTTCAGAGACCGGGAGCAGACCGATGTCGTCGACGATGATCAGGTCGGAGCGGATGATCCTCGTCAGGGCTCGGGCGATGGAGTCGTCGGCACGGTGCCGGCGGACCAGGGCACCGAGGTCTTCGATGGTGAACCAAGACACCGCCAGCCCAGCTTCGACTGCGGCCTGCCCGAGTGCCTCGGTGAAGTGAGACTTGCCAGTTCCCGAAGGCCCACAGACGCAGAAACATTCACGCCGCCCGACCCACTCCAGGGTGCGGAGCGCGTCCTGGGTGGCGCGGGGAATCGACGATTTCGTTTCGTCCCAGTCGCCGAAGGTCTTGCCGGTAGGGAAACCCGCGCGTTTGCGGCGAGTGTGCAGGTTCGCCCGGTCCCGGCCGGCGGCTTCCTCAGCGAGGAGAACCCGCACGACTTCGGCGGGGTCCCAGCGTTGGGCTTTCGCGGTCGGGATGATATCGCTCAAGGACCTGCGGATATGGGGCAGTTTCAGGCGTTTAGTCAGGTCGATCGCCTCGGCCAACGGGTCGCCGTTAGCGCTGGTAACAGTGCGCAAAGGGGTGCTCATCAGGCGTCATCGCTTTCATCGTCAGTAGTGGCTGGGCTGGCCGGCGCTGGTGTCTGGCCGAAGGTGGACCAGGCGGCGGTGCCCGGTTGCAGAGTGTGGTTCTCGCTGCGACGGACCGGATCAGCGTGTTCGTGGGTGACTTGGTAGTCGAGGATCGAGATCAGGTCCCGATCGGCGAACCGGCCGGTCATCGCCGCCGTCCCCAACGCTCTGTCGACTGCGTCCGGGGAGTGCAGCTTCGAAAGGTCCACGGCCTCGGCCATCTTCGCCCTGATGCGGCGCGCTCCCGCGGCGGCAGCCTCGACCAGCCAGCTGTTGGCACCCTGGCCCAACTGTAGGAAGGCGAGCTCGGCGGCGGTACGAGGCTTGGGCACCCGGTCGGCGGCGTCGCGGTCTGGGCGGGGTGGGTAGTGGTCGTTGTCGAGGACCGGTGAACCGGGTTGGCCGCGGCGGTGCCGCGCGACTTCGACTGCACCGCCATCATTGTCGACGGCGGTCACGATCAGCTCCTCACCATGGAAGCGGGCCCAGACCCGAGTGTCGATCAACGTGTGCGGCACCGAATACCGCACCCCTTCCACCGAGATCGTCGACTCCCAGTTCACCCGCCGGGTAGTGCCGAACACCGCGGTGAACGGAGATTTCGGCAGCGGATGCAGCCGCTGCAACTCTTCGGCCAGCCGCTCGACCGGCCGCCGCCGAGTAGAGCTG
>NZ_LPNQ01000015.1:0-1554 GCF_019266085.1 Rhodococcus sp. FH8 | reverse complement strand
GTCCGGGAGGGCTTTACGGTCCAACTTCCCATGCACCGTCACCGGAAACTCCCCCAACACCACCACCACCGACGGCACCATGAACCCCGGAAGAGACCTCCGCACCCCCTCCAAGACCACCACCTCATCGACCACCACCCCCACCTCACCCACCACAAACCCCACCAAAAAATCCCCACCCACACCCGACCGCAACACCACCACCGCACCAGCCACCCCCACCTGAGCAGCCAACACCGCCTCCACCTCACCCAACTCCACCCGCTGCCCCCGCACCTTCACCTGAAAATCCGTGCGCCCCACAAACTCCAACACCCCACCACACCCCCACCGCACCACATCACCCGTCCGATACACCCGAGCACCCACCACCCCCGACACCGGATCCGCCACAAACCGACCCACCGTCAAATCCACACGACCCTCATACCCCCGAGCCACCTGCACCCCACCCACATACAACTCCCCCACCACACCCACCGGAACCGGCCGCAACCGCGAATCCAACACCAACACCCGCGTATTCCACACCGGCCGACCAATCGGAACACCCACCCCCACAACACCCTCCACCACATGAAACGTCACATCCACCGACGCCTCCGTCGGCCCGTACAAATTCACCAACTCCGCACCACACACCCCCGCAAACCGCCCCGCCAACACCGACGACAACCCCTCACCCGACACAAACACCCGACGCAAACCCGAACACCCCACCCCCAACTCCCCCACGCTCAACTCCCCCACGAACACCTCCAACATCGACGGCACAAAATGCACCACCGACACCCCCCACCGCTCGATCACACCCACCAAATACACCGGATCACGATGCCCACCCGGATCCGCCACCACCAACCGCGCACCCACCATCAACGGCCAAAACAACTCCCACACCGACACATCGAACGACACCGGCGTCTTCTGCAACACCACATCCCCCACACCCAACGGAAACTCCCCCTGCATCCACAACAACCGATTCACCACCCCCGCATGCGACACCACCACCCCCTTCGGACGACCCGTCGACCCCGACGTGAACATCACATACACCGCATGCTCAGGCAACAACACCCCCAACCGATCCCCCACCCCCACCGGACCACCCGAAAACCCCGAAACATCAACACAACCCACATCAACAAACCCCACCCCCACCGGCAAACACCCACCATCACCAACCCGCGACAACACCACCACCGGATCCACCACCCCCACCACAAACCCCACCCGCTCCACCGGCGCACCCACATCCACCGGAACGAACACCCCACCAGCCCGCACCACCGCAAACACCGCCACCAACAACTCCACCGACCGCGACAACGCCACACACACCCGCGACTCCGGACCCACCCCCAACGAAATCAACAACCGCGCAAAACGATTCACCCGAACATCGAACTCACCCCACGACAACACCACCCCACCACACACCAACCCCCCACCACCCACACCAGCAAACCGCCCATCCAACACATCCACCAACGTCAAACCCCCCACCACAACCCCCACACCATCCCAACCACCCACCACCAACCCACGCTC
>NZ_LPNQ01000013.1:0-1536 GCF_019266085.1 Rhodococcus sp. FH8 | reverse complement strand
CTGATATGTAGAGAAATTTGTCAAGGGACAGGTGGAAACGGCCTCGGGAACGGCAGTTCCCGAGGCCGTTTCCGTTTCGGTCGACGGACATGAAGAACGGCGGGTGACATGTCGATATTCACGACTCGTGGTCAGACTGATATACGCGGGTTGGTTACCGCAGGACGACTGTTCGGCAGGAACGGTGCTGCTGCTCTAGGGTCGGGCGTCGCAATCGGTTCCAATTTCGGAACCTGTTGCTGCCCATAGTTGTTTTCGCAGATCGTTCCTCACGCTGCCATCACGCCCTTTGCGATTGTCTATCGACCGAAATCTAGGGGAAGGACAAGCTCAGGGCTGGTCGTCGACGACCGCCAGCGACCAACACCATCCCGCAAGTTCTCTGGCTACGGCGACATTGGCGATCACCGGACGCTTCTTACGGGCGGTGAACTGCTCCCACCGATGATGCAGGCGGTGGTTGCCGGCATGCCCACGAGCACGCGCAGCGGGGCTGGCTTTCGCCCATCGAGTGCGCATGACCTGTCCAGGGTTGCGGTAGATCTTGCGGTGATGCCATGCTGCCTCGACCAACAACCGACGTGCATGACCGTTGCCGGTCTTGGTGATCGAACCCTGTGATCGTGATGTCCCCGAAGAGTATTCACTCGGCACCAGGCCGACATAGGAACCGATGGTGCTCCCCGTAAATCGCTGCCAGTCGCCGATCTCGACCGCCAACCCGAACCCGGTCAAAGTAGAGATTCCGCGTAAACATCCCAAACGGTGCACCATCGGCGTGTAGGGACTGTTCTCCGCCATCTCCTCGATCGCCGTATCCAGTCGGTCACGGCGGCTTCGGGTGAGCAGCATCGCTTCATAGTTCGAGTCGAACGTGGCCTGCAACGCCGACTGCTCGAACCTCTGACTTCGTAGCCACACATCATGCGCACCAGTCCACGCCGCACCACCAGAATAGACAATGCCCTGCCGCAGAAGAAGTTTCGACAAGCGATGTCGGCATCGCATCAGATCCCCGCGAGCATCCTCACGGGCACGGACCAGATCTCGGGCTGCCTCTTGTTCTACCGAAGGGACCGTGACCTCGACGATCTCGTCCAGTCGGAGCAACCGCGCCAGATGCAGCGCGTCGCGAGCATCGGTCTTGACGCGGTCACCAGCAGGTCTCTGCAATTTCGACGGCGCAACCACCACGCACTCCACACCCGCTTGATTCAGAGCTCGGTACAGGCCGAATCCGGTCGGTCCGGCCTCGTAGACGGCTTTCACCGGACCCGGCAACGAACGCAACCAGGCGAGGATCTCACCGGAGTCCGGACATAATCGTTGTTTCCATACTTCACCGGTTTGACCGTCGATCGCACATGCCACTACAGACAGTGCGTGCACGTCCAATCCGACACTCGTACGCTGATACATCACCGGGGCCTCCTGCAAATGTAGGCACTACCGATCCAGGCTTCGCCTACTCGGCAACCCACGGCAACTTGCAAGCGAGTCCCCGGCCCGAAACGGGCCGACCCTCATACCGTCTAG
>NZ_LPNQ01000012.1:0-1434 GCF_019266085.1 Rhodococcus sp. FH8 | reverse complement strand
CCTAGGTGTCGAGGTTTCTTGGTGAAGCGAGTTAAGCGTATGACGAGCAAGGGCATGTGAGAAGTGGCGTATACGGCAGTATTGCTATTGTTCGCGCCATGCGTATCGGACTGATCGCGATCGACGGCTGCTTCGGTTCGGCTGTCGCGTCGGTCATCGACATCGTGCGGGTGGCCGACGGAGCCCGCGGCGATGTCGACCCGCGGATCGACCCGATCGAACTCGCCATCCTCGGACCGAAACGGAGAGTGACCACGACGGCATCGATGACCCTGTCGGTGGACCACCCGCTGTCGGAGTCCGCAGAGTTCGACGTGGTCGTCGTCCCTGCGCTTGGAACCCTCACGGCCGCCGCTACCAACGACGCCCTCCAGAGCCGAGATGCTCGTTCGGTCATCGCCTCGCTCGGGCGCCTCGACGACGCGACCACCCGGATCGCCGCGGCGTGCACCGGCGTGTTCGCTGTCGCCGAGACCGGACGGATGCATCATCGGCGGGCGACGACCAGCTGGTTCCTGGGGCCGGAGTTCCTGAAGCGCTATCCGACCGTCGCCCTCGATCTCGACACCATGGTCGTGGTCGACGGGAACCTCGTCACCGCCGGCGCCGCGTTCGCCCACATCGACCTCGCGCTCTCACTCGTGCGATCGATCAGCCCCGATCTGGCCCAACATGTCGCCAAGCTCCTCATCATCGACGAGCGTCCGTCGCAGGCGGCCTTCGTCGCCTACGAACATCTCCGGCACGAGGACCCGATCGTCGTCGAGTTCGAACGCTTCGTGCGCGCCCGCCTGGACGAACCGTTCAACGTCGCCTTCGTCGCGCAGTCGCTCGGCACCAGCCGGCGCACCCTCGAACGACGAGTCCGTGCGGCGCTCAACCTCACTCCGCTCGGCTTCGTCCAACGGCTTCGCATCGAACGAGCTCGGCACCTCTCAGCAACCACGGACCTCACCTCCGCCGAGATCGCGCTACGGGTCGGCTACGCGAACGCCGAGACTCTGCGCTCCCTCCTGCGTAGGGAGCGACGCCGTTCCTGACCTATCGCCATGCCTGTAGCCGGTGTCCTAGTGCTCGACTGGAACCACCTCTCAGCACGTCGCGTCGACGCTCCTGCGTCGCCCCTGGACGACCCACTCGACACGCCCGCAGCACAGGCCATGTGACGTGTCCCGGCTTCCCGGACGGTCGGGGTTGGGTGGCTGTGATGTCGCTGCGTTCTCGTCGAGGGGGTCAGCAGACTCGATCAGGGTCGATTGGGATGAGACGCGAAGGCGGTCAGGTCAGGGCGGCCGAAGCCGGCCGGCGGGGTAGCGTCGGTCACGTCGAGGTCTTTCGGATGGATGGCGTAGGAACCTCCATCGTCGGGAGACCTCGACGTCTACCTGCGGACCGACGCGCCCGGCCGACCTACACCCTCATCTGGGAAGAGCC
>NZ_LPNQ01000011.1:0-1385 GCF_019266085.1 Rhodococcus sp. FH8 | reverse complement strand
GGGACTGTTTCGTAATCGGTGTTTTGGCCCGAGACGCTGAGTGAATGCTCGGCGAGGAGGTGCCGAGATGACGACACTGGAGAATGTGACGAAGAAGAGGGCCGAGCCCTCCGCGGAAGCTGCGGCGGCCGCGGAGTTGGTGCGCCTGGCCAAGGAGCAGGGCCTGTCGCTGACCGGGCCGGACGGTTTGCTCAAGCAGTTCACCAAAACCGTTCTGGAAACCGCACTGAACGAGGAGATGACCGAGCACCTCGGGCACGACAAGAACCAAGCTCCGGCCGATCGGGAGTCTACGAATATTCGCAACGGGACTCGGTCGAAAACGGTGTTGACCGAGGCCAGTGGGCATGTCCCGATCGAGGTCCCTCGTGATCGGGAAGGGACGTTCGAGCCGCAGATCGTCAAGAAACGCCAACGTCGATTGAACGGGGTCGATGAGATCGTGTTGTCGTTGTACGCCAAAGGATTAACGACTGGTGAAATCAGTTCGCATTTCGCTGAAATCTACGGGGCCTCGGTCTCGAAGGAGACCATCTCGCGGATCACCGACAAGGTCCTCGAGGAGATGCAGGACTGGTCTGCCCGTCCGCTCGACGAGGTGTACGCGGCAGTTTTCGTCGATGCGATCGTCGTCAAAGTTCGAGACGGGCAGGTCGCAAACCGGCCGATCTACGCGGCGATCGGCGTCAGTCTCGACGGACGGCGCGACGTGCTCGGATTGTGGGCCGGCACCGGCGGTGAGGGCGCCAAATTCTGGATGTCCGTGCTGACGGACATTCGCAATCGCGGCACTCGGGATGTGTTCTTCCTGGTCTGCGACGGATTGAAAGGCCTGCCGGAAGTCGTCGAGAACGTATGGCCGGCCACGACGGTACAAACGTGCGTCGTGCATTTGATCCGCAACACCTTTCGGCTCTCGGGACGTCAACACTGGGACGCACTCAAACACGATCTCAGACCGATCTACACGGCACCGACCGAGGCTGCCGCTCACGCGGGGCTGGACGATCTCGCCGAGCACTGGGGTGAGAGGTATCCGGCGATCATCCGATTGTGGACCAACGCTTGGCAGGAGTTCATTCCGTTCCTCGATTACGACACAGAGATACGGCGAGTGCTCTGCTCTACCAACGCGATTGAGTCCCTCAATGCCCGCTATCGGAGGGCGGTGAAAGCTCGTGGCCATTTCCCTACCGAGGCGGCTGCGCTGAAGTGTCTGTATTTGGTGACACGTTCGCTCGACCCGACAGGCAAGGGCCAGGCACGATGGATAACGAGGTGGAAGCCCGCTCTGAACGCGTTTGCGATCACGTTCGCCGATCGTTGGCCAGGATCTGAAACTTACTGATGGAAATCCGCCGAAACACCGTTAAAGAGATAGACCC
>NZ_LPNQ01000010.1:0-1303 GCF_019266085.1 Rhodococcus sp. FH8 | reverse complement strand
TACGTCAACGACGCCGCCATCCCCGCCGGAGCACCCGCCTCGTCGAACTGCTCCACCACCGTCAGCTGCAGATCGAACTTCGCCGCCACCGCAGTGGCATCGACACCCGCAACCCGCAGATCACCCAACTGCAACGCCGACTGCTCCATGTTCTGGAACGCCAACATCACCTGGAACAACGGACTCCGAGCCTGCGACCGCGCCGGATTGAGCACCTCCACCAACCGCTCGAACGGAACATCCGCATGCGCAAACGCCTGAAGATCAGCCTCCCGCACACCTGCGAGCAGATCGACGAAACTCTCCGAAGAATCCACCTCCGTCCGCAACACCAACGTATTGACGAACATCCCGATCAAATCATCGAGAACCTGCTCACCACGACCCGCCACCGGAGTACCGATCGCAATATCGGACGTCCCCGACAACCGCGACAACAACACCGCCAACGCCGCATGCACCACCATGAACAACGACGAATTCGACTCACGAGCAACATCATTCAAACCAGCATGCACATCCGCACCCACCACGAACGAATGATTCGCCCCACGATTGGACGCCACCACAGGCCGCGGACGATCAGCCGGCAAATCCAACTGATCCGGCAACCCCGACAACGCCGACTCCCAGAAACCGACCTGACGCGAAATCAACGACGACGGATCACCCTCGGACCCCAACACCTCACGCTGCCACAACGCGTAATCCGCATACTGCACCTCGAGCGGCGCCCACCCCGGCACCTCACCCCGAGAACGAGCCTCGTACGCCACCATCACATCACGCGTCAACGGCCCCATCGACACACCATCACCACTGATGTGATGAACCACCAACGCCAACACGAACTCCGACTCCGACACCGCGAACAACCGCGCCCGAACCGGAACCTCCACCGCCACATCGAAACCAGCCGACAAGAACTCCGTCACCGCACCAACGACATCGGACTCCGACACCACAACCGGCGACACATCCAACCGCACCCGATCCGCCGACAACACCTCCTGGAACCCGACACCGTCGACCTCCGGATACACCGTCCGCAAAATCTCATGCCGCACAACAACATCCGACACAGCAGCCTGCAGAGCCGCCACATCCAACAACCCCGACAACCGAATCGCCACCGGAATATTGTTCGCCGACGACAACGTATCGAAACGGTTCAAGAACCACATCCGCTGCTGCGCCAACGACAACGGCACCCGCTCCGGACGCACCCGAGCCGTCAACGCCGCCCGCGCACCCGAACCGATCTCCGACTCCACCCGCGCAGCCAACAACTCCACCGACGACG
>NZ_LPNQ01000009.1:0-1298 GCF_019266085.1 Rhodococcus sp. FH8 | reverse complement strand
CCGACTCCTGGGTCTACCCCCTGCCCCCGGGCATCGACATCGCAGACGAGAGTGACGCACTCGGGAAAATGACTCTGGAAAAGAGCGCCCCGCTCACCGAAAACATAACCGTCATGCTGACCGACGCCCGCGACACCCACGAGATCAACCTCGCACTCAAAGCTGCGTTCACCGACGAAGATGAAGGAAACATATAGTGGCCCTACATCTTCCGAAACCACGATCAACCAAACCCGCACAGAAGACCGTCGGCTTGGACGGACTCAACGTATCCGTCTCGACAGCAGCAACAAGCGGTATCGAAAAATCGAAATCGGTCAAAAGTGGGGGATTAGCCGGACTCACCAGCAAAGTCTCCGTACGCCAGCTCCGTACGGAAATCGGCAAAGAAGGCCTACGGCAAGCAGCTGTCGACGCCGGGAGAAAGCCACCCTCTGACCGAACACTGCGCCGTTGGGCGCAGCAAGGACGAATCCCGCACCCCGACGTCACCGAACGCGCCAGGCGGCGAGCCGCCATCGAACGCCTCGGTGGAATCGACGCTGTCGCAAAGAAGATCGGCCGTTCACGATCAGCGGTCTCTCGCTACCGTTCCGGCGAAACGAACGAACTGCGCGCTGACGCGAAAAAGAAACTCAAGAACGTCAAAGCTCGCGACATCATGGACCGCGCCGGCGTACTACGACCCGACGGGCAACCCAAAAAGGCCACCATCCGAGTCCGCGGGGGAGTGTCCGTCCGCAACGGTTCCGAAGAAGGTTACGACTATCGAGTGCGTACCCTCGATTTCGCGAACTCCGACAGTCCCTTCAGTCTCGACGAAACATGGGAACTCGCCATGGCTTTGGCAGGCGACGATCATGCCCGGGTGGTTGCCATCCTCGAACGTCACGCCACGATGGATTACCCTGAAAACAAGGGATTCGACCAGTACGGCGACACTTTCGGATTTCACTTCGATTCCATCGAATCCGTCCACATCGACTGGACATAGAACTGCCCTGCCCCCTCGCGCCGGGCAGGACCAGGCATCTCGTTCGCAGACCCTCGTGCGAAACACCGGTAGCGATCTCGGCACCAGAGGATATGTCGGCCAGATTCGGAATCGAATGGCGCCTCTCAGCCGGAGTTGTCAGGTTTGACGGGCAGTTGGGAGTCGAGTTCGGAGACGGTGGCTTCCACAGCTGCCGCGATCTCGTCGTCGGTAGGGACGAGATCGCGAACCTGGGAGGGGAGAGTCTCATAGGTGTAGTCGGCTACGGCGAGGGGTGCAGTTGTCCCGGCAAGTGAATACCGGA
>NZ_LPNQ01000008.1:0-1297 GCF_019266085.1 Rhodococcus sp. FH8 | reverse complement strand
GCCGCGGCGATCCAGGGCAGCGGCTCGTGGCAGTTGCCGCAGCGAGGTTTTCCTTCCCCTGCTGCCGGGATGTTGTTGGTCTTGCCGCAGTTCGGGCACTTCACCTTTTCGGATCCCATGACCAGTTACCTCTTCTCAGGCCGCCGCGAAGGCGGGTTCGGCATACGCGACGGCAAGCTCGCCGCCGTCCACCGTGACGCTGATGGTGCCGTCCGGTTTGATCTCGCCGCGCAACAGTGCACGGCCGATCTTGGTTTCGACCTCGTGTGCGATGTATCGGCGCAGCGGCCGCGCACCGTAGACAGGGTCGAACCCGTGTTCGGCGATCAGTCGGCGTGCCTCCGGCGTGATTTCCAGGTGTATCTGTCTCTCCGACAACCTGTTTCGAAGGTCGGTGAGTTGCAGTTCCACTATGTACTCGATCTGGGGCAGGGTGAGTGGGGAGAACAGCACGATGTCGTCGACCCGGTTGAGGAATTCGGGGCGGAAATGCCCGCGCAGTTCTGCCATCACCCGTTCCCTGGCGTCCGGCTTGATTTCGCCGTCGGCTGTGACCCCGTCGAGGAGATGCTGGGATCCGATGTTGGAGGTCATGATGATCACCGTGTTCCGGAAATCGACTTGCCTCCCTTGAGAATCGGTGATCCGGCCGTCGTCGAGCACCTGCAGCAGGGTATTGAAGACGTCGGCGTGGGCCTTCTCGATCTCGTCGAAGAGCACCACGGAGTACGGCTTACGCCGCACCGCCTCGGTGAGCTGGCCACCTTCGTCGTACCCGACGTATCCGGGAGGTGCACCGATGAGCCGACTCACCGTGTGCCGTTCCTGGTACTCGCTCATATCGAGGCGCACCATGTTGTCTTCACTGTCGAATAGGGCGCTGGCCAATGTCTTTGCAAGCTCGGTCTTTCCGACGCCCGTCGGGCCCAGGAAAATGAACGAACCGATCGGTCGACGAGGATCACGGATACCGGACCTCGCCCGGATCACAGCGTCCGCGACCAGTTGCACCGCCTCGTCCTGACCGACGACCCGCTCGTGCAGGATCTCGTCGAGCTTCAACAACTTCTCCCGCTCACCTTCTTGCAGCCGGGCGACCGGGATACCCGTCCATGCGGCCACGATCTCTGCGATCTCGTCTTCGGTGACCACTTCACGCAGCAACGGATTTCGGCCTTGTCTGGTGGCCAGTTGCTCCTCCGCCGCCTCGAGCCGGCGTTCGAGCTCGGTGATCTCGCCGTATCGCAACTCGGCTGCCCGATTGAGGTCGTAGTTGCGTTCGGCGGCCTCGGCCTCG
>NZ_LPNQ01000007.1:0-1217 GCF_019266085.1 Rhodococcus sp. FH8 | reverse complement strand
GTTACCAGTTCTTGGCGCCGAGCCCTCACGTTCAGGATTTGCTCGATCACATCGAAAACGGTGGCGATCCGATCTTCTGGGGCTGATCCGTTATCGTCGGTGATGCGTTGACCTATTGAGACCAAGAACTGTTCCGGACAGCTTCGTCCGCAGTGCGGTCGAGCGTGGTTCTGATAGGCAGCAACGAGGGCTTGTCCACCGTCGACGAACTCGAAGGCCGTCACGTCGTGGAGACCGGCGCGCTGATCATGCAGAGGTCGCGGATCATCGCCGACAAGATGGACAAGAGTGCGTGCGCGATCGTCGGTGTCACGTACACGTTGTCCGACGGTCACATGCGAGTTCAGGGCACAGTCGGCGACATCGGGAGCATCTGATCCGCGAACGAAAGTAACGTGCATCGGTATCGTCAGGGTTGGGTTACAGCATTTCGGGCTTGAATTCAGGATGCCGTCGGATCCGTTTTTGGCCCTGGAGTGTGAAGCGAGTGCAAGAGCATACGGATCTCGGTGCGGTGGTAGCGGCGGTGACCGCCGATGGTCGAGGTAAACCCGATTTTTCCTTCGTCAGCCCAGCGAGCGACTGTTTTCGGAGTTACACGAAAAAGTTCGGACACTTGTTTTGGAGTGAGTAAGTCTTCGGAGCCGATATCAAAGACAGCGGGAGGAGGTGGCGGTCCATTGCCACCGCTGCTTTCGTGCTGAGCGGAGGCTGGAGTCGACCCGTTCAGGCCCATGATTGTCCTTTCGAGGAGTCGACGGTGCGTGATTCTTTCTGACTCGGATGCCCGGTATCGGATCGAAGAATTTTTCTGTACGCGGTGAGCAGATATTTTTCGGCAGCGGTGTAGTCGGTGATCGGGGTGCCGTCTGAGTCTGTGGTATCGACGATGAGTTCGAGGTAGCGGCGGCGGTATAGATAGGCATCGGGTTGCTGCAGCAAGAATTGCGCGGCGGCGATGACTTCTGGACTCGACGCTGCACGTGCGAATCTGGCGTGAGACTGCAGGTGGCGATCTATGTCGTTGTGCGGGTACGGATCTGACTCTGTATTTGTTGGGTCGTGGGCGTTCATCAGGTCGTGCTCCTGGCGTTGATTCGTTCTGTGTCGCCGTCGTAGTAGTCCAACAATCTCTGATCCATCACCCGGCGCCACAGCGGTGGAATCCACGCGATCACGATCATCACTGCGTAGCCGGCCGGAAGTTGCGGCGCTTC
>NZ_LPNQ01000006.1:0-1131 GCF_019266085.1 Rhodococcus sp. FH8 | reverse complement strand
CACCGAGCAGAACCGGGAACTTCTCGGCGACTCCGCGTGCGTTGAGTTCCTGGAGGTTTTCCTTCATCACGACAGTGGACTTCACGAGCAGTCCGGACATGCCGATCACGTCGGCTTTCTTGTCCAACGCGACGTCGAGAATGGTCGCGATCGGCTGCTTGATGCCGAGGTTCACGACGTCGTAACCGTTGTTGCTCAAGATGATGTCGACAAGGTTCTTGCCGATATCGTGGACGTCGCCCTTGACGGTCGCGATCACGATGCGACCCTTGCCGTCCTCGTCGCTCGCCTCCATGTGCGGCTCGAGGAACGCAACTGCTGCCTTCATGACCTCGGCGGACTGCAGAACGAACGGCAACTGCATCTGTCCGGAGCCGAACAGTTCACCGACGGTCTTCATGCCCGAAAGCAGTGTCTCGTTGATGATTTCGATCGGGGACTTGATCGTCATCGCTTCGGTGAGGTCGTCGTCGAGGCCGTTGCGCTCGCCGTCGACGATGCGGCGTTCGAGCCGGTCGAACAACGGAAGTCCGGCGAGTTCCTGCGCACGGGACTCGCGCGCCGACGCAGCCGAGACACCCTCGAACAGAGCCATCAGCTTCTGCAGCGGGTCGTAGCCCTCGCTACGACGGTCGTAGACGAGGTCGAGTGCGGTTTCACGCTGCTCGTCCGGAATTCGCGCCATCGGCAAAATCTTGGACGCATGAACGATCGCCGTGTCCAGACCGGCCTCGGTGCACTCGTGCAGGAACACCGAGTTGAGGACCTGACGTGCCGCCGGGTTCAAACCGAACGAAATGTTCGAGATACCCAGGGTGAAGTGCAGTTCCGGGTACGCAGCCTTGAGCTGACGGATGGCTTCGATGGTCTCGATGCCGTCGCGTCGCACCTCTTCCTGACCGGTGGAGATGGGGAAGGTCAAGGCGTCGACGATGATGTCGGACTCGGCGAGTCCCCAGTTTCCCTTGATGTCCTCGATCAGACGCTTGGCGATGGCGACCTTCGTCTCGGCGGTGCGAGCCTGGCCCTCTTCGTCGATGGTCAGGGCGACGACCGCCGCGCCGTGCTCCTTGACCAACGTCATGATCTTGTGAAAACGCGATTCGGGGCCGGCGCCGTCCTCGTAGTTGA
>NZ_LPNQ01000005.1:0-1064 GCF_019266085.1 Rhodococcus sp. FH8 | reverse complement strand
GCTGTGGACTGGCTTGACCAACAAGAATCGCGTCGTGCGCGAGGAGATCTTCGGACCCGTCGCAGCACTCATCCCGTTCGATACCGAGGCAGAAGCGATCGCCTTGGCAAACGACACCGAGTACGGCTTGGCGGCCTCCGTGTGGACCAACGACCTGCGCCGCGGACACCGCGTCGCCCAGAAGATGAACGTCGGAATCTCCTGGGTCAACACGTGGTTCACCCGTGAACTGCGATCCCCCTTCGGCGGCATGGGCCTGTCCGGCATCGGACGTGAGGGTGGCGAGTCCTCGCTGCACTTCTACACCGAACCGACAAATGTGTGTGTGCAACTGTGAACATCGAAACCGCAAAAGTTTTCCAGAAATGAGCGAGGCGTGATGACAGCCCCCGAAGACACCGTATCCGCGCTCGCGCGTCGCCTCGACGACGCTGCGCAGAGCCGCACCGACACCCCGAGCCTCGCCGACGAATACACCATCGACATCGACGACGCCTACCGGATTCAGAACGAACTCATCGAACGACGAACCAGCCGTGGCGAATCGATTGTGGGTATCAAGCTCGGCTTCACAAGCCAAGCGAAGATGGCGCAGATGGGTGTCTCCGAAGTGATCGTCGGTCAGTTGACCGACGCGATGTGCGTGAGCAACGGCGGCGAAGTCGACCTGAGGACGTTCATTCATCCCAAGATCGAACCCGAAGTGGCATACCGTCTGTCGAAGGACGTCGATCTCGACGATCCGAATGTCGATATCGAAACCTGCGTCGACGCGCTGGCTCCCGCAATGGAGATCATCGACTCGCGCTATCGCGACTTCCGCTTCACCTACACCGACGTCGTCGCTGACAACACCAGCGCTGCCGGGTATGTGATCGGGCGGTGGCTGCCGCTACAGAACGTCGAAGACCGTTCCGTACGTATGGAGGTCGGCGGCGAGACGGTAGTCGGTTCCACGTCGGCCATTCTCGGCGATCCGGCGCGCGCTTTGCATGCACTGCTCGACATCGCCCGCCGACGCCGAATTCCGTTGCGCGCCGGTCAGGTAATTCTGGCCGGTGCCG
>NZ_LPNQ01000004.1:0-1062 GCF_019266085.1 Rhodococcus sp. FH8 | reverse complement strand
GCCGTACTCGGTGTCGTTTGCCAAGGCGATCGCTTCTGCCTCGGTATCGAACGGGATGAGTGCTGCGACGGGTCCGAAGATCTCCTCGCGCACGACGCGATTCTTGTTGGTCAAGCCAGTCCACAGCGTCGGTTCGATCCACGATCCACCGGACAGATCCTGTCCGAGATCCGGAATTCCGCCACCGGTAAGCACTTTCGCGCCCTCCTGCTCGGCGATCTCGAAGTAGTCGAGAACCTTCTTCCGGTGTGCCTGCGAGATGAGCGGGCCTGTCGTCGTCGCAGTGAGCGTCGGGTCACCCAGACGCAATCCTGCTGCCCGCTCGACAAGTCCACCGGCGATGTCGTCGAAAATGCTGCGGTGCACGTACACCCGTTCGGTGCACAGGCAGACCTGGCCTGTGTTGGTGAACACCGATTTGGTCAGACCTGTCAGCGCTTCGTCGATGTCGACGTCGTCGAACACGATCGCGGCGTTCTTTCCGCCGAGCTCGAACGAGACCGGACGCACCCGTGGTGCAACGGTTTTCATGACGTGCGAGCCGGTTGCCGAAGATCCGGTGAAGGTGACACCGTCAATACCGGGGTGGGTGGTGAGGAACTCGCCCGCAGAATTCGCACCGAATCCGTGTACGACGTTGTAGACGCCGGCAGGCAGGCCGACTTCTTCGAGTACCTCGGCCAGCAACGACGCCGTCGCCGGGGTCTCTTCGGAAGGCTTGACCACCACGGAGTTTCCGCACGCCAGCGCGGGCGCCACCTTCCAGGTCAGGAGAAGCAGTGGCAGGTTCCACGGCACGATGACGGCGACCACACCGAGCGGCTTGCGGATCGCGTAGTTCAGCGCCTGCTTTCCGCCGGCCAGATCCGTGACAAACGATTCCTGCCCCGCTGCGGCGACGATGTCGGCAAACGTACGGAAGTTCGTGAGGGCGCGCGCGACGTCGAGTTCGCGTGCCTGCGTGATCGGCTTGCCGGTGTCCGCCATTTCCGCGGCGACAAATTCCTCGAATCGCTCCTCGATCCGGTCGGCGGCGCGTCGCAGCAGAGCCGTCCGCTCTCG
>NZ_LPNQ01000003.1:0-1060 GCF_019266085.1 Rhodococcus sp. FH8 | reverse complement strand
CGCACCGAGATCGCGGATGCGGTAGCGGCTCAGTTGTCGAAGATCGCTCATTTCTCCAACTTCGGTGATTTTGTTCCCGAAACCACGCAGGTGTTGGCCGAGCGTCTGGCGGCCATCGCGCCGGTTGCCGGGAGCAAGATCTTCTTCACCTCGGGTGGTTCGGATTCGGTGGACACTGCGGCGAAGCTGGCTCGCCGGTACTGGCACGAGGTGGGGCAGCCGGAGAAGACGATCATCGTCGGACGCCAGAAGGCGTATCACGGAATGCACGTTGCCGGAACGGCTCTCGCTGGTATTCCGGTGAACCGTGAGGGGTACGGCGAGCTGATGGCGGATGCGGCGACCGTCGGCTGGGACGATGCGAAGAGCCTGCTCGAGTTGATCGAGAAGATCGGTGCGAACAAGATCGCTGCGTTCTTCGCGGAGCCGATCATCGGTGCGGGTGGGGTGTATCTGCCGCCGGAGGGGTACCTGGCCGAGGTGCGTGACATCTGCCGTGAGCACGACATTCTGTTTGTCGTCGACGAGGTCGTGACCGGTTTCGGCCGGATCGGTGGTGAGTGGTTCGCGTCCACCCGTTTCGATTTGCAGCCCGACATGATGACCACGGCAAAGGGTTTGACGTCGGGTTACGTTCCGATGGGTGCGGTGTTCATCGCGCCGCGGGTGGCGGAGCCGTTCTATGCCGGTTCGTGGTGGCGCCATGGGTACACCTACGGCGGGCATGCCGGTGCTGCTGCGGCGGCGATGGCGAACCTCGACATTCTCGAGCGTGAGAATCTGCTCGCGGAGTCGAAGCGTTTGGAGGCGTCGTTGCATACGCATCTGCAGCCGTTGGCGGAGCATCCGCGGGTGGCGGAGGTTCGTAGTGGGCTCGGTGCGGTTGCTGCGGTGCAGTTGGCTGATCCGGCGGAGGCGTTGCCGTTTGTGAAGACGCTTCGTGAGCACGGTATTTCGGGTCGCGCCGCGGGTCAGGGTGCGATGCAGATTTCGCCGACGTTCGTCATGACCGATGATCAGGTCGCGGAGATGGCAGCAGGGATCCTCGCAGCCCTCGGCT
>NZ_LPNQ01000002.1:0-1040 GCF_019266085.1 Rhodococcus sp. FH8 | reverse complement strand
GGGGTAGCGTCGGTCACGTCGAGGTCTTTCGGATGGATGGCGTAGGAACCTCCATCGTCGGGAGACCTCGACGTCTACCTGCGGACCGACGCGCCCGGCCGACCTACACCCTCATCTGGGAAGAGCCTCTTTCGACACCGCATCGCTGAGCACCGACTCGCTCGAGGAACTGAATCTCGGCAAGATCAGCGAACTGCTCAAGCTCGGCATCACCGCCGTCTCTTTCATCACCGCACTGAACTCGCTCAGCTGAGCGAACATTCGGGCTGACGCCGAACCGAAAACCTGTCGAGGTATGAGTTCGCCACGAGATGCTCCCTGCGCGTTGGGACCGAACTCCACGGCCCTACGTGTAGGGAGCAGTTCAGTTTTTGAGTAGATAGATCTCAGGGGAGCGGAAGCGGTCATTCCTGATCCCGGTCCATCGGCGCCGGCAATAGGAATACGTAATATCCACGGTGAGAAGAAATTCAGCTTTCCGGTACGCATCACTGTCTAGGCTGAGACGTGTGATTGTGGGCGAACAAGTCTCGCGGCGAACACCTTCCGGCCGGACTGAATCTCGGGGTCAACAAATGGACGTGCATCTTCTTGAGGATGTGGCGGCGCGTAGCCTCGATTCGGGTGCAGACCCTCAGCGGTGGCCCGATCCGTCACCACGGTGTTAAGAGAATGCGGCCTGCACCGCAGTAAATTGTTTTCCGGGCTCAGTCCCTCGTACTGTTCTAGTATCGTCGACCAGCGCCCCGCCGCACGGTTCCAGGCCCTCAATTCAGGTGTCGATAGTGAGTCGCCAGACTTTGTATGCACGGTAGATGGATGCCGCGATCAAGCCCCCCTTTCCGCTTGGACGTCTCTTCGCGAAGGCAACGAGCGGTTTGTCAACCACGCGTCCATGCCCTCGACAACGGAACTTGCTCTCAATACGTCAACGCATCACTGCTGGTGACATGATGCGTGATCGTGGAGGCATGGATGGGCAACAGGGCGCTCGGGTTCACTGTGGATCAAGAGAACACGATCTGGGAGATGTGGCGTCG
>NZ_LPNQ01000001.1:0-1011 GCF_019266085.1 Rhodococcus sp. FH8 | reverse complement strand
GGTGCGCTGTTCCACAAGGGCAAGCTCCTCGAACGACCCGTCGAGATCACCCCGGAACCGTCACCGGACACGCCGGTATCCGAGGTCGCCTGACACACCTTAATCCACAGAATTTGACGATTCCTCAGTCGCCGCGCGAAAGGGTCGATCATTCTTTCGGCCATCGGAGAGCAAGCTAAAATGCGGTCAACTATCCTCAATCTTTCATGAGAGGTCATGGCATGTCCGCAGTGAACGGGGCCATCGTGTTTTAAGTCTTGTTGCCCGTGACGTGGGCGGATAGGACGATGAGGAACATGGCTGGACGGAAGAGGAACTCCGCAGAGGACATCGCGCGCAAGTTGCGCCGAGCAGACGAGCTCACCGCGGCGGGGAAACCCAGGAAGAGATCGCCGGCGAACCCGAGGGGTGTCGGCAGCGCCGTACTGGCGTAAACAGTACGGCGGCATGGATACCGACGCAGCGCAAGAACTCAAGGAATTGCGGGGGCAGCAGGGCAAACTCAAACGACTCCTCGCCGACGCCGAACTGGAGAAGGACGCCCTGCGGGAGGTCGCAAAGGACGCTCCTATAGACGTCAAGGGGTCAGTGCGCGGCAGTCACGTCGGAGTGCGGTGGAGACTTCTCGGGCGAGGTAGCGCTTCTGGCAGCGGATAATTTCGGGCATCGATTTTCCCTCTGACGTGCGACGTTGCACGTAGGAGCGGGCGTTGTCGCTGTATCGGAGGCGGACGATGGCGCCGGTGTGAAGTGCTTGGTTGGCGCGTCGGTCGCCGCCACGATGCAGTCGGTGACGAGTGGTCTTTCCTGATGAAGCGGGAATCGGTGCTACTCCGCAGAGGTGAGCGAAGGATGATTCCGATTTCAAGCGGCCCGGATTGCGGAGAGGAATCGTCAAATTCTGTGGATTAAGGTGTGTCAGGCGACCTCGGATACCGGCGTGTCCGGTGACGGTTCCGGGGTGATCTCGACGGGTCGTTCGAGGAGCTTGCCCTTGTGGAACAGCGCACC